>CBDUYN010000058.1:0-51664 GCA_965371445.1 uncultured bacterium | reverse complement strand
TCCGGGGCTGGTTCTGAGTTGTCTTAATCTTCCTTGCCATCTTCGAATCTCCATCCTTTGTTCATCTGAAATCTCTGTCGCCTCTGCTACAAGCCTTTCGCGCCGCCCAACATCTGTAATATGCGGCGCGTGAAATGTCTCCACATCTATAAACATGGTTGACTTGTGTCCATGTCTATAAACATGTTGCTACATCTATAAACATCCCGGATGTTTATAGATGTAGCAACATGGGGACTCGCGTTTCTACATGTAGTAACCCGGGACGCGATGTCACTACATCTATAAACATGGGTCCCGGACGATCCGGTCCTCCAGTCCAAGGTCCACCACGAGGTCATGCCGCAACTCCCAAGTCCGTTCTCCAGGATTCCATGTCGCTCCGCTGCTTTGACCATCCTACGGATCTCCAAGTCCTCCACAAGGCCCTACGAACGCCGCGGCAGACGCAGCAGGAAGTGATCCACCCCGACGTCGAGGCCGTCATCCGTCGCCGAGGTGCAGTGGAATCGCGCCCGGATCGGCGACCCCTCGACGGGGTTCTCCTGGGTCGCCGTCACACCCAGGGGCTCCAGACACTCGCGCCGGTACCGCTCCTCCCAGTCGGGGACTTCCGCGTCCGTCAGTTGGACGACGGCACCGGCGGCGACGTCGTCGGTCCAGTAGCTCTCCACCTGGCGCTGTGCTTCGCGGTAGTCGTTACGTCCCCAGAGCTTGACCTCCAGGACGACCACCTGGGTGTCGCCGTTGCGGCGCAGCAAGAGATCCGTGCGTCCGGCACCCCGCTGCGCTTCGCGTTCCGAGCGCCAGCCGAGGAGCTCGAAGCCGAGCCCCAGGTGGGCCGCGAAGACCGATTCCGGCACCAGACGCTTGCCCTCGCCCGTCCGCGTCCCTGGACGAAAGAAGTCGGCGCTCGAACGGTGGAGCTGGGCAAGCAGCTCCGTCAGGTCGCGGAGGAAGTCGGCGCGGAGGTCGTCCTCCACGGCGGAGCTTCGGGAAAGGTTGAGCAAGCTCGCGATCGGATGGACCGTCAAGGGGTTGTCGTGGACCAGCGAGCCTTCGAGCCGCACGGCGCCCACCGCTTCCAAGAGACGAAGGGCGTCGGAGAGGGTCAGCTTCAGGACACCCGTCGGTTTTCCGAGCGCTTCCTCGAGCTCGCTACGCGCAATCCGACCCGGACCCTGCCGGATCCGCTCCAGGACGCCGAGCGGAGCGTCGGAGAGACGCGGATCCATGAGCGCCCTCAAGAGGTCGAGCAGATACTCCTCGTGCTTTTCTTCGAAGTCTTTGTAGATCGCGGTGACGTCGCGCGCGGTGGCCTCCCGGTCGAGCTTCCACAGCTGTTGCAGGCCATAGGTCAGAATCGCTGGGATACCGCCGCTCGCCAGGAAGAGCGCGTCGAAGACGTCCTCGGAGGGAGGCGTTCCGCGCTCCGCGAATGGAGTGGAGAGCGCCTGGGCGTCGGTTCTCACGAGAGGACGCAGCCGCAGGTGTAGCGCTCGCGACAGGAAGCTCGAGCCCAGGACGTCGCGAAAGATGAAGATGCCGATCGAGCCGACGGCCAGGAGGCCGAGCTGAGGCAACGAACGGCGCGACGCCTCGAGGTCGTTGAAAAAGCCCCGTCCCGGCGGCTGCGCCGAAGGGTCGCCCTTCTCGGCGTAACGGTCGAATTCGTCAAAGAGGAGAACGAGCCGTTCGGGCGCGTCGTCGCGGGAGAAGAGCTCGTCGAAGATCTCTCGGGAGTCAAACGGATTTCGCGGTAGGCCGAGCTGACGGGCGATGGCATCGAGACAGGCTTCGACCGTGAGCGCGGGCGGCGGCGCCTCGACGAGGACCACTCGGATTCCGGGCTCGCGCTCGAGCTCGGCCTTGAGCTGCCCCAGAAAGACGCTCTTGCCCATGCCGCGTCCGCCCAGGACGATGGCGCTGCCGTTGTCCCGGAGGACCTCGGCGGCTTCTTGCACTTCGGTGCGCGGCACCTCGGGCCGAGGCCTGTGACTCTGCCAGTTGTAGGGGTTCCTGGTCATCAGCGCTCCCGCACCAGCATAGCAGCTCGCGGGACGAAAGCCGTCACCGGCTCCGTCCTGAGGCAGGGGAGACGCGTCGCTTCAGTCGCGGCGGTGGAGGGGTAGCTCGACGGTGAACGTGCAGCCCGGGCCGTCGCCGTGGTTCGTCACCCGGATCTCGCCGCGGTGGCGGCGGACGATGTTGTGGGTGATGGCCAGCCCCAGCCCGGTGCCGCCCTTGCCCAGCTTGCTGGAGAAAAACGGCTGGAAGATGCGCTCCAGACGCTCCGCCGGGACGCCGGGGCCGGTGTCGGAGATCGAGGCCTCCAGACGCTCGCCGCGGCGCTTCAGGCCGACCTGGATAAGTCCGCCTTCACCCTTGGCCGCCATGGCGTCGACGGCGTTGACCAGAAGGTTGGTGAAGACCTGGTGGAGCTCGCCCTCGTGGCCCAGGACGCGCGGCACGGTGCCGACGGCCTCGCGGGCCGCGCTCGACGAGTAATCGACCTCGACCCCGGCCTCGGCGAAACGCTCGTCGAGGAGCCGAACACTCTCGTCAAGCACCGCCGCGAGGTTGACCGGCACCAGCTCGTCATGCCGGTTGCGCGAGAACTCCAGGAGGTTGGAGACGATCTGCGCCGCCCGAAACGTCTGCCGCTCGATCTTTTTCAGGATCTCGTACTGGGGGCTCTCTTCCGGGACGCCGGCGAGCAGCATCTGAGCGTAGCTCGAGATGCCGGTCAGCGGTGTGTTCACCTCGTGGGCGACACCGGCGGCGATAAGGCCGAGCGATGCCAGGCGCTCCTTTTCCTTCAGCTGGGTCTCCATCTCGACCCGCGCGCTCGTGTCCTGGACGACGAGGATCTTGAGCTCCTCCTCCCCGGGACCCTTCTCGTAGTCCGCGGTCGAGATCTGGAGGTGGTGCTCGCGTCCGGAAAGCTCGCTGTAGCTCACCTCCAGCAGACCGTCCTCGGGCTCGGGCAGGGGGCGGACCGCCAGGAGATCCGCCAACCGCGTGCCCTTGAGCTCGCTTTCCGGCCGGCCCACGAGCGTCGCAAAAGCGAGGTTCGCCATGACGACCCGGTCGCGGCTGTCGACGACGGCGATGCCGGCGGGAGAAGCCTCGATGATGCCCCGATTGTGCTCCTCCAGACGCTCGACCTCGCGCAGCCGGCGGTGGACCTCGGCGAGAAGCTGAGCGTTCTCGAGCGCCAGGGCCGCCTGGTTCAAAAGGCCGCGGGTGAGCTCCAGGTCCTCGCTCGTGAGTGGCTCGTGGTCGTAGCGGTAGCCGACGAAGAGGATCCCGACGCGGTGCTCACGCACCCGAAGGGGAAAGGCGTACCGGTAGCCGGCACCAAAAAGCCGGGTTTCGGCGCTCGGCTCCTCGGCCGGCAGCTCGACCCCCGAGAGGCCACGGACGTCGCGGTGCCAGAGGTCCTCGCCCAGGTCGTTCAGACCGAGGTGAGCCGGTAGCTCGGGAACTCCCCGGACGGGTGCGAGGACGCTGATGCTCTCGACGAGGTAGAGGTTCGCATGGGCCGCGAGACCCTCCTCGAGGTGGTCGAGGAGCGTCGTGCACAACCGTCCCAGGTCGCGCTCCTGGAGCAGGTCTCCGCCAAGCTTGGAAAGCGCCCGGCGCTGGGACAGGGAAGAGCGGTACTGCCAGCGCTCGAGGCCCGCGGAAATGGCGCCGCGCGTCGGCACCAGGACGGCGGCGATGAAGATCCCGGCCGCGAAGGTCAGAAAGCTCCGCGCCATCGCCATCTCCTCGCCCAGGCCGCGCTGGATCCCCGCGTGGATCAAGAGGAAGCCGAAGATCCCCACGAACACCGTCAGCGAGTACGAGATCGTGTCGCGCAGGATGACGCCGATGTCCCACAGCTTGTACCTCAAGATCGCGTAGGAGAACCCGAGGGGCACGAGGACGAGAGGCGTAACCCCCACGAGCGTCGTCCATTCGGGCCAGGCGAGGTGCAACGAGAACGGGACGACGTAGAGGGCGAAGAAGGGGACGTACCCGCCCACCAGGCCGATCGTGATCCATTGGATCTGGCGCCGCTCCTCCCATTCGGGACGCGCCGCAAGCCGCACGACGAGCAGCAAGACCGCCAGGAATGAGAATCCGACGATCAGCAGGAGCTCCAGCCGGTCGACCCAGGTCAAGAGACGCTCCGAGGAGCCGAAGACGGCGCGGCCACCGAAGACCTGGTCGACGTGGTAGCCCAAGAGCACCGCCGCCGGGAGGTAGACGCCAGGCAGGGCGAAGCGCAACGCCGAAGCGCGTAGCAGGCGTGTCGGGAAGACCAGGAAGAGATGCAGGGTCAACGCCGGCAGCAGGGTGCGAGCCAGCTGGTCGACCAGGAAGACGCCACGTTCGGCCAGACCCTGGGGCGCGGCGACCGGGGAGAGGATGTAGAGCGCCGCCGAGGTGAAGCACCAGAAAAAGAAAAGCCGCGCCGCAGACCGACCGTCCTTCAGCGTGGTGTAGAGACCGATCAGGAGGTAAAGGAGGCCGGCCGCGGCGAGGATCAGATAGGGAAACTGGATCGCCAGAGGTGGCCGTTCGTAGCCAACCTCCAGGAGCTTGCCGCCGCGCAGCACCAGCACCTCGCTCTCCGGACGGCTCACCAAGAGCTCCCGGAGCTCCGCGGGGTCCGTAAACTGCCGGCCCTGGACCATGAGGATGTCGTCGCCGACGACGAGACCCGTGGCCGGCCCGCTCGCTCCGATGACCCGACATGCCCCCGCCTGGGCCACAACCTCGAAGCCCAGGGGTTGGAAAGCGTCGACCTTGTGCTGGAAGCTGGTTCCGCCAAGACCGGCCAGAAGGATCACCAGAAAGAGCGCCAGGCTGAGGAAGCGGTAACGGTGGAAAGGCGCTTTGATCTGCATGGCCTCAAGCTCTTACAACGTCTCTTGACCTAAGCAGGATCCGTGCCACCCCGGCAAATTTTGAATCGGTCCCGAGGCCCCTCGAGCCGGCCGCAGAGCCCTCGGAGGTTCAAAGAAATGGACACCATTCAATCTGGTGAATTCAAATATCTGTAAGAGCGAGCGGGAGGGAAGAGGGGAAAGGGTCGTCAAAAGCTCACGGTGATGCCGCCGGTGAGCTTCTTGTAGAGCTCGTCGTCACTCGTCAGGGTGTAGGGATTCGAGCCGCGGCTGAGCTCCATGTTGAGGCGCAGGGCCCAGTTGGCGGTGAGGTCGGCGAGGGCGGAGAGATCCTGAGTGAGCATCAGCTGGAGGCGCTGGATCTCGAGCTGGGAAGAGTTGCCTTCCTCTCCGGTCGGATTCAAGGCCTGCTCAAGGTGGTGAAACGCGACGAAGACGCCGGTCGAGGTCTGCTGGAACCGGGTGTCGAGGGAGGTGACGAGGTAGCGGACCTCGTTCTCGTAGGCGATCTTGTCGGTGGCGTAGAAGATGCCGCCGCCGCCCTCGGCGTAGCTCGACTCCAGCTTGGCCAGCACCCGCGGCGAGATCTTGCGCACCATGCGGAACCTGACCTCCGGGATCTCGTCGCCGGGCAATACGAGGAGGCTTTCGAGCCGGTTGAAGAAATCGTCGCTGAAATAGAGGCGCAGCGTCTCGGCATACTCGCGGTGGATCGCGCCGACGAGGAAGCCCTCCTCGTCCTCGCGTCCCTGCGCGAAGCTCACCTCGTAGCAGGACTCTCCCACCTGCTGGCAGGTGGTGCCGTCGCCGTAGAAGGCGGTGTTGAAGTCGCGGTAGGACTGCTGCTCCTCGGACGCCGGCTCGACGCGCTGCGACACCGAGGTGCGCGCCTGCCAGGTTTCGCCGAGACGCACCACCATGCCCCCGGTCGGCGTCAGGGAGAGGTTGTCTTCGTTGACCGAGGAGTAGAGGCCGTACTCGACCAGGATCCGGGGCTGGATCTGAGACTCCACCATGCCGTAGACCGAGACTTTCTCGGCGACCGGTGTCGTCGCCAGCGGATCGACCGTTTCTCGGGCGCGGTAGGCGAAGCCCGTCCGGAGCGAGGTCGTCTCCCCCACGTCACGGTGGTAGGAGCCCTCGAACGCCCAGGTGCGGGAGGCCTCCGGGACGTCGGCCGGCTGGATCCCCAGGCCCCGGTGATAGTTGGACTCGGCGATGAACTGCGCCAGGAGGTTGGAGGAGCCGGCACCCGTGGGGCCGGACCAGCGCAGCTGGTAGTGGCGCAAGTCGACGGGAACGAACGTTGCTCCGGCAAAGTTGGCCATCTCGCCGACCGAGGAGAGGAGGCTCAGGCGATCCTGGCGTTTGCTTTCGAGGTAAAAGGCCATCGTCCGCACCTCTCCCCCCGGTAGGCCGGCCGCGTTCTCGCCCGACGGCACCAGCTGCTGATACCGTCCGTCGAAAGAGAGCGCCAGCGGACCGACGGCGCCGCTCAGGCCGACGGAAGCGCCGGTCAGCTGACCCTCTGCCGCCCCCAGGTCGCTCACCCCGCTCTCCGCCACCATCTGGGCGGAGAAAAGCGAGCCTCCGGCCACCTGGAGCGACGAGTCGAGCGTCGACTCGCGCAGCCTCATCCGGTTGATGTGGCGCAGGACGTCGGCCGGAACCCGTGCCCGGGCGTCCCAGTAGGTCTCCGCCGCTCGGACGTCGCCGGTCGCTTCCTCGCGCAGCCGCAGCTCGACCGACTGGCGAAGATCTTTCGTGCGCCGCATCAGCAGCTCCACCGCGGGCACGAAGCCCGCCTTGTAGGCGACGATCTTGTAGAGCCCGGCCGGCAGCCGCTTGAAGAGGAAACGGCCGTCCTCGTCGCTCAGCACCTGCTCCAGCTTCAGGCTCGCTACCTCGTAGGCGTAGACCTGAGCCTCGACCAGCGCCTTCTCACCCCGTGGAGACACCTCTCCCCACACCCGCCCGGAAACCGTCGCTTCGGCTTCCTGCGGCTCATCCGCGGCGAGCGGCGATACGCCAAGGCCGCCGAGCAGCACAGCGAGGAGGAAAAGCCACATAGCGCCCCTGCGCCAGTCGGCTTCGGCATCGGGTGGGGAATTCAGGTCGCTCATCTTCACGGCTCTCGGTAGATTCGCAATGGGACGAACTTAAAACGAACGCTCCGGCCGGCGCAAGTCGATGTCCGCGAACGGCTCCATTTCAGGGACCAATGGCGGCGGTCCAAGCCGTAGGCCCGAGGCTACGGACGCCCAAGGCCGTCGATGCCCGAGACCTGCCGAAAAGGTCCGCAGGGAACATATTTGCAAGATCCGGGCCATCGCTCAGAGTCATATCCCACTGTGCCAACACCAAGCCTGCGCACTTGCCGGAAGCCCGCGCGCTCCGGACAGGACATGGGACGCCGCCAAGTCCTCTCCTCGGACAGGCCTCGGGAGGAGTGACTTTTCGTTCATGGGTGTGCTCTTTCTGCCACTCTTAGATCTCCGGATCCTGTTCCGCAGCCCGGACCCCGGAGCCCGAGGGGACCTCTCCGGCCTTCGGCGTCCGCGCGGCGACGAGTGCCACCACCGAAGCGGCGCCGGCGTCGCGGAGGGCCTGGGCGGCGGCGGCGAGGGTGGCTCCGGTGGTGGTGACGTCGTCGACGAGGAGGATGCGGCGTCCCCGGCAGCTGTCCGCACGGCGGACGGCGAAGGCGCCCGCGAGGTTGTCGCTGCGGTCGCGGCTCGACAGGCGGCTCTGGTGGGCGGTGGCGCGGCGCCGGCTGAGCGTCCCCTCGATCGGCACGTCGAGGGCCTTGGCGAGCGGCTGCGCGAGGAGCGCGGCCTGGTTGAAGCCGCGACGCAGACGACGACTCCAGTAAAGGGGGACGGGTACGACCAGCTCGCGGTCTTCGAGCTCGCCGTGGTAGAGGGCTGCCATGGCCTTTCCCAGCTGGGTGCCCAGGTAGTCCAGGCGGCGGAACTTGAGGGCCATCAGGGTCTCGTCGAGGGGCGGCTGGTAGCACCAGGCGGCGAGGAGCCGGTCGTAGGGAGGCGGGCTCGTGCGGCAGGCTCCGCAGCGAGTACCGGACGGCAGGTCCGCAACCGCCGCCAGGGGGCGCGCGCAGAGGGAGCAGCCCGGCGGCCAGCGGACGAGCCGCCGCCGGCAGGACGGGCAAAGGCCGAGGGAGCCGCGCGGCTCCCAGACGACCTCACCGCACCCCAGGCAGGGAGCCGGCAGAATCCACTGGACGAGATGACTCCAGGCCTTGCCCGTGAGGCTCGGGCGTGTTGCCGGGCGCCCGGCGGCGGCCGTTGTGACGTTCGGTGGGGTTGGTGCGTAAACCATGGCAACTGGCATTCGGTGTGCGCTCTTGCCGTCTATCGTATCCGGTGCCGGGCCGATCTCTGGCATGATAGGCCGAGGCGAGGCGTGCCGATCGCTCTCGCATCGCCCGGCCGCTCAAAACTCAACGGCTCTCGTACGGAGCCGCGCCCCTCAAGGAGGATACCTTGTCTCACCCACGTCGCCTGATCGTCATCCTGCTCTTCCTGTTCGCCCTGGGACTTCTGCCGCTTGAGGCCGCGGCCAAGGACCGCTACGCCCGTACCTACCTGGTGGGCCTGATGGTCGGCCTCGGCGGCTCGGGCGACGTCGAGCCCGAACCCGGCTTCGACAACTTCAGTTGGCAAGCGGTGTTCGCGATGGACCTCGAGAAAGACGTCCGCTGGGGCGCTCGCCTCGGCCAGATCACCCTGGAGACCGACGGCGGCTCCGGCAACGACCTGACCTACCTGTCGCTGGTCGGCGAGTACCTCTATTCCGGGCCCTTCTACGAATCGGGGCTCTACCTTGGGATCGGCCTCTACGACTTCGGTGCCGGGGGAGGGCTGGAGAGCGATTCCTCCGTGGGGGTCAACGTCGGAGTGACGGCAGGCTTCAAGCTGAACGACCGTATGCTCTTGCTCCTCGACCTCTCGGGTCACTACGCCGACCTCGACTACGCCCAGTTCTTTGCCCACGCTCACGTCGGGGTCGCCTACCGCTTCTAGGGATTCCGCGCAGCCCACGCGGGTGGTCCCGGAGGCTCCGCCTCACCTCACGGAGATTCTCGTGCCGCGGCGCGTTGACACCCCCCTCGAGAGGGTTGTATGCTGCCGCTCCCGCCGCGGGGCCTGAGCACCGTGGGGCCGTAGCTCAGTTGGGAGAGCGCTTGAATGGCATTCAAGAGGTCGTGGGTTCGACCCCCATCGGCTCCACCAAATCCTTGTGCCCGGTCGCCAACCCTTGAGCGGCGGCGGGCGAGAGAAGTCCACCTGGCCTGAAGGCCTTTCCGAGACGGTCGACGAGCGCCGCCTCCAAACCCGCCCCCGAATCTCCGGGTCCTACCATCCACAAGGTCGTGCCGCCCCCAACCCCGTCCCCATCCTCCCGGTGGCGAAAGGCCCTGGACCGGTTGTCGGCGCCCCCCGATCCGGACTTGATCGACGCCGGCCTGCGCGGCGAGTGGATGGTGGCGAGCCTCCGGCTCCTGATCGTCGTCGTCCTCCTCTACTTCCCGCTGCGCTACTTCTTTGGCGCGCCCGAGGGCGGCGGACGTGCCTGGGTGTTGTGGGTCGCCGTAGGCATCTTGGCCGAGACCCTGGTGGTCTACTCGGCCGTCATGCGTAGCTGGGGCCGCAGCTGGATCGGATTCTTCAGCGGCCTGCTCGACGTCACCCTGGTCAGCCTCACGCTGGCGCTCTTCGTGCGCATGGGCTCTCCGCTCGAAGCCACCAACGACCTGCTCGTCTTTCCGACCTACCTGGTGGCGATCGGGGCCACGAGCCTGCGCTACGACTGGCGCATCTGTGCCCTGACCGGGCTTGCCGCGCTCGGCCAGTACCTGGGGCTCGTGCTCTACGTCACCTGGCTGGGCGACGGCGTGGCCTGGGCCGAGGCCTTCAGCTGGCCGATCCAGGTCGGGCGGCTCGTGCTGCTCGCGATGGCGACGGCGCTCAGCGTGACGCTCGTGATGCGGGCCTTGGAGCAGCGAAGGTTGTCGAATCGCGACCGGTTGACGACGCTTGCGAACCGGGGCTTTTTTGACGAGAGCCTGATGCGCATCGGTGCTCTCGCGGCACGTTCCGGCGAGCCAGTGGCCGTGGCGATGATCGACGTCGACCACTTCAAGCGCTTCAACGACACCTACGGCCACCTGGCCGGCGACGAGGTGCTGCGCTCGGTGGGCCGGATCCTGTCGACGACGTTTCGCAACACGGATCTGATCGCGAGATACGGCGGGGAGGAATTTGCCGGCCTCTTTCCCGGTTTGAAGATGCAGGACGCCAGGCGCCGGTTAGACGAGCTGCGCGCCTCGATCGGGCACACCGCGGTGCCGATCGGCTCCCACGGCGCCACGACGAACGTCACGATCTCGATCGGCGCCGCGGTGTGGCCCACCGACGGGGTGAACCTGAAAGAGACCCTGGCGATCGCCGACCTGCGCCTCTACCAGGCCAAGCAAAGCGGACGCAACCGCGTCGTGACCTCCGGCCTGGATTCGGAAACCGAAGACGCTTGAGAGAAGCGATCTACCTCAGACGGAGGAAAAAGCAAGATGCCACTCTACGAGTATCGATGCGACGACTGCGATCACCGCTTCGAGGTGCTCCAGCGCCTCGAAGCCGGAGCCGAGGAGCTCCTCTGCCCAGAGTGCGGGGCCGAGAGCTTGGAGAAGCTTTTCTCGACGTTCGCGGCGAGCGCCGAGAGCTCGGCCGGGGCGGCCATGGCGCCGGCCGGAGGCTGCTGCCGCGGCACCCCCACGTGAAGCTTCTGAACCCCGGCGGCCCGGCGGGCCGCCCACATGATCGCGAGACGACCGTAACCAGGGAGAGGACATGGAGCCGTCCGTCCAACCGCTTTACGAGCTTTTGAGACTCAACACGAGGCTCTTTGCCAACTGCCTCGACGGCATCGACGACGAGGCCGCACGCACCCGGATCAACGACCGGACGAACAACGTCGCTTTCATCGCCTGCCACCTGGTCGACGCCCGCTACTTCCTCGCCGCCTACCTCGGCGCCGAGGCGACGAACCCCTTGAAGGAAGTCCTGGAAGGGCTCAAGTCGATCGAGGACTTCACGGAGTTCCCGGTGGTCAAAGAAGTGCTGGCCGCCTGGCAGGAGGTGTCCGGGCTTCTCGCCGAGCGCTGCCGAAGCTTGAGCAAGGCGGACCTCGGAGCGTTGTCGACCCAGGAGTTCCCCGTCGCCGACGACACGGTCCTCGGCGGCATCGCGTTCTTGATCCAGCACGAGTCCTACCACATCGGTCAGCTCGGTCTGCTGCGCAGGGCTTTTGACCTCAAGGCGATGAGCTACGACTGAACGCGCCGCTCGCCCAGGGAAAAAACGGCGACGACCGAGGTCCCGGGAACGGCTTTCGGCAGCAAGAAATAATCCGCGACGAGGACGTAAGAGAACATCTTGTGAAGCCATTTGAAGAGTCCCCGGGGTGAGCGCATGGCGAGCGACCTCGGCCGTTTCCATTCCTTCAGCACCCGGATGGGTAGATAGATCGAGCGGAAGAAATAACCTCTCGTCACGAGCTCCCAACCCAGCTCGCCAGCAAGGTCTTCGATCATCTCGATCGTATAACGCCGGTAGTGCCTGAAGAGGTCGTCATAGTTCGTCCACAGCTCGGGACGAGCGGGAACGGCGACGACGACGAGGCGCAGGACGGGGAAAGCCGCCGACAGGTCCTTGAGGAATCGGGCCGGGTCCGCGAGGTGCTCGACGACGTCGAGCAGCAAGACGACGTCGACGACGCCTCGTTCCGCTTCGGGGAGCTCCTCGGCCTTGATCCCGCACCGCAGATGGCCCTTCAAACCGGAGAGCGGCCGCGGCCGCCCGAGCTCGACCCCGATGCACCGGAACCCCTCACCCAGGAAGTGCCGGACGGCGATTCCACGGCCGCATCCGACGTCCAGGAGGTGGGACCCCGGAGGCGTGACCTTGCGCAGCTCGTGGGTCAGGATCCTGTTTCGTGCCAGGTGCCACCAGTGGTCCTCGACTCCCTCGGGGTAGGTCAGCTCATAGTCTTCACTGGCGAACTCCGTCGGCATGTCGATTCTCATGATGTTTCCCAGGCAGAGAGCTTCGTCGATCCAGGCTTCAGCCTATCCCAGGCGTCGTGACCGGCCAAAAGTCGTCGTATTCCCGCCCGCCATGGACCCTCTGGCGCCGTTTCTGATAAAATTCGCCGGATGTCGGAGACCGAAGAGCTCAAAAGATTCGTCCTGCGCCAGACGGTGGCCGAGAACCTGGCTTTGATCGAGGGCACCCAGGTTCCCAAGCAACGCGAGCCACCGGCGAGCCCGCCGTCCTCCCCCTGGCGCTACGCGGCGCTTCTGCTGGTGCCGGCGCTCCTGGCCGCACCGGCCCTCTTTCTCTGGCCACGGGCGCACGCGGGCGCCACCGCGGTAACGCGTCCGGTCGGCGAGGCCTCAGGCCAGGCGTCCGCGGCCGGAGCTCCGCGCTCTCGCTGGGCCGCCGAGCCCAAGCTCACCGCGGATCCTCCGCGGGCGATCGACACTTCGCTCCTCCCCCTTCAGGTTCGACATATCGTCCTCGATCCCGGCCACGGCGGCGAGGACGTCGGGACCACCAACGGCGAGCTCCGCGAGAAGGACCTGACGCTCGACATCGCGCTGCGTCTGCGGGACCTCTTGAGCGCCCAGACGTTCGAGGTCTCGATGACCCGCGAAGACGATCACCCGCTTTCCTTGAAGGAGCGAAGCGACTTGGCCAACCAGGAGGCGGCGGATCTCTTCGTCTCCATCCACATCAACTGGATCGCCACCCGCGCCGTCCGCGGCGTCGAGACCTACTTCCTCGGCCCCACCGACGACCCGGAGCTGGCCTCGCTCGCCCGGCGCGAGAACCAGAATTCGGGCTATTCGCTCGCCGACCAGAGCTCGATCATCCGTAGCATCCTCTTAAACGCCCAGCACGACCGCTCGCGGCAGTTGGCGACCCGGGTCCAGAGGTCGCTTTACCGCTCTTTGCGCAGCGTCAACCCGGCTCTCCGTGACCGGGGGGTCAAGACGGCGCCGTTCGTGGTATTAGTAGCGACAGACATGCCGGCGATCCTGGCGGAGGTCTCCTGTCTCTCGAACGAAGAGGAGGCGAAGCTCCTGAGCCGCTCCCTGTATCGGGACCACATCGCCGAAGCCCTCTTCGAGGGCGTCCGGCGCTACGCCGAGGAGGTCCGTCGCGCCGAGGGCCGCCACGCCGAGGAGAATGCCGCGGAAAAAGGAAGCTGAGACGGATGAGCGAGAACGACGAGACCCCGCCCGAGAAAACGCCCGAGAAAACGCCCGAGAAAACGCCCGAGAAAACGCCCGAGCCCCGTCCCTCCGAGGATCTGCCCGGGCCACGTCCCCCGCAGCCGCAGCGAGACGGCGGCGAGATCTTGAACGTGGGCATCGACCTGGGGACCTCCCGCAGCTCCGTCTCGGCGTCGAACGGCCAGCGCCACCTGGTCGAAAGCTACGTCGGCTGGCCGATCGACATGGTGGCCAAGAAAGTCCTCAAGAAAAACGTGCTCGTCGGCACGCCCGCGGTCGAGAACCGCACCATGCTCGACCTGCACCGTCCCCTGGAGCGAGGGATGATCAAGGAGGGCTCGGAGAAAGACATCCTGGCGGTCCGGGAGCTTCTCGGGCATCTCCTGCGCCTCGCCGGCGCGGTGCGCGGCAACGACGTCCAGGTCCGGGCGGTGATGGGGGTCCCGGCGGAGGCCATGCGGGTCAACAAGCAGCAGCTGCGAACGGCGCTCGCCGGCGCCGTCGACGCGCTCATGATCGTCTCCGAGCCCTTCGCCGTCGCCTACGGCCTCGATGCGCTGCTCCACAGCATGGTCATCGACATCGGTGCCGGCACCACGGACTTCTGCGTCATGCGCGGACGCTTTCCCACCGACGAGGACCAGCGTACCTTGATCTGGGCCGGCGACTCGATCGACGAGATGCTCGTCAAGCTCGTCTCGGAGCGCTACCCGAACGCCCAGTTCACCGTCTACATGGTGCGCGCCTGGAAGGAAGCTTTCGGCTTCGTGGGATCCCCGCAGCAGAAGGTGGAGGTCACGGTGCCGATCGACGGCCGGCCGACCCGGATCGACATCACCGAGCCGATGCGCCTCGCCTGCGAATCGGTCATCGAGCCCATCGCCGAGACGATCCTCGATCTCTTGCCCCGGATCGATCCGGAGTTCCAGGAAAAGGTCCGCTCGAACGTCATCCTCTCGGGTGGCAGCTCGCTCATCTCGGGTTTGAGGGCGGAGCTCCAGAAGGCCTTGCGCACCATGGGCGGCGGAAAGATCCACAACGTCAAAGACCCGGTCTACGACGGCTCCGACGGATGTCTCGCCATCGCTTTGGACGCCACGGAATCCGACTGGGAAAAGCTGAGCGGATGAGCAAGGCCGAGAAGCTGAGCCAGCTGCGCGACTCGATCGCCGAGGTCGACCGCGCGCTCCTGGAGCTCCTGCACCGGCGCATGGACCTCGCCGCCGAGGTCGGGCACCTGAAGGCCGACGACGGCCAGCCGATCCTGGTCCCCGAGGTCCACGACCGAGTCCTGCGCCGTGCCCGCCGCCACGCCGAGGCCTGCGGCGTCTCGGAGCAAGTCATGGAGTCGATCTTCAGCGCCGTCATGCGCGGCGCCATCGAGCGCCAGCACCAGGTCAGCGCCGAGCTCCACGCGGCGAGCGGCAACCGGATGCTGCTCGTCGGCGGCGCCGGCAACATGGGCGGCTGGTTCCAGGGATTCGCCCGCCGCCTCGGCCACCGCGTCGACATCGTCGACCCGGCGCTCGACTCTCTCCCCAAAACCTCCGGACGCTTCGCCAAGATCTCCGAGATCGAGGACTTCGACCCCTACGAGGCGATCCTCGTCTCGGTCCCCCTGGGCGTCGTCCCCGAGGTCCTCGACGAGATCGCCAAGCGGCGTCCGAAAGGGCTCGTGATCGAGATCGCTTCGATCAAGGAACACCTGCGCGACCCCATCGACCGGGCCAAGGAGGCCGGCTTGACGGTCTGCTCGCTCCACCCGATGTTCGGTCCCGGCAAGTCGTGCTACGACACGTTGACCTTCGTCGTCGCCTACATGGACGACCCACAGACGGAGAAAGTCCGCGTCGAGGAGTGGCTGCGCACCCCCAACACCCATCTCGTGCCGGTGCCCTTCGACCACCACGACCGCCTGATGGGCTGGCTCCTCGGCCTCGCCCACCTCTCGGGCATGATCTTCGGCCTGGCGCTGACGCGCTCGGGCCTCGGCGCCGAGGAGCTGCAGGCCTGCGCTTCGACGACCTACGACCGGCAGCTGTCGACGGCGACCTCGGTCCTCCAGGAGGATCCCGACCTCTACTTCGACATCCAGTGCCTCAACCCGCACCGCGGCGAGGTCTACAAGGCCGTGCGCGAGGCGGTCGCCGACCTCGTCGACGCGGTCCAGGGCGAGGACCGAGAGCGTTTCCGCGCCGTCCTCGGCGAGGCCAGCCATTTCGTGAGCTCGCGTTAGGAGAACGCCGTGTCATCCCACGTCGACGCTTTGACCGAGATGCTCTCACCGCTTGAGGACAGCTTTCTCGTCGTGGTGACGGGAGCCGGGATCAGCGTGGCGAGCGGCATCCCGACGTTTCGCGGCACCGATCCCGACGCCGTGTGGAAACGCGACGTCACCGAGCTCGGGACCTTCCGCTTCTTCCGCGAGGATCCGGTAGAAAGCTGGCGATGGTACCTCACCCGCTTCAGCTCGGTCCTCGAAGCCAAGCCCAACGACGCCCACCGGACCGTGGCGGCGCTGGAGCGCTGGCAACTCGGCCGGGGCGGCCGGTTCCTGCTGATCACCCAGAACGTCGACACGCTCCACGAGGACGCCGGCTCGCGGGAGATGGTCAAGGTCCACGGCACGGCGGACCGCATCCGCTGTCCCCGCGACGGGTGCGTGAACGGTGCGCCGCGGGGCTCTCTACCGCGGGCTGACTTCGACGTTCGGCCGTTCCTCGACGCGCCGGCCCTGGAGAAGCTGCCGCATTGTCCGGCCTGCGGCGACGTCTTGCGCCAGCACGTCCTTTGGTTCGACGAGTACTACGGCGAGCACGAGGACTACCAGTGGGACCGCGTCCAGGAGGCGGCCGTGACGCTCGACGCGCTGCTTTTTGTCGGCACCTCGTTCTCGGTCGGGGTGACAGAGCTATTCCTCCAGTACGCCACGGCGCGCCGGCGGCCGATGATCTCGATCGATCCGGGCGGCGCGCGCGCTCCCTCCTATCCGGGCATCCGGGTGCTTCAGGCCAAGTCCGAGGAGGTGTTGCCAGCGGCCTGTGAGGCTCTGGGGGCGGCGCTCTAGCTGTACGCTTTCGCCGCTCACGGCTTCTTGCCGAAGAGGGTGACCCAGTCCGGCCCGCCGTCCGTGGTGTCCTGTCGTTCGTTCTGCTCGCGGAGCTCTTCAAGCGGTGCCGGCAGGAGCGCCACCGCTTCCTTGCCGACCTGGAGCATCAGGAGCTCGGTCTCCTGGTCCCAGTCTTCCTCGTCCTCGGAGAAGATCTCCGCCAGGCGGTTCTTGCCGTCGAAGTTGAGGTAGAAAGCGCGTACCATCTCCGGGATGCGCTCCCATTCTTCGGTGCTCGGCGGCCGTGTCCATACGGGGACGAAACGCTGGAAGACTCCGATCGGGCTCGAGAAGTAACGGCGGACCGTCTGGGCCGACTCGGAGGCGGCCTGCTCCAGAAGGACGTCGTGGAGCGGCATCTCGATCGTCGACATTCCTCCGTCCTGGAGGACGTCGACGATCTGGAGCACTCTTTTCTCGTGGAGATCGTAAACGGCCTCCAGAAAGCGGAAGTAGGACCCGCTGACCCGCTGGTAGAGCTCGGCGAGGGTGCGTGTGCCGTCGGTCTCGCGGACGATCCGGCGCTGGCGCGCTTCGAGGACGTCGGGGACGTGGCCCTTGACCCGGTCGAGGATGACGTTGTCGTGCTCGAAGACCTGGCGGATCCGCGCGTTCTCGTCGCTCCAGCGCGAGCCCTCGAGCGCCATGCCCAGGGTGTCGACAGGCTCGGCGAGGATCTCTTCGGCCGGAGGCTTCTCGACGGTGAAGAAAAAGACCCCGCGATGCCACAGGAAGATGTCGAGGATCAGGTCCTCGATGTGCTGGCAGAGCGTCCGCTCGACCTCTTTCCGGGAGAGCACCCCCTGCTCTTCGAGGACCTTGCCCAAGCGGACCTTGTCGTCGCGGCACTGGTCGATGCAGGCGACGAGCGTCACCTCGTCGATGTAGCCGTTCAAGAGCAGGAACTGCCCGTAGTACTCCGAGGACTGGTCGGTCAGGCAGGCGACGATGCGGCCCTGGTCGAAATAGATCCGCTTCTCGCGGCTCGTCCGGCGGATGACGAGCGCACCCGTCCGGCGATCGGTGTGAGCCCACTGGAGGAGCTCCGCGATCGGAAAGGAAACCAGGCGGCCGGAGAATTCCATTACGGCGATTCTACCTCACTCACTCCCCAGACTCCAGAAAACGGCGCAGCTCCTCCGCCAGGGGATCCTCCGAGGGACCGCCGATCGAGAGCAGGAACGCCTCGATCTCCTTGTGACTCTCGACGGTCGAGAGCTTCCAGTAAAGAATCCCTCCGAGCATCGGCTCGGCAAGCTCGCGGTGCGCCTCGTAGAGCGCCCGGACCGCCAGCGCCCTTTCCTTGAAGTCCGGCTCCTGGTCCTGCCAGACGAGGAGCCGCTCTTCGCCTGCCGGCGTCTTGACGATCGAAAACCCCGTGTCGGCCCAGGGCTCGAGCGTCGAGTTGCGCCGCGCCGTGTAGCCGAGCTCGGTGAAAAGGAGCGAACGGCCATGAAGACCCTGGCCGCGGCGGAAGTCCCGGATGTCGCCGAGCACCGCCGACCACCCGGCCTTCAACACCGGATAGAGCTCCTCGGCGTCTTTCGTCTCGACGAGCTCGTGGCGCAGCGGGAAGTAGGCGTTGATCCCCATCAGGTCGAGCGCGTCCCAGAACGTCACCTCGTGGTACTGGTCGAAGTTGGCTGCGTAGCCGAGCCGGCCGTGGTAGATCCCGCGGAGCTCCGAGATCAGCCGGCGCCACTTCTCCTCCAGCCAGGCACGGCGGGCGTTGATCTTTCGTACGGCCTCTTCGGGATCCCCGGAAAGGGTCACCTCCGCCGCCCACGACGCCTCGGTCGAAAGCCGCGCCTCCAGGTACTCGCCGAGGTCCTGGTAGTGCTCGCGGTCGCGGATCCAGAGATGGCGGTCCTCGATCACCCCCTCGTGGCGCAGGAGCTCCTCGCGGCGCTCCTCCTGCTTTTCCTCGCTCATGAAGTAGTCCTCGAGGCTCGGGACCTCCTCCATCCTCGCCGTCGAGGTCAGGGCGTTCATCTCGCTCGCGATCATCAGGACGTCGACGCCCTCGCTCTCGGCGATCTCGGCCCAACGCGCCGCGAACTCGCCGTAGAGCTCGAACCAGCGGTTGAGCTGGGCGTCGGTTTTCGGCCGGATCATGCCGTGCCAGAGGAAGCGGTTGCGCTCGAAGGCGTGATCCAGGGCGACCCGCAGAACCAGGACGACCTTCATGCCGCGCTGCTTGGCGGCCCGGATCTCGGGCACGATGCCGGTGCCGTCGTCCCACCAGAGGTTGTCCGTGTCCCAATCGCCCTGGCGGGCGTAGTCGGTCACCTCGACGGCGTTCATGCCTTCGCGGGCCAGGGCGTCGATCCAGTCGTCGAGATCGGGCTCGTTGACCTGGATGCCGCCGAGGTAGAAGTCGCTCGCCGGGACGCCAGGAGGTGGGTCGCTACAGCCAGCGAGGCCATAGGCGGCGATCCAGGAAGCGAGGAAGGCGCTTCGGCGCAGGTTTCGAGAACTGGGCTTCGGCACGAAAGACCTCCAGGCGTCGGGCCCTTGGTAGGGGGTTCAGGCGGCTCGCGCCTCGGCGGCGGCGATCGTATCGCCTTTGCGAGGCGGCCGCGCCTCGAGCCACAGCGGCAGCTCGAGCTCCAGCTCCTCGCCGCCGCGCCAGAGCTTGAGGACGAGCACCCCGGTCGACGGGGCGGAGCGGATCGCGTCGAGCAGGTCGACCGGCTCCCGGACCGACTCGCCGGCGACCTCGACGATCAAGTCGCCGCGCTCAAAGCCGTGCTCGGCCGCCACGCCCGCCGCCGCGGCGACGAAGAGGCCCTCGCGCTCGCCCAGGCCGTGCTCCCGGCGCTGCGATTCGTCGAGCGCCGTCACCGTCAGCCCGAGGATCCTGACGACCTGGTCGCTCGTCTCGGGCGCCAGGAACCGGAAGTCGCCCTGCTCCTCGAGGAGCTTCGCCGCCACCTTGATCGCCGCTCCCGTCCGCAGCGCCAACGCCAGGCCGTCGCTCGGCCGGGTGTCGATCCAACGCGGCTCGTCCTCGCCCGCAAGGCGCAGCTTCAGGAGGCCGTAGTAGGTGTTGTCGCGCAGCTCGGTCACCACCACCTCCTCCAGGGTGGCGTCGAGCGCGCCCAGGAGGTTGGTCATGAGATCGTGGGTCATCGGCCGCAGCGGCTCGACGCCGTGGAGCTCCAGGCTGATGGAGCGCGCCTCGGCGAGGCCGATCCAGATCGGCAGCACCTGGCCCGTCGACGCCTCGCGCAGCAAGACCACCGGCGATCCGGAAAGACCGTCCCAGCCTACGGTCACCAGCTCCGCGTTCCGGAGCTCCGACCCGGAAGGGGCCTGCGGCTCCTCCGCGCCGGGCGTCACGCCGGCCTCCGATCCCTGCCGGGGCTTGACCGAGCAGGCCAAACACCCCGTCAGGGAGACGAGCAGGAACGTCGAAAGCAGGCGTCGTGAGAAAAACATCAGCGCATGGACCTCTTCGCCATTCTACGCGAGCCAGGGCGCCGTGGGCGCCTTTTTCCTCCACGTCTCGACTGAACGGTCGGTTTTTGCCTTAGAATGTCCAGGCACGCGGGCCTCCGGCTCGCGGAACCCAGGGATGGGAAGGCTCTCGGAACCGACAGGAGGACACTCCCCATGAGCTCGCGCACGTTCACCATGACCCTGCTCCTCGCCGTGGCGACGGCCGATCTGGCCTGGGCCGAGGAGGGCTCCCGCGCCACCGAGGCGCAACCGCCCTCCCACACCGAGACCTTCCTCTCCGACGTCTACGAGGTCGACCAGCTCTACCGCTCGATGAAGGGTCCCCAGAGCCAGAGCCAGATTCGCCTCGGCGATTCCGAGACGACGGAGGAGCTCCTCTGGGTCACCGCCTACAAGGCGGTGATGGTCGGCGCCGACGGCTCCTCGCCGATGGCCCAGGAGCTCATGTGCCACTCGAACCTCGACGTCGACACGGGCGCCCATCACCGGGCGGTCGGCCCTTCCAGGGGCTTCAGCCCGCGGCTCTTCACCCTTTCCCAGGGCCAGTTCGAAGTCGCCTTCCCTCCCGGGTTCGGCATCCCGGTGCTCTCCACCGAGTCGTTCAGGCTCACCACCCAGGTGCTCAACTTGAACGCCGCCGAGCAGAGCTTCCAAGTGCGCCACAAGGTGTCGGTCGAGTACGTGCGCGACGTCGAC
Source organism: uncultured bacterium (assembly GCA_965371445.1). Classification (GTDB taxonomy): domain Bacteria; phylum Acidobacteriota; class Thermoanaerobaculia; order Multivoradales; family J023; genus DASWIG01. Next base: position 31,182 of record CBDUYN010000058.1, on the reverse strand, counting down.
ACCGAACGGCCGATGAAGGCGCTTTTCCCGGTCGGGGCCTACGCTCTGGCTTCCCTTGCGGAAGGAAGCACCCACTACGGCGTCTCCACACCCGACGAGCAGCTGCATGGCTCCGGATGCCTGCCGGGGCAAAACGCGGCCGGCCACACCTACAAGGACCCGCTGGGCCACACCTTCACCGGCCATTGGGTCGTCCCGCCCGGGCGCCAGGTCAACACCACCCTCGTCACCCACCTCATGATGCTGCCCTACGACACGACGGTCCACTACATCGCGGTCCATCTTCACCCCTTCGCCGAATCTCTGGAGCTGCGCGACCGTACGACGGGCGAGACCGTCTTCAAGTCGAAGGCCCGCAATTTCGACGACAAGATCGGGCTTCGTAAAGTCGAATACTTCGAGAGTGTCGAAGGGCTGCCTCTTTACCGGGGACATGAATACGAGATCGAGAGCCTTTATAACAACACCACCCAGGAGGACCAGGACTCGATGGCGGTCATGTACCTCTACCTGCGCGATCAGCAGTTCGACAAGGCACGTGTCCGCCTGAGCACGCCGCAACCTGCACCCAAGACGGTGTCGAAGGCCGACGAGAAGAACACGGACTGAGGTGGCCTGCTGCCGGGGACGGCACCACCGCCTGGACAGCTCCGCGAGCCAACGCCTCCCCTGCGAGGATCCATTTGATCAATTCGCCGCTCAGAAGCCGTTCGAGAAGCAAGAAGCCGGTCGCTGACCGGCTCAAGCCGGGCGACGTTCTGCGCGGCCGCTACCGGGTCGTCCGGCTGATCGGCCGCGGGGGGATGGGCGAGGTCTACGAGGCCGAGGACACCGAGGAAAATCTCCAGGTGGCGATCAAGATCGTCCTGGCGAAGCTTCTGGGAAGCCAAAAAGTCGTCGCCCGCTTCCGCCGCGAGATTGAGCTCTCGCAACGGATCTCGCACCCGAACGTCCTGGCGATCTACGACGTTTTCGAGCTGGCGCCGATGGAATCGGAGGTCCTGCCGGCCGGCGTGAAGGGCATCTCTTCACCCTGCATGGTCATGGAGTACCTGGAAGGGGAAACGCTGGCCGACCGCCTGGCGCAAGGCCGGCTGGTGACGACCGAGCAAGCGCGCGGCATCGTCCTCCAGGTCGCCCGGGCGCTCGCCGCCGCCCACAAGGCGGACGTCGTGCACCGGGACTTGAAGCCCGACAACATCTTCCTGGTCAAGAGCGACACCGACGGCGGCCACCGAGTCATCTTGATGGACTTCGGGGTGGCCCGGCCCAGCAAAGGCGACCAGGAGGAGTCGTTCACCGCCACCGACGTCATCGTGGGGACGCCCACCTACATGGCCCCCGAGCAGCTGGAGCTCGAGGAGGCCCTCCCGGCCAGCGACATCTACACCCTCGGCCTCGTGATCTACGAGATGATCACCGGCAAGTTCCCTTTTGAAGGTGACACGGCGATCCAGGTGGTCTTCATGCGCGTCCAGGAAGAGCCCATCCCCCCGCGCCGCTACATGCCGGACCTCGACGACATGTGGGACGACCTGATCATGAGCTGCCTGGAGCGCGACCCCAAGAACCGGCTCGGCAGCGCCAAGGAGATCATCGACATCCTCGAAGGACGGGCCGTTGGCCGCGAGGAGATCCAGCAGGATCGCCGCAAGAAGTGGCTCCAGTCGGACTGGTGGCCGTTCAAGGGCGGCAACGGCTCTTCCTAGAACTGAAACTGCAGGCCCGCCGTCACCGAGAAGCCCGGTGCCGGGACGACCGAGCTCGAGTTGAAGACCCGGGTGAACGTCTCCTCGCCGGTCAGGTTGTCGAGGTTGACCTGCGCCCGCCAGGTGTCGCGGGCATAAGCGACGACCGCGTCGAGCAGGAAATGCTCGTCGACGAAAAACGCGTTGTCGGCCGCGATCGCCTGCTCGCTGACCCAGCGGCCGCCCGCGGCGATCGTCCAGCCGCTACCCACCTCCTGCACCAGGCTCAGGTCGAGGATGTGCTCCGGAACCCAGGCCGGGACGTTGCCCGTCCTCTCGATGGTCACTGGTATCGGCTGAAACGTCACCGGGTCGAACGCGAGGACCTGCTCGGTGAACTGCGTCAGCTCGGCGTCGGTGTAGGTGTAGGCGAGCCTGGCTTGAAGCTTCGGCCCAAGGCGGGCCGCGAGCTCCAGCTCCAGGCCCTGGGAACGCTGCGAGCCGGTCTGACGGGTGATGCCGGTCTCGTCGGGAATGGCCACCTTGTCGCGGTCGAGGCGGTAGGCGGCGACGGCGAGCTCGAAGCGGCCGCCTTCGTCACGGGTCCGAATCCCCAGCTCCACCTGCTCCGACTCCTCGGGCTCGCGGTCCTCGAAGACCACGAACGTCGACTGCGGCGCGAACGCCGTGCCCGCGTTCACGTAGAACGAGAGCCGCTTCGACGGCGAGAAGACCGCCCCCACCAGCGGAGAAAGCTGCGAGTCGCTGCGCTCGGCGCCGGTCGCCTTGTCCTCGAAGTCGATCGTGTCAAAACGCGCCCCGATCGTCAGCTGGACGCGGTCCGAGACGCGAATCTGGTCGACCACGTAGGGAGCTACGATCACCGAGGTCGCATCGGCGCCGAAAGACTGGCCGGGCAAGATGAAGGGCTCGGTCGCCGTCTCGACGGGCGCGAAGAGGTCGATCCCCGGAATCAGGCCGACGTCGAAGGTGAACTCGTCGTTGAGCTCCGCCGTCTCGAGGCCGAAGAGCAGGTTGTGGCTCCCCGAACGATAGAGCGCCTCCAGCTGGTTGCCGACGAAGCTCTGGCTGTCGTCGAGCAGGAGCTGCGTACGGGCGACGAAAAGCGAGCCGGCGAAGTCGGGGAAGACGCCGTTTAAGACCGTCGAATTCGAGTCCCAGTCGAGAGACCGGTAGTAGGTCTTGTTGCGCAGCACGAAGTCCTCGGAAAGCCGGCTCTCGACGTCGACCTGGAAGCGGTAGGCCTTCTGGTCCGAGCGCGAAAACGGCGCGTCGTAGGAACGCTTCCGGGGGACGTCCGGCACCTGGTGGGTGAAGTCGAGCGGCAGCCCCGCGTCGGGCCGCGCCGAGATGTCGATCGCCTCCAGGTTGACGTAGACCGTCGTGCGCTCGCTCGCCTGGAATCGGAACGCAGGGTTGACGGCGAAGGTCTCGGTGCGTTGCTGGTCGCGGTAGAGGTCCGACTCCCGCCATTCGGCGTTCAGGCGCAGGCCCCAGTGTCTCCCCCCCTCGATCCCCCCAGGGGGATGGTCGTCCCCGGCGTAGTTCGCGTCGAGGTTGCCCTTCAAGGTAGAGAAGCTCCCGCCGGCGAGACCGAAGCGGGTGAAGCTCGTCGTGCGCGGCTGCTTGCGCACCAGGTTGATGGCGCCGCTCATCGAGAGCGCGCCGTAGAGAAAGGACATCGGGCCCTTGACCACCTCGACGCGTTCGATGTTATAGAGCTGGAAAAACGTCACCTGCGGCTCGCGGGTGCCGTCGGTCAAGACGAGGCCCGAAGTCGAGTCGAGGCCGCGCAGCATGTAGACGTCAAAAATCCCGTTGCCCGACTGGACGTTGACGCCAGCGACCGAGGCGAGCGCGTCGCCCAGGACGTCGGAGCCGGTCAGCTCGATGCGCTCGGCCGTCACCTCGCCGACCGCGATCGGGGTCTGGGCGAGCGAAAGCGGCAGCTTCGCGGCGATGGTGTTCGACCCGGGCTCCGGTGCCCTCTCCTCGACGAAGACCTCGTCGTGGATCACGTAGGTGTCGGCGGCGGGGTCGGTGGCCTCGTCCGCAGGGGCGGCGGCTCCCAGGGTCGTCGGTGTCAGCAGGAAGAGCAGCAGCGCTCTCCGGACGTTCCTCTCTCTCAGGCTCATGGGGCTCAAGGCGGTGGTCTCCTGGTTGTGGTTGCCGGTCATGACGAGGGGTACGGACGTGCGTCTGGAAAGTTCAGCGCCGGCTCCAGACGGACCGGCGCTCAGGGATAGTACCCCGAAAGCGTCTTGACGGTGACACCGTGGCGGGCGACTTTGAGGTCGACCTTGCGGAACTCGCGCTCGTCGGAGGTGTTGGTCGACTGGTAGGCGATCAGGTACTGGGAGCGCAACTCGCGCTGGATCAGGTTGTAGACCTCTTCAAGCTCGGTGATGTCGCGGAGGAAAAAGCTCCGGCCGCCGGTCTCGTCCGCGAGGCGCGTCAACCGGCCGCGGGCGCTGCCGTTGGTGAGGCGCAGGCCGATCGCGTAGATCGTGATCCCGGCGCGGCGCGCGTAGTCGAGGGTCTCGTCGAAGCTGAAGCGGCTCGACTCGTCCTTGCCGTCGGAGAGCAGGAGAATCGCCCGTTGTCCCTTGACGCCGGTGAAGTAGTAGAGTGAGAACATGATCGAGTCGTAGAGCGCCGTCTGCCCCTCGGCGACGAGCCCCGCAAGGCTCCTCCCCAGCTCCGAGCGGTCGTTCGTCAGCTCCACCGCCAGGTGGGGAAAGCGGTTGAAGGTGATCACCGCCGCCCGGTCTTTCGGCTGGATCGCCTGCTGGAAAAACGAGAGGGCGGCCTTTCGGACCTCTTCGAGGGTACCCACCATCGACGCCGAGTTGTCGATCAGGATCCCGGCGTGGATCGGCTGGTTCAAGACCCGCTCAAAACGGGAGACGGTCTGTGCCACGCCGTCCTCGGTGACCGAGAAGTCCTCCTCCTGGAGCCCTTCCACCGGCCGCCCCCGCGCGTCGAGGACCGTCGTGTAGAGCTCGACGAGTTGGATGTCCATTTCCTCGAAGTAGTCGGGAGCGTTGACGAAGACCATGTCCTCGGTCGAGTTGCCGTCGGGCAGATAGGCCACCGCCCGCACGTAGGAGACCTCGCTCCCCTGACCGAGGACGATGGGGTGGACGAAAGGCTCCTGGTAGAGGGTGGCGACGAGCTTCTCGTTCAAGTAGAGCTCGAGGCGTTCGAGGCTGCGGCCCTCGGGGAGCTCGACCTCGGCACGGGCGCGGATCGAGCGCTCGTAGCGCCTCCCCTTGCGGGGCTCGACGAGCCTGACGATGAAGCGGTAGCCGCCGCCGTTGACCAGGAGCTCGTCGGTCGCGACCTCCGACCCCGCGGCGTCGAGCCCCTCGACCCGGACGGTGTGGAGGTCCGGAAACTCCCCGAGGTCGATCTCGACGTTGTAGGGCGGACGGTTCTTGGTCAAGATCAGCTGGTCGTCGAGGTAGAAGCGCACCCGTTCGATCTCGTCGCCCAGGGGGACGGCGTCGAAGCGCACGAAGCCGGTGAAGAGCTCCCCCCGGGGCTCGATCAGCCGGATCGAGGTCTCTCCCGCCTCAATGGCCCGCGCCGCCTCGGCAAAAAGCTCCTCCGAGAACGGATCGCGAAACGTCGGCAGCTCGACGATCTCCTCGGCCTCCGGGACCTCGAGGGTCGCCTCATGACGCCAGGCGCGCTCGGAGTTCAGGTCGTCGAGGAGCAGCACGATTCGGTAGCTCCCGGGGCGCAGGTAGCGCTGGAAGGCCAACGGGATCTGCGCCGCGGCGCCGCCGTTCGCCGCCGGGAACTGCTCGGCGGAAAAGCCGAACTTGTAGCGGAAGCTCTCGAAAAGCGACGGGCCGCGGATGATCTCTCCGGTGAGCTGGAAGTCGTAGGAACGATAGCCGGCGTACTCGGCCGTCTCGACCTCGTCGGCCGCCAGGCGGATCAGCCCCTGGACCACGGTGCGTAGCTGGTGGCGTCCGGGGTAGACGACCTCGAACCGGGCGTCCAGGGGCTCGGCGCCGGCGGGCATGTCGGTCGAGTGGGCGATGAAGGTGTAGACCCATTCCCGGCTTCGCGGACGCGGCTTGGCGAGGACGGCCGCCAGCTGCTGCTGGTAGCCCTCGTAGGAACCGCGTGCCTGGTTGACGACGCGGATCAGCCGCTCGCCGTTCTGGCACCCGCGCAACCGGCGCATCGCGGGATCGACCGTCGACGTGCCGCCCGGACGCCAGACCTGAGCCTCGCCCTGACCGTTCTGGGTACGGATGAAGATGACGAAGAAGGGGAAGTCGACGAAGTCGCTGCCGTTGTAGTAGGTCCACACCTCCGCCGGACGGCGCGAGCCGCAGGCCACCGCGAAGGCGGCGCTCGGGCGGTCGTGGACCAGGAGGATCCGAGCGCGGGCGTCCGTCAGGCTCGGATAGCTCGAGCGTGCCTGGGCGACGCGCAGCGGCCAGCGCTCCTTGAGCTCGTTGCGCACCGTGCGCGGGTAAGGGTCACGGACCTTCCAGAACTGCTGGATGAAGGCGTCGCGCTGGTAGTCGCGCGAGAGCGAACGAAAGAGCTGGCGCTCGACCGGGGTGATCAGGACGTCGATCTCTTCAAGCCAGCGCTCGAAGTGCTCTGAGAGGGGCTCGAAGCCCGGATCGGCGTAAGGCCCGGCGGCGGTTTCCGGTCCATCCTGGGAGGCGGGAGCCTCCTGGGCCGTCTGGGGCGCCACGGCGCCCGGCAGGAGAAGGAAGAGTCCCACGAGGACGCCGACGACGTCCTGGGCAAGCGGCCTCCGGCCCCCTCTTCCCCGGATCGCTCTCCCGACCGTGCCGAGTCGGTTCGACGAAGGAGAGGATTGGGGTGAGGGGGAGCGCATCTACTCGACCGTTTCCCGGACGACTTCCTCGACGGTGGTGACTCCGTCGCGAATCTTCTGCAGGCCGCTCATCCGCAGCGTCAGCATGCCTTCCTCGATGGCCCGGTCGCGCAGCTCGATCGCGCTCGCGCCGGAGAGGATCATCTCCTTCAAGGCCTCCTCGATGCGCATCACCTCGTAGAGGCCGCAGCGGCCCTTGTAGCCGGTGTCGCCGCACTGCTCGCAGCCGCGGCCCTTGAAGATCTTGAGCGTCCGCGCCTCGCGCTCCGTGAAGCCGGACGAAGTGAGCTCGGCGGGCGCCACGTCGACCGGCTCCTTGCAGAAATTGCAGATGCGGCGCACCAGGCGCTGCGCCACCACCAGGTGGACTGAGGTCGCCACCAGGAAAGGCTCGATGCCCATGTTCATCAGACGGTTGATCGTCGACGGGGCGTCGTTGGTGTGGAGCGTCGAGAGCACGAGATGTCCGGTCAGCGCCGCCTTGATCGCCACCTCGGCGGTCTCGAAGTCGCGGACCTCACCTACGAGCACGATGTTCGGGTCCTGGCGCAGGAAGGAGCGCAGGGCGGCGGCGAAGTTCAAGCCGATCGAGTCCTTGGTCTGGACCTGGTTGATCCCCGTCAGGTTGAACTCCACCGGGTCCTCGGCGGTCATGATGTTGGTGCTGACCTTGTTCAGGCTCTGGAGGGCGGAGTAGAGGGTGTTGGTCTTGCCCGAGCCCGTCGGGCCGGTCACCAGGACCATGCCGTAGGGCTTGGCCACAGCCTCCTTGAAGCGCCGCAGCGACTCCGCTTCGAAGCCGAGCTTCGTCATGTCGAGCATCAGCTGGTCGGAGTCCAGGAGGCGCAGGACGATCTTCTCGCCAAAAAGTGTCGGCAGCACCGAGACTCGGTAGTCGAGCTCCTTGTCCTTGTCGGCGATCTTGGTCTTGATCTTGATGCGTCCGTCCTGGGGCAGGCGCTTCTCGGCGATGTCGAGCTTCGCCATGATCTTTATGCGGCTGGTGATGGCCTCGCGCAGGCGCAGCGGCGGCCGCATGACCTCGTAGAGGATGCCGTCGATGCGGTAGCGCACCCGGTAGCTTTTCTCGTAGGGCTCGACGTGGATGTCGGAGGCGCCGCGCTTGATGGCGTCGGTGAGGATGATGTTGCAGAGGCGCACGACCGGGGCCTCGTCGGACTCCTCGGCCAGAGCGTCGATATCGAGCTCCTCCATCTCTTCCTCGAGGACCTCCAGGTCTTCGCCGCCGGCGTCCTCCTCCAGGTCCTCCATGACCTTCTTGAGCTCCATGGCATGGGTGGAGCCGTAGTACTTCTCGATCGCCGAGCGGATCGCCGTCTCCGAGGCGATGACCGGCTCGACGTTGTAGCCGGTCATGAACTTGATGTCGTCCATGGCGAAGACGTTGGTCGGATCGAGCATGGCGATCGTGACCTTGGCGCCGGCCTTGGACACCGGCATGACGGTGTACTTGCGCGCCACGTCGGCCGGAATGAGCTTGACGATCGCGTCGTCGACCGACACCTGGGCGAGGTTGATCGCCGAGACCCGGAAGTGCTGCGAGAGGAACTCGACGAGCTCGTTCTCCGACAGAGCCCCCATCTTGACGAGGTTGGTGCCCAGCCGGCCGCCCTCCTCCGACTGCTTGCCCAGGGCCTCTTTCAGCTGCTGCGGGTTGATTTTTCCAGCCTTGACGAGCAGGTCGCCCAATCGATCGCTCATATGCCTTGCCTCTCCATCGCTTCGGTCAAAGCCTCCGACTCCGTCTTCGGCCGTCGATCCTCCTCCGTGGCCTCGTACCGCGGAGCAGAACTGAGCTATTCTGCCACACCCGCACGCTCCGCGGAGGGCAAAAGTCAGAGCCCGATCAGGCCAGGAGCTCGAGGCCGCGGGCCGCGACCTCGGCCGGCGCGACGCCGAGCAGGCACGCCCTGGCCTCCGGGAACCGTTTATAGCAGAAACTGCACGGAAGGCGATGGGTGAGAGCGCGACCCGGCGCCCCGTAAGGGCCGTGACGCCGCGGATCGGTCGGTCCCATGACCGCGACGACCGGCGTCCCCAGGGCGTGGGCGAGGTGGAGCGGCCCGGTGTCGCCTCCGAGCAGCAGGGCGCTGCCGCGCACGAGCGCCGCCAGGGCCGCGAAGGGGCTGGCGTCGACGGTGCGCGCCGTACCGCGGCTCGAAGCCGCGACGCTCCGCGCCAGGTGCTCCTCCCCCGGCGCCACCGGCACCCAGACCTCGACGAGCGCTTCCGCCGTCAACCGTTCGGCCACCTCGCCCCAGAAAGCCGGCGGCCAGGTCTTCGAGCCCCAGCCGGCTCCTGCCTGGATCAGGACGTAGGGCCGTCGCCGCTCGGCGAGGAACGCCGCCGTCTCCTTCGGCACCTCTGGCAGCAGCAGCTCGCCTCCGAAGTCAGCCGGCGAGGCCTCGACGCCGAGCGCGGCACCGATCTCCAGGGCGCGGTCGACCACATGTGCCGCCCGCAGAGCCACCGGCTCGTTGATCCAGATCGCGCTGGCCGGCTCGCGGCGGTCGCGGCGCCGGGCACCGACGATCCGCCGGGCACCGGAAAGCCAGGCCACGAAGCCCGACTTGTGGTTGCCCATGAGATCGAGCGCCACGTCGGGTTTGAAGCCGCGGATCGCCCGCAGGGCCGCTTTCATCTCGCGGCGCACCGGACGGGAAAAGAGCCCCTTGCGCCAGGGACGAAGCCGTACGGGAAAGACCGCGTCGAGGTCCGGGTGGCCTTCGAGCAGCGGCGCGAAGACCTCTTCCACCACCCAGCCGATCCGCGCCTCGGGCAACGCCCGGCGGAGCCCCCGCAGCACCGGTAGGCAGTGGACGACGTCGCCCATGGCGCTCGTGCGCACGATCAGGACGTTCATCTAGGGCAGGGCCTTGACGATGGAGATGAGATCGCTCGTCGCGTGGTCCTTCGGGTCCCCGACGAGCGCCGTCCGCCCACCGTAGGCGCGTACCACCTCGTACTCGGGGACGTTTTCTGGCGAGCCATAGTCGATCCCCTTGCAGTGGACGTCTACCTTCAAGTCCGCCAGCAGCGGCGCCGGAGTGTCGCCCGCGAAGACGACGACGAAGTCGACGGGCACGAGGGCCGCCACAAGCTCCGCCCGCTCCGCCGCCGGCACGATCGGACGGCCCGCTCCCTTGAGCGAGGCGACCGAGGCGTCGTCGTTCAAACCCACGACGAGGACGTCGCCCTCGCGGCGCGCGTCCTGCAGATAGCGGAGGTGTCCGACGTGGAGCAGATCGAAGTGGCCGTTGGCAAAGGCCACGGTCCGTCCTTCGGCGCGTAGCCGCTCGAGCTCGGTGCGCAGCTCTTCGACCTCTAGGACTCTACCCATCTCACCTCCCCCAGGACCTCCGGGTCGTGCTCGATCGCCGAGGCGAGCTCGCCGCGCGTCAGGGTCGCGGTGCCCATCTTCATCACCACGACGCCGCCGGCGTAGTTGGCGAGGCAGGCGGCTTCGAGGGGCGTCGCGCCCGCGGCGAGCGCCAGGGCAAAAGTGCCGATCACCGTGTCGCCGGCGCCGGTGACGTCGGCCACCTGGTCGGTGCCGTGGACCGGGAGGTGGGCGGCACCCTCGGCGGTGTAGAGCGACATGCCCGAGGAGCCCCTCGTGACGAGCAGATATCGGGTCTCGAGGCGACGCCGCAGCTCGGGGCCGGCGGCTTTCAAGCCTTCGTCGTCGAGGGGTCCGCCGCAGAGCGCTTCGGCCTCCTCGGCGTTGGGAGTGGCGCCGTCGAGCCCCTGGAGCTCCGGCAGACGTTGCCGGCTGTCGCCGAGGATCGGGCAGGCGTCGCCGACGAGAGCGCGGATCTCGGGAACGAGGCCCGGCTCGACGGCGCCGTAGCCGTAGTCGGAAAGGACGGCGGCGCGCAGCTCCGAAGCGTGCTCGGCGAGCGCCGCGAGCAGCGCCGAACGGTCGTCCTCGGTGAGCTCGAGACGGTCCTCGACGTCGTAGCGGACGATCTGCTGCTTGATCGAGTGGCGGGCGCCGGCGAGGATGCGCGTCTTCGTCGGCGTCCGGAAACCGGCGCGGCGCAGGACGGCGCCGGTCGCAATGCCGTGGGCTTCGAAGATCCCGAGCAACTCGTCGCCCGACGCGTCGTCGCCGACGACGCCGAAGGGCACCGGGTGTCCGCCGAGGGCGGCGACGTTCATGACGGCGTTGGCGCCACCGCCGGGCGTCGCCGTCTCGCCGTCGTAGCGCAGGATCAGGACCGGTGCTTCGCGGCTGATGCGCTTCGGCGTCCCGGTGAGGAAGCGGTCGAGGACGAGGTCCGCCCACAGCGCCACCGGTTGGCCGGCCATCGCGTCGAGGATCGAGAGCAGTCGTTCGGGGGTGGGGACGTTCATTGAGGAAAGGGAGTTTAGCACGGCCGAGGATCCGGTTCTCACCCTCTGGGTGGCAAGGTCAAGGCCCCGTGAGCTTCACAACGGGGTCTCCGGAGGTGGATGGCCGGCCTCGAAGCGTCGTTATGGCAAGCCTTGGCCTTGGTTCTCGGCGGCAAGCTCCACGGCCAGGGTAGAATGCCGGCATGTCCAAGTCCGTCTTCGTCAGCTACAACCACCAGGACGGCGACTGGGTCCGGAACCGGCTCGTCCCGGTCCTGAAGGCCGGTGGCGCCGACGTCCTGATCGACGTCGAACGCTTCAAGGCTGGCGGCGCGCTCCTGCGCCAGATGGACGAGACCCAGGACCAGGCCGACGTCCACGTCCTCGTGCTCTCGCCGGAGTATCTCGGAAGCGTCCCCTGCCGTCACGAGATGGACCGGGCCATCGCGCTCGACCCGGACTTCGAGCGCGGCGTGGTCGTCCCCGTGGTGCGGCGCAAGTGGACCCTGCCCGAGTCGATCCGCATCCCCAACCCGCTCTACGTCGACCTCCAGGACGACGGCGACGGCGCCCCGTGGGACCTCCTCCTCAAAGCCTGCGACGCCGACCTCGGCGTCGCGGCGAACGACTGGCTCGCCGCTCGCGACGAGGTTCTGCGCCACCTCGGACGTGGCGAGTCGGTCAACCTCGTCGTCCGCAACCACGACGGCGTCGCCTGGCGTCCGCTCCTCGCGGCCGTGGGGGAGAGCGTCCCCGACCTCGCCGGCGTCGACCTGGACGACGGCAAGACCGTGCCGGTGCGCGGCTTCGTCGCCGAGATCCTCCGCGCCTCCGGGACGGTACGCGACGTCCCCGCCGACCCTGCGGAAGCCCTCGCCGTCCTCAGCGAGACGCTGCAAGCCCGGCCGATGACGCGCCTCGTCGTCCGGCACTTCGACCGGGCGGTGAAGCGCTATGATTCCGACCTCTTCGGAGCGCTTCGTTACCTCGTGATGGATCAGCGTAAGCTCGTCCTGCTGGTGCAGTCCTATCGGCCGTTCGACGAGCTGGTCCCGGCGGATCACGAGATGTCCCGCATCGACCTCAAAACCGTCGAGCTCCGAGGCCGAAATTGACGACGATCCCTTTAGAAGACATCAGCCTCGGCGTCCGCAGCCATCGTTCCGCGTTGTGGTGGCTCGGATTGCTTTATCGCCGACCGGTTGAATTCCACGACAACCTGAAAAAGCTTTCGCGCCGCCGACAGATCACCTCGGGACTCGGGCTCTGGTTTCATATATTTCCTTACTATCTGATCGTTTGTGTGATCGGAAGACTGGCGCTTATTGAAGGGCTGGATCTACCCCTGGACCATTACTTCGAAGGTGACAGCGTAGTTGTCTTACATTTGAAGGGGGTCACCTTCGGGATCGCCATCGGGATCGCCTTTGGGATTGCCGTCGGGATCGCCGGAGGGATTGCCTTCGGGATTGCCTTCGGGATTGCCTTCGGGATCGCCTTCGGGATCGCCTTCGGGATCGTCGGAGAGATCACCATCGGGATCGCCTTCGGGATCGCCTTCGGGATCGCCGGAGGGATCGCCTTCGGGATCGCCTTCGGGAGCGCCGTCAGGATCCTCCTCGGGATCGGCGTCGGGCTCTTCGTCATGATTACCGTCGAGATCGCCGGAGGGAGCGTCTTCGGGATCGCCTTCGGGATCGCCGTTGGGATCGCCGTTGGGATCGCCTTATTACGTTTCTATTATCATGCCCTGCATCCCGTCTTCGTCTGGCCAACGGCGCGAGGCCGCTGGTATCCCCGCCATCCCGTCGTCTGGGACGATATGTGCTCCATCCCGTTCCCTCGCCTCGACCGTCTCCTCGTCGCTTACGCCGAAGAGAGCCCCGAGGCGGGACGACGCGAGATCTACCGACTCGTTACGAGCTATCCGAGCCAGCGCTTTCAAGCCCTCCGCGCCCAGACAACCCTGCTGGCAAGAAACGCCGCCAAGAAGACGGACCTCGCCCGTCTCGACGAGGTGGTCGCCGCCTTGCCTGAAGGCAAGAAGGGCTTCCTCAACGAAAACTCACGCGTGCGTGAGATGGTCCACGAGATCTCTCGTCGCCAGGCTCGTCTCGACACGATGGACCGTCCCTTTCTGCGCGGTCCGACGGCAGAGCTCCTGGTCAAGGAGATCGAGGGCTTCCTCGCCCGCGTCGGCGACTTCCACGAGCCGCTGCAGAGCGAATTTCGCGCCGCCGCCGACCGATGGCTCGACCGCGCCTGCGCCCAACTCGCGGAGATCCGCGCCATCCTGGAGAAGGAGCCGACCCACCAACTCTTCCGCGCCGGCGACCCCGTCGACCGCGACGGCGAGGCCTTCGTGGCGCGTCACGGCGTCCTCGGCGAGCTCGAACGTCAGGTCATGCTCGCCACGGGCTGCCCCGGCCTCGTCCTCTACGGACGGCGCCGCACCGGCAAGTCGACGCTGCTACGCAACCTCGAAGGCTTCCTACCCCCGTCCGTCGTCCCCGTCCGCGTCTCGATGCAGGACCCGCGGAGCTTCGGGAGCCTCGCAAGCTTCGTCGGACACCTTGAACGGACGATCCGCGAAGCCGTCACCCTCGAGGGCGAGGCGTCCGCGGACGACCTCGGCGGCCTCTTCTCCGTCCTCGACGCAGCGAACGCCGCGCTCGCGGACGCCGGGAAGCGGCTCGTCCTCGCCGTCGACGAGTACGAGATGATCGACCGCAAAGTCGGCGAAGGCGTCTTCCCCGAGGACCTGCTCGCCACCGTCCGCGAGTCGATCCATACGCACCGGCGCGTCATCTGGGCATTCGCCGGCAGCCACGAGATCACCGAGCTCAAGAACCTCCCGTGGACGTCGTACCTGGTGAGCGCCCGGACCGTTGAGGTCGGACCCTTCACCGAGCAGGAGACGCGGCTTCTGCTGACCGAGCCGCTGCGTCACTCGGCGCTTTGGCAAAAGGACGACCCGACACGTCCACGCTTCGAGCCGGGCTTCTGGGGCGAGGGCGGAATCGAGCGCGTCCACGCGGAGGCGGGCGGCTGGCCGCACCTGGTACAGCTCGTCGCCGAGACGATCGTCGACCTCTTGAACGACGAGGAGACCGACCAGGTCGACGAAGGGCTCTTCGAGCGGGCGCTCGCCAAGGCGGTCGTCCGCGGGCACACCGTCTTTCACGAGCTGCTGCGGGGCGAGTCGGGGCCGGCGGGGGAGTGGGAGTACCTGAAAGCGTTCGGGGCGTGCGAGAGCCAGGCGGTGCCCGGTGACGAGGACGTGGCTCGTTCGCTGCGGCGGCGTCAGCTGGTGGTCGAGGAGGGGGACGAGTGGCGGTTGCGGGTGCCGCTCATGGGCCGATGGCTGCGGGAGCGGGGGTGATGGTTTCTGGCCGGGGAGAGGGGACCGGAAAAGAGTCGACGTCGGTCCGCCCACAGCGCCACCGGTTGGCCGGCCATCGCGTCGAGGATCAAGAGCAGTCGTTCGGGGGTGGGGGCGTTCATGGGGGAGAGGGAGTCTAGCACGGACGAGGCAGGACAAAGCCCTCTTCGCCCCAGGTCCGGAGGATACCGTCCCTTCAGGACGAAGAGACAGGTAGAATGACGGCATGCCCAAATCCGCCTCCGTCAGCGACAGCCACCAGGACGAGGACGCCGACGCTCTCGCCGTCCGCGACGAGCTTCTCGGCTTCCTCCGACGCGACCAGTCGGTCAACCTCGTCGTTCGGGCCCATGAAGACGTGGCCTGGCGCCCTCTCCTCGACGCGGTCGCCGAGAGCGTTCCCGACCTCCTCCGGATCGACCTGCAAGACGGCAGGACCGCCTCGTTGCGCGGCTTCGTCCGCGAGGTCCTGCGCGCCTGCCGAGCGGAGCGCGAGGTTCCCGCCGAGCCCGCGGAAGCCCTGGTGGTCCTCAGCGAGACGCTACAAGCGCGGCCGACGACGACACGCCTGGCGCTCCTGCACTTCGACCGCGCGTTGGAACGTTACGGTTCCGACCTCTTCGGGGCGCTTCGCTACCTCGTCATGGAACAGCGCAAGCTCGTCCTCCTGGTGCAGTCCTACCGGCCCTTCCACGAGCTCGTCCCGGCGGACCACGAGCTGTCGCGCATCGACCTCAAGACCGTAGAGCTCAAGAGGCGAGCCCCCGGGCGAGAGCCGCGGCTGGCTCTCGAATCCCTCCGGATCCGCGGGTTCAAGAACCTCGAGGACCTCAAGATCGACTTCCGCCACGGCTCGGACCTCGAGGGCGACTGGACCTGCGTCGCAGGCGTCAACGGCTCGGGCAAGAGCTCGATCCTGCAGGCGATCTGTCTTCTGCTCCTCGGCCGGCGCCGGGCGACCGAGCTGGGCGAAGAACGCCTGCGCCAAATGTTGCGGCGCTTCAACGACGAGAGCCAACCGGCCCTGCTGGAAGCGACCCTGCGCGAAGGCGAGCAGCTACACCGCCTCCGTCTGCCGCTGGGCCGGCTCGGCGTCGACGAGACGCGTTTCGGCGACTGCGACCTCGAAGCGCTGACGGCGCTCTGGGAGCGCCTCGGCGAACGGCTCCTGGTCTCCTACGGCGCCACCCGCAACCTTTCCACCCACCGCGACACCCGCTACGTGGATTCAAGCCGCGTGGTGCAGCGGCAGATGACCCTCTTCGACCCGCTGAGCCAGATTGCCGCGGTCGACGTCCTGCTGGAGCCCGCCAGGGTCGCTCCGGCGACCTTCCGGACGCTCAAGGAGCTTCTCACGACGGTCCTGGAGGACAACGACCTGGGGCTCACTCTGGAGCTCGACTGGAAGAACGGGCTCCTCTTCCAGACCGGCGGCGCCAAGCTGGAGGCGGTCGACCTTCCGGACGGCTTCCGTTCCCTGGTCGCCTGGCTGGCCGACCTCTGCGCCGCCTGGCACGAGACTCCCGCCGGTCAGGACGCGTCGGGCGCGCCCGCGGAGATCACCGGCATCGTCCTGCTCGACGAGATCGACCTCCACCTCCATCCCGCGCTCCAACGCACCCTGGTCCCGCGGCTGCGCAAGGCCCTGCCCGACGTCCAGTGGATCGTCACCACGCACTCGCCGCTGATCCTGGCGAGCTTCGACCGTAGCGAGATCGTCCTCCTCGACCGCGACGCCGAAGGCGGGGTGCGTCCCCTCGACCGGCAGATCCTCGGTTTTTCCAGCGACCAGGTCTACCGCTGGCTGATGGGCACCTCGCCCTACAGCGCGGCGATCGAGGACAAGCTCGAACGCGAGGACGACGACGTGCCCCTGCTGCTCGAACAGGACGAGCACCAGAACGAGGAGCAGGCCCGCCAGGAGCTGGTGCGGTGGCGTGAGCGCGTCGAGCGGCTCAAGCAGAGGAAGCCGCTCCGTTGAGACGGCTCCGCCGCCCCGGGATCACTCCGCCCACCCTCGCCGAGGGAGGCAAAGGTCATCGCGTCGCCGCGTCGGCGTCGGGCAGCTTCCCCGGCCACTGGACCGAACCCGACGTCCGAGGGGCGCTCCTCGCCATGCACGGATGGGTCTGCGCCTATTGCCAGCGGCCCACCGACGACGACGTCGACCATTTCCGGCCCAAGTCGCTCTATCCATGGCTGGCCTACAGCTTCAGCAACTACTTCCTGAGCTGCGAGACCTGCAACAGGAGGTGCAAGAAGAACAAGTTCCCCCTCGCCGCCAGCGCCGCACGGGCGACTTCCGCGAGCCGCGTCGACCGGGAGGCCCGCCTTCTCCTCGATCCGACCCGCGATCCGGTGGAAGAGTGGATGCGTACCGAGCTCGCGGAAGGCCGCTACCGGATCGAGAGCCTCGTCGACCGGAAGACGCAGGCGACGGCCGCGGTCCAGGTCGACGAGACGATCCGACTCTTCAAGCTCAACCGGAGGGCCGACCTGCGCCAGGAACGTAAGGACGTGGCGAAGTACGCGGTCCTGGTCCTGGACGGCTACCGGGACGAGCCGCCGCTCGTCGAGGACCTGCGCCGGATGGCAAGCCGCTTCGCGCCCCACGGCATCACCGTGCGAGCCGTCCTGAAAGACTTCGCCGAGGAGCTCCTCCCCTCGCCTGAAGAAGAGCTCAGCTGGCTGGTCGACGGCTTCGTCGAGCTGCTGAAGACCTACGATGAGGAGCTGGAGCGTGAAAGAATCCTCTGGGCTCTCGCCGTCCTGTGGAAGGATCCACCCGCCGGTACCACGGCTCAGGTCGAGGCCTGGCTCGTCGCCAAAGACGTTGTCGACGAGATCCGGCCGTATCGACGACGGCTGTGAAAACCACCTCCCGTGGACGTCGTACCTGGTGAGCGCCCGGACCGTCGAGATCGGGCCCTTCACCGAAAAGGAGACGCGGCTTCTGGGCGAGGGCGGGATCGAACGCGTCCACGCGGAGGCGGGCGGCTGGCCGCACCTCGTACAGCTCGTCGCCGAGACGATCGTCGACCTCTTGAACGACGAGGAGACCGACCAGGTCGACGAAGGGCTCTTCGAGCGGGCGCTCGCCAAGGCGGTCGTCCGCGGGCACACCGTCTTTCACGAGCTGCTGCGGGGCGAGTCGGGGCCGGCGGGGGAGTGGGAGTACCTCAAGGCGTTCGCGGGACGCGAGAGCCAGGCGGCGCCCGGCGACGAGGACGTGGCTCGTTCGTTGCGGCGGCGTCAGCTGGTGGTCGAGGAGGGGGGCGAGTGGCGGTTGCGGGTGCCGCTCATGGGCCGGTGGCTGCGGGAGCGGGGTTGATGTCCGACGCTCCAGCTGAGCGGATCGGCGGCCCCTAACCCTCTCCCGGATGACCGTCCTCGCCACGGGCGATGTCGTGGTGGGCCACAAGGCCCACCCTACGACTCAGGCGGCCTCGGCCTTTCTCACCTGGTCGCCCTCGCCACCGAAGTACTTCTCCCACAGGAGCGCGAAGGGGCTGGCCACGAAAACCGACGAATAGGTCCCGATGACGATGCCGATGAGCAACACGAAGGCGAAACCGCGAATCACCTCGCCGCCCAGAACGAAGAGGCAACCGACCACGAGCAGCGTCGTCCCCGAGGTCAGGATGGTCCGCGAGAGCGTCTGGTTCAGGCTCTCGTTCATCACGTCGACGAGCGGTTTGCGGCGGTGGCGCCGCATGTTCTCGCGCACCCGGTCGAAAATCACCACGGTGTCGTTGACCGAATAACCGACGAGGGTCAAAAACGCCGCGATCGTCGGCAGGTTGAACTCGTAGTCGATCAGCGCAAAAAGCCCCAGGCAGATCAGGAAGTCGTGGAACACCGCGACCAACGCGCCGACGCCGAAGCGCAGCTCGAACCGGTACCAGATGTAGGCCAACATACCGAGCAGCGAAAGCGTCACGGCCCAGATGCCCTTCCGGGTCAGCTCCTCACCGATCTGCGGACCGACGTTCTCGGCGCTGAGGACGTGAAAAGCCCCGAGGGTCGGCCCATTCTTCAAGACGTCGCGAGCGGCGGGCGAGAGGCCCTCGACGGCGTCGAGCTCGTCGACGCTGAGGAAGATGGGCCGACGCACGGCGAGGACCGCCGACGCCATCTCCTCGTAGCGCGACCGGGCCTCGTCTTCGTCGCCGCTGCGCAACCCGTCCGGGTCCTTTTCGAACAAGAAATCCGTGACGGCCTGGGTACCGCGCTGGTTGAGGTCAAAAGAGCCGTCGCCTTGGTTCAGTGCGGTGTCGAGCGCCCGGGTAATCACCTCGGCGCTCCCCTCTTCGCTCCCCTCGACGACGGGTGTCTTGATCAGGACCATGCGTTCCTCGGGGAGGCCGTAGGTTTGGATCACCGCGTCGCCCAGCCCGGCGCTGGCGAGTTGGCCGCGCAGCGTGTCGGTCGACACCTCGTCGCGCAGCGCCACCGTCATCTGGGTACCGCCAGCGAAGTCGATGCCGAGGTTCAAGCCCTTCAAGGCAAAAAGCTCGATGCAGGCTACCGTCAGAAGCAAGAGGGAGACCCACACGAAGACCTTACGGTACTTCATGAAGTCGACCTTAGTTTTGGTCAGAAAGCGCATTCTAAAGCTCCTCTCGGCGTGCTAGCCGATCGAGATGTGGTCCAGCCGCTGACGTCGGGTGTAGATCATGTCGAACATCCAGCGGCTGCAGAAGACAGCTGTAAAGAGGGAAGCCAAAATGCCCACCGAGAGCGTCACGGCAAAACCACGAATCGGCCCCGTTCCAAAGAAGAAGAGGAACATGGCGGCAATGAGCGTCGTGATGTTGGCGTCGACGATCGACGAGAGGGCCTTGCCGAAGCCCGAGGCGATCGACGACTTGGGAGTTCTTCCGGCCCGGTCCTCTTCGCGGATGCGCTCGAAGACGAGGACGTTCGCGTCGACCGCCATGCCGATCGTCAAGACGATGCCGGCGATGCCGGGCAGCGTCAGGGTGGCGTCGAACATGGCCAGCGCGCCGAAGACGAGGACGACGTTCAAGCCGAGCGCCACGATGGCGTTCACTCCCGAAAGGGTGTAGACGATCAACATCGCCAGGACGACGAGCCCGGAGCCGTAGAGGCCGGCCTTCAAACCCTTCTCGATCGAGTCCTTGCCAAGCGACGGGCCGACGGTCCGCTCTTCCAGGTAGGTCAAGCCCGCCGGCAGGGCACCGGAGCGCAGCACCGTCACGAGGTCCTGGACCTCCTGGAAGGTGAAGTCGCCGCGGATGATCCCCTGGTCGGCGATGCGGCTCTCGATCGTCGGCGCCGAGATCACGGTCTCGTCGAGGACGATGGCCAAGTTGCGGCCGATCGAAGCGGCGGTCGTCTCGGCGAACTTGCGGCCGCCTTCGCGGGTGAGGATGAACGAGACCGTCGGCTCGTTGAACTGGCCTGAGGACGGACGGGCGGTCTTCAAATCCCGGCCGGTGATGACGGTGCGCCTCTCGAGCGCCCAAAAAGTCTGCGAGACGACCTCTTGGGTGTCCTCGTCGCGGTTGTTCTCGACCATGATCTCGACGTTGGACGGGACCGTTCCGCCGAGAGCGGCGAGGAGCTGCTGGCGAGTGCTCGCCGGCGGGATGCCCTCCTTGACCAGGCGGAACTCGAGAAAGGCGGTGTTCTTGATGAGCTTCTTGACCCGCTCGGGATCGTCGACGCCCGGCAGCTGGATCACGATGCGGTTGCCGCCCAGGCCCTCGCGGTGGACGATGGGCTCGGAGACGCCGAAAGCGTCGATGCGGTTGCGGATCGTCTCCAGGGCCTGGCGCACCGCCAGGTCACGGAGGTTCGACTCCTCGAGGGACTTCAGGTTGACGTCGACGTTCGTGCCGGAGACGGTCCACTCCCATTCGATGTCTTCGAGGATGTCGTCCTTCAGCTTCCGCATGGCCTCGCCCGGCACCTCGGTGAGCCGGAACGCGGTGTTCCCGGTGCGCTCGACCTCGACGGTCACGTCCATGTCCTCCAGCTCGCGGAGGATCCGGTCGATCTCCTTGTCGGTCTCCGACTTCAAGGCGTCGTCGGTCTCGACCTGCAGCACCAGGTGCATGCCGCCCTGGAGGTCCAGTCCCTGTTTGATCGCCGTGCCCGGCGGATAGGCCCAGTAGGCCGCCATGCCCACCACGAAGACGATGACGGCGCCTCGCATAGCCAGACTTCGATTCATGATCCAGCACCTTTCTCGATCGGCGTCCCTTCGAGGCCGGCGATCCCTTGTTTGGCGATCCTTACCTTGACGTTGTCGGCCAGCTTCAAGATCACGAGCTCACCCTCCACCTTGACCACTTCGCCGTAGAATCCGCTGTTGGTGACGACCTTGTCGCCCTTTTTCAGAACCTTCAAGAGCTCGTCGTGGGCCTTCTGCTTCTTGCGGATCGGAACGAACCAGATGAAGTAGAAGATCGCGAAGATCACCAGCATCGGGGCCATCTGGACCAGAAACTGGCCTGTTGACCCTGCCTGTGCCAGAAGTTGGCTCATGTCGGAATCGCTCCACTAAGTCGTTCGCTGTCGGGGCCGGCACGCTCCGGGAGAACGCTCCGGCGCTTCGCTCCCACCAGCCCGGGCGTCTTCGAGACGGCGAGGCACTCTGGGTCCAGGCCACTCCGAGGATGTCGCCTCCGAGGATGTCGAGGGTCCGGCGCGGGGCTTGGAGAGCTTGACGAGGCTGTCGCGGCGGCACCGGCGCCCGTGTAGCTCTCGACGAGCTGGGCGGTGCGCTGCGGCAACGTTCCGAGCGCGATACCCTCTCGCAGATCCGCCGCAAAGTCAAGGTAGGAGCGGCGGCCGAAAAGACTCTTGACAGTCGCTTGAAGCCGCTGCTACCTTGCCACCGCTTCGATGGGGCCACGAAACATGCCTGAAGTGAAACTGGGTGAGCAACACGAATGTTCCGAATGCAGGGCGACAGGGCGACGAGGACGACGATCTCGACGACAGCTGAGCCGCTGCCTTTGCTCTTCGCCCTGGGCGCCAACGTCGGCCGTCCCGTGGAGAGCCTGCGCTGGGCGCTCGTCGGGCTCGAAGGGCTCTTCGGTCCCCTCCGGGTCGCGCCGCTCTACCGCAGCGCTCCCGTCTCTCCGGTCGCGCAACCGGATTTCCTGAACACCGTGGCTCTGGCCGACGGACCCGGAAGCTGGACGCCCCTCGCCATCCTGGCGAAAGCCCAGGAGCTGGAAGCGCGCGCCGGGCGGCGCGCCGGGATACGCTTCGGTCCGCGTCCCCTCGACATCGACCTCCTGCTCTGCGGCGAGCACCAGTGCGAGGAGCCGGAGCTCACCCTGCCCCATCCGCGCCTGCGGGAGCGTCGATTCGTCCTCCAACCGCTCGCCGACCTCGTGCCGGACCTCGCCCTGCCTCCGGACGGCGCCAAGGTGAGCGACCTCCTGGAACGGCTGGGGACCGAGCAGCGGATCGAGCTCGTCGCGGCGGGTGATTGGGCGAGCCGGGAATCCGACAGGGGGAGAAGACCTTGAAATGAAACGCCACCACGAAATGCTCTACAGCCCGGCGATGGGCCGTCACGTCCACGTCTGGTTCTATGGCCATTGGGGAACGCCGGTCATCGTCTTCCCGACCGCCGCGGGCTTCGCGCACGAGTGGGAGCGCGAAGGGATGATCAACGTGCTGGCGCCGCTGATCCACGAAGGCCGGATCAAGCTCTACTGCCCCGAGTCGAACGTCTCCGAAACCTGGACCGACAAGGGGGCCGACCCACGCTGGCGCGCGCGGCGCCACATGGACTACGAGCGGTTCCTGCTCGAGGACCTCGTCCCCGCGGTGCGCGGCGACTGCCACTCCTCAGAGATCCGGATCGCCACGGCCGGAGCCAGCCTGGGGGCGCTTTTTGCCGCCAACGCGGCGCTCAAGTTCCCCGAGACGTTTCACTACGCCCTCTGCCTCTCGGGACGCTACGACGCCCAGGGCCTGACCGGCGGCTACACCAACAGCGACGTCTACTTCTCGAACCCCATGGCCTATGTCGCGAACCTGGAGGGCGACGCCCTGGAGCGGGTGCGCAGCCAGACCCACCTCACCCTGGTCTGCGGCCAGGGCGCCTGGGAGGAGGGCTGCATCGAGGAGACCCACCGGCTCGCCGACCTCCTGGCCCACAAGGGCATCAGCCACATCCGCGACATCTGGGGCCACGACGTGAGCCACGACTGGATCTGGTGGCAGCGCCAGACCCTGATGCACTTCCGGAAGACGTTCGCTACGCCTTGACGCCCCAGCCCGCAGCGATGCAGCTCGGCAGGCCGATGCCGTGGAGCCAGTCGCCCAGGAGCGTCAGCCGCGGGTGAGCCTCCTCCATCGCGGCGACCGCCTCGAGGACGCGGCCCATGACGGCGCTGGCCTGGGGGATTCCCGGCTGCCAGCGGGTGATCTCGCTCGTCACCGGCTCGCCTTCGAGGCCGAGGAGCTGCTCGAGCTCGTAGGTTACGTGCGTCAGGAGCTCCCGGTCGGGGAGCTCCACCATGTCCGGCCGGCGCCGTCCTCCGGCCATCACGGTCAGCACGGCATGACCCTCGGGGGCACGATCGGGGAAGAGCGTCGAGGCAAAGATCGCCCCCAGGATCTCCCGGCCCTCATGATGCGGTGCGAGGAAGCCGAAGCCGTCGAGAGGATGGCGCACCTGATCGCGCCGGACCCCGAGGTTGACGACCGCGAGCGTCGAGTGCGGGATGCGAGTGAACGGCTCGGTCGAGCCCAGGGGGGCGAGGGCGCGGGCGACCACGTGGACCGGCAGGGCCGAGACCAGCCTCTCGGCGCGAAGCTCAAAAGCGCCGTCGCCGCTTTCGCCGCGAACGAGGAAGCCGCCGTCGGAGGCGGTCACCTCCTCGACCCGGTGTCCGTAGGCGACGTCGAGTGGTGCGGCCAGGCCGTCTACCAGGCCGGTCAGGCCCCCCGTGAAGGAGACGAGCTTGGGGACCTCGACGGCCTGGGTCGCCACGGCGCCGTCACCGCCGGCGCGCCGCGCCGCCCACCGCGACCTGATCGCACCGAGGAGCAGGCTGCCGTATTCGGCCTCCAGCCGGTAGAGCTTGGGGAAAGCGTAGCCCATCGCGAGCTCGCCCGGGTCGCCGGCGAAGATCCCCATCACGAGCGCGTCGAACAAGCGCGCCGGCTGCTTTCCCAGACGCCGCTCGACGAAGCGCGTCACGCTCTCGTGGGGACCGGGGCCCCGGCGGCGGAAGGGCTCGCTCGCGATCCGCAGCAGGGCGCCGCGCGAGAGCAGCGGTGTCGAAAAGGCCTCCTTGCCTCCCATGGGCAGCGCCACGAGCTCACCACGGTGGACCACGAAGCGTTTCTTGAGCTCGCTTCTAGCCGCCACCATCTCGCCCTCAAGGCCCGCCGCCGCCGCCAGCTCGACGAGCTCCGGCGCCCCCTGGATCGCGTTGGGCCCGAGCTCGTAGCGAAAGCCGTCGCGCCCTCCGGTCCGGATCTTGCCTCCCGGCCGCTCCGCGGCCTCCAGCACCTTCGGCTCGACGCCTTCCCGGCGCAACGCCCAGGCCGCGGCGAGGCCGCTTATTCCTGCACCCAAAACCAGTGTGCTCGACATGTCGAGGATCCTAACCCGAGATCTCGGCGAGGGTCTCCGGCGACTCTTCCTCGCCGGTCTGACCCTCGGCGCCGATCAGCCCCAGCTTCTTGGCGAAGTAACGGAAGGAGCGAAAGCTCATGGACAAGAGCTCCGCCGCCTGGGTCTGGGTGCCGTTTGACCGCTCCAGGGCCTGCTCCATGAGCTGCGCACGGATCTGATCGAGGTGGGCCTCCAGGTCGAGCCCGTCCTCGGGCAGCATGACGGCGTCGGAGATCCGCGAGCTGCCGGCGAGGAAGTGCACCGGAAGGTCCTGGGTCGTGAGGTTCTCCGACGTCGACAGCGCCAGAGCCCGCTCGATGGTGTTCTCCAGCTCGCGGACGTTGCCAGGCCAGTCGTAGCTCTCGAGCATCTGCAGCGTTTCGACGGTGATCGGTTTTTCGGGATGCCCCATCTCGTCGCTGTACTTGCGAATGAAGTGCTCGACGAGCATCGGGATGTCGCCGCGACGCTGGCGCAGGGGCGGGAGGTTGATGGGGATGACGTTGATCCGGTAGTAGAGGTCCTCGCGGAACTTTCCTTCCTCGATCCGCTCGCGCAGGTCCTGGTTGGTGGCGGCGATGATGCGTACGTCGACGGCCTCCTCCTGGTTGCCGCCGACCCGGCGCACCCGCTTCTCCTGCAAGGCCCGCAGGAGCTTGACCTGCATGCTCGTCGTCATCTCGCCGATTTCGTCGAGGAAAAGCGTCCCTTTGTCGGCCTCCTGAAAGAGGCCCTTTTTTGCGCGGAAGGCGCCGGTAAACGACCCCTTCTCGTGGCCAAAGAGCTCGCTTTCGAGGAGAGCCTCGGGCAAGGCGCCGCAGTTGACGGAGAGGAAGCGGTCCTTGGAGCGTGGTCCGGAGAAGTGGATGGCGCGGGCGATGAGCTCCTTGCCGGTCCCCGACCCGCCGCGGATCAGCACGGTCGACTGGGTCTTGGCGACCCGCTCGACGAGCGAGAAGACCTCCTGCATCTTCTGGCTGCGGCCGATGATGTTCTTGAACTGGTACTTCTGCTCGAGCTCGCGGCGCAGGTAGACGTTCTCGACCTCGAGGCCGGTTTTTTCCAGAGCGCCGGCGACGACGACCTTGAGCTCCTCGACGTCGAAGGGCTTCGAGATGTAGTTGTAGGCCCCGAGCTTCATGGCCTCGATGGCCGACTTGGTCGACGTGTAGGCGGTCATCATGATGACCGCGGTGTGGGGATGGCGCTCTTTGATCTCCTTCAGCAGCTCCAGACCGTTGCCGTCGGGCATCAGGATGTCGCAGAGCACGAGGTCGTAGCTTGTGCCGGGGATCTTTTCCCGCGCCTCGGTGACGGAATTGGCGCGGTCGACTTCGTAGCCCTCCTCCTCAAAAAGCAGGTGGAGGAACTCCAGGAGGCTCTGCTCGTCGTCAACGACCAGGAGACGTGAGCTCACAGACGTTTCTCCCTTTCTGGGCCGTCCTCCTCGGCGGGAGGTCCGGCGATCGGTAGCTCGACGCGGATCATCGTCCCTTCCTCGGGACGGCTGTCCGCAATGATCTTACCCCCATGTTCCTCCACGATCCGATAGACGATGGCCATGCCGATTCCGGTTCCATGGTCGAAAAACGACTTGAAGGGGTGGAAGAGGGTGGCCTGCTCTTCCTCGCTCATCCCGCTGCCGGTGTCGTGGAACTCGAGGGCGTACCGGTCGTCCTCGAGCCGTCCTCGGATGCGCAAGGTCCCGCCCTCGGGCATCGCCTGGAGGGCGTTGCGCGCCAGGTTCCAGAAGATCTGGCCCATCTGGTCGGGGTCGGCGCAGATGGTCGCCGATTCGGGCACGAGGTCCGCCTCGATCCGGTGGTCGTCGTGAACGTCCTCAGAGAGCCGGAGCAGCTGGACGTCCTCGGCGACGAGCGCCGCGACGTCGACGTCGGCGAGCCGCCGCTTGCGGGAAGAGGCCAGCTGGAGGAACGACTTGACCGTACGGTCGAGGCGCCGGCTCTCCTTCAAGGTGATCTCCAGGAGCTTCGCCTGGGCTCCGTCGCCTTTGAGCGAACGCGAGAGCACCTGCACCGAGCCCGAGATGGCGGCCAGCGGGTTGCCCACCTCGTGGGCCAGGCCGGCGGCCATCTCGCCGATCGCCGCCATGCGGTCCTTGACTCGGAGCTGCTCGCGCAGGCGCCGCTCGTCGGTCAAGTCCTCGACCACGATGATGTAGCCCCGATGGGTGCCTTGCCCGTCGCGCAGAAGCGTCACGGAAAGGCCGAGGTGGACTCGGCGCTTGCCGTAGCTGCGCGAGACCTCCCAGTGCGGCCGGCCCTCCAAGGAGCCCGTGACCACACGCCACTGCTCGGAGTCGAGGAGCCCCGTCTCCGTGACATGGCGGCCGATCAGCTCCCCGGAGCCCATCTCCAGAAGGCCCTCCCCCGCCCGGTTCAGCCGGGTGACGAACCCCTCGCGGTCGGTCGTCAGGAGCCCCGAGGAGATCGACTCCACGATGTCGCGATGAGCGACCTCGAGGTCGGCCAGGTCGAGGTTTCGAGCCCGCAGCCGCTCCTCGGCGCGCACGATGTCCTTGGCGAGGTAGGAGGTCAGAAAAGCCACCGCATAAAAACCGATCAGGTGGACCGTCAGCCGGTAGGCGACGTCGGACGCCACGGGCGCCTCGTAGCCGGGCTCGAGGAGACCCGAGCTCGCCAACCTCTGCAGCCACTTGAACGACGGCGCGAACATGACGCCCGAGTAGAGGGCGAATGCGGCGGTGGCCACGACGATACCTGCCGAGCGGCGGACCAGGACCGAGGCCACGCTGATGACCACGAAATAGAGGATCGAAAAGCTCTGGGCCACCTCGCCCAGACGGTAGAGTACGAGCGTGATGGTGAGAAGGTCCCCGGTGAACTGGAAGTAAGCGTGGAGGACGGGGCGATCGCGCAGGATCCTCAAGAACGCGATGAACAGAAGCGTCAAGGCCGAGGACAGGCCGACCAGGATCTGCAGCACGTCGACCTCGATCGCACCGGTGAGCGCCTTGATGCCGGTCTCCTCGGCTGCCGAGCGCTCCTCAGACGCGCTGAGCGCCGAGATGCGGTAGAGCACGTAGGGCGTCGAGATCGAGACGACGATCAGGAGCCTCAAGGCGATCAGCCAGCGTAGCTTGCGGTTGAGGTCGGACATGTGCTGCGCTTCCAAGCCGGGTCCAAACGCCAAGGACGCCCCTCGAACCCGTGATGGGGCCGGTGGGCGTCGCTTCGGTCTCCGGCTCCTCAGCCGATCTGCTGCATCAGCGAGAACATCGGCAGATACATCGCGGCGACGATGGTACCGATAGTGCCGCCGAGGAAGACGATCATGACCGGCTCGATGAGCTTCATCAGGCCTGCCACGGCGGTGTCGACCTCTTCCTCGTAGAAGTCGGCGATCTTCGAAAGCATCTGGTCGAGGGCACCGGTATGCTCGCCGACGGCCACCATCTGGACCACCATCGTGGGAAAGACCTTGGTCTCGCCGAGGGGACCGCTGATGGTCTTACCTTCCTCGACGGCCTTACGTACCTCCATGATCGCGTCTTCGATGATAGCGTTGCCCGCCGTCTTGGCGGTGATCTCCAGGCCGTCGAGGATCGGCACGCCCGAGGAGGTCAGCGTCGCCAGCGTCCGGCAGAAGCGGGCGACGGAGATCTTGCGCAGCAGCATGCCGAGAACCGGCACGCGTAGCTGGAGGTTGTCGAGGATCCGCCGGCCGCGGTAGGTCTGGTGCCATTGACGAATGGAGATCACGATCAAGCCGATCAGCAGGAAGATCCAGATCGCGTAGGCGCCGATGAAGTCCGACACCGCCACCACGATCCGGGTCAGGTAGGGCAGCTGAGCCCCCAACCCGGCAAAGAGCTGGGCAAACACCGGGATCACCTTCCAGAGGATGATGAACACCACGAACGCGGCGATGATGATCACAGCCACCGGGTAGATCATGGCGCTCTTGACCTGGCTCTTCAATCTCACCGCCTTCTCGATGTAGGTCGAGAGGCGCTGGAGGATGATGTCGAGGATACCGCCGGCCTCGCCGGCCGCGATCATGTTGACGTAGAGGTTGTCAAAAGCCCCGGGATGGCGGCGCATGGCCTCGTTCAGCGACGAGCCCGACTCGACGTCGGAGCGCACCGCGTCGATGATCGCCTTGAAGACCTTGTGGTCCTGCTGTCCGCCGAGGATCTCCAGGCACTGCACGAGCGGCAGGCCCGCGTCGAGCATCACCGAGAACTGACGCGTGAAAATGGAGATCAGGTGCTGGTTGACCCGGCCGCCGAGCTTCGGCAGGAGCGGGATCCGCCTCTCCTTCTCGCGCAGCGACGTGACCTGGATCTGCTGGCGGCGCAGGATCGCCCCGGCAGCGTCCTTGGACTCCGCTTGCAGGACCCCCTCTTCGATCCTTCCGGCTCGGGTGCGACCTTTCCAGACGTAGTTGGGCATCTCTTACCTCCTTCCAGGGCGGGCGGGTGGGCCTCCCGCCCTTTGCTGCTGCCCTACGTTGGGGTTCATGGCAGCGGGTCCTCTGGAGATCAATTCCTGGAGCTCCTCGGGGTTCGAGGAACGCGACAGTGCGATCTGAAGCGTGATGAGCCGCTTGAAGTGCAGCGACGCCAGGCTCTGGTTGAACGTCTGCATGCCGTACTTGGCCTGGCCGGTCTGCATCATTCCGTAGATCTGGTGAACCTTGTCCTCGCGGACGAGGTTGCGGATCGCCGGGGTCGGGATCAGGATCTCCATGGCCATCGCCCGGCCCTTGCCGCTGGACCTCGGCAGGAGCGTCTGACAGAGAATGCCTTCGAGGACGAGCGAGAGCTGCGCCCGAACCTGGCCCTGCTGATGCGCCGGGAAGACGTCGATGATGCGGTTGATGGTCTGGGCCGCGGAATTGGTATGGAGCGTCCCAAAGGTCAGGTGGCCGGTCTCGGCGATCCGGAGCGCCGACTCCATCGTCTCCAGGTCTCGCATCTCACCGATCAGGACGATGTCGGGATCCTGGCGCAGCGCGGCCCTCAGCGCGGCGGAGAAGCTGTGCGTGTCGGCGTGCACCTCGCGTTGGTTGACGAGGCAGGACTGGTGCTGGTGGAGGTATTCCACCGGATCCTCGATCGTGATCATGTGCTCGTGGCGCTCTTTGTTGATCTTGTCGAGGATCGCCGCGAGCGTCGTCGACTTGCCCGAGCCGGTGGGGCCGGTCACGAGCACCAGTCCCCGGGGTTTTTCGGCGATCTTCTCCACCACCGCCGGCAGGCCGAGGTCGCGGAACGACCGGATCTCGTAGGGAATCGTCCGAAAGACCGCCGCCACGGCGCCGCGCTGGTGAAAGACGTTGGCCCGGAAACGCGACAGCCCCTTGATGCCGAAGGAGAAGTCGAGCTCCAGATCCTCCTCCAGGCGGTGCTTCTGGATGTCGGTCAGGATCGAGTAGGCGATCTTCTTCGTGTCGGTCGGCGAGAACGGCGGAACGTTCAAGGGCCGTAACTTGCCGTCTACGCGGATCTGCGGAGGCGTGTTGGTGGTGATGTGGAGGTCGGAGCCTCCCTGCTCCACCATGCTCTTCAAAAGGGCGTTCAACGTCGGGGGTGCCAACGGCGACTCCTCCTTGGCTCGTCCGTTCGTGGATCCGGGCCGATCAGCCGACCCGGTCCGGAAACCAAGGATAACAGAAGCAGAGGCGTTGGCGAGAGCCCCGGGCCGTCAAATCGGCGACGGCGGCTTGTTTTACCGCCTCGGGGCCCGCTCGCGGTGACGCTGATCCTCGCCGGAGCGGCGCCGCAGCTGGTCGGGCAGGACGCCTTGCGGCTCGCCGGTTGAGCCGGAGGGCTACCTCGGCACGGCGTTCTCGTATATCGTGCTGGGTATGCCGGTCGACTCCGAAGACTTGGAGGCGCTCCGCGCGGCGGTGGCGGCGACACCCCGAGACGACTCCCTACGCCTTCAGCTGGCGGCGCTCCTCTTGAAACGCGAGCAGCCCCACGTCGCCTGGCACCATTGCACACGAATCCTCGCCGAGAAGCCCGAGAGCCGGCGCGCCCTCAAGCTGGCGCTACGAGCGGCCACCGCCTGCGGCGTCACCTACCGGGCCGAGGCCTACGCCGAGGAGCTGGCCCGCCTGGAGGGACAGCGGACCTTCCGGCGGTTCGAGGAGGATCCGAAGTCAAAAGAGAGGATCTACCGGATCAAGGGGAGGTCCCTGCGGGTGATCCGCGGCGGCCTCGACGAGTAGCGGGTTCTCGGGCTCGCGCCCTCTGCGCTCAACGGGGTCCACAACACAGCCCAGGGCAAGCGCAGCGCGGCCCTGGGTCAGGAAGGGCTCCGGATCTTCAGCCCTCTCGGCCTTTTCGTCCCGAAGGGACGAGCGCCGGCGTCTCGCCGGTTCTTCGTCCCGCAGGGGCGGAGACGGCCGTCCCCGGCCGGTCCCCGGGTTGAAACCCGGGTCCGGACGATGGCGTCCCTTCGGGACGATGGCGCCCCTCCGGGACGCAGCGGCTGGTTGGGGCCGTTCACGTATTTCGCGTTAAAAATAACGCGTTCGCGGCACTTTCGCGGGAAAAGTCGGGAAAAGTCGCGCTTGCCTCCGAGCCCGGAACGAAGTACCCTCAGTGGGCGATGAACGTGCACTCGGCGACGATGGTTTTGGTTGCCGGCGGCCCACTGGCGAGCGCCTGCGGCCGGGCGGCGGCGGTCCGGGCTGTTCTGCGGCGCGATAGCGCCCGCACTTGCCCGGCCGAAGCCATGTCGGATACGAGCCGCTCTACGAGCATATCGGCGGCATTGTTCGAGCTGAAGGCGGATCCCTTCTTGAGATCGGTGGCATGGAAGATCACGTACACCTCCTGGCTCGCTTCAAGCCAACCACGGCCATCGCTGAGGCGGCGCGGCTGGTCAAGGGGAATTCATCCAAGTGGCTGAACGAAAGCGCAGTCTCTGATCGCTTCCGCCGGCAAGCCGGATATGGCGCGTTTACAGTCGACAAATCCATGGTCGCAGATGTCAGCCGCTACATTCGGAACCAGCCCGATCACCACCGGAAGCGCACGTTTAAAGAAGAGCTCATCGAACTTCTTGAGTTGAACGACATCGACTACGATGAGGATCGCATATGGGACTGAGAGAGGTCGACAGGTCAGGCGAAGTCGTATCTCCGAGGGTGAGCGATAGTTACTGCCGCCCCTCCGGGGCTAGGGGATTTCTTCGATCGTCCACCCGGGGCTTGCGCCCCGGGCTAGATGCTGCCGCCCCTCCGGGGCTCCGTTGTG
>CBDUYN010000057.1:0-52149 GCA_965371445.1 uncultured bacterium | reverse complement strand
GGGTCCCCCCGAGGGGACAGTGTCTTCCCCCCTGGGTCCCCCCGAGGGGACAGTGTCTTCCCCCCTGGGTCCCCCCGAGGGGACAGTGGCCGCTCGGGCGCTGCGATCAACGGGTTTTGAAGTGAGCTCGTCATGGCTTTACGATCCTCGCGAGTACCTCGAGACCGCGCTCGAGGATCTCGTCGTGTTCGGCGAAGTTGACACGGAAGTGGGTGCTCCGGCGGCTGAAGCAGCGGCCGGGAAGCAGGATCAGCTTCTGCCGCCGGGCGTAGTCGCAGAAGGCGAGGTCGTCGCCCCAGGGCACCCGCGGATAGAGGAAAAAGGAACCGGCGGGCTTCGTCACCTCGTAGCCCGCGGCCACGAGGCCCTCGTACATGAAGTCGCGCTTCTCGCGGTAGCGCTCGACGACGGCGCTCATGTCGACCTCGAACGCCACGCTCGCGCCCCTCTGCAGCGGCGTCGCCGGGCTGACGTAGAGGAAGAGCTGGAGCGTTCGCATGCGCTCTAAAAGCGCCGCCGGACCCGCCGCCCAGCCCAGGCGCCAGCCCCCCATGCCGTAGGACTTGGAAAAACCCGAGACCAGAAGGCTCTCGCATTCGAGCTGCTTGACGCTCACGTGCGGCGCGTCGTAGACGAACAGCTCGTAGAGCTCGTCGCTTAAGACCAGGAGGCCGCGCTCGCGGCACAGCTCGGCCACCGCCTGGAGCTCGGCGGCGGTGAAGGCGACGCCGGTCGGATTGGCGGGGGTGTTCAGGATCAAGAGCCGCGTCCGCTCGGTGAGGCGCTTCTCGATCTCCCCGGCGCACAGCCGGAAACCCTCGCCGAGCTCGTAGAAGACCGGCGTCGCCCCGGCCATCGCTACCAGGTTGTCGTAGATCACGAAGTAGGGATCGGGGACGAGCACCTCGTCGCCGGGGCCGACCAGGGCCAGGAGCGCCAGGGTGATCGCTCCCGAGACGCCGCAGGTCGTCATCACGTCGTCGCCGTCGGCCAGGCCGTAGCGCTCCTCGAGATAACGCCGCGTGGCGCTCACCAGCTGCGGGTCGCCGCCGGGGGGGCTGTAGCGTCCGCAGGGCTGGCGGAGGGCCTCGATCGTCGCCTCCTTCAGGGGGAGGGGGACGTCGAAATGCGCCTGACCGAGGGAGAGGTCGACGGCGTCGGGGACCTCACGGCCCTTGGCGAGGAATTCCGAGATGCCGGAGAGGCCGATCCGCTCCATCCGCTCGGCGAAGCGCAGGTCCCGACGCGGCCGCTCCGCGACCGGAACCTGGGTCAGTCCTATCACGTTGGGAAGCTGGATCCGACCTTTGCTCATACAAATCGCCTGCTTCGCCAAGCCTAGCAAGTCGACCGCGGATCGCTACTACCCGATCGGGTGGTTGCCCGCAGCTTTCCGGCGTGGCAAGATCGCTGCGGAACCGTCGCCGTGGACCCTCTTCTCACAGACGTCGCAGACGCCGACGAACACGTCGCTTTCTTGCTGGGCAACGAGGCGATCGTGCGCGGTGCGCTCGCGGCGGGCGTGGCGTTCGCCTGCGGCTACCCGGGCACCCCGTCCTCGGAGGTGACCGACTCCTTCGCCCGCGTGGCGGCGGCGCGCCGCGTCGTCTTCGAGTACTCGGTCAACGAGAAAGTGGCGCTGGAGATGGCCTTCGCCGCCTCGCTGGCCGGGGCGCTCGATCTGCGCCATGAAGCACCTCGGGCTGATGGTGGCCGGCGATCCGCTTTCGACGATCCCCTACGTCGGCACGGTCGGCGGCATGGTGATCGTCAGCGCCGGCGATCCCTCCTGCCACACGAGCCCCAACGAGCAGGACCAGCGCCACCTCGGTCCCATGCTCCACCTCGTGATCCTCGATCCGAGCACCCCGCAGGAGGCCTGCGACATGACGCGCCAGGCCTTCGAGCTCTCCGAGGCGAGCCGCCTGCCGGTGCTGCTGCGCATCACGGCCCGGGTGGCCCACAGCCGCGCCAAGGTGCGCTGCGCCCCGCTCGGCGAGCCCCGGGTCGGCGGGTTCGTGCGCGATCCGGCGCGCTTCGTGCCCATGCCGGCCAACGCCCGGCGCCTGCGCCTGGAGATCAAAGGCCGGCTGGCGATGGCACGCCGGTTCACGGCGCGGCTCTTTCGGCAGACGGGAGCGGCGGACGGTGTCCGCGACGCCGCCCTGGCCTCCGGCGCCGGCTTCAGCCTGGCGGCCGGCGTCAGCCGGGTGACCAGGCAGCGCACCGTAGCGGCCGAGAGAACCGTACGCGGGTCTACCAAAGAGCCTGGCGGCGCAATCCCTGCCGTTGGTCAGGAAACCTGCGCAACTGGGCGCCCGTCGGAGATGTCTACCTGAATCCGGAACCCGGAACATAGGAAACCACTCGACGTGATGCCACCGCGTGATGTAGAATCAAGGAGCCGGGCGACAACAACCCTGGCAGACAACGGAAGGGGAATCGCATGCAAGAATTTCGTGGTTATGAAAGTATTGAATGGTTGGGCGACCGCTATCATGGCGACCAGCCGGACCTCCTGAAACTCGTGACCGATCAGTCTCCGGAGGAGCTCCTGCGGTTGTTCGTGATCTCCCACGGCATGAAACCGGTCGGCACGTGGCAAACGCATACCTACTCGAGATTCACCGACTCGGTCACGGGTCGTGATCACTTTTTTCTGATCCCCATGCCGTACCGAAACAGAAACCGTACCACCCAAGAAAGACCGAACATCGAGGTGATCGAGAAAACGATCTTCATTGATGGGATGAGGACGCCGATCCGGCTGCAATCCATACCCTACACGACGCCTTTCTGGTACTTCCACTACAACCCCAACCTGGAGGATCGGCCCTACCGCTCGATGGCCTTGAATCTGAGTCCGTACTGCGGGGAAGGCTGTCCAATTTGTGCGGGTGCCATGACCGGTCGGGTGAACAGCGGCCAAAATTTCACCCTCTCTCCCGAAACGGTGTTGGAAGGCATCTTCGAGCAGCATCCCAAGGCTCATTCCCAGGTCGAGATCGTCGCGGTCGTCACCGGTTGTTTCGCCGACTTCAACACTCTGGTGACCCACCTGCAGGAGGTGAAGGCGGCGGCGTTGAAGCGATGTGCTGCCCATACTTTCCGTGTTTTGGAGCACGGCATCGACACCGAGGAGCGGATCGAGCTGGTGGTCGGCGAGCTGGGCTACGATATCTATGTGACCCTGGAATGCTATGATCCGGAGCTGCGCCGGATTGCCCTCAATGGAAAAAGGGGAAGGAAAGGGAGAGCTAGAGAAAAATTTCTCGAGCTGATCAAGGTGTACGCCAACTACCTCGACAGCCATCCACGCGACAAGGAGAACTTTGTCAGGGTCACCTATCTGATGGGGCTCGATGTATTGGAGACGTCCGCAGAGTTTTTTCAGGAGCTCGCGATGGTCAATCAGGGGCTGAGGAGGACGACCGTGCTGCCCTGGGTCAGCATCTTCACTCCGTATAGTGACGGGATGAGAAAGCTGCAACGCTCCGATTTTTCGCTCGAGTTCCTGTTGCGGGCCCAAAAACTTTGCCAGGAATACTTCGCTCCGGTTTTGCTGGCGGAGAAAAGCGGAGGCACGGGGCAAGGTTACGCGCGTGGACTCTTCTGAGGGCAACTCATGATGCGGGCGACGACTCAACAGCGGGGGGGCGACGAGGCGCGTTCTTCTCGCCATCGTCACGGACTCATGAAGCTGAAAAATCTCTACCTCGGATATTATTTTTCTGCCAACGCCATTTTCTACATCCCCATTCTGCTCCTTCACTTTCAGGCAACGAGCCTCACCCCCGGCAGATCGCTTTATCTCGTTACTATCTTTGCCTTCGTCATTGCGATCTCCGAGATACCTCTGGGTATCGTCGCCGACACCCTGGGCCTGCGCGCGAGCCTGCTGGCGAGCCTTGCCTTTGGGGGGGTGGGGGCGGTCTTGTTTGCCACCACCTCCTCCTTCTGGACCTTTGCCCTTGGTCAGAGCTCCGTCGCTCTGAGCATGAGCTTGAGCTCAGGCACGGCCGCGGCGTATCTCTATGAGCTGTGCCATGAACAGGGGCTCGAATACCAGGCACTGGAGGGACTTGCCACCAGCACTCGCTATCTGGCTCTCGGTGGCGCGGGACTCTTGGGCGGATCGCTCTTTCTCCACCACCCTTCCCTTCCCTTCTGGCTCACCCTCGCTCTGACGCTGACCAGCGCGGTCTTCTTGCTCGCCCTGCCGCGCGAACGGCGCCGATCCCACCCGGCGTCGAAGCCCTCCCTGGGACAGGTGTTGGAGGTTTCTCGCAAGCTTTTTGACGTCAAGTCAGCATTGATGGTTCTGCTGATCTACAGCTCCCTGTTCCTGGCAGTCACGGGTACGATGTACTGGTCGTATCAACCCTTCCTGCACGGCTTGGGGATCTCTTCGGAGTGGTTCGGCGGCCTCTACTTTCTTTTCTTTCTATCTGCCAGCGCCGGCAGTCGGGTCGCGGGCCCCGCGAACAGGAGGATCGGATACCATCGCTCCGTTCCTGCCTTGAGCCTCCTCCTGGGCCTCCTCATCGTGGCGGCGGCACTGACCAGGAGCGTCTGGGCGGTGATCCTCGCAGTCGGGATCCAGTTCCTTCACGGCTACGCCGATCCCACCCTTCGTATCGTCCTGCAATCCCGGATTGAGCCGGCGGCCCGAGCTACCTTCCTCTCGGCCCGTTCGACGCTCCACCGGCTCTTCCTGGCAGCGATCTCGGCGAGTTTGGGCCATGGCATCGACCGGGTAGGCATGTCGATCACCTTCCTGGTCCTGGGAACGTCGGTCGTGGCGGGGTCTCTGGTGTTGGGTGGGTGGGTTAGCAGCCGGGTCGAAGGAAAAGGAGAAGGAGAAGCCGAATGAAGGAAGTCAAGTCGCGAGAGCTTCTTGCCAGAGCCCGGAAGCGAATCCCGCACGGAGTGGGTCCAACGGCTCAGCTCTCCCGCCGGGACGAGCGGCTGTTTTTTACCCGCTGCGCCGGCGCCCGCGTCTACGACGCCGATGGGCGCGAGTTGCTCAGCTACGCGCCGCTACCCGTCGTTGGGCACGCGCATCCGGAGATCCTCGAGGT
This sequence comes from uncultured bacterium, assembly GCA_965371445.1. Classification (GTDB taxonomy): domain Bacteria; phylum Acidobacteriota; class Thermoanaerobaculia; order Multivoradales; family J023; genus DASWIG01. The sequence goes on along the minus strand of CBDUYN010000057.1, from coordinate 47,068 downwards.
GATCTGGACGGTGGCGAGCGACAGCAACCCGCCCGGCGTTTTGACCGAGCTGGAGATCCGCTTCGCCGAGACCATGCACGCCATGGTCCCTTCGATGGAACGGCTGCGCTGCGTGGCAAGCGGTACGGAAGCGAGGCTGAGCGCGATCCGCCTGGCACGTGGCTTCACCGGCCGCGCCAAGGTCATCCGGCTCGACGGCGGCGATTGCGGCCACGGCGATTACCCGCTCGTGCGCGACCCTTCCGGCGGCGCGACGCTGGGGCTCCCTGATTCGAGCGTCACCTTCGGCGCTAACCACGACACCCTGATCGTTCCCTGGGGCAACCTGGCGCCGTTGTGCGGCGTTCTCGCCCTTCACGCCGGGCGCATCGCCGCGCTCCTGGTCGAGCCTTTTCTCAGCCGGGTGGGGGTCGTGCCGCCACCGCCGGGCTACCTCAAAGAGATTCGCGAGCTGGCCAGTGCTGAGGGGGCGTTGTTGATCTTCGACGAGCTGGCGACCGGATTTCGCGCCACCAGCGGAAGCCTGCAAGCCCGTTACGGCATCCGCCCCGATCTCACCTGCATCGGGCTCGACGGTGAGCTGTCCGTCGCCTGTTTCGGAGGCCGGGCCGACGTTATGGAGAACCTCGCGCCGCTCGGCCCCATCCACGCGGCGGGAGCCGGGGCCACGAATCTCGCCCTGGCGGTGGGACTGAAAACCCTCGAGCTGCTCGCCCGCCCCGGGGTCTACGATCACCTCCGAACGCTCAGCGAGCGTTTCGCGGAAGGGCTGGCGGAGGCGGCCCGTACGGCGGGGGTGACCGTCGAGATCCGGCGTATGGGCTCGATGCTGACGCCGTTCTTCACTTCCGCCAAGGTGGTTGACGCCAATACGGCCAGGGGGTCGGATATCGAAAGCTACGATCGCTTCTGGCGCGCGATGCTCGAGCGCAATATCTACCTCCCACCCTCGCAGTTTGCAGGAGCGTGCGTCTCCCTCGTCCACCATGAGGCCGACGTCGAGTGGACCGTCCGCTCGGCGGTCGACGCCCTGCGCGAGGTCGCGAAGAACGTCTCGACGAGTGCTTGAGGGACCGATGAGCTTATCGCCCCGCCCCAAACCCAGTGAGGTCTCAAGGTTCTGATGAGCAGTTTCTGGCACGAAGTACGGCTCGGTATCCGCTTCCTGGGCAAGAAGCCCGGCTTCACCGCCATGGCGGTACTGAATCTGACCCTGGGGATAGGAGCGACGAGCTCCATCGTCAGCGTCGTCCAGGCGGTTCTGCTGCGGCCGCTGCCCTACCGGAACCCTGAAAGTCTCGTCCTCGTCACCGGCACCCGGCAGACGCAGGGGCTGGAAGACTGGCCTGCTTCCTACCTCGATCTGCTCGACTGGCGGCAACGTAACCGGGTCTTCGAGGATTTTGCCCTGGGCACCGATCCTCGCACCTTCACCCTGAGGGACCACCAAGAGCCTGAGGTCATCACGGGCGAGATGGTTTCCACCAGTTATTTCAGCCTTCTGGGCGTAGAGCCGGAGGTGGGACGCACTTTTCTTGCGCACGAGGATCAAACTCCCGGTGGCGACCTGCTGGCGGTGATCAGCCACGGACTGTGGCAGCGGCGATTCGGCGCCGACTCGGCGATTGTGGACCAGACGCTGCAGCTGGACGAAACCATCTATACCGTGGTCGGCGTCATGCCCGCCGGCTTCCACGGCTTGACGGACCAGGCCGAGATCTGGCTGCCGATCTCGATGGCGACGACCATCGATCGCGGACATCTCGAAAGACGGGACCTCCGCTGGTTGTCCGCCCTCGCTCGCCTCAAGCCCGGGGTAACGGTGGGGAAAGCGCAGCAGGACCTCGACGACGTCACCGAGCAGCTGCAAAGGGAATACCCCGACAGCAACCGCGGCATCGGAGGGCGCGTCACCCCGTTGTCGGATGCTCTGGTCGGTGACCTGCGCCCTCCTCTCTTGACGCTCCTGGGGGCAACGGCCTTCGTCTTGCTGATCGGCTGCATCAACGTCGCCAACCTCTTGCTGGTTCGAGTCACGGAGCGGCAAGGGGAGCTCGCAATTCGGGTGACCCTGGGAGCAGGCAAGGTGCGTCTGATGCGCCAGCTTTTCATCGAAACCCTGCTGCTGACGCTGCTCGGTGGCGTCTTCGGGCTCCTTCTGGCCCAGCTGTGCACGGGCTTGCTGATCGCGGCCAGCGGGCTCGAGTTGATGAGCTTCATCGAGGTCGGGACCGATCCGGTGGTGATCGGAGTGACCCTGGTCATCTCCATTCTCAGCGGCCTGCTCTGCAACTTGGGGCCAAGCCTCGTGATCTCCAATCGCAACCTGCACGACTTGCTCACCGAGGGCAAGAGGACCGCGACCAGGGGTTGGGGCACCCACCGCTTCCAGGAAGCACTGACCATCGGTGAGTTGACCCTGGCGCTCATCCTGCTCGTCGGAGGCGGCCTGATGATGCTGGGCTTTCAGCGCTTCACGCGGACGGATTTGGGATTCGAGCCGGATCATCTGCTGACCATGAGGATCCTGCTCAAAGGTCCGAGCTACGCCGCCGACGACAGCGTCCGCCTGCTGGCGCGTCAATCCATCGCCAGGCTGGAGACCCTGCCGGGGGTCCGCTCCGTGGCTCTGGTCGGCCCGGATCTGCCCACCGACGATTGGTTCGGAGGCTACTACACCCTCGAAGACCGCATCGGCTCCCAGAACGATGATACCGTGGTGCTGCTCTATCACTTCATCAGTCCCGGATATTTCGCCACCCTTGGGATTCCACTCCTCCGAGGGCGCGACTTCACGACCTCCGATGATCATACGGCGCCGCACGTAGTCATCGTCAGCGCCACGCTGGCGAATCGTTTCTGGCCCGGCCAGGACCCGATCGGCAAGCGCTTGAAGTACGGGCCTCGAGACTCACCCTTCGAGTGGGACACGGTGGTGGGCGTGGTGGAAGACGTCAGGCACAACGGCTTGGCCACCAGCGAGAGACCCGCTCCGGACCTCTACTTTCCGATGCTGCGGCTGCTGCCACGAACGCCGCCGGTACTCAACCTGCTCATCAGTACACGGGTACCTCCTGGCGGCCTGGCCCGGCCGTTGCGCGAAGAGTTCAGGCGAATCGCTCCCGAGCTGGCCGTCTATGACATCCTGACCATGGACGAACGGCTGCGGGAACAGATCGCCGGCGGCCGCTTTCTGGTGCTGTTGATCGGTCTGTTCGCCGCCTCTGCCCTCACCCTGGCGGCGGTCGGAATCTACGGGGTGGTCTCCTATAGCGTCGTTCAGCACACGCGCGACATCGGAATCCGCATGGCCCTGGGAGCGCAGCGGCGTGAGGTGATCCGGGCGGTGGTGGCCCAGGGGGCCCGCCTGGCATCGATCGGGGTATTGTTGGGGGTGCTCGGGTCGCTCGCACTGACCCGCTTCATCGAGAGCCGACTCTATGGCCTCAGCGCCCTGAACCCGGTGATCTTTGTCGCCATGTCGCTGCTGTTGCTGGCCATCGCCTTGGCGGCCAGCTCCCTGCCTGCACACCGTGCAACCAAGATCGATCCGGTGATTGCGATCCGGGCGGAGTAAGCCGATGCTGGGAACGACGTTTCCAACCGCCGCCTGCCGACGCCTGAAGAACGGAGCTTTCACGTGGTGGTCAAGGCTGACCACCCTCGAAGTTGGAGTGTCCGAAAGATGAAGCAGGAGCAGAAACAGATCCGAGCTGGTAGCGGGCCGTTGCGCGGCCATGAGACCCGAGGTTCGAACTTCGTCGCAGCTCTCCGCGCCGTGGTACGGCGCCGCGCCGAGGAGCCGGCCTTTACCTTCCTCATGGGCGGCGAGGTCGAATGCCCGCCTCTGAGCTACGTCGATCTCGAACGTCGGGTACGCGCCGTGGCCGTCCAGCTTCGCACCATCGCGGAACCCGGCGACCGGGCGCTGCTCCTTTACCCTCCCGGGGCCGGCTTCGTGACCGCATTTCTCGGCTGCCTCTGGGCCGGCGTGGTCGCCGTTCCCACCTTCCCGCCGCGCCGCGGACGCGAGGACCGGCGCCTCGGCGGCATCGCCCGGGACGCCCGGCCGAGCGTCGTCCTCACCGAATCCGCGCTCGCGTCCGCGATGCCGGCAGGAATCCGGGTCCTCCCGACCGACGACGCCGGCACCGCGGACGCCGACCGCTGGCGTCCACCCGAGCTGACCGCCGAGACCCCGGCATTCCTCCAGTACACCTCCGGCTCCACCGCCGCCCCCAAGGGCGTGATCGTCACCCACGGCAACCTGGTCCACAACCAGGAGATGATCCGCGAGGTCTGCGCCCACGACGAGGAGTCGGTGACGGTCAGCTGGCTGCCGCCCTACCACGACATGGGTCTGATCGCCGGCATCCTGCAACCGCTCTACGTCGGCGGACGCTGCGTCCTGATGTCGCCGGCCGCCTTCCTGCAGAAACCCGTGCGCTGGTTGGACGCGATGACCCGCTACCGCGGCACGACCTCGGGCGGACCCAACTTCGCCTACGACCTCTGCGTCCGCAAGGTCAAGCCGGAAGACCGCAAGCGCCTGGATCTTTCGGGCTGGCACGTGGCCTTCAACGGCGCCGAGCCTGTCCGGGCGGACACGATCGAGCGTTTCGCCCGCGTCTTTTCGCGCTGCGGCTTCGACCGCCGCGCCGCCTACCCTTGCTACGGACTGGCCGAGGCGACGCTCTACGTCACCGGCGGCGACCGCGGGCAGGAGCCGGCGGTCGAGTGGTTTGACCCCGACGCGCTGGAAAGACACGAGGCGGCCCCCGTCTCCGGGACGCGGCAGCGGATCCTGGTCAGCTGCGGCCGACCGCGGATGGGACAGGAGCTGCGGATCGTCGACCCGGAATCCCGAACGGAACGTCCGCCGGATCGCGTCGGTGAGATCTGGGTCGCCGGCCCGAGCGTCGCCCCGGGCTACTGGCAGAACCCCGAGCAGACGGCACGCGACTTCGGCGCCCGACTGGCGGACGACGAGACGGCCGGTCCCTTCCTGCGCACCGGCGACCTGGGCTTCCTGTGGGACGGTGAGCTCTTCGTCACCGGCCGGTTGAAGGACCTGATCATCATCCGCGGGCGCAACCACTACCCGCAGGACCTGGAGCTGACGGCGGTCAACGCCCATCCGACCCTGCGGCCGGGCGGCGGCGCGGCGTTCTCCGTCGATACCGAGGAACGGCTGGTGGTGGTCCACGAGCTCCGCCGCAGCGTCGAGCCGGACCTCGACGAGGTCAGCGACGCCGTGCGCCGTGCGGTCACCGAGGAGCACGAGGTCCACGTCCACGAGGTGGTGCTGATCTCCGCCGGCACGCTGCCGAAGACCTCGAGCGGCAAGGTGCAACGGCGCGCCTGCCGCACGGCCTGGCAGGCGGGGGAGCTGCGGGTGGTGGGCACGAGTGAGGCCGCGGCGCCGGTTGCAGCGGTCGCGGTGCCTGTCCTGGACCGTAAGGAGCTGCTGCTCCTGCCGGCGGCGGAGCGCGGAGCGCGGCTCTTGGACTTCCTGCGCGGACGACTGGCCGCGGTGGTGGAAAGTACGCCGGAAAAGCTCGACCCGGAGCAGCCGCTGACGGCCCTGGGACTGGACTCGCTGCGCGCGGTGGAGCTGGCAAGCGAAGTGGAGGACCGGCTGGGCGCGGGACCGTCGCAGGCGCGACTCCTCGCAGGCGCGACGCTCCGGGAAGTCGCCGCGGAGGTTCTGACGGCGATCGAGTCGGGCACGGAGCGGTCGCCGATCCCGCCGGCACCTCAGGCGAACCGTCATCCGCTCTCCGCGGGTCAGCGTTCCCTGTGGCTCGTCGAAGAGCTGAACCCGAATACGACGGCCTACGCGCTGAACGGCGCCCTGCGGTTCGAGGACGAAATCGACGCAGCAAGGTTGCAGCAGGCGCTGGACCGTCTGGTGGCCAGGCATCCGGCCCTGCGGACGACGATCGACGTCGATGACGGCGAGCCGTACCAGGTGGTCCACGACGCCATGCCGGTCGACCGTCCGCCTTTCTCCATCGACCTCCTGGACGACGGTAAGCTGTTGCGCCTGAGCATCCACCACCTGATCTCGGATCTGTGGTCGATCGGCGTTCTGCTTGAAGAGCTCGACGCTCTCTACCGCGACCCCGAGGCCGAGCTGCCGCCGTTGCCCGTCCGCTACGTCGACTACGTCCACTGGCAGGCGGCGCAGCCGATCGACGAGCTCGGCGCGTACTGGCAGAAGCAGCTCCGCGAGCCCGCGCCGCTCGATCTGCCGATGGACCGGCCGCGTCCGACCGAGCCGACGATGGCGGGCGGCCTCGTCTTCTCGCAGTTGGACGGGGAGCTCATCGCAGCAGTGGACGCGCTGGGGCCGACGCGCTTCATGACGCTGGCGGCGACGTTCCAGGTCCTGCTCCACCGCCACACGGGGCAGGACAACGTCCTCCTGGGCACGCCGACGACGGGACGCAACCGGCCGGAGCTTCACGGTCTGATCGGCTACTTCGTCAACCCGGTGGTATTGCGCGGCGAGTTGGCCGGGGACCCGCCGTTCGACGCTTTTCTTGAGACGACGCGGCGGAAGGTCCTCGCGGCTTTCGCCCGTCAGGACTACCCGTTCCCGTTGCTCAGGTTGACGCTCCAGGCGATGTTGGTCTACCAGCAGACGCGCGATCCGCGGTTGGCGGCGGCTTCTCTGGGCGCGGCGGGCGCCGAGCTGGAGCTCTTCGGACAGCGATGCGAGACGGTGGCGCTGCCGTGCCGCGACGCGCAGATCGACCTGATGCTCTACGCGGCACCGTCGGCGGACGGTCTGGCCCTGGCGCTCGAATACGCGGTGGAGCTCCTCGACGCGACCACAATACGGCGGCTGCTCGGACACTTCGGGACGCTGCTGAGGGGGATCGCCACGGAGCCAGGCAAGCGGATCTCGGAACTGCCACTCCTGACGACGGCCGAAGAGGCCCAGCTGCTGGTGGAGTGGAACGACAGCGCCGCCACCGGTCCCTTTGTCGAGACTCTGCCGCACCTGCTGGCCACCCGTGCCGCCGAGGATGCCGAGCGCGTGGCCGTCACCGCCGGCGGCGAGAACGTGACCCGCGGCGAGCTGGACGAGCGGGCGAGCCGGCTGGCCGGTCATCTGCGGGGGCTGGGCGTCCGCGCCGAGACGCCCGTCGGCGTCTGCGTCGATCAGCCGCTGGCGCAACTGGTCGCTGTCCTCGCCGTCCTGCGTGCCGGCGGTTGCTATCTGCCGCTCGATCCCGCCTACCCGCGCGATCGGCTGGCCTTCATGGTCGAGGACGCCGGCGCGCGCCTGGTCGTGACCACCGAGCAGCTCGCCGACGAGCTGCCGGATCTCTTCGTCGAGGCCAGGCCCGTCCTGCCCGACGGGGCTGCGGCCGCGGATCCGGTACCGCCGGCGGTGATCGCGTCCGGGCAGCTGGCCTACACCATCTACACCTCCGGCTCCACCGGCAAGCCGAAGGGCGTCGGGATCTCCCATGGGGCGCTTCTGAGCTTCCTCGGCTCGATGGCCGCGAAGCCCGGCCTCGCAGCGGACGACGTGTTGCTGGCCGTGACCTCGTTGAGCTTCGACATCGCCGGGCTGGAGCTCTACCTGCCGCTTCTGACCGGGGCGCGGCTGGTGCTCGCCGGCCGCGACGAGGTCGCCGACGGTCATCGGCTGCGCGACTTGATCGTCCGCGAGGGAGTGACCGTGGTGCAGGGGACGCCGGCGACTTGGCGGTTGCTGGTGGCGGCGGGCTGGCAGGAACCCTTGACGGTATTGTGTGGTGGCGAGGCCATGCCGCCGGATCTGGCCGCGGCGCTTCGTCAGCGTTCCGGCGCGGTGTGGAATCTGTACGGACCGACTGAGACCACCGTGTGGTCCGCCGTCTGTCGGGTCGACCGGCCCGGGGCGATCACCGTCGGCCGTCCCATCGCCAACACCTCGATCGTGCTTCTCGACCGCAGCTGGCGTCCCGTGCCGATCGGGGGGGCCGGCGAGATGGTAATCGGCGGTGCCGGGGTGGCGCGCGGCTACCGCGGCCGGCCGGCGCTGACTGCCGAGCGCTTCGTGCCGGATCCGCTGTCGTCGGTCGGCGGCGCGCGGCGTTACCGAACCGGGGATCTGGCGCGTCGACTGGCCGACGGGCGCGTGGTCTATCTGGGGCGTCTCGACCATCAAGTGAAGATCCGGGGGTTCCGCATCGAGCTCGGCGAGATCGAGGCGGCGCTCAGTGCCCGGCCCGGGGTGCGGGAGGCGGCTGTGGTCGCGGTCGGCGGCGACGCCGAGCTGGCCACCGGCACGCGGCTGGCGGCGTTCGTCACCTGCGAGGACCGGGCGGCGGTGCCGGATCTGCGCGGCGAGCTGCCTGAGCACATGGTCCCGGCTACGTGCATCGTGCTCGACGAGATGCCGCGGACGCCCAACGGCAAAACAGATCGCCGGGCCCTGATGCGGCAGGCCGAGACCGCCGTCACCGGCGCCAGCAACGGCCGATTCGTGGCGCCGCGGACGCCGGCGGAGCAGATTCTGGCCGGGATCTGGACCGAGGTCCTCGGTCGGGTCGAGCGGATCGGGGCACACGACCGGTTCTTTGCCCTCGGCGGGCACTCGCTGCTGGCCACCCAGGTCCTGTCGCGGGTGCGCGAGGCGTTTGGCGTTGAGCTGTCGGTGCGGACGGTATTCGAGGCGCCGGCGTTGGCGTCGTTGGCGGCGCGGATCGAGGCTTCGACGGGACCGGCCCGCCGCCGGCTGCCACCACCGGAGCGGGTGGGGCGGGCAAGCCCGCTTCCTCTCTCGCTCGCCCAGCAGCGGCTCTGGTTCCTGAGCCAGCTGGAGCCCGACAGCCCCTACTACAACCTCGCCGCGGCCGGCCGCCTGCGGGGAGCGCTGGCGGTCGAGCCGCTGCGGCGGGCGGTCGGCGAGATCGTCCGCCGGCACGAGGCGCTGCGAACGACCTTCGTCCAGGACTCCGGGAAGCCGGTGCAGGTGATCGCCGCGCCGTCCGAACCGGCCGTGCCCGTCGTCGATCTGACGGCACTCACGACCCCCGGCCGCGAGCAGGTCCTGACCCGGTTGCTGCAGGAAGAGGCGCGGCGTCCGTTCGATCTCGGCCGCGGTTCGCTGCTGCGCGTGGGATTGGTGAGGATCACCCCGGAGGACCATGGGGTGTGGCTCACCATGCACCACATCGTCAGCGACGGCTGGTCGCTGGGCGTCTTCTTCCGCGAGCTGAGCGTCCTCTACGAGTCGTTCGCGGCGGGACGGCCGTCGCCCTTGCCCGAGCTTGCCGTCCAGTACGCGGACTTTGCCTGCTGGCAGCGGCGGATCCTCGACGAAGACGTGCTGGCCTCCGAGCTCAGCTACTGGCGCCGGAAGCTCGCCGGGGCGCCGGCGGTGCTCGAGCTGCCCGCCGACCGTCCACGCCCGGCGGTGCAGAGGCTCGACGGCGCCACCTGCGAGCTCCGCCTGCCCGCAGAGATGGTGACCGCTCTGCAGGAGCTCGGCCGGCAGCGTGGGGTGACGCTCTTCATGACCCTCCTGAGCGGCTTTCAGCTGCTCCTTTCCCGCTACTCCGGTCAGGACGACGTGGTGGTGGGCTTCCCGGTGGCGAACCGCAATCGGGTCGAGATCGAGCCGCTGATCGGTTTCTTCGTCAACACCCTGGTCCTGCGCACCGATCTGTCCGGGAATCCCGCGTTTTCCGAGCTGCTGACGAGGGTGCGGGGCGAGGTCCTCGACGCCTGGGCCCACCAGGAGGTGCCCTTCGAGAGGCTGGTCGAGGAGCTGGCGCCGGAGCGCAATCTCGCCTACACACCGCTCTTTCAGGTGGTCCTCGGATTGCAGAACGCGCCGTGGGAGACGCCGCGTTTGAGGGGTCTGAGCTTTCAGCCCCGGGCGGTCGGTACGGGGACGTCGAAGTTTGATCTGACGCTGCTCCTGGAGGAGCGCGGGGGAGCTCTGGCCGGCACCCTCGAGTACGCCACGGCCCTTTTCGACGGCACCACCGTCCGGCGCCTGCTGGGGCATTTTCGCAACCTGCTCTCGACGGCCGCCGCCGGGCCCGACGAGCGGGTTGCGGCCCTCTCCCTGATGAGCGCGGGGGAACGTGCGCAGCTGCTGGTGGAATGGCCGGACACCAATCGACCGTATCCCCGCGAGACGACGGTGCAGGCGCTCTTCGAGGACCAGGCGGCGCGCACGCCGGAGGCGGTGGCCGTGGTCTTTGGCGAGCAGGAGCTGAGCTACCGCGAGCTCAATCAGCGCGCCAATCGGCTGGCGCACCACCTGCGGACTCTCGGGGTGGGACCCGAAGTACCGGTGGCCGTTTTCATGGAGCGGTCACCGGAGATGGTGGTGGCGATCCTCGGCGTGCTCAAGGCGGGTGGCTTCTACCTGCCGCTCGACACCGGCTATCCGCTCGAGCGTCTGGCCTTCATGCTCGACGACGTGAGGGTCGGCGTCCTGCTCGCACAGGAACGTCTGCTCAGCTCCTTGCCCGACCACGCGGCGCAGGTGGTGTGCGTGGATCGGGACCAAGCCGACGTCGTGCCCCGTACCGGCGAGAACCCTCCGGCCCGGGGCACGGCCGAGAATCTCTGCTACGTGATGCACACCTCGGGCTCGACCGGCAGACCGAAGGGCGTCGCGGTCTCCCACCACGCGGTGGTGCGTCTGGTCCGGGAGAACGACTTTGCCTCGTTCGGTGCCGACGAGGTTTTTCTGCAATTTGCTCCGATCTCCTTTGACGCGGCGACTCTGGAAATCTGGGGGGCGCTCCTCAACGGCGGGCGACTGGTCGTGTTTCCGCCGGGTGTGCCGTCGCTGGAGGAGCTGGGCGAGGTGATCGAGCGCCACCGGGTGAGCACGCTGTGGCTGACCGCGGGTTTGTTTCACCAGATGGTCGAGGCCCATCTTCCGCGTTTACGGAAGGTGCGTCAGCTGCTGGCCGGCGGCGACGTGTTGTCCGTTCAACACGTGCGGAAGGTGTGCCGGGAGCTGCCGTCGGTGCGGTTGGTCAACGGCTACGGGCCGACCGAAAACACTACCTTCACCTGCTGCCAGCCGCTGGCGCAGGCAGACGCGGAAAGGTCATCGGTGCCGATCGGACGGCCGATCGCGCAGACCGCGGTGCATCTCGTCGACCGCGGTTGCCGTCCGGTGCCGATCGGCGTTCCCGGCGAGCTGTGGATCACCGGCGACGGACTGGCGCGGAGTTACTTTTCGCGTCCGGGGCTGACCGCGGCTCGCTTCGTGCCCGATCCCGCCGGTTGGGGGCGGGCGTACCGGACAGGAGATCTGGCGCGCTGGCTGCCGGACGGCCGGATCGAGTTCCTGGGCCGCATCGACACCCAGGTCAAGGTACGGGGTTTCCGCATCGAGCTGGGGGAGATCGAGGTGCTGCTGCGGGAGCATCCGGCAGTGTGCGATGCGGTGGTGCTGCTCTACGGCGAGGGTGCGGAGCAGAAGCGTCTGGTGGCGTACGTGGTGGGTCACGGGGAGGTGCAGCCGGACGAGTTGCGGGAGATGCTGCGCGCGAGGGTGCCCGAGTACATGGTGCCACCGGTGTTCATGATGCTTGAGGAGCTGCCGCTCTCGCCCAATGGCAAGGTCGATCGGCGGGCGTTGCCGGCACCGCAGTGGGAAGGAGAGCGGGCCGGCTATTCGCCGCCGCGCACCCCGGTGGAGGAGCTTCTGGCCGGAATCTGGGCCGAGGTGCTGGGGCTCGACAGGATCGGGATTGACGAGGACTTCTTCGAGGTCGGCGGACATTCCCTCCTCGCCACCCGCGTGATCTCGCGCCTGGGCCACACATTCCGGGTAGAGCTACCGCTGCGCGCTCTTTTTGAGGCAACCACGATCGCCGAGCTCGCGATCCGGATCGAGGCGACGCGGCGGCAACGCGCGACGGAGCCACCGCTGGCGTCGGCCTCTCGCGATCCCGGCATCCCCTACACTGCTCGGCTCTCCTTCGCTCAGGAGCAGCTGTGGTTCCTCGATCAGCTCGACCCCGGCACGGCCCAATACAACATCTGCGGTGGTGTACGTCTTCGCGGCATGCTCGACGTCGACCGTTTCCACGCCAGCGTCAACCAGATCGTGCGCCGCCACGACACCCTGCGCACCAACTTCCTCCATGGCGACGAGGGCCGACCGGTGCAGAGGATCGTTCCCGGTGCAAGCCTGGCGCTGCCGCTGGTGGATCTGGGATCCCTGAGCGCGGGGGGGCAGGAGGCGGAGCTCCGGCGCCTCGCTGCCGACGAGGCGAGGCGGCCCTTCGACATGGCCCGTGGCCCCCTGCTGCGGTTGCTCCTGCTGCGCCTCGGCGCCGACGAGACCGTGGCGGTGCTCAACATGCACCACATCATCTCCGACGGCTGGTCCCTGGGCATCTTCATGCGCGAGCTGGGGACTTTTTATGCCGGAGCGGCTCTTGCGCCGCTGCCGGTGCGATACGCCGACTACGTCGCGTGGCAGCGGCAATGGCTCAGCGGCGAGGTGCTGGCGTCCGAGTTGGCCCACTGGCGGCAGCGACTAGCCGGTGCCCCGGAGGTATTCGAGCTGCCGGCGGATCGGCCGCGGCCGCCGGTGATGACCTACCGCGGTGCGGCGCTGCCGGTGCTCCTCGACCGCGGGCGGACGGTGGCCTTGCAGGCACTCGGTCAGCGCTGCGGCACGACGCTGTACATGACCGTACTGGCCGCCTTCCAGACGTTGCTGGCCCGTCAGACCGGCCAGTACGACATTCCCGTGGGGTCTCCCGTGGCCGGGCGCGGGCCGCTCGAGATCGAGCCGCTGATCGGCCTGTTCGTCAACACCCTGGTGATGCGTGGAGACCTTACGGGCGATCCGCCGTTCGCACAGCTACTGGAACGGGTGCGGGAGCTTTGCCTCGATGCCTGGGCGCACCAGAGCCTGCCCTTCGAGAAACTCGTCGAGGAGCTCCGGCCCGAGCGCAGCATGGCCCACTCGCCGCTCTTTCAGGTCGTCCTCTCGCTGCGAACCGATTCGGAGTGGCAGCTGGATCTGCCCGCCGTCGAGGTTCTGCCGCTGGCGATGGAGACCGGCACCACCCGCTTCGACCTGGAACTACTGCTGGCCGCCGCTGGCGACGGCGTGAGCGGGCAGCTGCACTACAGCCGCGATCTGTTCGACGCCACGACTATCCGGCGCCTGGTGGACCATCTTTACCGGCTGCTGGCGGCCGTGTCGCGCGAGCCGGGCCGGTGCCTCTCGCAGCTGCCATTGCTCTCGGCGGCCGAGCACCAGCAGCTGCTCTGCGAATGGAACGACACCGACTCCCCCCCTCCGCGGCAGGCATGCCTGCACGAGCTCTTCGCCGCCGCCGCCCGGCGTACCCCCCAGGCCGTGGCCCTGGAATGGACCGACGGCACCATGACCTATGCCGAGCTCGACCGCCGCAGCGACCGGCTGGCCCGCCGCCTGCGCCGCCTGGTGGTCGGACCCGAGGTGCCAGTGGGGCTGTGGCTGGAGGAGCGCCACGCCGTGGTCACGGGGATCCTGGCGATCCTCAAGGCCGGCGGCGCCTACGTTCCACTCGATCGGTCGTATCCGGCCAACCTGGTGAAGTTCATGGCCGCCGACTGCGGGCTGGCGGCGGTGGTGAGCTCTGAGCAATCGGCGGCGACGCTGCCGGTCTCGAACCTGCCGGTGGTGTACGTCGATGCCGAGGACGACGATCCGGAACCGTGCGATCGGGACTCTGCCGCCGACCATCTCGCCTACGTCATGTACACCTCCGGCTCGACCGGCCGGCCCAAGGGCGTCGAGGTGACCCACCGCAACGTCGTGCGCCTCGTGCGGGAGGCCGATTATGCGCGCCTGGCCGCAGATCAGGTCTTCCTTCAACTGGCGCCCGTTTCCTTCGACGCCTCGACCCTGGAGATCTGGGGCGCGTTGGCCAACGGTGCACGGTTGGTATGCGCGCCGCCGGAAGCGTTGTCGCTGGCCGAGGTTGGGTCCCTGATACGGCGCCACCGGGTCACCATTCTGTGGCTGACGGCGGGTTTGTTTCACCAGATGGTCGATGAAGGGCTGTCGGACCTCGCCGGGTTGGAGCAGCTTCTGGCCGGCGGCGACGTGCTCTCGCCGGATCACGTTCGGCGGGCGCTCGGCGAGCTGCCGGGCTGTACCCTGGTCAACGGCTACGGTCCGACCGAAAACACCACCTTCACCTGTTGCCACCGCATGACCGGAAGCGAGGAGGTGACATCTCCGGTGGCCGTCGGCCGCCCGATCGCCGACACCCGGGTGTGGGTGGTGGATCGCCACCAACGGCCGGTTCCCGTCGGCGTGGTGGGCGAGCTTCTGGCCGGCGGCGACGGACTTGCCCGCGGCTACCGCAGACGGCCGGCGCTGACCGCCGAACGCTTCCTGCCCAACCCGTTCAGCTGGCGCCCGGGCGAGCGCCTGTACCGCACCGGTGATCTGGTGCGGCAGCGGCGCGACGGCATCCTCGACTTCATTGGCCGGGTCGACTTCCAGGTCAAGATCCGGGGCTTCCGCATCGAACCGGGGGAGATCGAGAACGTGCTGGTCCGCCATGACGCGGTGCGCGAGGCTGTGGTGCTGGCCGAGGAGCGCGGAGCAGAAAGCGGCAACCGGGAGCTGCGCCTCGTGGCCTTTTTGGCACCGGAGCGAGCCACGGCCGTGGTCGGGGAGCTGCGGGATTTCCTCCGCACGGCGCTGCCCGACTACATGGTCCCCTCGAGCATGGTCGTGCTGGACCAGATCCCCTTGACGCCCAATGGCAAGGTCGACCGCACTGCCCTGCTGGCGCGGGCGGCCAGCGAAGAGCAGGAGCCAGGCGGCGAGGAGTATATCGCGCCTCGTAACGATGTGGAACGGATCCTGGCCGGGCTCTGGGCCGATATTCTGGGCGTGGAGCGGGTGAGCATCACGGACAACTTCTTCGAGCTGGGTGGCCATTCCCTTTTGGCGACCCAACTGGTGTCCCGATTGGCTCAGAGCCTCGCGGTCAATTTGCCAGTGCGAGCGGTATTCGAGGCACCCACGATAACTCGGCTGGTGCGTCGAATCCGGAGCGAGACCTGGCGGGGGACAACGGGCCAGATTCCCCGACAGTCGCGGGGGGGGAACCTGCCATTGTCCTTTGCCCAGGAGCGGCTATGGTTTCTCGATCGACTCGAGCCAAATACCGCAACCTACAACCTGCCGATCTCCATCCGGCTCCGCGGCCATTTTCACATGGCGGCAATGGCAGCGAGTCTCAACGAGGTGATGCGCCGACACGAGGCATTACGAACTACCTTTTACGAGAAAAGTGGGCACCCCTTCCAGCTCATCGGACCTTTCATTCCCCGCAGCTGGCCGGTCGTCGATCTCGATCGCCTACCGGAGCCGATCCGAAAACTGGAACGACAGCGGTTGATGACGCAAGAGGCCGCCAAACCTTTCGACCTTTCACAAGGCCCCCTTCTGCGTGCCTGTATGGTCCGCCTCGCCGAGGGCGAATGGGTTCTGCTGCTAACCCTTCACCACATCATCGCAGACGGCTGGTCGATACATGTGTTAATTCAGGAATTGGCGGCTCTCTACGATGCATCCCTGGGGGACCGACAGCCGCCTCTTCCAGAGCTGCCTGTTCAATATGCTGACTATGCGGTGTGGCAGCGACATTGCCTCCGAGACGAAACGCTGCAGCGCCAGCTCACCTGGTGGCGGGAGTCGCTCGCCGGTTTTCCGGCCGCGCTCAATCTGCCCATCGACCACCCACGTCCTACGTTCCAGACTTTTCGCGGCGCGTACCGTTCGCTCGTACTTTCACCTGATCTTTCGAAGCAACTGAGAACCCTGGGCCGGCGCCACGGCGTCACTCCGTTCATGACGCTGATGGCCGTTTTTCGGGTGCTCCTGGCCCGCCTTGGCGGAAGTCGCGACTTGGTGGTGGGCGCCGCCATTGCCGGGCGAACCCGCGCCGAGATCGAACCTCTTGTCGGCCTGTTCATCAATACCCTGGCGCTGCGCGTGAATATGGCGGAGGTATCGACCTTTCGCGAGCTTCTGATGCGAGAGCGGGAGGTGCACCTGGGCTCCTTCACCCATCAGGATCTGCCGTTCGAAAAACTCCTGGAGGTACTCCGCCCCGAGCGCGACCTGTCCCATACGCCGTTGTTCAAGGTTTTCTTCAATATGGTCGATTTTCCGCAGAAGTGCATCGAAATGGCAGGACTGGAACTGGAGCTGCTCGACCCCCCCGAGTTGCCGTCGAAGTTCGATCTCACGATCTATACGTCCGATCGGCTGGCGGGAATCAGCATGAAGTGGGTCTACAACGTCGATCTCTTCGACGCCGTGCGAATCGCCGAGATGCAGGCTCAGTACCTGTTACTCCTGGAGCAGGTAGCGCAAGATTTCGAACGACCTCTCGACGAGTTCTCACTGGTCACAGAGGCCGCGCGGGCGATAATCCCGAATCGTCAAAGAATACCAAGCAAGAATTGGATCGGCAGCGTGCATCAGATCTTCAGCCGTTCTGCTGAGCGGGTTCCAGAGCGATTGGCAGTAGTGGACCCGCAGGTGAGATGGACCTATGACGTCCTCGAGCGCCGAAGCAACTGCCTGGCCCACTATCTTCTGAACAGCGGGCTGGAGCGAGGGGAGGTCGTGGCGATTCATGCCCACCGCAGTGCCGTCCTGGTATGGGCCATCTTGGGCGTGATGAAGGCCGGAGGCGCGTTCCTCATCCTCGATCCGGCCTGTCCGCCGGCACGCCAGGTTCGCTGCCTGGAGCAGGCGCGGCCTCGCGTCTTTTTGCAGATCGTAGCGCCCGGGCCCATGCCGGGAGAGCTCGTCAAGTGGCTCGAAGAGCATGGCTCCTGCACACACTTGGAGCTGACCGGAGCCGAAATGTCACCAGTTGTGGCGGCTTTCCCCGACACGAACCCCGCCCTACCGGTTACGGCCGATGATGTCGCCTATATCGCATTTACGTCCGCCTCCACCGGGACGCCCAAGGGTATCGTCGGTCGCCACGGTCCCCTCAGCCACTTCCTTCCCTGGTACCGGGAGATCTTGGACCTGACTGCCGACGACCGGTTCAGCATGCTCTCCGGTCTGGGCCACGACCCGCTGCATCGTGATCTCTTCCTACCGCTACAGGTTGGGGCTGCCATCTATATCCCCGATTCCTTGGATCTGCACAATGCAGGCCGGCTGGCGCCGTGGCTGGAGCGGAACAAGATCACCATCGCCAATCTCACCCCGGCCGTGGCGCAGGGGTTGGCGCACGGGCTGGCGCAGGGATTCCGGATCCATTCGCTGCGCTACGTGCTGTTTGCCGGTGACCACCTTACAGGTCGCACCGTGGTGCAGCTACGGGACCTCGCTCCCGAGGCTTCCTGCATCAACCTCTACGGTACTACCGAGACTCAGCAGGCGCTCGGCTACTATCGGATTCCTTCCGACGGCATGTCGGTGGAAGGTCGACTTCCCGTCGGCCAGGGGCTGCCCGATGTTCAGCTCTTGGTGCTCACTCGCCAGGGCCGGCCAGCCGGTATCGGTGAGTTGGGGGAAATCTACTTTCGTAGCCCCCATCTGGCTCGCTGCTACCTTGCCGATCCAGTGCTGACTGCGTCGCGCTTCGTACCAGACACTCGGGATGGCGGCCGCATTTATCGAACCGGCGATCTCGGTCGCTACCGGCCCGACGGCGCGCTGGATCTTTTTGGCCGTGCCGACACTCAGATCAATCTGCGCGGCTTCCGCATTGAGCCGGCGGAGATTGAGATGATCCTTGGCCGACATCCGGCGATTGGGGAAGCGGCAATAGGAGAAGTGACGATCCCGAATCGCGGCGATTCGACCACCCAGCAGCAACTGGTGGCCTACTACGTTCCGCAGCCCCTACGTACCGTGACAGCAAGTGAGCTTCGGACGTATCTTCAGCGATACCTGCCGGCAGTCATGGTACCCTCGGTCTATGTGCGGCTCGAGCGACTGCCCCTGAGCGCCAACGGCAAGATCGACCGCAGGGCTCTGTCGGAAATCGCGGCCGCCAAGCCGGAGAACGACACGGACTACGTGGCGCCGCAAAGCACGCTGGAGCGAATTCTGGCCGCTATCTGGTGCGAGGTGCTGCCGGTGGAACGGGTGGGAGTACATGACAATTTTTTCGAGCTCGGCGGCCACTCTCTCCTGCTGCTGGAGTTGCAGGCGCACCTGGCTGAGGAGCTGCGGCGGGAAGTGGAAGTGGTGGCGCTCTTCCAGTATCCAACCATCCACGCTCTGGCCCGGCACCTGGAGCGGGAGGAACCAGCCCAACCAGATTTCGAGAGCAGCCGCAATCTTGCCCTTGCACGCCGCGAGTGGATTCGGCGGCGTTCGCTACATCCGGTACGGAAGGTGAAAGAGGAGGATTCGCTATGAGCACCCAGGGCGCTGAAAACTTCTACGACATCGCCATCGTCGGTATGGCTGGCATCTTTCCCGGCGCCCAGAACGTGGAGGAGTTGTGGCACAACCTGCGCGAAGGGGTTGAGTCGATCCGATCGCTGTCGGATGAGGACTTGGAGGCAGCCGGCGTGCCGCAGACGGTCCGTGACGATCCCGCCTACGTCAAGGCCGGAGCATACCTGGACGACATCACCACCTTCGATGCCACCCTCTTCGGTCTCAGCACCAGAGACGCCGAGATCCTCGACCCGCAGCAGAGACTCTTCTTGGAGAGCAGTTGGAACGCCCTTGAAGACGCCGCCTGCGACCCTGCCTCCTTCACCGGACCGATTGGCGTCTATGCGGGGATGTTTATGAGTACCTACCTCATCAACAACCTGGGACCCGACCAGGCACAGCTGCGGTCGGTAGGAGAAGCCGAGATCCTACACGGTAACGAAAAAGATTTTTTGGCTGCTCGCGTGGCGTACGAACTGAATTTGCGGGGACCGAGCGTAACGGTACAGGCAGCCTGCTCCACGTCGCTGGTGGCGACTCATCTGGCCTGTCAGGCCCTGCTCAACCGAGAGTGCGACATGGCGTTGGCCGGCGGTGTCTCGGTGCGAGTGCCGCAGAAAAGCGGCTACCTGTGGCAGCCCGGGGGCATTCTGTCCCCGGACGGCCACTGCCGGACTTTTGATGCCCAGGCCGCCGGTACGATCTTCGGTGACGGCGTCGGGGTCGTTGTGCTCAGACGGCTGGCCGACGCACTGACGGACAGGAATCAGATTTACGGGGTGATTAAGGGCTCAGCGGTCAACAACGATGGTGCGATGAAGCCAGGCTTCGCAATGCCCAGCTTCGACGGTCAGGCGCAGGTGATCGCGCAAGCTCTGACCATGGCCGACATCGATCCGGAGACGATCCGCTACGTCGAAGCTCATGGTACTGCCACGGGCCTTGGTGACCCGATCGAAGTCGCCGCTCTCACCCAGGCATATCGTGCTCACACCGCGGCTACCGGCTTCTGCGCGATAGGTTCTGTGAAGACCAACCTCGGGCATTTGGCGGCGGCAGCGGGCGTCACCGGCCTGATCAAGACCGCCCTCATGCTCCACCACCGCTGGCTGGTACCGAGCCTGCACTTCAACGAGCCGAACCCGCAGATCGACTTTGCGATGAGTCCCTTCTATGTCAATACCGTTTCGGGCCCATGGGAAGACGGAGGTGCTCCGCGGCGGGCGGCAGTCAGCTCGTTCGGCATAGGCGGGACGAATGCTCATCTGATCCTTCAAGAGGCTGCACCGATCGCGACCTCGGATCGTTCGCGTCCGTGGCAGCTGATCGTGCAGTCCGCCGCCACGCCCGAGACCCTGGGAGTGGCTGGCGCCAACCTCGCCGCTCACCTGCGCGAGCATCCGGAGCTCGAGGCGGCTGACGTCGCCTTTACCTTGCAGGTGGGGCGTACCGGCCTGGCGTATCGGCAAGCGGTGGTTGCCCGCGACTTGGCCGACGCTCGGGCTGTGCTCGAAGGCGTCCAAGCTGAGCGCCTGCTAACTGCGGGTCCGGTACATGGAAAATGTCCAGTCGCCTTCCTCTTTCCCGGACAGGGCGCACAGTATCCAGGTATGACTCGCGAGCTGTACGAGGTAGAGGGAACCTACCGCGAGCAGATCGATCGTTGCTGCGAGCTTCTCCTTCCCGCCCTCGGCTGCGATCTGCGCGATCTGCTCTACCCGGTGCAGAAAAGGAAGGAAGAGGCGGCGGAGCGGCTCGCCAACACCGCCTTCAGCCAGCCGGCGCTGTTCAGCGTCGAGTACTCCCTGGCCCACATGCTGAAGACGTGGGGTCTGCGGCCGCGGGCGATGGCGGGGCATAGCATCGGCGAGTATGTTGCCGCCTGTCTGGCTGGTGTTTTCTCCCTTGCCGATGCTCTGGCCCTGGTGGCGGAGAGAGGACGGCTCATGTCACGGCTTCCGACCGGTGCCATGCTCGACATCTCCCTCTCCGCGGCGGAGTTGGTGCCGCAGCTGACCGGGAACCTGGCCCTGGCGGCAGTCAACGGCCCCGGGAGGTGTACGGCCTCCGGTCCGTTACCCGAGATCGAGGCATTGGCCGCAGAGCTGGGGGCCCTGGGAGTCCGCTGCCGACGGCTGCACAGCTCTCACGCCTTCCAGTCGGCGATGACGGACCCGATTCTCGAACCGTTCGCGGAACGGGTCCGTGCCGTCGAGCTCCGGGTTCCATCCTCCCGTTACCTCTCGAATCTCACCGGCACTTGGATCTCGGCCCAGGAGGCCACCGATCCCGACTACTGGGTCCGTCACCTGCGCTCTCCGGTGCGTTTCGGTGACAATATCCGGCACCTTCTCCAGGAGCCGGACCTGGCTCTGCTGGAAGTCGGCCCCGGTCGCACGCTCAGTTCCCTTGTCGCCCTTCAGGAAAAGGGCACGGAGAAGCTCGCTCTGTCCTCGGTGCGCGATCCGCAAGCCTCGGAGTCCGACATCGGTTTTCTGCTGCACACGTTGGGGCGACTGTGGCTCGCGGGTGTCCCAGTGGACTGGTCCGGTTTCCACCACGGCCATCAACGGTGCCGGGTTTCTCTGCCGCGTTATCCGTTCGCGCGTCGGCGTTACTGGATCGATTCCAACTCCCAGGAGCCCACGAGGCCGATGCGTGAGGGTCTGCCCGCGAAGCGTGCCGATATTGGGAAATGGTTCTACCTTCCAGTCTGGAAGCAGTCGCGATCGCCGGTTTCTGCCTTGCAAGGAGAGGCGAACCGCGACACGGCTCCCGGTTGGCTTTTGTTTTCCGACTCTCTGGGCCTCGGCACCGCGATCGCAACCCGCCTCCGGGATCGTGGAACCGAGGTGATTACGGTGCTTCCGGGCAGCGAGTTTGCGGCCGCCTCGAAGCATCAATATCGGATCGACCCCTGTCGCCCGGAGCACTACGAAACGCTGCTGCGGGACCTTGGGGGGTCGAAACCCGCATTCGTCGTTCATCTCTGGAGCGTAACCGCTGGCGCCGAGGCCGCCGATGAGATTCGGGAGCGATGCTTCTACAGCCTGCTGTGGTTGGCGCAGGCCCTAAATCGGCAATCCGATTCCGGGCCGCTGCGGATGGCCGTCGTTGCCAACGGCCTGCACCGAATCACCGGAGAGGAGGAGCTCTGCCCCGAGAAAGCAACCCTGATCGGCCCGTGTAAGGTGATCCCCCAGGAGTATCCCGGCATCAGTTGCCGGAGCATCGACGTCTCGTTCCCAGGAGGGGACGGCGGTGCTGCAGTGGTGCTTGCGGAGCGAATAATCGCCGAGCTACTCACCGAGAGCGTGGACTCCGCCGTGGCCTATCGGGCTGACGTCCGCTGGGTCCAGGTATTCGAGCCGGTACCCCTGGTTCGCCAGGGCAGGAGCCGTCTGCGCAAGCAGGGGACGTACCTGATCACCGGCGGGCTCGGGGGGTTGGGACTGGCACATGCCGAGTACCTGGCCCGCGAATTCTCTGCGCGGCTTATACTGCTGGGCCGCTCTCCGATCCCGCCGCGGGAGGAGTGGGATGGGTGGCTTTCGTGCCACGGCGAGGACGACCAGACGGCGCGCACGATCACCACCCTGCGCCGCTTCGAGGAATTCGGCTCCGAGGTCTTGGTGGTCCGCGCCGACATCACGGATCGCGAGCAGACCGAGGCAGCCCTCAACGCCGCCAGGACGCGCTTCGGCTTCATCCACGGCGTTATACATGCCGCCGGTCACCCGGCCGGCGGCATAATCCGGCGTCAAAGCCGGGAAACGGCGGAGACCGTTTTGGCACCAAAAATAACCGGCTGCCGGCTGCTCGCCGAGTTACTCGCCGAGGAGCCGCCTGAGATCCTTGTCCTCTTCTCGTCCACCTCCGCGGTGGCGGGCGGTATCGGTTCCGTCGACTACTCTGCTGCCAACGCCTTTCTCGATGCGTTTGCGCAGACTCGGCGTGGTGCCACCTTCACCGTGGTCATCGATTGGGGCACCTGGAGTGAGGTGGGCATGGCGGCGAAGGCAACTGTAAGCCGGAGCGCTAAACAGGTACGCGATGCACATATGGAGCGGGCGATTCGGCCCACAGAGGGGATCCAGGCATTCGCCCGAATTCTCGCCGACGACCTCGGGCGGGTTGTAGTCTCACCCTGGGACCTCGAGGCCCTGATTCGAGATCGCGACACCGTCGGCTCCTTGGAGCTGATGCGAAGCCCGCAGACGTTGGGCCCGCGTACGGCTCATTCCCGACCCGTCGAGGAGCCCGTCCCGCCCCGAACCGCGGAGGAGAGGAAGATCGCCGCGATCTGGGAGGAGGTTCTGGACATCGAGCAGGTCTTTGTCCACGATCGCTTCTTCGAGCTCGGGGCGGATTCCTTGAAGGCGATCCGGGTCGTGACCCTGATGAGGGAAAACGGCTTTCAGCTGGCCCTTCATGACCTTTTTCGCCACCAGACGATCGCAGAGATCACACGCTACATGGCCGCGGAACCAGCGCCCTCCGCTCGCTCGGACGAATTATTTCAACCTTTGATCGTCCCGGTCGCAAATGGCGAACTGGGCTCCGCCGAGGTCTCGAACATCGAGGAGACGATCGCCAGCCATCCCCAACTCGAAGCGGTGTGCGTCGTTCCGGGAAAACTCCAGGGAACAAGGATCCTTTACTGTTTTTTCCTGCCCAAACAGCAGGGCTCCCTTTCACCCAAGGAGCTGGACGCTCTTTGTCGGGCCAAGCTACCCAGCCGAAAGATTCCCAGCCGCTTCATCGAGCTGAATGAGCTCCCCCTGTTGGCGACGGGCGAGCCTGACCGTGGTGAGCTCGTACGCTTTCTGGACTACGATAACATCGAAGATCTCTGCGAGTTCGGCGGGGGGCAGATCTGGTTCTTCTCCGTGGGGTTGACCCGCCATCCGGATTCCTGGACCATGCACCGCGGCGGGTGGCTCCAAGAAGAAATCAATCTGCAAGCTTTCGACAAAGCCTGGGACATCCTTCAACGGAGTCACCAGTCCCTGCACGCCGTGCTTCCAGCTCCCCAACTGGCCTGGTATCAGATTTTCCTGAGGCCCCGAGAAACGTACCGCCCCGAGCATCACGATCTCTCCGACCTGGCGGCGGCGGAGCAAAGGCAGCAGATCCGACGTCACTTTCATCGATTGAATTCGGAGATCCGTCTGGCACGCTGGCCTCTTTTCCGCATCGCCCTCTTCAAAGCAGGGGCTCGCTATTTCTTTCTCTGGATCGGTCACCATTTAATCTGTGATGTGATCAGCTGTGAGGTCATCCTCGATGACTATCTGAAGATCTATCGCAGCCTACTCACCGACGGCACCGTCCCGGATCTGGCCACCGGTCACGCCTATCGCGACTACATCCGTTTGATGAGCCGACTGCGGAGGGACGGCGGCATGGAGGAAAGCCTCAAGTTCTGGCGCGCTGAATTTCCTCAGGACCGATCTTTCCCTGACTTACCGGCGGACTTTCCGGAGCAGCCAAATCTTGCGAGTGCCGAAAAGAGGGCGGTGATCGAGCTCGAAGAGGCGACCACGAGCCGTATCGAGCGAAATGGCCGCCGGGTTTTCGGAGTCAGTACCTACGTCCTCCTATGCGCCGTCATCTGTAAAGCTATTGGGCAATGGTCCGACAACGAAGAGGTGGCTTTCGTCGAGCTCAACAATGGCCGCCTAGTATCCAGGGGAATCGACTTGGAGCGAGTGGTTGGTTTTTTGGTGATTGGCATTCCGATTAAAATCAGGAGTGACTGGCAGGCGCCCGTGGGTGACGTCGCAAAGGCGGTCGCG
The DNA here is from genome assembly GCA_965371445.1 of uncultured bacterium. Lineage (GTDB taxonomy): Bacteria > Acidobacteriota > Thermoanaerobaculia > Multivoradales > J023 > DASWIG01. The sequence goes on along the minus strand of CBDUYN010000057.1, from coordinate 22,852 downwards.
GCCAAGTTCAAAACGCTTCTGCCGGAGAGGCGCGAGCACTACCCCCTGCTCTGGAGAGAGATTTCCAACCACATGAACGTTGTTCAATCCAAGCACTCACAGGTCGGAATCAACTATCTGGGGGTGATGCCTACCAGGTATACAGGGGACTACCTGGAGCTTACCCGGCAGGTGGAGCAGGATGAAACCGTGGCCAGTCTGCTCGAATTTATCATCCTTACCATCTCCGGCAAGCTCAGAGTCGAAATACGGTACTCGACGAAGAGGTTGCGTCCCGAGACGGTCGAGCGCCTCAAAGAGCTCACGAAGACATACCTGGAGGAGGCAGCCCGACCTACGTTGGTTAGCCCGTCAGAATGAGCCAGAAAGCGCAGAGACCCGAGCGATTATCTGGGTAACGTGCCGTGTGGTCCGATCGGTAGACCCCAACTGGCGGGGCGGGGCCCGTGCTCGTGGGTGGATTCGATGCTCCGCAGTCAGTGCCCACAGCTTCGGGCGGTCAACGCCGCTTGCCTGGAGGTGCTCAAGCGGGCTCGCTCCGACGGCAAGGACTCGACGCTTCTGCGGTGGATCGGATCCACCGCCAGATCGAGCTTCAGGCCCGTCTCCTCGGTCAGATCCGGGACGGCCAGACCGTCAACGTGCCGGTGATGCCCGAGTGGCACGAGTTGCGCCAGCTCATACTCGGCTCATCTGTGAAGATGTTGGGGATCTAGACGGCCTGGCAAGACGACCGCGCGGCGCGACTACCCGATCGGGTGGTTGCCCGCGCTTTCCGGCGTGGCAAGATTCGTTCCGGGATCGTCACCGTGGACCCTCTACTCACAGACGTCGCCGAGGCCGACGAGCACGTCGCTTTCCTGCTGGGCAACGAGGCCATCGTGCGCGGCGCGCTCGAGGCGGGCGTGGCGTTCGCCTGCGGCTACCCGGGCACGCCGTCCTCGGAGGTGACCGACTCCTTCGCCCGCGTGGCGGCGGCGCGCCGCGTCGTCTTCGAGTACTCGGTCAACGAGAAAGTGGCGCTGGAGATGGCCTTCGCCGCCTCGCTGGCCGGGGCGCTCGATCTGCGCCATGAAGCACCTCGGGCTGATGGTGGCCGGCGATCCGCTTTCGACGATCCCCTACGTCGGCACGGTCGGCGGCATGGTGATCGTCAGCGCCGGCGATCCCTCCTGCCACACGAGCCCCAACGAGCAGGACCAGCGCCACCTCGGTCCCATGCTCCACCTCGTGATCCTCGATCCGAGCACCCCGCAGGAGGCCTGCGACATGACGCGCCAGGCCTTCGAGCTCTCCGAGGCGAGCCGCCTGCCGGTGCTGCTGCGCATCACGGCCCGGGTGGCCCACAGCCGCGCCAAGGTGCGCTGCGCCCCGCTCGGCGAGCCCCGGGTCGGCGGGTTCGTGCGCGATCCGGCGCGCTTCGTGCCCATGCCGGCCAACGCCCGGCGCCTGCGCCTGGAGATCAAGGACCGGCTGGCGACGGCACGCCGGTTCACGGCGCGGCTCTTTCGGCAGACGGGAGGAGCGGATGGTCGACGCGACGCCGTCCTGGCCTCCGGCGCCCCCGCCGCCACCTGCGCCGACCTGCTCGACGAGCTCGGCCTCACAGAGCGGGTGATCCTCGCGACGCTCGGCGGCGTCCACCCGCTGCCCGAGGACGAGCTCGTCGCTTTTCTGCGCCGGGTCGACCGGGTCCTGGTGGTCGAGGAGCTGTCGCCCTTTCTCGAGGACGCGATCGCCGCTCTCTGTAACCGGCACGGCCTCTCTCCGCAGATCCTGGGCAAGCGCAGCGGCCACTTTCCCGAGGAGTTCGAGTACGTCCCGGAGATCGTCCGGCGGGGCCTCCACGGCGCCCTGGATCTCGGCCCCGCGCCCGGCGACGGCACCGGCGACGCGCCGCAGGTGGCGCCGCGTCCTCCGGTCCTCTGCCCGGGCTGCCCGCACCGCTCGACTTTCTTCGCGGTGCGCAGCGCCTTCGGCGACGAGCACCTCTACTTCAACGACATCGGCTGCTACACCCTGGGCTTCGGCGAGCCCCTGGAGACCGCCGACGCGCTGCTCTGCATGGGCGCCGGCTTCAGCCTGGCGGCCGGCGTCAGCCGGGTGACGGGACAGCGCACCGTCGGCTTCGTGGGCGATTCGACGTTTTTTCATTCGGGCATCCCGCCGCTTCTGAACGCCATCAAGGAGGACGTCAACATGGTGGCGGTCATCCTCGACAACGAGGTGACGGCGATGACCGGCTTCCAGGAGAGCCCGGCCATGCCGGGCAACCCGGCGTCGATCGAGGCCGTGGTACGCGCCCTCGGGGCGCGCCACGTGGAGACCGTGGACCCGGCGGACCTGCCGTCGGCCATCGCCGCTTTTGAGCGGGCACGCGACGCGACCGGGGTGAGCGTCGTCGTCGCCCGCCATCCGTGTCCCGTCCACACGGCGCGGCAGACCGGGGTGGCGCCGCACGGCAGCGTCCGCTACGAGATCGACCAGGACCGCTGCCGGGTCTGCGGGCGCGAAGGCTGCGGCATGCGCTGCAGCCAGTGCGTGATGAAGCCCTTCGAACGCCAGCTCGCCCGTGGACGGGCCTTGGAGGTTCCGGAAAAGCTACGCGCCGCGGCGGCGCGCGATCCCGTGGCCCCCTGCTCCGGCCGCTGTCCCCTGGGGCTCTGCATCCAGGGCTACACGGCGCACGTCGCCGCCGGGCAGTACCGCGAGGCCCTCGAGCTGATCCTGGACCGGGCGTCCTTGCCGGACTCGGTCTGCCGGGTCTGTCACCGTCCGTGCGAGGAGGTCTGCGTGCGCCGTTCGACCGACGAGCCGGTGGCGATCAACGACCTGAAACGCTTCGTCATGGACTGGGCCGCGTTCGAGGACGTCCCTTACGAGCCGGCGTGCGAGGCGGCTCACGGCCGGAAGGTGGCGGTGGTGGGGGCCGGTCCCGCCGGCCTGGCCGCGGCCCACGACCTCAGGCTGCGGGGCTACGAGGTCACCCTCTTCGACGCCGCCGCCGAGCCCGGCGGGCTTCTCTTGAGCGGGATCCCGCCGTTTCGCCTGCCGCGCGAGGCCGTACGCCGCGACGTCGAACGTATCCTGGGCCTGGGCGTCGACTTCGTCGGCGGGACGGTGCTCGGCGAGGACGTCCGGCTGGCGGAGCTTCTCGCGGGCCACGACGCCGTCTTTCTCGCGCTCGGCGCGCCGCGGCCCTCTTCGTTGCGGGTGCCGGGGTCCGACGGCGGCGGTCCCGAGCTGGTGGACGCGCTCGGCTACCTCGCGGGCTCCTCGGCCGACGGACCCTTCGCGGGCCGGGTCGTGGTGGTGGGCGGCGGCAACGCGGCGCTCGACGCGGCGCGCACGGCGCGGCGGCGTGGCGCGGAGCGCGTCGTGGTGGCCTACCGCCGGCGGCGCGGGGAGATGCCGGCCCTGGCGGAGGAGGTCGAAGCGGCCGGTGCCGAAGGGATCGAGCTGCGTGCCCAGGTCCAGCCGGTCGCCGTCCGTCCGGAGGGGCTCCTCTGCGTCCGCACGGAGCCCGGCGAGGACGACGCTTCAGGCCGCTGCCGGCCGGTGGCCGTCGAGGGCTCGGAGGAGTTGATCGCGGCCGGACGGGTGATCGTCGCGGTCGGCCAGTCGCCCGGCCCGGCCTTCCTGCGTCCGGGCGACCCGGAGCTTCTGAGCGAGGACGACGGGAGCCTCTCGGTCGATCCCGAGACCGCGCGGACGTCGGAGCCGCGGATCTTCGCCGGCGGCGACGTCGTCCGGGGTCCGCGGACGGTGACCGAGGCGATGGCTTGGGGCATGCGCGCGGCCTGGGGCATCGACTCGGCGCTGCGCGGACGCGAGGCGGCCGACCGCCGCATGCCGCCGCCGCGGGCAGACGAGTGGCCAACCTGGAACAGCCAGCGTGTGACCCGGGCCGACCGGGCGGCGCGGCAGCGTCCGCGGGAGTTGCCAGACGAGCGCCGCGTCGCCGGCTTCGACGAGGTGGTCGCCACTCTCCGCGAGGAACAGGCCCAGGCCGAAGCGTCGCGCTGCCAGGTCTGCGGCCAGTGCGGCAACTGCCGGGCCTGTCTCGATCTCTTCGGCTGTCCGGCGTTCTACCTGGAGGACGGCGAGATCAGAATCGACCCAGCGTTGTGCAACGGCTGCGGCGTCTGCGCCGCGTTCTGCCCCAACGGCGCCATCCTACCGGTCGACGCTCCGCAGCCATGAGCGACGGTCGACGCTTCAAGCTCCTCGTCGCCGGGGTTGGCGGCCAGGGGGTCCTGACCGTGGCGCGCTGGTTGGGCGAGGCGGCGTTGGCGGCGGGCGAGCAGGTGGTCCTGGGCCAGCTCCACGGCATGGCGCAGCGCGGCGGCAGCGTGGTGTCGACCGTGCTGATCGGTCCCGGTCACGGCTCCTTCATTGAGGACGGCGCGGCCGACGCCGTCCTCGGGCTCGAGCCCCTGGAGACGCTACGGGCCCGGCCCAAGATGTCGCAGCGCACGCGGGTGGTAGTCAACCGCGGCCGGGTGGTGCCGTTCACTCTCGCCCAGAAGGGGCTCGAATACCCGGACGTCGAAGGCGTTCTCGCTGAGATCCGGGGCACGGCGCCCGACGTCGTCGAGGTCGACGGCGAGGAGCTAGCGGCGGCGGCGGGCGATCGCCGCACCTTGAACGTCGTCATGCTCGGCGCGCTCGCCAGCCTCGACATCCTGCCGTTCGCCGGCGGCGTGGTCTGGGACGCCGTCGAGAAACGCTGTCCGGCGCGTCATCTCGACGTCAACCGCCGGGCCTTCGAGCTCGGCCGCGAGGCGGTGGGCTCGTAAGGCGACATTGCGATCGCCGCCCCGCCGCCTGCGGGTGGCCCGACGAGCCCACAAGGTGCTATACTCAGCCCACAAAGGAGCTGACGAATGACCGCTCAAGCCACCACCCTCCAACTGCCCGGCCCTCTCTACGAGCGCTTCAAGCGACAGGCAGACCAAGCGCGTCGGACGGTCGAAGCCGAGCTCCTCGACGCCGTGGCGCACGCAGCCCCGGAAACGGAAGAGCTACCGCGGGAGCTCTCCGAGTCCCTCGCGTAGCTCGACGCCCTGAAGGATGAAGCCCTGTGGCAACTCGCCCGGAGCCATCTTTCCCGTGAGGAAAGCGCGGAGCTTGAGGAGTTGCATCTCAAGCGGCAAAGCGAAGGGCTGACTCCTCCGGAGAGCGCCCGGACGGCTTTCCTCGTCGGCCAATACGAGCGAAGGATGGTATTACGGGCCCATGCGGCGCGGGTGCTGAACGAACGCGGTCATGACGTCTCCTGCCTGCTTCAGAAACCGTGAGCTCCGTCTACATTCCGAAGGCCCTTCGCTGGCGAGTTGCCGAGCAAGCGCAGCACCGCTGCGGCTACTGCCTGACTCCGGAAACCATCACCGGCACACCCATGGAAGTGGACCACCTCTTCCCTTCATCCCTGGGAGGCCCGACGACCGAGGACAACCTCTGGTTGGCGATCCGATGACGATCTTCCTCGGCGGCTTCGACTACGGGTCCCGAAGCAGGCGCAGACCCAGGCTCGGTCCCGAAGGCAGCAGTTCAAGATCCGACAGCGAGGGAACCAAGAGGTCGGCCTCGGCCTGATCCTGAGGAGAGAAAACTCTCGATGCAACCGCGACGCAGAAGATGCCCGCGAGTCGGGCCGCTCTGATTCCGGGGGGCGCATCTTCGAAGGCCAGACACTGGCTCGGCCTCGCATCGAGTCGTCGGGCCGCGATCTCGTAGGCCAAGGGATCCGGCTTGACACGGCTTCCAACGTCTTCCTGCGACACGATGACCTCCGGCAAGGAGAGGCCAAGATTGCAGAGCGCCCGAAGGCGACCTTCTCGAGCTCGACCTGGTCCTCTTCGGCGAAGCCGTGACGCTCCAGGCCTTTGCCGTACTCGCCGTCGAGCGTATGGCCGAGGCCGGGCTCGGCGTCCATCGTCATCCGTTCGTGCTCCAGCGAGTCAGCTACCAGGACGCCGACGGCCTGTGGCAACCGGGCTTCGAGCGCGGCGGACGACGTTTCACCGAGGCGCCGGTCGAGGATCACGAGGGCCTGGCACGGGCGAAGTGGCGTCTCGGCGAAGCCCTGGTGGAAACCGGGGAGCTGTTGCAGGCCTTGGCATTCCTGGAAGAGTCGGCCGCTCTCTTTCGGACGCTGGAAGACGGGGTGGGCGAGGCGCGAGCCCTGAACGATCTCGGTGCCCTGTGGCGGGAGCTGGGCGAACCGGACCGCGCCTCCACGGCTCACCGGCGCTCGCTCAAGCTTTACCGGCATGCCGGCGTCGAGAGCGGCGAGGGATCGGCCCTCAACAACCTGGGCCTCGTCGCCGAGACGGTCGGCGAGCTGTCCGGCGCCCTGGACCTCTACGAGCAGGCCCTGGCGATCTGGCGGCGGCTGGGTCGGCCCGCGTCAGAAGCTACGACGCTCCAAAACCTCGGCAGCCTCTATGCCCTCGTCGGACGAGACGAGGAAGCCCTCGACTTTTTGCAGCAGGCCGTGGACCTCCTGACCGCCGAAGAGCAGGAGCGCAAGCTCGTGGCGGCCTGGATCGAGCTCGGTTGGGCGCACCACCTGGCCGGGCAAAGCGAGATCGCCATGGAACGTTACAGCCAGGCCATGGCCCTGGCGCGGCGGCTGGAGGATCGTCTGGGCGAAGCTGTGGCGCTCGACCGCCAGGGCACGGCCCTCCGCGCTCTTGGCCGTCACGCCGAGGCGGCGGCCTCCTACCTCAAGGCCCTCGACGTCTTCCGCAAGGCCGGGAGCCGTTTCAGCGAGGGACACATCCTGGCGAACCTCGGCTGGCTGGAGCTGACCCGCGGCGATCCGACGGCGGCGGCGAGCCGGTTGGACGAGGCGGTGGCGATCCTCGCCGAAGCCGGCGACTCCAACGCCGAAATCTACGCTCTCGTCGGCCTGGCGCGCGCGGCCCGCCTCCAGGGCGACTTCGCCCCGGCTCGCCAGCATCTGGACCGGGCCGTCGAGCTCATCGAGGGCGTCCGCTCGGAGGTCCGGGGCGACCTGTCGCGGAGCTATTACCTGGCCACCCGTTACGACGCGTTCGAGGAGCTGGTGACGCTTCTGATGGAGCTGCACCAAGCCGACGACAGCGTGGGCTACGAGCGGCAGGCCCTGGAATACGCGGAGCGGGCGCGGGCGCGGAGCCTGCTCGAAGGGCTGACCGCGGCCGCGACGTCCCGGCGCCACGCCGGCGCTGAAAACATCGACGTCGAGCTCCGGCGACGCAAGCTGGCGGAGATTCGCGCCCTGGAGAAGCGGCGCATGACGGTCGTGCTCAAGCGCGCCTCCGGCGCGACCGTCGAGTCGGACGTGCAGGATCCGCGAATCAAGCAGCTCGAGAAGCTCCTGCGGCAACGCTGGCTGGCGGTAGAGCAGCTGGAAGGCCCCGTCGGGACAGGAGAGACCGCTCCGAGCGCTCCATTCACCGCGGGACAGATCCAGGCCCTCCTCGACGGAGAGACGCTGCTGGTCGCCTATCTCCTGGCGGAGCCGCACAGCTTCGCCTGGACGGTCGATCGCGAGAGCGTCGAGGTCCAAAGGTTGCCGGGCAGGAAGCGGATCGAGGAGCGGGCTCGCCGGGCCGCGGCGGCTGTGTCGCAGAGCAACAGGCCGGCCTTCGCCGAGCAGGCCCGACGGACCCTCGCGGCCCTGTCGGAAGCGGTGATCGAGCCCTTGTCCCCGCGTCTTGCCGGACGCCGCCGGCTGGTGGTGCTCGCCGACGGCGCCCTTCACTACGTGCCGTTCGCCGCTTTGCCGGCTCCCCGAGGCGACCCGGCGGACACGGTGGAGCCCCTCCTGGTGCGGCATGAGATCGTAACTCTGCCCTCGGCCGCGGTGCTCGCCTACCAGCGTCGTGCCCTCGCCGGCCGGCCGCCCGCGCCCAGGACGGTGGCGGTGATCGCCGATCCCGTCTTCGGACCCGACGACGAGCGGCTGAATCCGGCGCTCACCTCCTCCGAGGCCGTGCCCAAGGACCTCGAGCGCGCCGTGAGGTCCCTCGACCTGGACCGACTCGAGCGCTTGCGGTTCTCGGCGGCGGAGGCCGCGGCCATCCTGGCTCTGGTACCTGAAGAGACGAGCCTGGAAGCCCTCGGGTTTCAGGCCGACCGGGAGCTGGTGGAGAGCGGTCTCCTCGGAGGCTACCGTATCGTCCACTTCGCTACCCATGGCCTGCTCCACCCGGTTCATCCCGGGCTGTCGGGAGTGGTCCTCTCCCTGCTCGACGAGGACGGGCGGCCTCAAGACGGCTTCCTGCGCGCCCACGAGGTCGCGGCGCTCGACCTCCCCGCCGATCTCGTCGTGCTCAGCGCGTGCCGCACCGGGCTGGGGCGAGAGGTCCGGGGCGAAGGGCTGGTAGGTCTCACCCAGGCTTTTTTCCAGGCCGGAGCCCGCCGCGTGGTGGTCAGCCTCTGGAGCGTCAACGACGGCGCGACCGCGGAGCTGATGGCGAGGTTCTACCGTCATCTGCTCGAAGACCGCCTGCCGCCCGCGGCAGCGCTGCGCAGGGCCCAGTTGGCGATCCTTGCCGAGGAGAGGTGGGAAGCCCCCTACTTCTGGGCGCCTTTCTCGCTGTCGGGCGATTGGCGCTAGCTCGCGCGTCACCGCCTGGGCTGAAGCTGCACTCGAAGAGCGAGCCCTTCTTGCTCTTGGAGGCGGCCGATCACCTCGAGGAGGTTCCTGGCCTGCGGGTTCCCCTTGGGGCTGAGCATCCGCATCAAGCTCTTCGCGGGTCTATGGGTCAAGTCGCTGAGCTTCTGGAAGCCCACGGTCGCGTTGATGTAGTCCCGGAGGATCGCCTTCGCGGTCTCCAACTCCCCGGCCAGGAGGCGCTCCATCGCCTCACGGAAGAGCTCTTCGCCAAACTTCGGATCTCGCTGGATCCGTTCACGGACGGTCGTCTTGAAATCTCGGCTGAGAGGCATCACACATGCTCCCGAGGCTGTGCCTTCCTGCGGCGTTGGTAATCCTGCCACCGGCTCTTCGCCGTCTCGATGTCTTTCGACTGGCGCTTCTTTGTCCCGCCTCCGACAAGGATGATGAGGGTCTCTCCGTCCTTGCCGAAGTAGACGCGGTAGCCCGGCCCGAAGTCGATCTTGTTCTCGAAGACGCCACTACTGACTCCCTTGACGTTGGACAGATTGCCATGCTCCATGCGGATCACCACGGTCGCGACCTTGGCGGCTGCTTCCGCATTCAGGCTGTCGAACCAGCGTGCAAACGGGCTCTGGCCTTGCTCGTCGAGGTACTCTCGAGCCTCGTTCATCGACCAATGGTAACACAGAAGTTACCCTGAGGCAATCTCGGAGGGCAAGCAGCCCCCTACTTCTGGCGTCTTTCTCGCTGTCGGGCGATTGGCGCTAGAATCATCCAACAATTTTACCCACGACGGTGTTGTGGAGAGTAGAGAGGACGGTCGCTGTGCGGTCGCAGCCGATGGCTTGAAAGGAGCTGAAGCGATGTCGAGAGCACTGCCGAGCGAGCTCGCCCCCTGGCGGGCGGAGGAAGAGGACGACGACGAAGACCCGAAGAGCCCCGAGACGCCCAAGACCGGGCGCGAGGGAGAGGTCGATCCCACGAAGAAGGAGACGAGGGAGACGTGGAGGACAGGGCTCTGACACCCCGTTTCCCCGAGCTGCCGGAGCTGCGCCACGAGCTGGTCGCCGGCCTCGCCGCCGCCCTCACGGGCGGCGGGCTCGAGGAGCCGGAGAGCCGTGGCGCCGCCGAAGCGGTCATCGACGGACACGGTCTCCCCGAAGACGCGGCCGCCGACTACGGCGACGGCCACGTTTGCACCCTGGTCGGCTTCGACGCCGACGCCATCCACCCATGGGTTTTCGACTCCGAGCGCGTCCAGGTCGCCGCCGGCGCCTCGGCGACCCTCGACGAGCTCAATCAACGCGCCGGCGAGCTGCTCGACGTCCCGGGGATCTGCGGCACGCTCTACTCCGCCGGTGGCGGCGGCATGCTCTTCGCCAGCGCCGCCGCCGATCCCGCGGCTCTCCGCGAGGAGGTCCGCGAGCGGCTCGAGCGACGAAGCCACGGCCTCCGGTTCACCGTCGTCGCCGAGCGCCTGCGCGTCCCCGACCTGAAGCCGCCGACCGTCGCACGTCCTCTCGCCGAGGACGCGTTGGGGCTCCAGCGCTTTGCCCTCGCCGACGGTACCCGCGGCGCCCTCGTCCGTCTCCAGATCGCCCTGCGCACCGCCAAGGACTCGCGTCCTCGCCCCGCGCCTGTCCACGTCGAGCGCCAGGGCGAGGAAACGCGGGCCGAACGCTGCCCGTCCTGCGGTCGCCGGCCGCCGGGCCGGAAGCCCGTCACCGACACCGGACCCGACTTCTGGTGCGACCACTGCCGCGGCCTCCGCGAGCAGCTCGGCAAGATCGCCCGCGAACGCTTCGAGCATGACGACCAGTCGATCACCTTCGCCGACCTTGCCAAGAGAATCGAGAGCCGTCGCGGCTACCTGGGTTACGTCGCGATCGACGGCAACGCCATGGGCACCCTGGTCCAGGGCGCGGGCGGCTTCCTCCAACTTCGCGCCTTCAGCGAAGCGACGACGGCGATCTATGAGGGAGCGCGCGCCGTCGTGGCTTCCGAGATTGAACGCTTCGGCCCGTCCGTGGAACCGGACGCCTGCTACCCCCAGCCTCGGCCCTGCGCGGCGCCCTGCGTATCGAGCTGGAACGGCTGCTGCGCGGACGCGGCGACGAGACCGCGTGCAGCGCCAACCGGCCCGAGCTCGACGAGCCCTGTGCCTGCCCCGTGTGCCGCCTCTTCGGCCAGTCGGGCACCGCGGCGGGCTCGCTGCGCCTCTCCGACGCCGTCCTCGTCTCCGATGACGGCGACGACGGCGCTGCCGACGCCGTCGACCTGCGTCCGCGGGTCGCCGTCGGACGCCAGCGCCGGGCCGCCGTCGACAAGCTCCTCGGTTTCCTCGAAACGACGCCACCCCTGGGCCGGAACCGCCCCGCCGAGCTCCGCGCCGACGCCTGGCTGGTCGACGACGGCGACCCCGAGGACGACCTGCGCTCCCTGCGCGCCGCGTGCGCCGCCCTGCGCGGCCTCGGCGGCAGCCGGGCGCGCGGCCTCGGCTGGGTCCGCTGCGATCTCGTCGAGCTCGACGAGCCACCGCCGGACACCTCGGCCGCAAAGAGCCACCACAGGGACGCGGCGACCGCCGCCGGTGTCCTGCGGCTGTCGTTCGAGGCCCTGGAGCCTCTTCACCTGGGGCTCGGCCCTCCTGTCGGCTACTTTCAGCCCAGCCGCCGTTACGCCCTCGGCTCCACGGTGCGCGGCGCCGTGGCCTTCGCCCTCCTCGAGAACGGGCTCTGCCAGGGCGACGACCCGGTCTTCCAGCGGCTGATCGCGGAAGCCTCCTTCGGCTCGGCCCGCCTCGCCGACGACCGGCCCAGCGTCACCCGACGGCGCTGTCGTCCCGCGGGGCACGTCTTCGACGACCTGGCCGCCGAGCTGCTGCGCCGCCGCGCCGCCAAGGCCGGGCTGGCGCTGGCCGTCAACCCTGAAGGAACGTGCGTCAAGCCCGGCTGCCCGGCCGTCAAGGCCGTGCCCGAGACCTACCCCGAGGGCGTCGCCCCGCCCCGGGTCCGGGTGCGGACGCGCACCGCCCTCAATCGCCGGACCGGCAACCCTGGCGCGGGCCGCCGGTCGCGACCTCAAAACGTTTTTGGCGACGACGAGCTGCCGCTCGCCGTCGTCCTCAACGAGGCCTGGCTGCCGGTGGACGAGGCGTCGCCGGAGGTCCTTCGGAACGGTCCCCTCGCCGAAAGCGCCGGAGAGCCGCTCGCCGCCTTTGTCCGGATGGAGGACGCGGGACGCTTCGGCGCCCTCGAGGCGTAGCGCTACGGGGCGCCGGATTCGGTCGAACGCGGCGAGGTGACGCCGCAGCCGGTGGTGAGCGCGGGCTCCGTCTACGTCTATACCGTGGCGCGGACGAACCTCGACGCCTCCCTCAACAAATGGCTGGAAACGGGACGCGAAGGCTGCGGCGAACGCCGCCGCCAGGGCTGGGGACGCTTCACGATCCGCGGCCCCGAGCGCGACTACTGACCCGGGAGCAAGACACATGAGCGTGGAAGCGACGAAAACCACCGCGCCCCGAACGGTCGACGCCCGCAAGCGTTGGCTGGTGGAAGAGGGAGACAAGCTGGGCAAGCTGGCCCGCGACAACAGGGAGTGGAAGCACCAGGTCCGCACGATTTGGGAAGCCGCTCGCGCCGAGACCGAGCCCCTGGTGCTGCTCAACTTGCTCCGCTACCAGGCGGCGCGCAACGCGAAGACCTGGCGGGAGCCGGAGGACGCCTTCGAAGCGCTTCAGGAGGGGATCGAGGAGTGCCGCAAGTGGGCCGGCGACGACGTCGAGCTGGCCATGGACCTCATCCGTCACCTGCTGGCCTACACCTACCGCGCCTACACCTTCCACGCCGGATAGGAGAAGACCGATGAACGCCGTCGTCCCCGACCATAGCCGGCTCACGGAGCGCTACACGCTGCGCGGCGAGCTGGTCTGCGAGACCGCCGTCCACGTCGGTACCGGTGCCTTTCCCGACGTCCGGGCGGCGAGCGACATGCCCGTCGCCTTCACCTGCCGTGCCTGCCAGCCGTCGCCCTCCGGGCTCGCCTCGGCGAAGGCCAGAACCTGCGGCGCGCCTGGAACGACTGGCACCAAAACATCTCGACGGAGCACTGACGTGACGAGCACGGAACCGCACCGCAAGCGCAAGAACGAGTTGCTACGGCTCGCGTACGACCTGGCGCTGGAGCTGGCGGAAGGCGGCGCCCGGCGCGGCGAGTGGCGATACGTCCTCGACGCGCTCTACCTGGCTCCCTACGCCGATCCCCGCCGTCGCGACGAGGCCCGCGACTTCGTCGAAGCCCTGCCCGACTCGTGGCTCCGTCATCGCAGCAAACAGTCGGGCCGTCAGTTGAGGCAGGTCCGTTCCACGTTCCGGCACGTCATGCGCGAGGGCTACGGCGACGAGGAGCTCCGTTTCCTCCTCGGCTGGACCGCGCGGATTCTCGACACCAACGAAAAGGAACGAAAGAGGGAAGAGAAGGCCAAGAAGGAAGGCAAGTGGACGCCGCGGACGCCGCGCACGGAGAAGGCGAAGCCCCCGCAGGCGCGCACGGAGCCGGGACGCGAAACGTGGCGCGCCGCGATGGTCTCCTACGAGGCCGGTAATGGCGTGGTCCGGGCGTCGAGCGCCGGCAAGACGGCAGAGGCCCTCAAGGACGACTCGAAGCGCCTGATCGACAAGCTGAGCCCGGAAGCCCGGGAGAGGATGGTCGAGCGGAAGAAGCGCAAGTCCATCAAGGCCGACGTCGAAGTCGAGCGTGTCGGTCGTTCTTGGCGGCTCGTGGCCGTGCGGGAAGAGCAGTAACGATTTCGATGTTCTTTGACCACTGATCCGTTGACGGCCTCGGCTACGTGCTCCTCAGCAACGAGATCGCCGCCCTCCTGTCTTCAACCAGGGACAGGTCACGCCGGAGGACTTCGAGGGCGGCGGGAAGGACCTGCGGCTGGTCCCGGACGCCTTCCAGCGCTACATCGGGCTCTACGAGGAGCAGCTGCGCTCGCCGAGCGAGGGTAAGGAGACTCCGATCTGGCTCTTCCGCCCGCTTTATGTAGGAATCGGATGTGGACCCTTCGGGGGATTGAGACATGTTCGAGTGAGGAGGCCTCGCGCGTGGGGCTGTGTGCCAGGTAGGAATCGGATGTGGACCCTTCGGGGGATTGAGACCGGTTTCGCGCACCTTGAACGGTTGTGAGGCGGCGGGGACGTGGGAATCGGATGTGGACCCTTCGGGGGATTGAGACACTGTATTCTCGGGTCACGTTTTGTCTTTTCGAGAGGTGGGAATCGGATGTGGACCCTTCGGGGGATTGAGACACCTTGTAACCGAGCGTTGCACTCGTGAGCCTTGACGACGGGTAGGAATCGGATGTGGACCCTTCGGGGGATTGAGACAACTTTCTGGTGCTATCGAGGACGGCTTCGGCGGGTTCCTCGTAGGAATCGGATGTGGACCCTTCGGGGGATTGAGACAGGTTCACTCGAGCCTCTTAACAGCCAGTGGTAATAGTCGGGCCTTTTTTCTTCGGCCCGCAGGGGCGCGCTGGGAGCGCCGGCGTCTCGCCGGCCCGCGGGCGAAGCCCGCGGAATGCGGCCGGCGGCCGATGGTGCCAGGTCAAGCCCACGAGACCGAGACGTGGGGGACTTCGTCCCCCACGGCCGGCGGGACGCCGGCGCTCCCAGCGCGCGGGCTTCGCCCGCGAAGAATCGAAGACTTCTGCCACGGGCTGTTAAGGAGAGCTCTAACGAGGTGGGAATCGGATGTGGACCCTTCGGGGGATTGAGACCTCGGACCGTCCAAGCTCCCACCGAAGGCAGGCCTCCTCCGTGGGAATCGGATGTGGACCCTTCGGGGGATTCGGGTGGAAGACGCTCTGGCGGCCGAGGTCGCGTTCGGCTCGAAGAGTCGCCCGGGCTGTCCTGCCCTACGAAGGCCGGCGTCTCGGCGGAAGCTCCCGCGGCCGGGCGAGGTAGATCGTGTGCCGCGGACCCCGCGCCTGGCGGCGGGCGGCGACCGTCTCCGTCGTCACGGTGAATCCGGCCCGGCGCAGCTGCTTTTCGAAACGCGGGCTCGGCGAGGCCGACCACACGGCGAGCGTCCCAACCGGTGTCAAACGCCGCCGGATCGCGGCGAGCCCGGCCGGGGAATAGAGCCCGGCGTTCGACACCAGAGTCAGCGCCTCGGGTCCGTTGTCGACGTCGAGGAGGATCGCGTCGTAGGCCGGCTCCGTCGCCGCCAGGTGGTCGGCCAGGTCGCCTACGACCACCCGGACCCGGCGATCCTCAAGCGGTTGCCTGGCAAGAGGTGCCAGCGGTCCGCGGTTCCATTCGACGACCGCCGCGAAGACCTCGACCACCTCGACGACGGCACCTCTCGGCAGCTGGTCGAGCGCCGCGCGGAGGGTGTAGCCCAGCCCCAGCCCACCGACCAGGACGCGCGTACGTTGCTGGCCTTGACGTCGTCCTCGAAGCGCTCCACAGGCGAGCTCCGCCAGCGTCTCCTCCGAGCCGTGGGCACGGCTCGACATCAGCTCCATGCCGTCGACGCGGATGTGGAAGACCCCGTCGCGGTGGTAGAGCACGAGCTCCTTGCCGTCGGGGGTGGTGACGCGTCCAAGGGCTTCTAAAGGAATCATGGGCTGGGCGGGTAGGTCGCCGAAGACGACTTGTCCGGATAGGCCGGTGGGTCCGGAATCGCCGGTGGATCTTCGCGGATCCTCTCCAACAGATGTTTTATCGCCGCCTCGAGCTGCGCGTCGCGGCCGTTGTAGGTTTCGTGCGGCAAGTTGTCGACGACGACGTCGGGCTCCACTCCGTGCCCTTCGATCAGCCATTCGCCCTCCGGGCCGTAGACGCCGAACTCCGCCGCCGTCGCGATCCCGCGGTCGACCAGGACGTTCGACGACGTCAGCCAGATCTCGCCGCCCCAGGTCCGCGTGCCGATCACCTTGCCGAGGCCGAGGCGGCGGAAGCCCTCGGTGAAGGCCTCGCCGTCCGAAGCCGTCCGCTCGTCGCAGAGCACCACCATGTGACCGTTGAAGGAGAGCTGCATGTTGGGATAGGGGACGCCTGTCCGCGCCTTCCACCACATCCAGGGACGGCGTACGAGCGTCCCCAGGATCCAGCTGTCGATGTTGCCGCCGCGGTTGTGGCGCATGTCGATGATGAGGCCTCGGCGGTTGAAGACCGGGAAGTAATGACGTGCCCACTCGGTGTAGCTCCCGCCTCCCATGGCCCGCATGTGGACGTAGCCGATTTCGCCGCCGCTTTCCGCCTCGACGATCTGGCGGCGCTCGAGCTCCCAGGCGTCGTAACGCAGCTCCGCGGCGCCTCTCGGATCGATCGGCTCGACGATCACCTCACGCTCCACGCCGTCCTCTCCCTTCACCTGGAGTAGGACCTGGCGCCCGGCCTGGTGACGCAGCAGGATGCCGGGATCGCCGAGGGAAAGCGTCTCGACGCCGTTGATGGCGACGATCACCTCGCCCTCGGCGACTTCGACGCCCGGCCGCTCGAGCGGCGCGCGTTCTGCGGGCATGTCGGGGTCGCTCGGGTAGACGTAGGCCACCCGGTAACCCCCGGCCTCTTCGTCGCGCTCCAGTATGGCCCCCAGCGAACCTGGGCGGACCCGGTCCTTGCCCTCGCGATGATCGCCGCCGCGAACGTACTCGTGGAGCGCCGAGAGCTCGCCGATCATCTCGCCGAAAAGATCCGAGAGCTCCCCGCGGTTGCGCACCCGGTCGACCAAGGGGAGATACTTCTCCAGTACCGCCGGCCAGTCGACGCCGTGCATCCCGGGGTCGTAGAAGTAGTCGCGCTGGAGGCGCCAGGCATCGACGAACATCTGCCGCCACTCGCGCCGTGGATCGATCGAGAGCGTCCAGGCGTCGAGTGCCACACGGCTCTTGCCGAGGTCGCCCAACTCGGACGCCTTGGCGTCGACGACGTGGAGCGCGTCGTCCTTGCGCACCAGGAGCTTCTTGCCGGAAGCGGAGAGCTCGTAGCTCTCGACGCCCTCGAGGAGCGTGACGACTTCGGCCTTGCGCTTTCGTTCGATCGCCTGAAGCGACCCCTTCCTCGCCGCCGTCTCGGTCGAGATCCAATAAAGCTCACCCTCGTTGGCACCCAGGTCGGTGTAGTTGCCCGGCGGCACCGGCACCTCGACGAGGCGCGTCTCGATGCCCTCGAGGTCGATCTCGACGGTGGGGACCTCGTCGTCTTTTGCGTCGTCGTCCTCGTCGCCTTTGGCGTCTTTCTTGCCCTTCTTCTTACCCTTCCTCTTACCGGAGCCCTCGTCGTCGTCCTTCATTTCCTCTTCTTTCTCGTCGTCCGAGCCGACGAGCTCGTTACCGGGAGCGAAGGGGGAACGCTCGCCGCTTTTTGCGGCCACCTCGTAGAGCTTGACCATGGAGTCGAGGAGGGGTAGAGGCTGGTAGGTCCCCCAGGGGTGCCGGCTCAAGGAGACGAGGTGGCGCTCTGAGAGGAAGTAGAGGAAGCGTCCGTCGCCGCTCCAGGCCGGGCTGAAGCTGTTGAAGCGGTCGGAGGTCACGGCTGCCGTCTCACCGCCTTCGACGCGGTAGAGGAAGAGTCGCGCCATCTGGTTCTCGCCCGTCATGGCAAAGGCGATCCAGCGGCTGTCGGGGGACCAACTGAGGCCGCGAAAGCCGAAAAGCGGCGAGACGGCCACCTGCGTCCGCTCGCCGGTCGCGAGGTCGGCGAGCCAGAGCTCGTCGTCTTTTTCAATGTAGGCGGCTCGCTTGCCGTCAGGCGACGGGAATGCGTCGAAGCGCAGGACGTCGCCCTCGGTCGTGATCTGCTCCGCCTCCTTGAGGCCGCGGGCGTCGAGGCGCCAGAGCTCGACCTCGCCGCTTTGGTCGGAGAGAGCGAGAAGGTCCTCGCCGCCGGACAGGAAGCGGGCGCTGCGGTGACGGTACTCGTCGCGCGTCGCCCGAACGAAGCGCCCGTCCTCGACCGGGGCGACGAAGACCTGGCCGCGGGCGGTCAGGACGACCCGGTCACCGTCCGGGGACAGGTGGGCCGCGGTGAGGTAGTCCATGGGCTCCTCGACCCACTTCTCGCGTGTCTGGTCGAAGTCGGAGGCGAGGCGGACATCGAGCTCGCGGTCCTCGCCGCTCGCCAGGTCGAGGACGTGGAGGCCGGCGCCCAGCTGGTAGACGATCCGTCCATCGCCGAGGTCGGGGTCCTTGACGTCCCAGCCGGCGTGGTGGGTGTGCTGGCGGACGTCCTCGCCCGTCGGCGCCATGGAGAAGACGTTCATGGTGCCGTCGCGGTCGCTCACGAAGTAGACGCGGCCGTCGTGGAACATGGGCTGGTGGCTCGTCCCAGGATAGTCGGCGGTCAGCGCCACGGCCTCCTCGCCGCCCTCGGTGAAGCGCCAGAGGCTCTGGGCGGTGCCGCCCTTGTAGCGCTTGGTCTTACTGCTCTGGCGGCCGAAGCGGGTGAAGAAAAGCGTTTCGCCTGGCGCGTCGTAGACACCCTCCGCGGCTTTGTCGAGGGGAAGGACGCGCCGCCTACGACTCGCCGGGTCGATCGAGACGAGCTGCGCGTCAGGCAGGGTCGAGAAATGGCGGGTGGCGTAGAGGACTTCTCCTCCGGCCCAGCCGATGACGCGGGCGCCGTCGCCGTCCCAGGTGAGACGTTCGGGAAGCCCACCGTCGACGGGCATGGCGTAGACCTCGGTCGGTCCCTCGTAGTCGGCGGAAAAGGCGACGCGGGTACCGTCGTCCGAGAGGGCGGCGTGGGCCTCCAGGCCGGGGTGGGAGGTGAGCCGCTGCGCCAGGCCGCCCTCGGCGCCGACTTTCCAGAGGTCGCCCTCGGCGGTGAAGACGATCGTGTTGCCGCGGATCGTGGGGAAACGGTAGTAGCCTTCGTTGGCCGCGGCCGAAACGAGCGCCGGAGCTGCCAGGAGGACTAGAGAAAGAAGGAAATGGCGTTTCATCGACAATCGTCTCCAGAGGGGTCGGACGTGTTAGGCGAGGGAGCCTAACATGCGCGATAGAGTCGGTTCGTCATGGCACGTTCCGGGCCCCCTCCGCCCCCCGATCCCGACGCCGGCCTCTGGCAAGGCCGGTCGGTGGCGCGGCGTTTCGTCTCGCCCGACGGCATGACGGTTCTGGTCGGCAAGAGCGCCGCCGACAACGACGTCTTGAGCGTCAAGCTCGCCGCGCCGCGCGACTTCTGGTTCCACATCGCCTCGGGTTCCGGGTCGCATGTCGTGGTGCGCAACCCCGACGGCCTCGACCGGCTGCCGCGCGAGACCCAACGCTACGCCGCCTCGCTCGCCGCCGGCTACTCGAAGGCACGCAAGGGCGGTCGGGTGGCCGTCCACGTGACGCGCTGCTCCGAGGTGCGAAAGCCCCGGGGCTTCGCGCCCGGCAAGGTCACCCTCGGACGATTCAAGACCGTCCAGGCGGAGCCGTTGCGCGGCGACGACTAGCTAGGTGCCTGTAGGGCATAGGCTGCACGCCGTCGGGAGAGGGCCGTCCGGCGGATCGCGACGCTGACACCACCTGGGGCTGAAAAGCGCCTACAACCATGAAAATCCGTCACGAAGTGTTGGATTTTCATGGTAAAATCATCCCGTGATCGAACGAGGACGTCATCTCCGCCAGCTCGAGGAGCTCCTCCGCCACAATCCGGTCGTGGCGATCGTGGGAGCCCGGCAGGTGGGAAAGACGACGCTGGCGCTGGAGTTGGCCCGGCGCCGCGACGACGAGGCGATCGTCCACTTCGACCTGGAGAATCCGGTGCATCTGGCGCGCCTCGACGACGCGATGCTCGCCCTCAAGGATTTGGCGGGATTGATCCTTCTCGACGAGATCCAGCGCCGGCCGGAGATCTTCCCGGTGCTCCGGGTGCTCGTCGATCGACCGCGGTCACCGGCCCGTTTCCTGGTCTTGGGAAGCGCCTCGCCGGACCTGCTGCGGCAAAGCTCCGAGTCCCTCGCCGGCCGCATCGCCTACTATGAGCTCGACGGCTTCGATCTCGACGAGGTCGGTGCCGAGCACCTCGAGACTCTCTGGCTGCGGGGCTCCTTCCCACGATCGTTCCTCGCCGAGTCGGCCGCAGCCAGCGCCCAGTGGCGGCGCGACTTCGTGCGGACCTTTCTCGAGCGCGACCTGCCGGAGCTCGGCGGCAAACGCCTGCCGTCCGACACCATGCGCCGTTTCTGGACGATGCTGGCACACACCCACGGCCAGACCTGGCGCGCTTCCGAGCTCGCCCGGTCCCTGGCCGTCTCCGAGGCGACCGTGCGCCGCTACCTGGAGATCTTCACCTCGACTTTTGCCGTGCGGCGGCTCCAGCCCTGGCACGAGAACCTGAGGAAGCGGCAGGTCAAGGCCCCCAAAATCTACCTGACCGACAGCGGGCTGCTCCACACGCTTCTCGCGATCGAGGGCCGAGAGGTTCTCCTGGGCCATCCCCGCCTGGGGGCCTCCTGGGAGGGATTCGCCATCGAGAACGTCGTGGCCCGCCTTGGCGCCCGCCGCGAAGAGACCTTCTTCTGGGGGACGCACAACGGTGCGGAGATCGACCTCGTGGTGGTCCGTGGGATCCGGCGCCTGGGATTTGAGCTCAAACGAACGGTCGCACCACGCGTCACCCGCTCGATGCACATCGCGCTCCAGGACCTGAAGCTCGAACGCATCGACGTCGTCCACGCCGGCGACGAGTCCTTTCCGCTCGCGGAGAAGATTCGGGCAGTGGCCTTGAAGAAGATATGGACCGACCTGGAACCGTTGTAGAGCGCTACGCGTCCCGAGTTAGGAAGTCAGATCTTTGAGCCCATCCGAGCGAGCCCCCCTCGACGGACGGACAGGGGGCTGAACCCGCCGGTGTCCCGCCAGCTCTTCGTCAGATCGGTCCTTTGCCGGGAGCACCGGCGTCCAAGCCTGCCGGCGGCGTGGGGCCGCGAAGAGCTTGCTTCCGAGCTCGGGATCAAGTACTCTGAGCGGGCTATGGATGCAAACTCGTCGACGATGGGCTCGACGGCCGGCGAACCGGCGGCCGGCGATCCGGCGGCCGGCGATCCGGCGGCCGGCGATCCGGCGGCCGGCGAACCGGTGGCGACCGGCTGCGGTCCGGCGGCAGCGTGCTTTCCTGTTATGCGGCGCGGCAGCGCCGCATTTGCCGGGCGAAGCCAGAGCAGAGAAGCACTATGACCCGTTCGCCATACCTCATCGAGGGCCGCCTCGCAGACATCATTGGAGCAATCCCCGTGCTCAGCGCTTACGACAAGTATGCCAGTCGGGGCCTCGATAAGTGGGAGAAGCAGCTCGGCGAGCCGTGCACCGCGGGCGGCTGGCGACAGGTGTTTATGGAACATCCTGAGTTCTTCCGGCTCGGCGACAAGGACGGTAAAGTATGGGCGGCAATGCGCTGGCGATGGGCTCTCGACCGAGACTACGACCCAGAATTGGGTCGGAGCCTGTCATCCGACGACCTGAAGACCGCATCGACGGAGCAGCGCGACCGATTGACGCGACCACCGCTGACGCCCGAGCAGATAGAGACCTTGATGAGCACGGCAGTGAAGCTTCACGCCACGGCTATCGAGCGCGCAAGGCATGCTCGCTGGTGGATACCTGTGATCATTCCGGCAATCACCACAATAGTAGGGATCTTGCTTGGTGCCTGGCTCAAGTCCTAGGCCGCTGTGCCTTATGGTCAGCCGCCTAGCAAGCCGATGCAGCGGACGGCCTGCGGACGGCTATTCCAGGCGGAAGTTGACCGTCAGGTTGTAATACACGTTCACCGGTTCACCGTTGAAGGTAGCAGGTTCGAACTTCCATCTCGAGATCGCCTCGACGGCCGTCTCCGTCAAGCCATGGGGGAGGCCCTTCAAGACTTTGACGTCCGTCACGTTGCCCTCTTTGTCGATCACCGTCTGAACGATCACGACCCCCTGGATTCGTTTTTTTCGAGCCTTCACGGTATAATGAGGTTGAGGAGCCATGATCTTCCTCGGCGGTCGAACGTCCCCACTGACGTGAAAAAGACCCTCCGAGCTCGTCCGCAGATTCCTGGGATCGCGCTCATAGGCCTTTCTCGCAAAAAGCTCTACCTCCTCCGACTCCTCGCCCTCAACGAGAAGAAACGGCATGGCATAGTCTCCCAGCGGACCGACGAATCGCTGGCGTTCGGCCGACCAGGTGTAAGTGACCTGTACGTCCATCGGCTCATCTCTGGAAACCTGTGGACCCAGCTCGATCGCCAGGACCCCTGGTGTCGTGGTCTCACTGAGCCGCCAGGACCATCTGGGAGACGACGATTCCGGTGGCTGTTGGGCGTTGTAGAGCACCGTCAACACAGCTCGGTTCTCGCGCGTTACGGGGAGAACGAAAAGCGCTTCCATGTAGACGACCTCGCCGTCGATCCGCAGTCGAATCGGTCGCTCGCCCACCAACTCGACCAGGCCGTCGCCATTGACGTCGTCGAGCTGGTGATGGATCCACTTACGGTCCGGATAAAAGGGGACGATGGTGCCATCACCGTCCAGGAGCGTGATCCGTTGGTCGAGGCTCATCGGGTTCGTGAGCACCGCGTAGAGAGGAGGCTCGTCACGCTGCGGGCAGACGAGGACGTCGACGACCTCTTGATCGCGGGGGGAATAAGAAGCTGCTTTGAACAGATTCTTCGGCCAGGAGAGGATCTCGGCGAACGCTTCGTCGGGACCTTCGCCCTCCAGCAGCCGGCGGACGGTGGGATGAGCTTCTCTTACCCCTGCCGGCGGCTGCGCGGTCACGCTGACACCTACGCCGACGCTCCATCCAACCCACAAGGACACCACCAAGATACGGCACCGCGAGATGACGATTCCCATTCCGGTCACTCCTTCGTCCATCGTTCGATCCCGCCGCTCGTGGCGGCGGTCGTCCGTCCGCCGTGCTCGGCGGCGGCGTCAGGGTTCGAGAGGCTCGCTGGACCTGATCTTAGCACGGCGAAAGCCGTTCCAGCCCTCCGGAGCGGTGATCGACGCCGCGCAACGACGCCAGGAGCCACCGTTTCGCCCGATCGCCGCCACGAGCGCTGGCCGACGGACGCCGGTTACCGCGTAACGACTGGTCCAGGCCACCGACTCGCGGGTGCAACCGCCGAGCAGATCGCGGCCGGCGATCAGCACCCCGCGCATCTTCTCGGCCGCCTGGTCGCGCAGGCGACGGGCCACGGTCAAGGCGGTGAGCGCCCGGCTCAGCCGGCCGTCTTTCTCCCGCAAGCG
>CBDUYN010000056.1:0-52313 GCA_965371445.1 uncultured bacterium | reverse complement strand
GACTACCGGAGCAGCACCTCGACCCGCGCCGTCTCGCCCTTTCCCCTGACCCATTCGTTGGCTACTCGGCGAGCGGTCTGAAGGAGCGGATCTATTGCGCGGCGCGCGACATCGAGGTACCGATGGCGGCGATCCTGATCATGACGGGAAGCGCGGGCGCGGAGGGGACGCTGGGAGGTCTCGTCGAGCAGGGGCGTCGTCTGGGTCACCACCTGGAGCGTGCGGTGGAGCTCGGGACGTTGTGCTCCAACGACCCGGTCTGTGCCGACCACACGCCGCGCGGCGACTACGCGGAGCGTTTCCTGGAGGGCGCGGCGTGTCACGGGTGTCTGTTCGTGGCGGAGTGCTCCTGTGAGCGTTTCAACCGTTACCTGGACCGGGCGCTGGTGGTCCCGACGATGGGCCACGATCCGGCTCTGGCGTTCTTCGGCACCTGATGGCGAGTCTCGTCAACGTCGAGCTACCGGACCTGAAGGCGCTGGCCCGGGCGTTGGAGCGGGGGCATGTTCGTCCGCCGTTTGAGCACGAGGCGTTGTTGTCGTTGGGGCTGGCCCACCTGTCGGAGGCGATCGACTTCTTGCGTCCGTTGGACGTGGATGCCGTGCGCACGGTGTTGGCGGTCGTCATTGCCGAGCGAGAGGAGCGTCCGGTACCGCGTCTGGACCTGGTGTGGACGGGACCGGAGGCGAAGATCAGCCCGGCGCGGGACACGGGCATGGTGGTCCGGGAGCTGTTCGGCGAGGCGCGCCGCGACGTCCTGATCTGCGGTTTCACGTTCGACCACGGGGAGGAGATCTTCCGTCCGCTGCACGCCGTGATGACGGAGCACGCCGTGGAGACGACGGTCTTCCTCGACGTCGGAGGCTCGTGGAAGAAGGGTCAGGAGAGGACGACGGCCGAGGCGGACGATCGCGTCACGAGGGCGGTGGACCTCTTCTTCGCGGAGAACTGGACGTTCGGCGATCCGCGTCCGGCGCTGTTCTACGATCCGCGGACGGTGCAGCCGTACAGCGTGGTGAGCCTGCACGCGAAGTGCGTCGTGGTGGACCGCCGCAAGACGCTGGTGACGTCGGCGAACTTCACCGACCGGGGCCAGACACGCAACATCGAGGTCGGCGTCCTGATCGAGGACGTGGCGTTCGCGACGCGTCTGCACGAGCAGTGGTGGGGTTTGGTCTCGGCGGGGCTGGTGCGTCGGCCGACGTCCTAGCCGGTCACCGGCACCATGCGCCCCGGCTTTGCCAGCGCCTCGGGGCTCAGCAGCCCGGGGACCGGCGTCACGAACGAACGGCGAAACTCCCACAAGATGCGGAAGGCCTCGTCGGGATGCCTTCTCACCGGACGGATCACCTTCTTCAGCCCGTCGCGCAGCTCTTCCCGGAGGTCGGGACGCAGGCTCACACACCGACGTAGGAGCCGTTCGATGGCGTCGAGGTCGCTCTCGTCGGCGCGTCGGGCCCGGACCTGCGCGATGTCGATGCTGAGGCCGGCCAACTCCCGGGGCAGGTCGACCGTGAGCAGGTCGTTCCAGGCGCTGTCGAAGCGCGGAAGGGCCCGTTTCAGGTTCTCCCGCCCGCCCTGGCGGACGTAGAGGGTCGCCTTGAGCCAGCGGATCCGGGCGCACACCTCACCCCAACCCCGCCGGCCTTTCAGACGCTCCTCGAAACGGTCCAGGATCCCCAGAGCCCGTTGGTCGTAGATCGTCTCCTCGCGCGGCATGTAGCAGGCCAGGAAAGCGACCGTGTCGAGGAAGCGTCGCAGGGCTCGGCGTCGTGCGCTTCGCTGTCCGTGGCCTGGGGATGAGCGTTTCGGGTCATGGCGTCTCCTCCTTTGAGTCGGCCGCCCCTCTCGGTTCAGGTCCCAGCTGAATCCTTCGTCGGTCGCCGAGGAATGTATGACCCTCCAACAATGATGTCAAGTCATTTTATGCTGCGAATTTCTCTGCGTCGTACCGAATTTCTCTGCCCGGCGCCTCACGTCGCTGTCGGCGACTCCTCCGGCGACGCCCGACTGGGGCGTGCGGCGAGCGTCGGCCTGCTCAGGCTCCGAGGCACCGCGCCTTGTCCCGCCACGTCTTGTGCCGCCACGTCTTGTGCCGCCACGTCTTGTAGGGTCGCAGGGGCGCCGACCTCGTCTTGCCGTTCGGCGTCGCCGCCGAAGGCGTCAGCGTCGGCGATGTCTGCCTTCTGCTCGGTGCGCCCGGGATTGCGCGTCGAAGGACGCACCCGATCGGCGAGGCCGTCGTAACCGGCGAGACGGCAGAGGTCCTCGAACATCCGCGCCGTGCGCAGGAAGATCCGGTCGTACTCGGCGACCGCCTCGCCTCTCTTCTCCAGCATGGCGTCGATGCGGCGCCGGACCTTGGCGAGCCGATCCAGGGTCTTGCGCAGCGCGCGGACCTCCGGCTTGAGCTCCTCGCGATGGACCCCCGGGTCCTGCGGGGAGCGGAAGAGCGACTTGCCCAGCATCCGGCCCCGGCCCTGGTCGCCGATCTTCTCCTCAATGAGCTCGACCTTGCGCAGGAACGCCGTCGACTCCTTGGGGTTCGGCGCGTCGAGACCCAGGGCCACGAGGTCGGGCGCGACGTAGGCGCCACGAACCATCCGGCGCAGGCCGACGATCCACTGTCCGAGACGACGCTTCGTCTTGTCACGGTCGCGGCGCAGGGCCGCCTCTTCCGAGCGCAGGTCGTGGAGCTTCCGGTCGCGGGCGACGGCCAGGTCGATCGCCGCCTTGAGCTTACGGCCGAAGGTCTTGAAAGCCCCCAGGACGGTGGCCGCGTCTGTGGCCTCACCGCGGCCCACGGCGGCGGCGGCCACGTCGGGACCCTGCTCGACGATGGCCGCGAGCAGGAAGAGACTGGCCTTCAGTCGGTCGGTGATCTCTTTGGAGAGGCTGATCTGCATGAAGGAACCTCCGTGAAGAGCCGCGGCGTCCTTGCCACGACCTCCCTCGAGGCTACTCCCGAGACCGGAGGCTCAGTGGGCCCGACTGGAATTTGCAGCCAGACGCCGCCACGCGAGAAAAACGCCGAAGTGGCCTGGAGCCTTGCTGGGTGGGGCTCCAAGCCCACTCGAGGCACTCGCGGAAAATCGTCGTCCGACGGGAATTTGCAGCCAGCCCCGCCGAAGCGTCCCTGCTGGGAAGGCGCGGAACGGACCTTCCCGTGCGTCCCGGGACCGGCGGCACGGCCGGGATGGAGCGTCCCGGCCGTACCGGGGCCGGCGGAACGTCTGGAACGGACCTACCCACGCCTTCTGGGGCGCGCGGAACGTCTGGGACGGTCCTTCCCATGTCTTCCGGGATCTCCGGGACGCCGCGACGGACCGTCCCATGTCTTCCGGGATCTCCGGGACAGCCGGGATGGACCGTCCCACGTCTTCCGGGCCACCCTCTTCGCGCCGTACTGCCCCGCCCCGCAGGCGACGACCGCGGCATGTGGCCGTGAGGGTACGAAGTGGCCTCTTCCCGAGACCTCTCAGCGTGGGGCGAGATCGAAGACCGGTTCGACATCGAGGTGTGACGCATTCCATTGCTCCCGCCCGGAGGACAGTGCGACGATGGGCTCGCCAACCGATTCATCCGCCCTAACCACCGAGGCGAGACCCTTGTACCGTCCAACCCGACCGATCCTCCTGAGCGCCACGGCCTCGACGATCGCGGCGCTCTTGGCCGTACCGCCAGCGGCGGCCCAGCCCCCGACGATCGAGGGCTGCGACGTCTTCCCGGCCGGCAACGTCTGGAACGTCCCCGTCGATCACCTGCCGGTCGACCCCAGCTCTGACACCTACGTCGCGACGATCGGTGCCACGATCGGCGTCCATCCCGACTTCGGCACCGTGTGGGAGGGAGCGCCGATCGGCATCCCCTACGTCGCCGTGCCGGGTACCCAGCCGGGTGTGCCGGTCTCTTTCACCTACTTCGACGAGAGCGACGCGGGACCCTATCCGATCCCCGACGACCCGCCGATCGAGGGCGGCACCGCGGGCGACGGGGACCGCCACATCCTGATGATCGACCGCGACGGCTGCGTCCTCTACGAGCTTTACGACGCCTGGCCGGTGGGCGGCGGCGCGTCGTGGGACGCGGGCTCAGGGGCGATTCATGACCTCTCGTCCAACGCGCTTCGCCCCGACACCTGGACGTCGGCCGACGCCGCGGGCCTGCCGATCTTTCCGGGCCTGGTGCGCTACGAGGAGGTGGTGGGAGAAGGCGAGATCCGTCACGCCCTGCGTTTTACGATCCCGGAGACCCGCAAGGCCCACGTCTGGCCGGCGCGTCACGACGCCTCGGGCCTGACCGGCAGCCAATATCCGCCGATGGGGCAGCGGTTCCGGCTGAAAGCCGGCTTCGACGTCGCGGGCTATTCTCCGCAGGTCCAGGTGATCCTCCGGGCGCTCAAGAAGTACGGCATGATCCTCGCCGACAACGGCTCGCCCTGGTACGTCTCGGGCGTCCCCAGTGCGAGTTGGGACGACGACGCCCTCCATGAGCTCCACCAGGTGAAGGGATCGGACTTCGAAGCCGTCGATGTCTCGTCGCTGATGACGGATCCGGATTCGGCGCTCGTAGCAACGATCTTCGCCGACGGCTTCGAGTCGGGGGACGTGTCCGTTTGGTCGTCGGCCGTCGGGGGCGTTTGACGGCTTTACCTCGCTAGGCGTCGGCGTCTTCCGGGAAGTGCTCGACGTGGACGTCGAGGCTCTGGGCCAGCTGCGCGTATTCCTTGGTGATGGCGCGGCCGATGACCAGGCGCTGCACCTGGTTCGTCCCCTCGTAGATCTGGGTGATCTTGGCGTCGCGCATGTACTTCTCGATCGGGTAGTCCTTGCAGAAGCCGTAGCCGCCGAAGAGCTGCACCGCGTCGGTCGTCACCTTCATCGCCGTGTCGGTGGCGAAGACCTTTGACATCGCGGCGAGCTTGCCCATGTTCGACGCTCCCGCGTCGACGGCGCGGGCCGCCGCGTAGACCAGCTGGCGGGCCGCCTCGATCTGGGTCGCCATGTCGGCGAGCATGAACTGGATGGCCTGGAAAGAAAGCACCGACTGGCCGAACTGAATGCGCTCCGAGGTGTAGCGCATCGCCCACTCGAAAGCGCCCTGGGCCAGCCCCAACGCCTGCGCGGCCACGCCGGGCCGGGCGCGGTCGAGCGTCATCATGGCGTTCTTGAAGCCCTGGCACTCGACCTCGCCCAGGAGGTTCTCGGCGGAGATGCGGCAGTCCTTGAATTCAAGCTCGACCACCGGCACGCAGCGGATCCCCATCGTGTCCTCGCGCTTGCCGATCGTAAAGCCCGGCGTGTCACGCTCGAGGACGAACGCCGAGATCCCCCGCCGGCCGCGGTCGGGACGGCTCAAGGCGAAGACGGTGAAGACATGCGCCACGCCGCCGTTGGTGGTCCACTTCTTCTCGCCGTTCAGGACCCACTCGTCGCCGTTGCGCTCGGCCACCGTCCGGAGGCTCCCGGCGTCGGACCCGGAGGCTTTCTCGGACAGCCCGAAGGCGATCAGCTTCTCGCCCTTGGCGATTCCCGGCAGGTACTTCTGCTTTTGCTCTTCGGTCCCGCTGATGATGATCGGGAAAGAGCCCAGCGCGTTGACGGCATAGGCCACCCCGAAGCCGCCGCAGGCGCGGGAGAGCTGCTCGACCACGAGGCAGAGGTCGAGCACCCCGGCGCCGCCGCCGCCATACTCCTTGGGGATCCAGAGCCCGGTCAGCTCGTATTGCTTCAGGCCTTCGACGACCGACCAGCCGTACTCCCCGCTGCGGTCGAGCTCCGCGGCCACCGGTCGTACGAACTTCTCGGCGACCTCGCGGGCGCGTTCCTGGTAGTCCAGACTCTCTTTGCTTAGCTCCATTTCTTGCTCCTTGGTGATCTCAGGCTGAGGCGAAGCCGCCGGCGGCGATGCGCTCCCCGGGCCGGTCGTCTCGCGCGGCAAGGCTATCGTCTTCCCGCCTCCGGCACCAGAGGCTCCGCCTGCCTGAGGCTAGTCGACGACCAAGCGGCGCATCCGCGTGGCCAACTCGTCGGATTCTGAAGAGGAGCCCACCGCCCCAGAGCGGGACAATGAGGAAGACGACGAGGAGCCTTCTGAGGCGTCTTCGGCTTCTTCGAGCTGATCGGTCATTGGACCGTCCCTGATTGGGGGCGTCGGCCGGAGGATCGTTGCCGCGAGGCGACGGTCCTCCGGCCTTTTTTCGTCCCCCACGCGGAAAGCTCTCGAGAAGAGTCACTTCGGACACCCCACGGCTGCGGGACGCGGGCGTCGCCCGCGGGGCCGGCGGGACGCCGGCGCTCCCAGCAAAAGAACCCAACCCCTACGCCCCCCGGAGGCCCTCCAACTCACGAAGCAGGACGTCGAGGTTTTTCCGAATGCCCACCTCGCTAGATGCCAGGGTACGCGAAGAGCGGCGGCTCGGCGCCCAGCTCCTCGCAGACCTCCCGCAGCTCCCGCAGCGCGACGATGATCTCGCCGAGCGGCTTCCAGGCGATCCCCGACGCGGACGCCGCCTTGACGACCCTGTCCAGCTTGTCCTTCAGGATCTCGGGGAGGTCGGGCACGCGGAGCGCCGCGGCGGCGTAAAGCTCAATTTTCTCCTGGTTGGGAAACGAGGCCGCCGAAGCGTCGGCCGCCACCGCGGACGCCTCAAGCGGTAGCTGCGAGCGTAGGAAACGGCCGTGGGCCGTCTTCAGGTGTTTGCGCCCCGCCGTCCCCAGCTTTTGGCGGTTGCGTCCGGAGCGGTGGCGTTCCTGGGACTGGGCGATCAGGATATGGCCCTTGATGTACTCGGTCAGGGCGCGAGGCAAGGAGAGGTTCCGTTGGCCTGGGAATCGGCTCTCAACCTCCTCGATCGTCTTCATCGCTTCTTCCAGGTCGGCGGGATTCTTAGATTCGGCCAAGCCCAAGGAATATGCCTGAAGGATACGAGAATACCAGCGAGTCCCTTCCACTAGCCGCAGGGCTTCTCGGTAGAAAGGCAGGTATTCTTCCGGCTGCGCTCCAGCGGCATATTTTAGTGCATCCCCTCGGACGTAGAACGCTCGGCCGCGAAGCTCATCGTGTGGTGCTGCAAGAAGCGCTCGGTCCGCGTAGGCCAAGCAGGCGGTAGCTTCGGCAGGGGTACTGCCGCCAAGTCGATTTCGCGATCGATAGTACAGCAGAATAGACAGTTGCAGCAAAAGCTCCGGCAGACACCGCCCACAGGTGCAACCGGCTGTAGCGAGGACGTCGAACCCCACTCCGAGGAAGGTTTCGGCTCTCTCGAATCGGCCTGCTGCTCGGTACGTGCCACCGAGCATCGAGAGGCTCCTGATGTGGAGACACGGCGTCTTCGAGCGTCGTGCGAAGACGGTTCCGAAGAGAGCGTACCAGAGCTCTTTCACAGGACTTTCGCTGGTGGCGGTTGCCACATCTTCTAGGAGGTCGCGGGCGCGCGTGGGGCTGCAATAACCTGGATCCTTCTGCAGCCGGCGTAGAAGAGCTCGGCGGCCCTGAGCTGTTCGGCAACCGCTCCTGATTTCCTGGATCTTCTGGTTGGACCTGCCCACTCAGCCCTCCTCATCAGCGTCCGTTCTTCAACGACGAGAAGCGTATCAGGCCGGCCAAAGCACGGCAACCCGGAGCGTCCCGACGGGCTGCGATCCTCAGGACGCTCCGGCGAAGGCTCTAGCCGGTTGGAGCGATAACTAATGGCGCGCCAGCTCGGATGGACGTCGTAGCCTTCATGCGTACCTCCTCTACGCGCCTCCTCGCCTCCGCCGCCCCATGCGCCGTCCGGGAGGCGTCAAGCCCCCAGCCTACCGACGGGTCGGTCGGTTTCCCACAAAAACCTGCCACTTTCTTCTGCTTTGAGCCGACAGGCCCAAAACTCCGCGACTTTTCCCTGGTTTCGGCCGCGGAAGCGCTCAAATCCGGGCGAGTTTTGGCGCGGTGACAAAGACGCGCGTAGGGTGACGCCGAAAGGAGAGGTGATGGCCGACGACGTACCCCCGCTTGAGCTGGCGCAGAACGAAGCCGCCAAGGTGATGCAGGTCCTGGCGGAAGCCCGCCAGCGGCTGAAGGAACGACGGGCCGAAATGGCCGACGAGGTCGACGAGACGCCTGAGGAGATGGTCAGTTGGAAGGTCTGTCCGTCCGTGTCGTTCTTCGTCGACGGTCTCCTGAGCCTCGCGATAGCGGATCTTGAAATCGTCGAGGGATACCTCTACGAGGCCGCCGAATCGTCGGCGAATACGGTCCGCTGGACATGGGAGGAATCCCGCCACCGGGCCGAGGCGAGGGCCAGGAAGCCCGGCAAGCGGGGGCCCTGATCCGGACGATGAAAGCTCGTCCCGTAGAACCGTAGGAGAAGACAAGATGTCATCGCAAGAGCTCTCCCCGCCGTTCGTCCGGCGCCTCCTCAACCAGGCGCTAAAGGACCCGCGCACGATCCTCGACGACAAGAAGGAACGCTACCGTCGTCCGGAGGTCTACCTCCCCTTCTTCGACCACTGCGAGGCGCTCGCCTACGAGGAGGACGAGCGTGCCCTGGAGCTCGCCGGGGCGGCAGAGGGGCTCGCCGAGGAGATCGACGACCGGCACGTCGTCCACCGGGCGCTCGGCGTCCGGTTCAACGCCGCGGTGGCGCTGGCGCAATGGGGACCGGCGGCCCACTGGCTGCACCAGCAGGAAAGGGCGGTCGCCGGCTGCTGTCCGAGCTGTCAGACCGATCACCTCCTGCGGCGGGCCGACTTCGCCCTGGAGTACCGCCGGCTCTCCGAGACCCTGAGCTGCCTTGACGAGGCCGATCCCGGCTCCCTGAGGAAGCAGGGGGAGATCCTCGACGCCTTCAAGAACCGCCTCGCCGACGCCCGCGACTGGACAAAAGTCCGCAACCACATCCGTTGGCTGGAGGCGATCCTGCTGGCGCGCTGCGACGCCGTGGAGCTCGCCGAGAAACGCCTGGAACGGGTCCGCTGGCAGTTGAAGGAGGAGCTGGGCTTGAACGGACCGGTCAAGCCGCGGGCGCCGAAGGTGCCGCGCTTCGCGGTGCTCGTCCCGATTCCCTATTTCCTGGCCGAGAAGTACATCGGCTGGGAGGAGGCGGAGCGACGGTGGCGCCAGCGTCCGACGCGCTCGGCGACGCCGCTCTGCTACCCGGCGGCGGCGAGCCCGCCGGAGCCGGGCAAGGCTTCGTGAGGCACCGCCGAACGCCGTTCCGCGCTGGCAGCCGTACGGCTCCTGGCAGGACCGGACCGCTACTGCGCTACCGCCGCGCGATCGGCGCCGCGGCCGCTCAGAGGAGTTTCTGCAAGGCAGTCATCACACCGACCGCTACCACGAGCAAGCCTCCGAGGCGAATCACCAGGCGCATCTCCAATTCCTTGAGATCTCGCTCGATCTTGGTCTCGAGTTGCGTGATCCGGATCTCGAAATCGTGCTTGGTCACCAAGCGATCCTCGACCAAAGCGATCAGGGTCTCCGCCTGAACCTCTGCCTGCTCCTCCGAAAAGCCGACTCCGATGAGCTTTTTGACGTAGGTGTGGGTATCGAAAGCGATTGCAGCAGCCATCTCGGATTCAGGATACCACAAAAGGGCAGCGCTGCACGGCTCTGGCCGCGACGGGACGTCCGGCCGATCCCGGGACAGAGCCTGCCCTACGGCCCCAGAGACACCGCGAGGCGGTCGGCGACCGAGAGCCCTCGCAACGTCGGCCGAAGTCGGTTCGGCGTCAGCTCCAGGAGCCCATCGTCGACGAAGGATTCGATCCGCTCGCGATGGCTTTCATAGAGATCGATGCCATAGAGCGCTTCGAAGCGCTCCAGGTCGATGCCGTCGTAGGTACGAAGCGCTAGCATGAGGGCCTCCAAGGCCCGCTCCTTGGCCGTCAAGACCTCCTCGTCCGAGCGTGGACGCTTCCCCTCCCGCAGGAGCCGCATGTAGCGTGCGACGGAGCGCTCGTTCCAGAATCGCCGCGTCCCATCGAAAGAATGGGCCCCCGGGCCGAGGCCCAGGTAGGGCGTGTGGTCCCAGTACTTGCGGTTGTGCCCCGAGTGGTGCCGCGGATCGCAGGCGAAGTTCGAGACCTCGTAACCGGGAAATCCGGCGGCACCCAGTAGGCGATGGGTCTCGATAAAAAGATCCGCCTGGACATCCTCGTCTAACTCCCGGAGCTCGCCGCGGGCCTTCCGTTTGCCAAACGTCGTCTTCTCGTGGACCTCAAGCTCGTAGCAGGAGAGGTGCTGGGGAGAGAGCTCGACAGCCGTCCGGAGGTTCGACTGCCAGTCGTCGAGGCTCTGGCCGGGAAGGCCGTAGATGAGGTCGATCGAAACCGTTTCGAAGCCGGCACCGAGCGCCAGCTCGACCGCGCGCCGGGCTTCGCAGGAGGTGTGCCGGCGGCCGAGGAAGCCGAGCTCCTCGTCGGCAAACGACTGGATGCCGAGTGAGAGCGTCGTAAAGCCCAGCCGGCGCCACGCCTCGAGACTTTGGGTGTTGACGTCCTCGGGATTTGCCTCGAGAAAAAGGTGTCTCTCGCTCGCCAGGGTGAAGGTCTCTTGAAGCGCCTCCAGGATCTCGGCCAACGGTTCGGGAAAAAGTAGCGACGGCGTCCCGCCGCCGAAATATATGGTGTCGAAAGGCCCCGGGAAGGTAGCCGCGAGAGCGATTTCAACCTTTAGCGAATCGACGTAGGCGCGGCGCTTTTCTTCGCCTCCGACGGCGACGGCGAAATCGCAGTAGGGACAGATCGCCGAGCAGAATGGAACGTGGACGTAAAGCCCCGGGCTCACTTGCTGGCGTCCGTTTTCAAGACCTCGATGAAAGCCGACTGCGGGATCTCGACGGCGCCGACCATCTTCATGCGCTTCTTTCCCTCTCTCTGTTTCTCGAGGAGCTTGCGCTTGCGGGTGATGTCGCCACCGTAGCACTTGGCGGTGACGTCCTTGCGGTAGGCGTTGATCGTCGTCCGGGCGATGACCTTGCCGCCGATCACTCCCTGGATGGCGATCTTGAACTGCTGGCGCAGGATCGTGTCGGCGAGCCTTTCGCAGTAGTGAAGCGCCCGCGCCCGTGCCCGCTCCTCGGCGGTCAGCTGTGAGAGCGCGTCGACCCGCTCGCCGTTGACCAGGATGTCGACCTTGGCCAGGTTGACGCTCCGGTAGTCGATCAGCTCGTAGTCGAACGAGCCGTAGCCCTGGGTGATCGACTTCAAGCGGTCGTAGAAGTCGAAGAGCACCTCGGCGAGCGGCATCTCCGAGGTCAGCTCCACCCGGCCCACCGACAGGTAGGAAAACGACGTGCTCATGCCCCGCCGGTCGCGGCAGAGCTCCATCACCGTTCCCACGTAGCGTTCCGGGATCAGGATCGAGGCCTTGATGTAGGGCTCCTCGGAGGCCTCGATCTCCGTCGGGTCGGGGAAGTAGGTCGGGTTGTCGATCTCGACGGTCTCGCCGGTCTTGAGCGTGACCCGGAAGCGCACCGAAGGGGCCGAGAGCAAGAGCGAAAGGTCGTATTCGCGCTCCAGCCGTTCCTGCACAACCTCCAGGTGCAAGAGCCCCAGGAAGCCACAACGGAAGCCGAAGCCGAGAGCCGAGGAGGAGTCTTTCTCGTAGGTCAGGGCGGCGTCGTTTAGGGACAGCTTGTCGAGGGCCTTGGTCAGGTCCTGGTAGTCGTCGGTCGACATCGGGTACATCGACGAGAAGACGACGGGCTTGGCCTCCTGGTAGCCCGGCAGGGGATCGGCCGCGGGGTTCTTGGCGTCGGTGAAGGTGTCGCCGATGGTGATGTCGCGTACCGACTTCACCCCGGCGATCACGTAGCCCACGGCGCCGGCCGCGAGGTGGTCCTGCTTCACCCGCTCGAGGCGCAGGAGGCCCACCTCCTCGATCGTGTACTCCTTTTGCGTATGCATGAGGAGCAGCCGCTGCTGCGGCCGGAGCGTCCCCTCTCTGACTCGGCACAGCATCACGACGCCGCGGTAGGCGTCGTACTGGGCGTCGAAGATGAGCGCCCGGGGCGGCGCCTCGGGGCTCCCTTCCGGAGGCGGCAGGCGCGTGACGATCGCATCCAGGACGTCCTGGATGCCGAGCCCAGTCTTGGCCGAGCACAGCACCGCCTCGAAAGGGTCGAGCCCCAAGTCGGCGTCGATCTCCTCGCGGATGCGGTCGACGTCGGCCGAGGGCAGGTCGATCTTGTTGATCACCGGGATGATCTCGAGGTCGTACTCCAGGGCGAGGTAGAGGTTCGCGACCGTCTGCGCCTCGACCCCCTGGGAGGCGTCGACCAGGAGCAGCGCGCCCTCGCAGGACATGAGCGAGCGGCGCACCTCGTGCGAGAAGTCGACGTGCCCCGGCGTGTCGATCAAGTTGAGCGTGTAGGTCTCGCCGTCTTTCGCCGTGTAGGGGAGCGTGATGGTGTTCGACTTGATGGTGATGCCGCGCTCGCGCTCGATGTCCATGGAGTCGAGGATCTGGTCGCGAAACTCCCGATCTTCGACCACCCCGCAGTGCTGGATCAGGCGGTCGGCGAGGGTCGACTTGCCGTGGTCGATGTGGGCGATGATGCAGAAGTTGCGGGTCTTCTCCAAGGTGAAACCTCGTCGGAGTCGTTCGATGGGGGAGGGCGCGACGGCCGCCGCGGCCGGATCGGACCGCCGTCGGGTGATCCTACATCCGATCGGCCTCGGTCGTCACCGTCGTCTTGCCTGGATGGGATTCGAGTTATGATCCTGGCATGTCCGCGAGCCAGGAAACCGCGAGCGTGCTCTTCGTGTGCATGGGCAACATCTGCCGTTCCCCGACGGCCGAGGCGTTGCTGCGTCATCTCGTCGCCGAAGAAGGCCTCGAAGGACGGATCCGGATCGACTCGGCGGGCACGATCGACTACCACGAGGGCGCGCCGCCCGACTTGCGTATGAGCGAGGCCGCGGCGCGCCGCGGCTACGAGCTCGGCGGACGCTCGCGGTCCATCACCCCCGAGGACGCCTACCGCTTCGACCTGATCGTCGCCATGGACCGCTCGAACCTCGCCGACGTCACTGAGATCCTGGACGGCGGGCCGGCCAATGTCCGGCTCCTGAGCGACTTCCTCGACGAGGGCGCCCCGGTCGACCTTCCCGATCCCTACTACGGCGGCCCTCAGGGCTTCGAACGGGTCCTCGACCTCCTCGAGGAGGCGGGCCCGCGGATCCTCGCGTACCTCATGGGAGAAGGCGATGGACGCTGAGCTGCAGCGCAAGATTGCCGCCGCCATTACCCGCTCGACGTCCCGCGAGGCAGAGGTCGTCGCCACGAGACCGGTGGGCGGCGGTTGTATCAACAACGCCTGCGAGGTGGAGCTCGGCGACGGACGGCGCTTCTTCGTCAAGTCGAACTCCTCGGCGCCGCCCCGGTTCTTCGAGTCTGAGGCGGAGGGTTTGGAGGCGCTGGCCGAGGCCGCGGCGATTCGAGTCCCCGCCGTCGTCGCCTGGAGCCCCGAGGAGCCGGGCGAGGACTTCATCGTCCTGGAGAGGATCGACTCCGGCCGCCCCGGCCCGGGCTTTTTTGAGGACTTCGGGCGCCGGTTCGCCGATCTCCATCGGCGTGCAACGAGCGAGCGTTACGGCTTCGAACGCGACAACTACATCGGCTCCACCCTCCAGCTCAACCGCTGGACCGCGGACTGGACCGAGTTCTGGCGCCGCAACCGCCTGGCCTACCAGCTCGACCTGGCACGCCGCAATGGTCTCTCGGACCCTAGCCTCGACCGCCTGGGCGACCGCCTCCTCGACCGGCTCGACGAGCTCATCGCCGAGCCCGCCGAGGAGCCTTGTCTCGTCCACGGCGATCTGTGGAGCGGCAACTTCATGGCCGATCATGAGGGAGCGCCGGTCTTGATCGACCCCGCCGCCTACTTCGGCCGGCGCGAGGCGGACCTTGCGATGACGCTTCTTTTCGGCGGTTTCGACCGCCGCTTCTACGACGCCTACGAGGAGACCTGGCCGCTAGAGCCCGGCTCCGAGGACCGGCTCGCGATCTACAAGCTCTACCATCTCTTGAACCACCTGAACCTTTTTGGTGGCGGTTACCACGCCGGGTGCCTGAACATCTTGCGCAGATTCGCCTAGCTAGCCCAACGGCGTCTCGATCAGGGCCGTCCTGGCCCTGGCATGCTCTCCTGTCGCTGGCGCGCCGCGGGCCTACTCCTCGACCTTCCCACCGGCATCGACGGACTCGCTGTCGGCCATCCGGACGTCGTCCCAGGTCAGGTTGACGAAAACGCCATGGTTATAGGGAGGATCGGAGTCGTTGGTGGATTGAGCGAGGGTGAACCAGAGATCCCAGGATCGGCCAAGCTCCTCGCGGGTCATGCCCGTCAAATCGAGGTCGTCGTCACTGAGCATCTTCATGGCGCTCTCCTTTGCCCGGATCCGGAGGCAGGAGCCGTTTAGCGAGGGCACAGAGCCGGTCGTGTCCGCCGGGTAGGATCAGGGTATCGCGACCGAGGGCGTGGACGGCGCCGAAATAATCGCGCGACGCGCGCTCGTAGCGCTCGAGGCGACGACGGTCCTGTTGCTGGAGGCCGTCTGTTTCCTCGGCCAGGGCGAGGACGACAGCCAGCCGTCCTTCACCGCCGCGGGCCTTCACGACGGCGGGGCGTTCGGAGCCCTCACCGTAGGCGGCGGCGAGCTCCAGGATCCGGTCAGGATCCGTGGTCAGCGCCAGCTCCCGCGCCGGCGGGAGAAGACGCGCCAACTCGCCGATGATCGGGTAGTCCTTGGCACGCTGCGTCTGCTTCAGCCGGATCAGCGAGTCGACGTCGACGACTGGCAGGTCCCCGGGCCTCACCGGCTGCTCGAAGAACCGCTCGAGGTCGGCCGGACCCAGACGCGGCGGACGGCTGAAGAAATCGCACCGAAGGCGGCGTCGCCGGTCGTCGAAGAGCTCGAAATGGCTCGACCAACCACCGCGCAGCCAGCGCGGATCGAGTGGTGCACCTGGTCGGTACCGCGCGCCGCGGGCGGTGAGCACGGTGCGAAGAACCTCGCAAGCGGCGTCGGTTTCGCGGACGATCCAGTCACCGTCCTTGCTCATCATCGCCAGCTGGTAGTAGACCACCGCCTGGCCAGAGGCGAGAACCGCCACGCGTCCATCGGCGTTGAAGGACTCAGTCAGCTCGAAGTAGAAGTTCGCGTCGGTGGTCATCGGCCCCGGCCAAGATAGCACGCCTGGCCGCAGGGCCTGGTCCCCGGCAGCGCGAGTTACACGGCTCGCCCTGGGATAGGATGGCAGCGGATGAGACGAAGCTCCCTTCTCCTAAACGCCGCGCTCTTTACGACGGCGCTCGCCGTTGCCGCTTACGCCGCGGAGGGAGTGCTCCGGCTCCTCGCGCCCGACGACTGGCAAACGGTCCAGGAACAGCGGATCGCCGCCGCCGCGGACGCGGGCGTCGCTTTTGATACCCGATCGACCCTGGAAGTGATCCGGGACTTCAGGAACCAGGGCATCATGGCCTACCCCGCGATCAAGCCGTTCAACTTCTTCAGAAGGCCCATAAGCGTAGAAGGGCGCAAGGTCCTGCCCCTGGCCGGAATCGCCAACGTCCTGACCGTCTTCAACCGCAACGAGACGGGTGAGCTCCTCGTCTACGAGAGCGACGAGCGCGGCTTCCACAACCCCAAGGGGCTGCATCGCAGCGGGACGATCGACGTCGCGGTCCTCGGCGACTCCTACGTGCACGGAGTCGCCGTCCGCTCCGGAGAGGGCCTCGTCTCCAGGATCCGCGGCCATATCCCCAGGACGGTCAACCTCGGCATGGGGGCGAGCGGCCCCCTGAGCGAGCTGGCCATCCTCACGGAGTACGCCCAGCCGGTGCGGCCACGCATCGTCCTCTGGGTCTATTACGAGGGCAACGACCTGAGCGACCTGACGAAGGAGAACGGATTCAAGCTCCTGCGCGGTTACCTCGACGGGCGCCGTGCTCCTTGGCTGCGCCCCCGGCAACGGGAGATCGACCGCGAGCTCGTCCGCTTCGCCGAAGAGCTGATCAAACGCCACTCGAAGGCCGTGGCGCAGGAGCCTCCCACGAAGCCGCTGGAGATCCCGGGTTTGCTGCGCCTCACGAAGCTGCGCGGCAGGGTGAATCAGGTCCTCTCGCCCGGAGCCCGAGCGAAGGATCGAGGCCACGAGAGCCTCGAGCTCCTGCGTGAGGTGCTGAGCCAGGCGCGCTCCCGGGTCGAACGCTGGGACGGCAAGCTCTACTTCGTCTATCTGCCGGAATATGCCCGCTTCTCGCCGAAGTGGACCCTGAGCGCCGACGCTCGGCTGCGGCAAGAGGTCCTGGCGACGGTGGAGGAGTTGGGGATTCCGCGGATCGACGTCCAGGCGGTCTTTGAGGAGCAGGAGGATGCGACGGCGCTTTTTCCGTTCGGCCTGCCCGGACACTACAACGCCGCAGGCTACGAGCTCGTCGCCGACACCGTCGTCAAGACCCTGGAGGAGCTCCTGGAACCACGGCCAGTTGAGCGGTGACCTGGGCTGGTGGGGCCGGGAGTGTTTCAGCGAGATCTATCCGGCGGCTCGCGCCGAACCGGGTACCAGGACAGCTGCCAGCTCGGCGCTCGTGGGCCGGGCGTCAAAGACCTCGACGAAGTCGAAGAGGCGCTTGGCCTCTTCGCCCAGAGCCCGATGGCCGTTCTCGTTCTTGCGGGGCGGCAGGAGGCATGCCCGGCGCAGGCCGCGCAGCCGCAGGCACGTGAGCACCGAGATCAGCTCCGGCGAGATCGCGGCCGAGCCGAGGTCGAGAATGGCGGTGCCGAGCTCCGGCGTCTCCTCGGCCAGCAGCGACGTCGCGTCGGCGTAGACGCGCACCTCGGCCTCTTTCCCGAGCCTCGCGCTCAAATCGTCGGCCAGGCCGTTCTCGAGGCCGACGACGGCGATCGCGGCAGGCGCCTCGGCTTCCGAGAGCACCGGCGCCTGCGGCAGCTCGACGAAGAAGGTCGCTCCGCCGCCCGGCCGGTCCTCGACCCCGGCCCGGCCGTCGTGCTGCCGGGCCAGGGAGCGGACGATCGTCAGCCCCAAACCCGAAGCCGACGGTCTCCGCTCGGCATCTCGCGAAGTCACGAAGCGTTCGAACACGAGCTCCTTCATGTTGTCGGGGACCCCGGGTCCGCGGTCCGCCACCTCGATCCTCCAGGCGTCCTCGTCGGCCGGGCGTACCGTCACCTCGACCTTGCCTGTTTCGAGGCTGTGCTTCAGAGCGTTGCCGACCAGGTCCTCGACGATCCGTCGAACGGCCCCGGCGTCGGCCCAGCAGGGCGCTTGCTCGAGGTCACACGAGAATTCGACCTCCACTCCGGCGGCGAGCGCTTCGGCGTTCATCGCGTCGCAGGCCCGGCCCACCGTCGCGGCGAGGTCGAGCGTCATGAAGTTGAACGTCGCAGTACCCGAGTCGATCCGCTCCAGGTCGAGGAATCGGGTGGTGAGGGCGATGACGCGCTCGGTCTGCAGCAGGGCTCGGTGGACCAGCTCGTCGCGGCGTTCCTGGCCGAGCCGGTCGGCGTTCTGGGCCATGAGCGCCAGCGCTCCCTTGACCACCGTCAGGGGGGTGCGAAGCTCCTGGGAAAAAGTCGCCACGAGCTCCGTCTGGCTGTGGTGTGCCCGTTGGAGCTTCTTTCCCGTCTCCTCGAGGATCGCATTCTGGACCTGCATTTCCTCGAGACGGCTCATCAGGTCCCGCGACGTCTCCCGCAGCTGGTAGCGCAGGCGGTCCCTCTCCAGGGCGGCGCGGTGCTTTTCCAGGTTGGAGCGTAGGACGCTGCCGAGCTCGCGGGTGTTGATCGGCTTCGTCAGGTAGTCGTCGGCGCCGAGCTTCATCGCCTGGACGGCGATCTCTTCCCTGCCGTAGGCGGTCATCGTGATCACCGTGATCTGCGGCCAGCTCCGGCGGATGTCCTGGAGAAACTCGAGGCCGGAGCGTCCCGGAAGCTGGATGTCGCTCAGCACGAGGTCGACCTCCTCGCTTTCCAGGATCGCCAGGGCGTCCTTGACCCGTCCGGCCTCCCGCAGACGGCATTTCTCGTTGCTCAGAACGAGCTTCAAGAGCCGCAGGCTCCGCGGGTCATCGTCGACCAGGAGCACCGTGCTCCACTCCTCCTTGCCCGGCGCCTCGGCGGATTCTCCGAGCAGAAAGCTCAGGGTGGCGAGCAGCCGGTCGAAGCGGACCGGCTTGTCGAGGACCGCGTCGGGCTTGGCGACGAAGCCCTCGGCTCCGGCCTGAAGTCCTTGCCGGCGGTCCATCTCGGACGAGTAGATCGCCGACATCATGACGACCGGCACGGATCGCAGCTCGGGGTCCGACTTCAGGGCGTTGCAGACCTCGAAGCCGTCCTTTTTCGGGACCAGGACATCGGTCAGGACGAGGTCGGGACGCTCCTCGCGGGCGCGTTCCAGACCGGTCTCACCGTCGAGCGCCAGGGCGACCTCGTAGCCGGCGTGCTCGAGGCGGATTCGGAGGAGGTCGAGATAACGTGCGTCGTCCTCAATTACCAGGATG
This sequence comes from uncultured bacterium, assembly GCA_965371445.1. Lineage (GTDB taxonomy): Bacteria > Acidobacteriota > Thermoanaerobaculia > Multivoradales > J023 > DASWIG01. The sequence continues at coordinate 33,802 of CBDUYN010000056.1, read as the reverse complement.
CGTTTGGCCACTCTGTTCTTCCCTTCGTCGTCGGACTTGTGAAGGCGCTGTTGCACCCTCCCTGCCAGCAGACCGGGAAGCATTGTGCGGGGCGATCGTTACGACCAGCATAACGGCCAACGGCGGCACGCCCCGGCCGGTTCTGCCGGCGCGGGGCGGTGGCGTTCCGCGGCCGCTTACGCCTTGGGAAGATAGGCCCACGGCCGGCGGCGACGCCGGTAGAGGAGCACGGCGACGACGACGAGAGTGACGAGCGCGCCGGCCAGCAGAGCGGCGAAGAGGGCGCGCCGGCTCATCAGGGGTTTGGAGAGACCGCCGGGGAAGGGGACGAAGCCGCCGTCGCCGAGGACGGTGACCCCGGCCCAGGCCGCTGCCGGAGCGCCGGATCGGTGGGCTTCGAGCTGTGCTTCGCGCAAGGCCCGGGCGACGCTTCGGCCTTCGGCAAGGTGACGGTAGAAGTCGTCGAAGAGCTCGGCGGCTTCGTCATCGCGCAGGGGCCATAGGCTCCCTACCACGGTGTGAGCCCCGGCTTGGAAGAAGGCGCGGGCGAGGCTCAAGACGCCCTCGCCGCGTAGCAGGGTTCCCGTCGCGCTTTGGCAGGCGGAGAGCACGACGAGTTGACCGTCGAGATCGAGGTCGAGGATGTCGCGAAACTGGAGGAGGCCGTCCTCGGCCTCCGATCCCGGAGCCAGGAGGATGGCCGAACGCTCCGGACGGACGTTGTCGATGAAAGCGTGTGCCGCGAAATGGAGGATCGTGAACCGGCCCAGGTCATGACTCTTGAGGAAGCGCTCGGTGGCGTCTTCTCCGACTTGGAGAAGGCTCGACTTTCCGAGGTGGCGGAGCACCGCCTCCCCTTCCCGGCGGGCATGCTCCAGGGGGCGGATCACGATGTCGCTCCTCCGCAGCCAGGAACGCAGCCCGGACTCTTGCGGACCGTCGGCACCGGGGGGCAGGTCCGGATCCGCGAAGACCAGGGCTGGAAGGTCGGCTTGCGCCGGCCGATTCCCGCGCCATCGCAGCCAGAGAGTCGCCGAAGGAGCCGCCGAGAGCTCGAACCTTTCGACGATGGGCGGATCCGACTCCCCGGCACGGAGGAACGCAAACGGCAACAGGTGAAGAGCCCCGTCGGGCAGGATCACGAGCCTCTCGATTCCCGGAGGAAGCTCTTCGAGGGCCTTTCCCAACAGCTCGTCATGGAGCTTGACAAGGGGTTTCGAGAGGTTCTCCCGCTGCCACATGAGGCTGCGGACGATCTGCACGTCCTGCTCGAGCTTGTCACGTTCCGGCAGCCGGTAAGCTCGGGTGGTTCCCTGGGTGACCACGAGCAGCCACGAAGCGCCTACGAAGTCACCGAACAGGTTCCGGTCGGGAGAGAGTTGGAAGGAGAGTAGAGCTTCGTTCTCGGCGAGGCTCGACGACACGTCCGCCAACTTGGCGAACAACGGCCGCTGTAGGGCGAGATAGTCCGGATGTTGTCGAGCGATCTGCCGATCGAGCTCGGCCTCCGCCGACTCGGTCGCCTCCAACTGGCCGAGCGCCGCGCTCTTCTCTTCCGCGGTCAGCGTCGGGTCGAGCAGCTGTCTCTGGATACGGACGATGTCGCGTAGAATCTTGCTCCGTTGCCGGGCTAGCTCGTCCGAGGGCGGCAGGGGGGATCGTACGCCCGCGGTCTCCAGGACGTCGAGCAGCACCCGGGCCCGAAGGCGCTCGATGACCGCGAAGGCACGCTCGAGCTCCTGCGGGCCGCGGGGATCCGAAGCGCTCGCCAGGACACGGCCGGAAAGCTCGTAGTAGACCTCCGTCCAGTTCGAGAAGAGACCTGCCCTGCCGGCTTCGTCCGTCTGAAGCTCGCGCAAGGCCTCGATTTCGTCCAGGTAGGCGAGGGACTCCTCGAAAGCCTGGCTTGGGGAGAGAAGGGTCCAACTGACCTCCATCCGGTCATGGGCTGTATGGGCCAAGCTCCAGGGATCCTCCGCCGCCAAGAGGACAGAACGACCTTCGTCGATCCACCTTTGTGCTTGCGCCGCATTTTCGCGAGCGACTTCCGCCGCCAGAGCATGGAGGCAGTAGCTCAAATAGTGCGGTTGAACGAGGTTTCGTGCTTCTTCAATACAGCGAAGGAGCTCCTGACGACCTTCTTCGCCTTCCAGCAGCTTGCCGAGAACGAGATGAGCCAGAGTCACGCTTCTCAGTTGCTCCGCTGTCCGTGCCGTCGCCAAGATCTCGCGGTACTGAGCGACGATTTCCTCGCGGGCTTCCTCCGCGGAGGAAGTGGCTTTCCACTCCCGAATCCGCAGGTTGGCGAGATTGGTAAACGCCGTGACCTCCCTACCGGGATCCGCGGCACTTCTGGCGACGTCTCGAAGGACGTCGTAGACCCCGCGGGCCTCGCCATGACGGCCCAGCTCCCGGTAGACGGCACCGGTCGCGACGAGCCAGCTGACGCAGGTCGTGTAGACCTCTGGGAGGCACGTGTCGTCCTTCAAGAGCTCCCCTTGCACCTCCTGCAGGGCACGCAGGACCTCGGCAAGGTCCTTGCCCCGCCGTAGCTGGCCCAAAGCCTCGTCGACTCGAACCTGCGTTCTAAGCTTTAGATCTCCTGATTCGTCCGCGGCCCGTCGGGCTCGTTCTCTGACTCTTCCGGCATCTTGCAGTCGGCCCATCTGGTCTAAAAGCTCAGATTGATTGCTGAGCGCCCAAAAGGCTGGTGAGTATTGCTCGGCCTGTAAGTAGATTTCCCCCGCTTTCTCATAGAGATCGAGAGCGTAGCCACGGTCGCTGTAGTACTTGAGATCCGCGAGGTTGGTTAACAGGCAGGCCTCGTCGGGGTCGGTGCTCAGATGTTCTACGAGGCGCTGGGCTGCCTGTTCCTTCTTCCCATGTTCAAAGCCGGCGTCGGCGATACAGCGATAATAGGCGCAAGTCTCTCCTTCAGGATCCTCACAGGCTGCGAAGGGGGCAGCCGCCCCGCCGGAAGACGGGACCTGCGCCATGCTCGCCGCGGCGAGCAGGAGATGAATCATGAAAAGACCGCGCAGGGTAAATCCTCGGCGCAGGCTCAACCGCCGCTGGGCGGGCGCTTGGGGCCGGTACCGGTGTCCCCTGGCACGCTGGTGATCCTGAGATCCTTCTCTTCTTGAGGGGTGGTGTCCTTCTCGTCCGACTTCTTCTTCTTTTCGCGCTGCTTCGACTGTTCCATGTTCGTCAAGCTCCTCTGATTGTTGTTGAAGATCGCTCTTTCCGTCCTCGCAAACGAGCTGAATGCTCGTGCTAGGGTTCCTGGGCTCTAAGATCATGCCGTCCGGAAGTGTCGAACGACGGCCTAACAACTTGACGGCTATCCACATAATAGAAACTTCTGGTAGGTCCTGTCATTTCAGCTCCGAGACAAAAGTTCGCGACGTGATACGCTGGCCGGACGGTAACGTGGCTTCGACAAGCCAGAGGAGGCGGTCATTAGCGGAGACTTTCGCGAGGTCCTTTTCCCGGAGTAGGTATTGAGCTTCCCGCAGCCCCTGAACGGTCACCACGGGCTCCAGCGAATCAGTTGTCACCGTAAGGTCATAGACTGCGCCTTCTTGTTCCATCCAGCGAAGCCGACAATCCTCACGCGACAAGGGGACGTCCGCCGGAATCGCCGCCTCGATGCCCCGATACGGGGGGGGCGGCGGCGGAGCCACGAAAAGCGAGATGGGAACGTAGAGCGTAAGGACGAGGGCGAAGATCGTGACTATGGAGATCAACCACCGACGTTCCACTTGGATCACGCCTGGGTGCCCCGGTCTTGAAACGAACCAACCCATCGGCTGAGAAGTGCCGAAGAAGCTCTTCGCTCCTGCCAGCAACCGCCGCAAGAACAGGCGCCACCACTCTGGTGGACGCGCTCCCATCCGGCGGGCGGCCCGCCAGTCCTCCGCGCAGGAGGGGCAGGTCGCGATATGGTCGACGAGCGCGCGGCGTTCGTCGACCGGGATCTCTCCAACGATGGCGGCCCACAGCCGCTCCGGCGGCGGACATGCGTCGCCGGGCCGGGCGTCGCCGGCTAGCGCGGCGAATGCCCCCCGCAAGGTCTTGTCGTCATATCTCGAATCCATTTCCCTATCCTTCTTCAGCCTGCCGAGTCACTCCTCCGCGTCACGAAGGAGAAGCGACGGACCCGGTTCGTCGTAAGGCTCGCCGACGAGCGGGGTGCAACCTCCGAGGTGAAGCGTCGCGAGCCTCTTCCCACCTAACGGTCCGTCGGTCCGAATCCCCTCAGTCAAGTCGCACAACGGCCGTTAGCTCGCCACGACGGGAGCCAGTCGCGCAACTGAGCCAGGCCCCGGTACACCAGGTTCTCGCTCTTCTTGTAGCTCCAGCCGAGGATCGCCGCGATCTCGCGTACCGAGTGTCCGTTGAGGTAGAGGACGACGGCCCGTCGGCGCGACCTCTCGAGTCGCTTCAGCGCGGCGTCGATTTCCCGGCCAAGCTCGCGGCCGACGGCCTCCGCCTCCGGGTTGACGGCGTCGGGAGCCCGGACGTCGTGCTCTTCCGGCTCGAACGGCTCCTCCTGTCGGCGCTTGGTGCTGCGGACGAGGTCGATGAAGACGCTGTAGGAGACGCGTCGCAGGTAGGTGCGAGTGAGGTCGGGCCGCGTCTTCGTCCCTCTCTCCAGCATCTTCCAGACCTTGATCGCGGCCTCCTGGACGATCTCCTCCCGTTCGTCGACAGCCTTGGCCGGGAGCTGCTGCGCCACCAAGGTTCGCAGGTCGGCAAGCAGGCGCTCGAAATAGGCTGAATCCTCTTCCATCGTCGAAGTACTCTGGCTCCAAATGACCGAGGTGCTGGGAAGCATATCCGCAGATCCCTCTTTCTGCATCATGCGGCGGGGAGGTAGCGGTGCTTTGGCTCGGTGTCGCAGCGGATCACGAGCCGCTTCCGCCGATCGCTCGCCAGGAAGACGCCCGGAGCAGGACCACACGCCGACACCGCCGCGACGAGCGAGGTAACGCCCGCCTGGAAGCTCGCCTGCCGGGGTACCAGGTACCTCGTACCGGGCGCGAGCGGCGGCAGCTCCAGACTTCGGAGCTCGGAAGTGATCGGTGGTCCGTCCGTGAACCAGGCCTCCATGAGCCGTACCTCCCGGAGCTCGTCGCCGGTCGTGTTCTCGACCGTGATTCGGTAGAAGAGCTCCTCTCCTTCTACGACGCGCAATGCGAGGCCCTCGAGGTCCACCCGGAGGCCTGAAAGACGGCCGAAGAGCTTCCCGTCGCCTTCGACGGCACGGAGGCGCGCCGGTGCAGTCCTACCCGCGAGAGGGAAATGAGCCGCGGCGTTCGTTTCACCATCATGGACGAACTGGTGAACGCCGGCCCCTGGCGGGGGCCCTACGATGAGGTCGTTCTGCGAGTCGCGGTTTTGGCCTGCTTGCCGGGGCATCGTATGCGTCCTCCATATCAGGTCCACCTTACGACCACCTAACGACCGGTCGGTCGCTTCTCCCTCATCTCGCCGCCGGACGCGTGTCGTAGAGCGTCGCCATGGGCTCGTGGCGCGCTCCGGAGCCGTCGGCCACGGCGAAGACCCGGGGCTCGTCGTCCTCGTCCGCGGGGTAGAGGGTGGCGGAGCCATAGGCGCCGTCCTTGCGCAGCGCGTAGAAGGTGAGCCCGAAGAGCGGCCGGCCTTGCTCGTCGAGGAGCCGCGCCTCGGTCATCGCCACCGCACGCTCCAACACCTCGAGGCAGGCGTCCTTGGGGTGGGTGCCGCGGCGCATCAGCTCGACGGCGAGAAAAGCGCCGCAGACCTTGATGGTGGCTTCGCCACGGCCGGTCGAGCCGGCGGCGCCGACCTCGTTGTCGCAGTACTGGCCGGCGCCGACGATCGGGCTGTCGCCCGCCCGCCCCGGGACCTTCCACGACAGGCCGGAGGTCGTCGTGACGCTCCCCAGGTCGCCCAACGCGTCGAGGGTGCAGAGGTTGATCGTGCCGTAGGTGAAGTGGATCTTGACGTCGTCCTCGTGGCCGAGCCAGCCGTCGCGGTGGCCGTGGTTCCCCTTCCACCGCAGCCATTTCTGGCGGCTCGCGTCGGTCAGGAGCTCCTGCTCCTTGAAACCCATCGAGAGGGCGAAGCGCTTGGCGCCCTCGCCGACGAGGAGGATGTGGTCGGTGTAGTCCATGACCGCCTTGGCGACGAGCGACGGCGTGGCGATACGTTCCAAGGCGGCGACGGCACCGGCGCGCCGAGTCGGTCCGTGCATGCAGGAGGCGTCGAGCTGGACGACGCCGTCTTCGTTGGGCAGGCCGCCGAGGCCGACCGAGTGGTCCTCCGGGTCGAGCTCCTGGATGTTGACACCGGCGATGCCGGCGTCCAGGGGGTCGGCGCCCTCGGTCATCATCTTGTAGGCCCGTTCGACGCCGTGCAGGCCGTTTCTCGAGGCGATGGCGACAGCGCCGCTGGCGGCCGGCGATCCGGCGGCCGGCGATCCGGCGGTCGGCGAGCCCTGGACCGAAGGCTTCTCCTGGACGGCACGGGCCCCTCCGGGATCGACGAGGGTGCTTGCGGCCGCGGCCGCACCGAGGCCGAGGAAGCCACGTCGGGATAGTGTCATGGGATCTCCTTCCTGGTTTCGAGTGACGACAAGCGCAGCGCGATTCTCTCGCCCCGGGCGCCGCCTCGTCAAATGACGGAGGAGCCGCCGAAGCCCTCTCCCTGGTCTCCGGACCCCGAGATCCGCTAGAATCCTCTCCACCGGACGTGCGCTCGGGATCCACAATGCAAAAACAGACACGGCTCTACTTCTCTCTCCTCGCCCTGCTCGGCACGGTCACCCTCGCCGGCTGCGGCATGGTCAACGGCCTTTTCAGCAAGGGGATCGCTTTCGGAGGCAACCGCTTCGTCGAGTTCCGGGTCGCTCCGAGCCTGAACCACGACTACCCGGTGGCCGTGGAGCTGATCGTCGTCTACAGCAAGGCCCTGGAGGCGGAGCTCATGGCGCTCCAGGCCCGGGACTGGTTCCAGCTTCGAGACCAGTACCGCAAGGACTTCACGACCGAGCAGTACCAGAGCTGGCGCTGGGAGTGGGTCCCCGGCCAGTCCGTCGAGCCGCAGAAGTTCCGCTACGAAGTCGGAGCGCTTTCCGCCATCCTCTTCGTCAGCTACGACTCGCCTGGCGACCATCGGGAGCGGGTGGCGCCGCCCAACCAGAACCTGCGCGTCGTGCTGCGCGAGGACGACTTCCTGGTCCGCGTCCTCAAGAAAAAAGGGCGTCCCTGACCCGGCCCCGGGGCGCCGCCTTGCTCAGCAGGGCTGGCCCTGCTAGAATAACCCCTCCACCAGCATAGCGGCCAAGCTCGCCATCTCGGCGCGGGAACGCGAGGCCGGCCGCCGGCTCACCGCGAGGAGGATCCGACCATGAGCAAGGGCTACAAAGGGATTCCGGGAAAGTCCACGAAACCCGGCGCCAAAGTTCTGCGCGGGCGCTTCGACCCGCCAGCACCGGCGATCCAGAGATGCTGCGACGAAACCGTGCAGCGCGAGGCCGATCCCGACGAGACGATGCAACGCTCGGCGGCTCTCGGCCATTCGGTGACGCACTTCGCGGCGGGCACACCGATCCAGACCAAGCTGACCCTGGGCCCGGTCGGCGACGCCTACGAGCAGGAGGCCGATCAGGTGGCGCGGCAGGTGTCCGATCAGGTGGCGAACGGCGGAGAGGTCGCGGAGGCCTCGGGGGAGGAACGCGTCCAGCGCCAGGGCCCCGAAGACGAAGAGCCCGAAGAGCTCCAGATGAAACCGGCCGCGAACGTCCAGCGCCAGGGCCCCGAAGACGAAGAGCTCCAGATGAAGGGCGAGCCCGGCCTCGCCGGAGGCGGTCCGATCACCTCCGACGTCGAGTCGTCGATCGAGTCGGCGCGGGGCGGCGGCCGTCCGCTCGAGGAGGGTGTGCGCGCGCCGATGGAGTCCGCTTTCGGTGCCGACTTCGGCGACGTCAAGGTGCATGCCGACTCCGGCGCCGACTCGCTGAACGAATCGCTCCAGGCCCGCGCCTTCACCACCGGCCAGGACATCTTCTTCCGCCAGGGCGAGTACTCGCCGGAAAGCTCCGGCGGCAGCGAGCTCCTGGCCCACGAGCTCACCCACGTCGTCCAGCAAAACGGCGACGCGGTCCGCAAGAAGCCGGAGCGAGACTGAGCCCGGACAAGCGGAGAACCGCTTGCCGACACCTCCCGATCTCGGCTACCCTCAAGGTAACGACCCGAAAGATCACCGATTCATGAGGCGCGGACGATTCCAGTCCGGTTTCCGTCTTTCCGGGCTCTTACCACACCGATGAGCTCCAATCGTCTCGACTCCGCGCTCGCCTTCGCCTTCCGCGCCTTTCTCGCGGATCTCCACGAAGTCGAAAGGGACGTCCGGCGACGGATGGCACGGGGTCGCGAAGCCCTGGACCTGGGGCCCCCGCCGGGAGCCGAAGAGATGCGCTCCCAGATCACGCAGCTTTTGGGGAAGCGCCTCTCGGACGCCCTCACGCAGGGGACGGCGGCCTGCGAAGAGACTCTGCAGACGACCCGCATTCTGATGGCCTCGGCGGCCGACGCGGCTCTCGTCGAGCTCGACTGGCCCGGACGCCGGGCCTGGAGCAAGACGCCTCTCGCCCCCGAGATCGCCGCCGACGAGGCGGTCGTCGACGTCCTCGCCCACGTCGACGCTTGTCTCGCCGCCGAGGTCGTGGACCTGGAGCTCGTCCAGGTCCTGCTGCTCGCGACCTCCCTGGAGCTTGATCCTGCCGCCGACGAGGCGGCGCTCGCCGAAGCCCGGCGCCGGCTTTTCGCGCGCCTCGCCGAGCGTTTTCCCGAGCTCTCCTCCGAAGGGACATACCTTTTCCCCGACGCCTACCGGCACCAGCACGCGGAGCGCGGCGCCGCCACGGAGGCGCCGGGATCGGGCGAGCTCCCGGCGGCCTACGGCTGGCTCCTCGCCCTGGCGGCCGCCCTCGTCCTCTTGCTTCTGGTTTCCTTTCCGCTGTGGAACGAGGTGACCGAGGGGGTTCGCGACCTGGTCGAGCAGATCCGGCTGGGGGACGGAGCGCGGCCATGAGCTGGCCCTGGGAGTGGGAGTGGGACTCCCGGCTCGACTGGGACCTTTTCCTGGAGCTCGTCGCCTCGCTACCCTTCGTCCTGGGGCTTTTCTTCATCGCCCTGGCGGTGGTTCTCGTCTACGTCGGACGGCGGCTCCTACGGGCCGCCGAGGCGGCGTCCTACGCCGAGCTCGACGACGAAAGCCGCCTGGCGGCCGAAGAAGAACGGTTGACCCTGGTCGACTTCCGGGGCTCGCCGGTCCTGGGGCGGCTACGCCGGTCCTTCGCCCGGGTCCGCGGCCTCCTGGAACGGCTCCAGCCGGGACGCCGGTCGCTCTACCAGGTGCCCTGGTTCCTCTGCCTCGGACGCAGCTTCGGCGGCCGGACGACGCTGCTCGGCCAGACCGGCCTGTCGCTCCCCCTCGGCGAGCCGGGCGACGCAGCCGGCACCGACGAGGCGGGAGTGAGCTGGTGGATCTTCGAGCGCGGTGTCGTGATCGACGTGGCCGGCGACTACGTCCTGCCCCGTAACAGCCGCAGCTCCGACCAGCCGGCGTGGCTGGCCCTCCTGAAGCTGCTCGCGGAGAACCGGCGGCGGCGTCCGTTGGACGGTGTCGTCCTGGCGATTCCGGCGGCGGAGCTCTTGGGCTACGACCCGGCGGACGCCGAGGCCCAGAGCGCGCTCGCGGAGCGCGCCAACGTCCTGCGGCGCAAGCTCTGGCAGGCCCAGGAAGAGCTCGGCATGCGTCTTCCCGTCCACCTCCTGGTGACGAAATGCGACCTGGTACCGGGTTTTGCCGCTTTTCGCGACCGGGTCTCGCTCGCGGAGCGGGGGCAGATCTTCGGCTGGTCGAACCCCGAGGCGCCCGAGGTGCCCTACAACCCGGGCTCGGTCGATACGGTCTTCAAGAGCCTCGACCATGCGCTCTGCGCTCATCAGCTGCGCTCGCTGGCGCGCGGCGCAGAGACGCTCGACCGCGACGCTTTCGTGGCCTTTCCGGCAGCGCTTCACAAGCTTCGCGAGCCGTTACGGATCTACATGAACCAGATCTTCTCGGCCAGCGCCCTCTACGAGCCCTTTCCGTTGCGCGGCGTCAGCTTCTGTGGCGGCCAGGGTTTCGGCGTCCCCAGCGCCGCCTCGCCGCACCGGCTGGGCGACGAGGACGAGGTCGCGGTCGAGCTCCCGGCGGCCAACGCCCACCGGCGCCTCGACTTCGTCCACGACCTGATGACCTACAAGGTCTTCTATGAATGGCGCCTGGGGCGGCCGGCGGCGGCGAGGCGCCGCGTCCTGGTGCGCCGCAAGGCGATCGCTCAGGCCCTTCTCCTGGCCGTGGTGCTCCTCGGTCCTCTGGCGCTCTGGTGGGGCACCCGGCTCATGATGGAGCGCGGCGACAACCTGCGGGCGCACCTCCTGGTCCCGGAGCAGCGGCGCCAGGAGACGTCGGCGGGCGCCGCCTCAGGGAACGGCGGCAGCGGCGAGATCGTACCGGCTTCGCTGCGCTCGATGGAAAACGGCGGCGGCGCCGTCTCACCAGCGGCCAGGGTGCGCCATGCCTACGCTCTGCTCGCCGCCGCCAACCAGGTCCGCGACTACCGACTGCGCACCCCGCTCCTGCCGGCGTCGTACGCGAGCCTCTACGGCCGGCACGCCACCGAGGCCGTGGCCCGCCTCTACGGCGAGACGGTCTTCCCGGCCACCCGAGAGATCCTGGAAAGCCAGGTGGCGCGGCTGACCGATCCCGACGTCGCCTTGCCGGAGCCCAAGGCACCGACCTACGACGTCCTCTCGACTCCGGAGTTTGAAGCTCTCGAGTCCATGCCGTCGCGCCTCGCCGGGGTGCGCGCCGACATCGATCGCTTCAACTGCTTCCACGCCGTCAAGTGCCGGTCTGCGAACGGCGCCCTCCTGGAAGAGATGCGTCAGCTCGTCCAGCACGTCTACCGGATGGAGCTTTCCCCTCCCAGCCGGCGCGCGCGCCGTTTCTACGGCGACGTGCTCCGGCAGGTGAGCGTCGAGCGCTATTCGCCGGCGATGCACGCGTCGAACCTGCGCGCCCGGGTCCTGGGCTTGAGCGACCGGATGTACGACCGTCTCTTCGAGGAGAACGCCTTGCTCCTCGACCTCGCCGAGCTCGAACGCCTGATCGAGGAGCTCTACGACGTGGGCGAGGGAGACCCCGCCAAGCTCTACCGGCGGGTGCTTCAAGCGATCGAGCGCCTGGAGGAAGACCTCCGGCGGCCCCAGCTCGCCTGGGCGAGCCAAGACGAGCTTGACCTGGGAGACGAGTACCGGGCCTGGCTCCAGGCGCTCGCCGCCTCGCGCTTCCTGGGCACGGAGCGCCACGAGCTGGCCCTGGAGGTGGCTCGCCGCGGCGTCGAACGCTTCCCGCACCTCGGACGGCGCCTGCGGCGCTACGCCGAGCTGGATCCGGTGCCGCTTCTCACCCTGGAAAACGACCAGGTCCTCTTCGAGGTCCCGGCCGAGCTGACGGCCCTCAAGAGCGCCCTGGAGGGCCTGCTCGACCAGAGCTTCATGACGCCGCACGACGCGCCGCCGCTCGTCGTCAACCCGCCGCCGGGGAGCTATCTCGCCTGGAAACGGCGCCCGCTGGCGCGCGCGGTCGCCGTTTTCGAGAGCTTCGACGCCTTTCTCGAACAGGCCACCGGTCCCGGCGGCTTTCTCCAGAAGGCCGCGGAGACCGCCCGCGAGCCGCTGGAGAGTCACATCCTGGAGCTCGTGTCGGAGGCGGAGGAGCTGCGCGAGATGCCGAGCACGTTCACCTCCGAGCTCCAGGAGATCCACCTCCTCGAGCAGGTCGTCAACCTGAACGAGGTGAGCGAGCCGCTCAACGAGATCTTCTCCCGGCTCGAGGCGCCGCCGGCGGCGGCCATGGCCGCCGGTTGCGCCAGCTATTGCGCGAGCCGGGCGGCGACGGCGTGGTGCCAGCTCAGCGCCGCCGTCGAAACCCAGCAGAGGACGCTCATGAGGCAGCTCGACGAGCTCCTCGAAGCCGAGGACCTCTACTCGCCGCTGGAGGAGGACTTCGCCGGCTGGCAAGGCTCGGACAACCTGACCCAGGAGTCCTTCGGCGCCGCCGGCGAAGAGGAGCTGAAGGCCTACCTCACTCGCCAGCGCCAACGGATCGTGAACCTCGCCGAGCGGTTCGCCCAGCCGATCCTGACCACCGTCAACACCAAGGACTGCTGGGGCTTCGGCGCCGAGGAGCCGTTCCGGCGCTTCAAGGTGATCCTCTCCGACCTGGGCGACTACAAGGACAAGAAGCCGGGCAACGCCCTGGGACGTCTCGAAGAGCTCGTCGAGGAGAAGATGCCGGCCTTGACGGTCGACAACTGCCTCGCCGAGGTGACCTCGACCGAAGCCTGCTTTACCGACGAGACGCCCGACGAGCTTCGCCTCTCCCCGCCTTGCGACTACTTCCTCCACACGATCCGCGGCCTGGAGCGAGGGCTCGACACCCGCTGTGGCCAGCTCGTCCTACGGGAAGGCCGCGAGGCCTACCAGCGGATCGAGATGGCCTTCAACAACCGGCTCCACGGCAAGTTTCCGTTCAGTGACGCCCCGAGCCTGAGCCGCGTCGAGGAAGCCTCGCCGGCCGACGTCGAGAGCTTCTTCCGGGTCTTCGACGCCCGGCGCCGGCGGGTCGAGAGCCAATTCGTCCTGGTCGACGAGAAGGGTTGGGACGCGACGGTCGTCCGCGGGATGCGAACCGTCATGGCGGAGCTCGCTCAGGTACGCAGCTTCTTCGACTTCTTCCTAGGTGAGAGGGCGGAGAAAAACGACGTCCTGCCGGTCTTCGACCTCCAGGTGCAGTTCCGCGTCAACCGCGACATGGAGAGGGGAGGCAACCAGATCATCGACTGGCGCTTCGACGTCGACGGCCGGGAGATCGAGGAGGGCGACGTCGAGGTCCCGGGACGCTGGAGCTTCGGCGAGCCCGTCCGCCTGGCCCTGACCTGGGCCCAGGACGGACCCGTCGCGCCGCTCGAAGCCAGGGAGAAAAACGTCCGTACCGTGGGCCGTACCGTCTACTTCGAGTACCAGAACCCCTGGTCGCTCCTCACCCTCATGAAGGAGCACAAGACGAGCCGCGAGAATTTCCGCAACTACGTCGACCCCCACCCGGAGACGCTGCTCCTTAGAATCCCCACCGCCCGGCTCGTCGATCAGCTGACCGACGAAGACGGCGCCGTGGTGGTCAATCAGCGAAGCGTCTTTCAAACCGACGTCTTCGTCCGCATCACGCTCCTGACCCCGGACGGCGAAAAAGTCGAGATCCCCTTCCCCGACTTCCCCACCGAGGTCTGGCCGCCTCCGGTCCGGTAGCTGCCGTCCCCTCACGGGGAAAGAGATCCGGACCCTACGTCGTAGCCGGCTCCTCTTACTTGCCATCTTCCCTGCCTCCCTCTGGGTGGCAAGGTCAAGCGCCGAGAAAGCTCAACGCGGGAAGCGTATCGAGATCCCCGCCCCGACGAAAAAGTCGTCCGCTTCGTCGCTAAGCCCGAAGCCCGCCGCCAGGTCGAGCTGGACGTTGTCGCGCACGAGGTAGGTCAGCCCGGCGTCGAAGCTGTGGGCCGGATCGCCCGGAGCGCTCGCCGGAACGTCGCCGAAGACCTCGAAGAAAACCCCGGCCCGCTTGCCCACGCCGACACCGACGACGAAGGTGTAGAGGTAGCTCCCGACCGTGTCGACGTCGCCTTCGTCGTCCGGCCCGCTTTCGAACGACATACCGACGTTGTAGCCGATCGACACACGTTCGCTCAGGGTCTGGCCGAAAGCGAAGCGAAAGCTCGGGTCGACGTGGTCGCTGGTGAGCGCTTCGTCGCCTACCGGCACCGAGGCGGCGGCGAGGAAGGCGATCTCCGGGCCGCCGCCTTTCTCGTCGCGGAGGCGGACCTTGAGCCCGACGTCGGCGTCGCTCAAGCCGTCGACGTCGAAGCTCTCGCCGGCAAATCGCACCTCCTGGGTCACGTAGCCGCCCCAGCCGAGGCGCAGCTCCACCCGTTCGTGGAGGCCGATCCGGGCGAGCGTCCCCGGCAGGTTCCAGGTTTCCGCCTCGACGCCGCCCTCGTCGTCGCGGGTAAAGAGCGGCCCCAGCTCCAGTTGTACGAAGCCAGGCGGTACGATGGAGGCCGATTCGCTCTGGTCGGGCCGGTCGGTCACCATCTCCGGCACCTCCTGCGCCACAGCCGACGCGGCTGCGAACACGGTGCAGAGCGAAAGGACCACAAGCCCGGGGTACGAGCACGCTCGGTATCTCTTGGCGAGCGGACATTTGCGAGACATGGATGGCTCCCTTTTCGTAGGTTCGTCGCCAGTATAGCCCGGTCGGCCGGTCCCGGGAGGCGAAACGCAAGGCTTCGCCATCCGGTAAGATCCGAGCAGCATGCGCAATCCACTCGTCCCGGCTCTCCTCCTCTTCGTCCTCCCGGTCCTCTATCTGGGTTACCGGCTGGGGCTCTACCGGTCGCGCCGGGCACGCTGGATCGGCGCCGGCGTGCTGGGTCTCGTCGTCCTGCGCAACATTCCGTGGGAGGGAGTCGACTTCCTGTACCTCAAGTACATGAAGCTGTTCATCTGCCTCGGCGTCGTGGCCGTGCTCGTCCTGCGTCACTATCGGGTGGGGCCCTTCCGTTCGCCGCGGAGCTTCCGGGCGGTGCTCGCCTTCGCGGCCGGGGTCGCCGTCGTCGTCTACTTCAACTTCTTCTCCTTCCACGGCCTCCAGGACGGCAAGCGCGTCTGGGTCCACCTGCACGACGTGGCCCACTACTACCTGGGCTCGAAGTACTACGACGAGGTGGGCTACGAGGCGCTCTACACGGCGATGCTGCGGGCCGAGGCGGAGCTTTACGACAACCACTTCAAGACGACGCAGGCACGGGACCTCACCACCTACGAGGAGGTCCACGTCCGCACGCTTCTGGAAAGCAGCGATCCGGTCAAGGCACGGTTTTCCCCGCAGCGCTGGCGCGACTTCCAACGCGACGTCGCCTACTTTCGAGACACCTTGGACCACCAGTATCCCAAAGTCCTGAGCGACCACGGATTCAATCCCACGCCGGTGTGGGCGATGCTCGGGGGGTCCTTGAGCCGCCGCGTCCCGGCCGGCGACGGCGGTGGAATCCTGCTGCTGACGCTCCTCGACGTGGGCCTGCTCGTCGGCCTCTTCGCCGCCGTGGGCTGGGCTTTTGGCGAGACCGCCCTGCTGCTTGCGATCGTCCATTTCTGTGTGACCTTCGGGGCCGACTACGGCTGGACCGGCGGCGGCTTCCTGCGCTTCCTGTGGCTCTTCGGCGTGGTCGTGGGATTCGCCTGCCTCCGGCGTCAACGCCACGCCGCGGCCGGAGCGTTCTTGGCGCTGGCGACCATGGTCCGGGTCTTCCCGGCTTTTTTCGTGCTGCCGATCGCGGCGAAACTCGCGCTGCGCCTCCTCGGCCGGCGGCGGCCCCAGCGCCGGCTCCTCGTCTTCCTGGGCTCCTTTGCCGGCACCTGCGCCCTCCTCTTCGTCCTGTCGCTCCTCGCGCTGCCGCGGGGCCTCGGGCACTGGCAAGAATTTCGCAAGCAGATGGAGCTGCACGTCGCGAACATCTCGCCCAACGTCGTCGGAGCCGCGGAGGTGCTGGCCTTTCAGCCGGGCGAAGACCTCGTGACCCTGGAGGAGTTCGAGCAGATCAAGACGCGGCGGCAATGGATCTACCGGTCCCAGCTCTTGCTGCTCTTCCTGCCGGCGCTTCTCGGCGTCGCCTGGGCGAGCCGCCGGGAGACCGACGTGGGGGCGGTGGTCCTCGCCCTTCCCCTCCTCTATCTGGGCCTCTCGCTCGCGGCCTATTACTACGCCTTCCTGCTCCTGCTGGTCCTGCGCTACCGGCGCTCGCCGCGCGAGCTGGCGCTGGTTTTCGCCGTCGAGGCGGCATCGTTCAGCATGCTCCTCTTCGAGGACCGCGACGCGTTCCTCTACGTCTACCGCAGCGTCCTCGTCTTCTACCTCTACTGCACCTTGTACCTGCCGACGATCGGCCGGGCTCTCGTCATCGCGGCGGCCGGCGGACCGGCGGCCGGCGGACCGGCGGCCGGCAGACCGGCGGCCGGCGGACCGGCGGCCGGCGGCACCAAGGAAGGAGCAACGACATGAGCAAAGCAACGACAACGACACGGCCCTCGCCCCGCCGTGTCGCGGTGGGGACGCTCCTCGACCGCCTGGGCCAGCTGGCTCTACCGCTCGGGCTGGGGCTTTTCTTCGGCTATTGGATGTCGGACCGCGGCGTCGCCTGGATGCCGACGATGCTCGCCGGCCTCGCCGTCTTCTTCGCCTACTCGCTGCTCCTGATCCTTGCCGGCCAGTGGCTCAAGGGAAAGGTGGTGCGCAAGGGCGAGGCCCGGGGCGGGCTCCGCGTCCGCAAACGGGTGGTGACGCTCCTCGTGCTTGCGGCGCTCGCCGCCGGCGTACGGCTCGGCGTCCACGTCTTGGAGCAGCCCGCGCCCCTGACCCGCCTCGGCGCCGACGAGCTACGGACGAGCTTCGAGCTCGACACGGCCCAATACCGGCGGCTCGAGCGTGAGCTTGAAGGCCTCGTCTCGCGCGTCGAGCGCTCGCCCCTCGTCCGGCTCGCCGGAGAGCGCCAGGCGCTCACCGACGGCGACGAGAAGCTCCTGCGGGAGGTGTGGACGGCGTTTCTCGACAGCGCATTTGCCCTCGAGCAGATCCGAATCTTTTACGAGGACTACTACCGCTTCGACCCCTCGCGGGCCGGACGGACGAAGTTCCTGCGCAGCTATCTGTTGACCTACGCCGCCGAGCTGGCGCTTTTCGAGAAGAGCTTCCGGTTGACGCGCCTTTTCGTCGAGAGCCCGGAGATCA
Source organism: uncultured bacterium (assembly GCA_965371445.1). Classification (GTDB taxonomy): domain Bacteria; phylum Acidobacteriota; class Thermoanaerobaculia; order Multivoradales; family J023; genus DASWIG01. The sequence continues at coordinate 16,864 of CBDUYN010000056.1, read as the reverse complement.
AGAAGTTCCTCGACGCCCCGCACCCCGAGCAGGGCTTGCCCGAGCACACCTTCAGCCGCTTCCGCCAGGAGTTTCTCGGCGCCCGCGACGAGGCGCGGGTGGTGGCCGGCGAGCAGTACCTGCGCTTTCTGGCCCGCACGGTCCGGGCCCGCCGCACGGCCGCCGAGGGAGGCTTCGAGCCGCTCTGGGACGACGTCGAGCGCCACCTGCGGACCGTCGACGGCGCCGGGTTCCTGGAACGCGCCGAGCACACCGTGCGCGCCGACTTCCAGGTCGTCAAGAGGACCGTGCGACGAACCTGGTACCCGGCCCAGAAGTCGATCGCCAACTGGATGGGCGACGTGAAGCTGCGTCGCGTCGGGCGCTACCTCATCACCTCCGAGCAAGTCGCCGAGGCCGACCGCCACCTCGAAAGCGGCGACATCCTCCTCTCCCGCAAGAACTGGTACCTCTCGAACGTCGGCCTGCCGGGGTTCTGGCCCCACGCCATCCTCTACCTGGGCGACCCCGAGAAGCTCGAGCGAACCTTCGACGTCCCCGAGGTCCGCGCCTACCTGAAGGAGCTGACCGGGGAGCCGCTCTCGCTCGACGAGTACCTCCTGCGCGAGCACCCCGCGGCCTGGGCGCAGTATCTCGCGGGGCTCGACGGCGAGCCGATCACCGTCCTGGAGGCGGTCGGGGAAGGGGTGATTTTGAATTCGCTCGCCGCAGCCGCGGGCGACTACTTGGCGGCGCTTCGTCCCCGGCTGGGGAGGCTCGCCAAGGCGCAGGCGATCCTCGAGGCCTTCTCTCATCTGGGGAAGCCCTACGACTTCGACTTCGACTTCGCGACCGATCACGCGCTCGTCTGTACGGAAGTCGTCTGGCGAAGCTATCGCGGCGCGGAGGGGAAGGCCGGGCTGCGGCTGCCGATCGAAAAAATCGCCGGACGGCTGACGCTGCCGGCCAACCGGATCGTCGGCCTCTATGACGAGGAGCATTCCAGGGTGGATCGCCAGCTCGACTTCGTCTACTTCCTCGACGCCAGGGAGAGCGAGGAGCGCGCGGTCGTCGCGTCGGAGGAGGAGCTCCGACAGTCCCACCGGCGCCTCAAGTGGGATCTCGCTCAGCGTTAGGCTTCACCGGTGTCGTGCGGGGACGTCCCCGGGGCGCGGGAGCGGCTGGCGGCGGCATGGAGGAATCTAGCACACCTGGTGTAGCCTGCCAATTCCAGGTCCCGCCTGCCAGGCGTGGTGTAGACTACGGCGGGGTATGACCAACAACTATGGAGCTTTGCGAGCTCACCCAAGGAGCAGACACGATGCAGCGGCAGACTTTCGTCACATGTGTATTCGTCCTCGTTCTGGCAGGAACAACTCCCCTTGCAGCCGGGTACGGGCCGGAGCTGACACTGCGGGTGCCGGACGGCAGCCGGCTCGAGATTGTCAGTGGCGACAACCAGCTCACCGAGCCCAGTCAGCCCTCGGCTCCCGTCGTCGTTCGGCTGAGCGGTCCGGAGGGTGAGCCGCTCGGCGGCGAGACGGTGACCTGGTCGGCCTCGCCCTCGACGTTGGGCGGCAGCCCGGTGACGTTTCTTGAAACCCGGACCGTGACCGGCCAGAACGGCGAGACGCAAAACGTCGTGACGATGATCCTGCCGGTGCCCCACATCGTCACCGCGCAGGTCGCGACCGACACGGGCAGCTTGCTCACGGTGCAATTCACCTTGGTGAACAAGCTGGCGAACAACGCGTCTCTGAGCCCCAACGAGCTCCAGGTCGCGGCCGCGATCGACGATGCGTGTCCCGCCTTGGTCGGATTGGGCGGTAACTTGACGGCGGCCGAGAGCGATCTTCTGGTGCGTTGCTCCGTCATGGTGTCGACGCCTGACTCGGAGCAGCTCAAGGCGGCCTACCGTTGGGTGGGCCGCGAGGAGGCCGCCGTGACGCTGCGCAACTCGACCGAGACGGCCATCGGCCAGCGCGACAACATCGAGTCGCGCCTCTCGGCGCTGCGCAGCGGTGGCATCGGGGGGGCCGGCAGCCTGCACGGCCTGGCCGTGAGCTACAACGCAACGACGCTGCCGATCGAGCTCTTGACCCGGGGTTTGCGCCAGCAAGACGTCCTGGCCTATCCGCCGAGCGGCGACGCCGGCGATCTCGGGGGGCGCCGCATCGGCCTTTTTGTCAACGGCAACGTGGCCTTCGGGGACCGTGAAGCGCGGGCGGGCGACAACGAGACCGGCTATGACTTCGATTCCCAGAGCCTCACCGCCGGCATCGACTTCGGCCTCAGCGACAAGACGTTTCTCGGCGTCGCCCTGGGCTACTCCGGCAGCGATTCGGAATTCGCCGACGACGGCGGCGAGCTCGAGATCGAGGGGTACTCGCTCTCCCTCTACGGCAGCCACAACTTCAGTGACAGCTTCTTCGTCGATGCCATCATCTCTTACGGCACCAACGACTACGATTCGGCGACCCGGGTTCAATACACCCTTGGCGACGCCGAGGCGATCGATCAGGTCGCCCAGGGCGACACCGAGGGCGATCTGTTGTCGCTGTCGCTGTCGTTGGGCTACGACGTCGTACGCGGAGGTCTCATCTGGCAGATCTACGCTCAGGGCTCCTACACGGACCTCACGATCGACGCCTACGACGAGCAGATGATCGCAGGCCGCCCCGGCTTCGGACTGGGGTTACACGTCGCCCAGCAGGACATCGAGTCGCGGACCGGGGTGCTGGGCCAGAACCTGTCCTACACCGTCAGCACCGGCTGGGGTGTATTCATCCCGCACCTGCGCCTCGAGTGGGAGCGCCAGTTCGAGGACGAAGCGAGGGAGATCACGACCTTTCTGCTCAACGACCCCAACCGCAAGCCGATCACTGTCTTCACCGACCCTCTGGACGCCGACCATTTCAACGTCGGAGCCGGCTTCTCGGCGGTGTTCAAGGGTGGCAACCAGATCTTCCTCTACTACGAGAAGGCCTTCGGCATCGCCCAGGTCGACTACAACTCGATCGATTTTGGTGTCCGGTTCGAGTTTTAGGAGCCCTTCCATTCTCTAGGAGAACCCCGGAGTCCGCCCTCGCCCGGGTGGCCCGGGTCGCGTTCGCCCAGGGCAACGGTGGCGTGGCAAGAAAAGGCCGTCGCCGTCCCCGGCATTTCCGAGGCCGCCGTCCAGGATTTGAAGGCGACCCTCGAACGCTATCGCAGCGCGGCCGGTTCCGGCGATTGACGATCTCCAAAGCGCGGACACGTCCACTAGCCAGGAGCCTGTCCGGATCAGCGTGGCGGACGGCAGTCGTGCTTCGTCTTGCCGTCCGGCGCCGGGCCTTCCCGCCGGTTGCTCTGGCCGATGCGTCCCACTACCCAGCAGTCGGCGTCGTGATAGAGGTTCGAGCTCTTGGACCACACGAAGATGTCCCCGGCGGACGCTTCGACGAACCAGACCGGTGTGGTCCACGCGGAGTCGTTCGCGTCGTCCCGCTTGCCGTCGGCCCCGAGCTCGTCGGTACCGTTGACCACCTCATCGACCCCTTCGCCGTCCAGGTTGTCGCTGCCGTTCTCCTCCGTCACCTGGACGTAGAGGTACTGGCCGGGGCTGGCGAAGAAAGGGATCGTTACGGTCTCGCCCGCGGCGACGTTCTCGACGGTATCGAGCTCCGACGCCAGCTGGCCGCCGACCCCGTCGTCGTCGACGATCAGGGTGACGGTGTAGGGACCCTCCTCCTGGTCGTCGCCGCCGGCGCGTCTCGCCTGCCAGGCCCGCACCCGGACTTCGACTTCCTCCTCCTCGGAGCCAAGAGCCACTTCGTCACCCATCCAGGCGACCTGCTCACCGGAAGCGACCTGGAAGACGACTGCGAGCTCGTCGTCCTCGGAGGCGTAGACCCGGTTGGCCTGAAACGCCTTCATCACGTCCTCGAACGTCGCGCTGTCGGCCCACACCGCGGTGCGGGCGGCGGTTACCGTGCCCCAGTTGCGCCAGTGGGTGTCCTGGTTGGCCGACGGCGAGATGTGAAAGCCCATGTTCAGGAAGCCGCGATAGTACTTCTCCCACTGCATCTCGCGGTGGACGTTGTCTTCACTGTGTTTGTCTTTACCCGTGATGTGTCCACCGCGCACCGTGGTGATGATCGAGACCGTCTTCACGATCGGGTCCGCGGCAGCGACGAAAGCCGCAGTCGAGTCGTAGAGCATCTCGCCGTAGTTGCCCACCTCCTTGTTGCGGTTGCTCTTCCCCTTCCAGCTGTTGGGATGGTTGAGCTGGAGGAACTGCGCATGCTCTCTCGCCCACGCGATCAGGTCGTCGTAGTCCGCGTCTTGGATCGAGTCGGGAGGAAGGAGGTCCGGGGCGATGATGTTGATGTGGTTCCCCGTCCCCGCGTTGCCCCACTCCAGGGCCGGGATGGCGACGAATCCGGGGTTGGCTTCTCTAAAGTCTTTCGCGGCGCCGGCGAGCCGGTTGCGGTATTCGGCCGGTTTCAAGGCGAGGCGATTTCCAGGCGAGTCAACGGCCTTCTGGTGATCGGAAAGGGCGAGGAAGTCGATACCGTGCTCGTGAGCGTAGGTGAAGGCCCGCTTGGGGCTCCAGTCCTCACCGCGCGGGACGCGGACGTCGTCCGACAGGGCGGAGTGGGCGTGAAGGTTGCCGAACAGGACGACCTTGCCGTCGAACTCACGCTCGCCGTCGGGATCCGCTGAGGCGAGACACGGGAAAAGCAAGGCGAGGGACGCTGCAAGGACGAAGACGAGAATGTGGCGCGACATCGTGGACCTCCTGGATGGGCTGCGAGTCACAACCTCCCGACAGGGCCGGTCACGGCGACCTGCGCTGCGCGAGTTGCGAAGGCATTGGGTGATCTGGACTGCCTATTCTAGGCGAGGTCACCGGTCGGCACAATCCCGGCCGGAATGCGGTAGCGCCAGCCCCAGGGCGCGGGCGCGGCTCGGAGCCCCGCCGCCAGCGAGGGCCGATTCCGCCGGGTCCTTGGCCGCGGCTCCCGGAAACGGGCTCAGAAGATTTTGATTTCGCCGCTCCGAAGCTTGTCGAGGAGCTCCTGGACCCTGTAGATCGGACGTCCTTGGAGTTGGGGCTTGTCGGCGACCCAGGCTATGGCTTCCTCTTCAGACCTGAAGAGGTTGTTGAAGCCTCACCCGCCGCCGAAGAAGATCTTCGTCGGCGAGCGGGAGTCCGACCATGGGCGGACACTCCTCGATCTTGGCGCGCAGTGCCTCCAGGTCGCCGGTCTCGGAGGAGAGCACGCCGCGCATGGTAGCCGGTCATGGCCGTGTTGAAAACCACCTCGCCAACCGCCATGCCGCCGACCGCGGCCCGGCCGCGGAAGAGGGTGCCGTCTTCGAGGAGGAGGATCGCTTCTTGTGGGCTCTTCATCGTCTGTTTCCCAAAGCGGCCCGACTCTACGCGATTCCTCGCCGGCTTCCTAAACCGTCAAGCGGGATTACGGCTCGACGTGTCAGGAGCGGACATCGTCGGTTATAGTACTCCGCAACATGACCGCCACCTCCGAGAACGTCCTCGCCCCCGAGCCGACACCGCCCCTCGGCGAGCGCCTCCGCCGTCTGCCGTGGTGGTGGAAGGCCTGGTGGGGCGCGGGACTCCTGCTGCTACTCGCGACGGTGCTCTTCAACGCTCTCCCGACGGATTGTCTCGGCGTCGTCTGCACCGTCTTTTTCGTCCTCTGGTGCGTGCCGACGGTGCCATACCTGATGGTTTGGCTGTGGCTCAAGATCACCTACCGCATCGGTGTACGGCTCTTCGTCTCCTACGTGCTGATCGGCGTCCTGCCGTTCCCGATGATCCTGCTGCTCCTCGGCCTCGGTGCCTACGTCTTGCTCGGCCAGTACACGGCGGAGGATTTCGGCGGTGTGGCGACGCGGGTCGAGGAGGAGCTCGTCCACCTGGCCGAGGAGAGCGTCGCCGCGGCCGAGGCCGGCGGCACGAGCGCCGCCGTCGCGGTCCTCGAAGGCGGACCGCGTCTGCGCCAGGACCTCGCCGGTCTCGGCGAACGCGTCACCTGGATCTTCGCGCGGGGCGAAAAGGTCCACCGGAGCCCGGGCGAAAAGGAGCTCGCGCTGCCCGGGCGGGAAAGCGACGTTACAGAGTACGGCGCCTACTCCTTCCCCGACGAGCTCGGCTGGGGAGCCGTCGTACGCCGCGGAGCTTACCTCGCGGCGGTCTTCCTGCCGACCGACGCCGGGACGGCCCGCGTCCTGAACGACTCCCTTTGGTACGCGGTCGGCTTTCTCGACGAGGACGTCACGGTCGGCGACGGAAACATCTCGATCCATGGTGGCGTCGATTCCGACGACGGGGACGAGGCCCAAGAGCCGTCCGTCGACGAGCCGGGAGAAGAAGCCGCCGCGATGGAGGAGCGTCCCGAGGGCTTCCTCCAGGACCTCTGGCGAAACCGTTGGGTGGTGTTCATCCACGTCAGCCCGGAGCTGCGCCGCTGGCGCGACGGCGGGACCCTCATCGACGCCTCCCTCGGCACCGTGCTTCGAACCTCGCCCCGCGAGGCCATGGGCGACCTCTTCCGCTCGCCTTACGAGCTGGGCAACGAGATCTGGGGCGTTTTTCTCGGCATCTCGGTGATGATCCTTTTCGCCTACCTCGTTGTCGTCTGTCTGGCTCTCCTTCAGATTTTCTCCATCACCCGCGCGGCGGCACGGTTGAGCCGCGGTGCCCGCGAGGTCCAGGCGGGCCAGCTCGAATACCGCATTCCGGTACGGCGCCGCGACCAGCTGGGCGACCTCGCGGTCACCTTCAACCGCATGACGGCGTCGGTCGAGGGCATGCTCGAGGAGGTGGCGGAGAAAGAGCGGCTCAAGGGCGAGCTCGAGCTGGCGCGCGAGATCCAGCAGAGCCTCCTGCCCGCACGCCTCCTGCGCCACGGTTTGCTTTCGGTTCGTGCCTACTTCCAGCCGGCCGCCGAGGTAGGCGGCGACTACTTCGACCTCTTTCCGCTGGAGAAGGGACGCCTGATCGTCGCCGTCGGCGACGTCGCCGGGCACGGGCTCTCGACCGGGCTCCTGATGGCCATGGTCAAGTCGGCCGTGGCGACGCTGATCCACGAAGGACACCGCGGGGCGGAGCTGCTCGAACGGCTCAACCGCTTCATGCTCGAGCAGCCGCGCGAGCACCGCATGGTCACGTTGACGATCGCCGACATCGACACCGACGCCGGAGTCGTCGAGATCACGAACGCCGCCCATCCGCCCGTGCTCCTCGCCGGCGGCGACGTCCGCGAGGTGCTGCTGCCGGCTCTGCCCGTGGGCTTTCCGTGGCGCGGCAAGCCGCCGTCGGAGCGGCTGGAGATCGAGCCGGGAAACCGGCTAATCTTCTATTCCGACGGCCTCGTCGAAGCCGTCGACGAGGACGACGAGCCGTTCGGCTATGAGCGGTTGCGGACGTTCTTTGAAGGCAACGCCGGTTTGGGCTCGGAAGAGCTGATGGCCGCGCTCCTCGCCGAGCTCGAGCGCCACACCGGCGGACGGCCCCTCGACGACGACCTGACGGTCTTGATCATCGACTTCGCCGCGGAGGGGGAAGAGGGCTCCTCGGACGAGGAAGAGGCGCGGGCGGAGGATGTCGGGAACCCCTCACCCTGACCCACTCGCTCGCGGCCTGGCGCACGACGGACCGAGCCTCGTCGAGATCGTCTCCGATCCGGAGCTCGTCTGAAACAACCGTAGGAGGACTTTGATGAAAGAGCTTGCCGGTGTCTTGCTTGCCTTCCTGTCGATCTTTTCGTACTTCGGCTTCGCGACGCGCATGGCCGTCTACCAGCGGTGGCCGATCCCCCATTACCTGGGGTGCCTGGTAGCCTGCGGCTTCCTCGCCTTCCTGATGGTCAGACAGGTTGGAAAACGACGCTTGATCGCCGCGGCGGCCCTTGTCGTGACCCTCGGCCTCACCGGCCTCTTCGTCTGGTACACCCTCGACTATTCGACCTACAGCGGCGACGCTTCGGCGGCTGTCGAAACAAGCTTCGCGGAGCAGCTGGAGGGACTGACCCTCGCTTCTCACAGCGGCGAGCCGGTCCAGGTCTTCCGTGAAGGCGAGCGTGCAACGCTCTACGTCTTCTACCGCGGCTTCTGGTGACCTTATTGCCGCATGGAGCTGGTCGAGCTCCAGGGTTCGCTCGCCGAATTCCAAAAGCGCGGGATCCGCATCGTCGCCCTGAGCGTCGACGGACCCGACGACCTCGCCCGTATGCGTGATTCCGCAGGTGCCGAGCTCGAATTCGTCTCCGATCGCGACGCACAGCTCATCGATCTCTTCGGTGTCCGCCACGGCGGGGGCCGCATCGACGGCGCCGACATCGCCCAGAGCGCCAGCTTTCTGCTCGATTCCGCCGGACGGCTCGTGTGGAAGCGCGTCGCGGAGAACTACCGCGTCCGACCGCGTTCCCGCGAGATCCTTGAGGCCGCCGACCGGCTGCTGGGCACGGCACCGGGGTCCTAGAGACATGTCACCGGAATGTAAAAGGACGTGGAGGTGTCAGCTCGCTGTAAAAGAAAGTAGAATCGCGTCTTCCGTGCTTGTATTTGTCGCTACGATGCGTGTCCGCGAAACCTCCCGCAAGAGAACCAAGCCTGGAGGACGATCCATGTCGAAAGCTCTTCTATTGATGCTCCTTCTGACCCTATGGCTTGCCTCGCCCGGCCTCTCCCTCGCCGGCGAGTGGCGCGAATCGACCCGCGACGTCTACGTCGACGGCGTCCTGGATCGCACGGCCCAGGTCTTTCGCCACGACGGGCGGCTCGCGGTGCGTGCGGACGCCCTTGAGGACGTCGTCGTCTGCGACGAGGACTCGCTCGCCGTGACATTTTTCGACCGCGATGAGCTCATCCCCGACACCTTACCGACGACCGCCACCGCCGCCTCCGAGCCGCGGCCGGCGACCGATGCGACCTGCACACGCGTCGACGAGCGCACGCATCTGCTCGAGGCGGCCGGCCACTCGATCCTCGTGGCACCGCACCAGGGGCGCGGCGGCGAGGTCTCGATCGACGAGCTCTGGAAGACGGTCCCATCTTGGCAACACCTTGCACAAGCCTATGAAGGGGACGAGGAGGCGATCGAAGCCCTGCGCGAGGTCGACCGCGACGTCACCGTGACGGTCGCCTTCGGCACTTGGTGCGGCGATTCGAAGCGCTACGTGCCGCGGATCGTAAAGGCCCTGGAAGAGGCGGGCAATCCGCACCTCAAGCTCCGGCTCCTGTCCCTGCAACGAGCCTTTGCCGCTCCTCTCGACTATGCTCAGGTGCACGCATTGACCAACGTCCCGACGATGCTCGTCATGTCCGGGGACGACGATCTCGGACGAGTCGTCGAGACACCGGCCTCGGAGAGCTTCGAAGCCGACCTCGCGGCGATCCTTGCCGGCGAGCCGAACGTTCATCAGGGGCGCTGGAGCCGCGACCGGCTCCTGCGGCGAGGCGTCTACCGTCACCAGAGCGCGGCGGGCGAGACAGGGACCGAGGAATGGGAGGTCTGGTCCGACGGCGACGAGCGGCTCCTCCACAGCCGGCTGCGCCTGGCGGGACGCGAGACCGAGGTGTGGCAGCGTCTCGACGAGGACGGCGTACCGAGCTTCGTCGAGATCACCCGCCGCGAGGGCGAGGTCCATTCGCGGAGCCGTCATTGGCTCGAGGACGGACGGCTTCAGGCCGTGACCCGCGGGACGAGCGGCATCGTCGAGCAGAAAGCCGAGCTCCCCGATGGGTGGACGCTTCTCGTCCCCTCGACGGTGGCCACGGGGCGGCTCTTCGAGCATTGTCCCCCTCGGGGGATCAAGGGGGGAAGACACTGCGCCGAGGGGAGCGTCGAGATACCGGCGCTCGTCCTCGGTGGTGCCGGCAAGGCGGGCGCCGGACGGCTGGAGCCGGTCGAGGTAGCACCCGGCGCGACCGAGGAGCTGCTTACGCCGCTCGGCCGCCGAAGGGCTTCGAGCTTTATGCTGCGTCGCGGCGGCGAGAGCTCGCGCTGGTGGATCGATGCCGAAACCGGCGTCCCTTTGCGGGGCGAGCTTGGCGGAACGACTTTCGTCCTGACCGACCTGGTGGAAGGCGGCACGGCTCGCCTGGCTGACGCCGGCGACTAGACCAAAAGCCCGCCAGAGAGGCTGGCGAGATCCTGGCCAGCTCGGCGGATTTTCGTCTTCAACGGCGGCTTACGCCGTCACGCCGACGAGCTCGACGACGGCCCAGGCCGCGCAGACGTGGCGTATCCGCTCCGGCTCCTGGTCACGCAACGCCTCTTCGGTGAAGCGGTCGATCTCGCGGTTGTCGACGTGGGAGCGGCGCAGGGCCTGGCGCACCGCGCTGACGAGCGCAAACGGATTGCGGCTGTGGAGTCGGACCCGGATGTCGGGATAGAGCTGAGTCGTGGTGCTCACTGGGTGGCCCTCATAGTATTAGACGCACGAGACCGCCAAAACGTTCCCTCCGATTTCGATTTTTTTGTGGAGTGGGCTTCGGACGGCCGCCCGCGGCCGCTCCCGGGGGATAAGATGGAGCTTCACGACTCCGACCATCCCAAGGAGAACCCCACATGAGTGCTTCCATAGAAAAAGTCGCGGTGATCGGCGCCGGCACGATGGGCGCCGCCATCGCGGCCCACGTGGCCAACGCCGGGCTCCCGGTCGTGCTGCTCGACATCGTGCCCGGCGAGCTGAGCGAAAAAGAGAAGGCGGCGGGCCTCAGCCTTGAGAGCCCCAAGGTCCGCAACCGGATCGTCCAGGAGGGCTTCGGACGGATTGCGAAGATAAAGCCCGCCTCCTTCATGAGCGACGCGGGGCGCGACCTCGTCCGCCTCGGCAACCTCGAGGACGACCTCGGCGAGCTCGCCGGGGCCGACTGGATCGTCGAGGCGGTGATCGAAAAGCTGGAGGTCAAACGCGCCCTGATGGAGAAAGTCGACGCCGTCAGGAAGGCCGGCTCGATCGTCACCACCAACACCTCGGGCCTGCCGATCTCCTCGATCGTCGAGGGCCGCTCCGAGGATTTCCGGCGCTGCTTTTTCGGCACCCACTTCTTCAACCCGCCACGCTACATGAAGCTGCTCGAGGTGATCCGCGGCGCCGAGACCGACGAGGACGCCGTCGCCCGCCTCGTCGACTTCGCCAGCCGTCGCCTCGGCAAGGGTGTCGTCTTCTGTAAGGACACGCCCAACTTCATCGGCAACCGGATCCTCTCGGTCCACGGCAGCTTCATCATGGACTACGGCGTCGCCAACGGCTACCGCTTCGAGGAGGTCGACGCGGTGACCGGCCCCCTGATCGGCCGTCCCAAGACGGCCACCTACCGTCTTCAGGACCTCGTGGGGATCGACGTCGCCGCCTACGTCGGCAAGAACCTCCACAGGCTGATCCCGGACGATCCCCACCGCGACGTCCTCGTCTCGCCGCGGCTCACCGAGCTCGTCGGCGGCCTGATGGAGCGCGGTGCCCTCGGCAACAAGACCCGCAAGGGCTTCTACAAGAAGACCAAGGGCAAGGGCGGCAAGCCCGTCTTCGAGGTCTTGAACCCCGAGACCTACGAGTACGAGCCCCAGCAGGACGTCGCCTTCCCGTCGCTCGGCGCGGTGGCAAGAATCCGCGACCTCGGGGAACGGATCCAGGCGCTTTTCGAGCACGACGACCGCGGCGCCAAGCTCGCCCGCGTCGCCGTCACGCACTTCCTGGGCTACGCCGCCGAACGCTCGGGTGACATCGCGTTTGACCTCGCGTCGGTCGACCGGGCGATCCGCTGGGGCTTCAGCTACAAGCTCGGACCCTTCGAGCTCTGGGACGCCCTCGGCGTCGCCGCGATGGCCGAGAGAATGAAGGAAGACGGCGTCGCCGTCGCCTCCTGGGTTAAAGAAATGCTCGACGCCGGCTGCGAGAGCTTCTACCGCCGTGAGGACGGCCGGGTGAGCGGCTACTACGACTGGAACGAGAAAGCCTACAAGGACCTCGAAACCGATCCGCGCCACGTCGCCTTGTCGGACCTCCACGCCGACGGCAAGGAGAACAAGGCGAACGCCGCCGCGAGCCTCCTCGACCTGGGCGATGGCGTCCTGCTGCTCGAGTTCCACTCCAAGATGAACGCCATCGACGACGCGATCGTCGAGATGATGAACGAGGCCGCCGGCCTCCTCGAGGACGGCTCCTACCGGGGTCTGGTGATCGGCAACGACGGTCCCAACTTCTGCGTCGGCGCCAACCTGAAGGCGGTGGCCGAAGCCGCGGCGGCGGGACAGTTCGACAACATCCGCGACGCCTCGGGCGCGCTCCAGGCGACGCTCCAGCGGCTCAAGTACTCGGCGAGCCCGGTGGTGGCCGCGGTCCACGGCATGGCTCTCGGCGGTGGTGCCGAGATCTCCATGGGCGCCAACCGCATCGTCGCCGCTTCCGAGAGCTACTTCGGCCAGGTCGAGATCGGTGTCGGCCTCCTGCCGGCCGGCGGCGGCATGAAGGAGCTCAACCGGCGGCTGCTCTCGCCCGCGGCGCGAGGTGGTGGCGATCCCCTGCCGGCGGCCCAGAAGATCTTCGAGACGGTGACCATGGCCAAGGTCTCCACCAGCGCCGCCGAGGCCGCCGGCTTCGGATTCCTCGGCACCGAGGACCGCGTCGTCATGAACCGCGACCACTTGCTCCACGAGGCGAAGCACGAGGTCCAGGCGATGCTGTCGGAGGGCTGGGTGGCCCCGGTCGAAGGCACCCTTTACGCCGGCGGACGCGATCTGCTCGCCGCCCTGAAGGTGGTGATCTGGTCGCTCGTCCAGGCCGGCTGGGCGAGCCCCCACGACGCCCTGGTCGCCGAGAAGACGGCCTACGTCCTGACCGGTGGCGACGCGAGCGCGGCGCAGTGGCTCCCCGAAGAGCACTTCCTGCGCTTGGAGCGCGAGGCCTTCGCCGAGCTCGTCGCGACCGAAAAGACCCAGGAGCGGATCCGCCACATGCTGGAGACAGGCAAACCACTGCGCAACTAGTCATGTCCCCCCTCGATCCCCCCAAGGGGACGGTGATGTCCCCCCTCAGTCCCCCCAAGGGGACGGCTAGCTACGGATACACCTTGAGAAGGAGCTCAAAGATGCAAGAAGCTGTAATCGTCTCCGCCGCCCGCACCGCCGTCGGCCGGGCGCATAAAGGGGCCCTGGCCCACTACCGTCCCGAGGACATGGGCGCCGTCGCCGTCCGGGAGGCCGTCCGCCGCGCCGAGGGGCTCGATCCGAAAGACGTCGACGACGTCATCATGGGCTGCGCCATGCCCGAGGGCCCTCAGGGCGTCAACATGGGCCGTATCATCGCGCTGCGCGCCGGCCTGCCTGACAGCGTCACGGCCCAGACGATCAACCGATTCTGCTCCTCGGGCCTGCAGACGATCGCCCTCGGTGCCCAGCAGATCATGTCGGGCATGGGCGAGTGTGTCGTCGCCGGGGGCACCGAGTCGATGAGCGCGGTGCCGATGACGGGCTTTCATTTCCGTCCCAACCCGTGGATGGTCGAGAACCGTCCCGAGGCCTACATCGGCATGGGGCTGACGGCGGAGAACCTCGCCAAGCAGCACGGGATCGGCCGTGAGCGTTCCGACGAGCTCGCCTGCCGTTCGCACGAGCTGGCTTTAAAAGCGATCGCCGAAGGCAAGTTCAAAGACGAGATCGTCCCCATCGAGGTCGAGACCGTCACGATGTCGAACGGCGACCGCAAGGTGACGACGAAGACGTTCGACACCGACGAGGGTCCGCGTCCGGGCTCGACGCCGGAGGTCCTGGGGAAGCTGCGTCCGGTGTTCCACGCCCGCGGCACGGTGACCGCGGGCAACAGCTCGCAGACTTCCGACGCCGCTGCCGCCCTGGTGTTGATGTCGCGCCGCAAGGCCGAGGAGCTGGGCTTGAAGCCCCTGGTGCGCTTCGTCAGCTTCGCGGTCGGCGGCGTGGCGCCCGAGGTCATGGGTATCGGGCCGGTGGTGGCGATCCCCAAGGCCCTGAAGCTCGCCGGGATGAAGCTCGATCAGATCGAGCTCGTCGAGCTCAACGAGGCTTTTGCCGTCCAGGCGCTGGCGGTGATCCGGGAGGCGGGGCTCGACCTCGACCGGACGAACGTCAACGGCGGCGCCGTCGCCCTGGGTCATCCCCTGGGGGCGACGGGGGCGAAGCTCACGACGCAGCTGATCTACGAGATGAAGCGTCGCGGCAACCGCTACGGCATGGTGACGATGTGCATCGGCGGTGGCATGGGAGCAGCGGGGATCTTCGAGAACCTGGAGTAGGACGCTTGCCGATCGCGGCGTTTTGGACGACGCAACGGACGGCTGGTGGTTTGATGATAATTTAGGCTGAACCGACATCGACCATGCGGCGTATTCGATAGGTGGCAAGATCAGATCGAGAGCGATGTCGCTCTTCCAATGCCACACACGGAGCCCGATCCGCCCGGGTCCGCCGGGTGGCTCAAGGACAGATGATCGTCATCATCAAGGAGATACCCACACCATGTCGAAGTCTTTCCGAATCATCACTACCGTCCTACTACTGACCACGGTGCTGGCGGTCAGCCACGCCAGTGCCCAGTCGAGCTCGAAGACCCCGTCCCTTTACGCGCTGGACGATACGCCCCGCGCACCCGAGGCCGGCTGGCACGCCATCGAAGACGCGCTCGAGGAGTACCAGATCACCACCGAACCGAAGGTCGTAGCGTCCAATCCGCCGTCCATCCTCCTCGACATCCCCTACAGCTCCCGGCTGGAGGCCCTACGCACCCGGTTCGTCGATTACGGGTCGGAGTGGAAGAGCTGGTTCGGCGTGCTCCGCTACGCCGGTCTCCGCGACGAAGGCACCGGCTTCGTCTACCTCGGCTACCACGGCGACCGGGTGACCGGGATCCTCCATTTCAGGGGCGAGCGCTTCCAGATCACCGGCGGCGTCGGCGGCCCGCAGCGCCTGGTGCGCCAGTCGGACGAGCTGGCGCGCACCCCCAACTGCGGCCTCCACATGGGAGATAACGTGAGCCCCGTGTCTTCGGCGACCTCGGGCGGCGAAGAGACCAACGCCGCGGACGGCTCCGGGACCTTGACCTCCAAGGTCAAGACCCGGCTCGACGTCATAGCCGTCTATCCGCGGGCCTACTTCCCCTTCCCCACGTCGGAGATCACCCTCGTCGACTTCGTCGAGGATTCCATCGCCCTGGCCAACGAATCTTTCGACAACAGCAACATCAACGCCTTCTACAACCTGCGCCACGTGGGACCGATCGTCCAAACGCAGCCGTCGGACGACAGCTTACAGGATGCCCTCGACCTCCTGAACGAGCAGAAGAGCGAAATCGGCACCTTGCGCACCGCCTTCGGCGCCGACTTCGTGACGATGTTCGTCCCCTTCGGCTGGACGGGCACCAACGCCTGCGGCGTGGCCAACGGACCCGTGCGCAGAACGAGCGACAACGGGCTCGACTATGTGTCCGGTGTCAGCGGGCTCCAGGGCTCCACCTTGGGGAAAAGGACCTATTCGGCGAACCGGCAAAGCTGCGGCTTCGACGACTTGACCCTGGGCCACGAGATGGCGCACAACTTCGGTATGTTCCACGACGTCGGCTTGCCCGCCTCCGGCACGAAGCTCCTGTCTGCGGACGCCCGGGGCCACAGGATGACGGTGAGCCAAGCGCCCAAAGCCACGGTCATGGCCTGCAACTGCACGACGCCACCCTACCCCTCCTGCGGCGGCCCCGGCGTCGGTGCCGTGTGCAACCGCGTGACTCATTTCTCGGACCCGAACATCGAGTACATGAATGTAGACACCGGCGTCCAGAACGTGTCGGAGAACGCCCAGATGGCCCGCGATCGGCTGGTCACGTACTCCGGATTCAAGCCGGTGAGCTCGAATACCCCGCCGGTGGCGAGCTTCACCATATCGTGTAACTCCTCGACGCGGGTCTGCACCTTCAACGCCAGCGGCACCACCGACAACGGCTCCATCAAGAACTACATCTGGGACTTCGGCGACGGCGCCACGAAGACCACCACCAGCGCCACCACCAACCACACCTATGGAGGTTCAGGAAACTCGTTCTGGGTACACCTGCTAGCCACCGACACCGGCAACCAGCGGGACCTGGCCATCGGTCTGGTCAGTCTCTGACGGCGGGTCCGGGAGCGGTACCGCGGCGATAAGCATGTCCGCGTAGGAACTGGGAACGCAGGCGTCCCGCCTGCCTCTTCGTCCCGAGGGACGGCATCGTCCAGCCCTGGGCTTCAACCCAGGGCGTGAACCGAATCCGGGAAACGGGATCTAACTAACTCCCCAAGCGTCCTCGCCCCCGCCAAGCGGGCCTCCGACGAGCTGCTGCCGCGAAACTCCCTCAAGCCGTGGCTCCACGGCCCCCTGGGCCGCACCCCGACCTCGCTTCACCTCCAGGCCACGGACGTCTCCCTCTGGATCCACGAAGCGCGGGACGAGCTCGGCGAGCCGGTGCTGCGCGGTTTGCGGATCGAGCCGGACGAGCTCGTCGCCGAGATCGAGCAGCGCACGGAAAAGCTCGACGGAGCCCTCGGCTCGCTCGACGTCACCGCCTCGCATCTCCAAGCCGCCCGCGGGCAGGCGGGCAAGGCCGCCCAGACCTGCGACCAGAGCTACCTCCAGGTGAAGGCGACGACCGAGGCCGTCTGCCGCCTCGGCGGCCAGGTCACGGCGGCCGAGAAGTACGCTCCGCCGTCGTTGCGCAAGCTCCAGCGGAGCAAGAAGCGCAAGAAGGGCGTCGCGCGGACGGTCCAGGTCGTGGAAGTCGCGGACGCCAACTTCCCCAAACTTTAAGGTCCAAACTTTAAGGTCCCACCCAAGTTGGCAGATCTCGGCAAATCTCGGTGAGCGGGGCCTTCGTCG
>CBDUYN010000055.1:0-52846 GCA_965371445.1 uncultured bacterium | reverse complement strand
CGCGCCCGCTCCAGGACGTCCCGGCACGCGTCCGCGTCCGGCACCAGGTCGAGGTTGGACGCCCCAGGCTGGGTGGCAAGCGGAGCGCCGCCCGGGTCAAGGACCTGGGAGCGTTGGACGGAGGCGTCGGCGGTGGATGGCCGAGCCTCGGCGTCTTGTGACACCACGCCTTGGTCCCGGGGCGCGTAGCCTTGTCTTCGGCGGCCGTCTCGGCCGCCGTCCCGGGTTGAAACCCGGGCCTGGACGATGGCGTCCCTTCGGGACGATTCCGTCCCTTCGGGACGAAGAGAAGACGTCCCTTCGGGACGGGCAGGCGGGACGCCTGCGGTCCCAGCATTCGTCCCTCCGGGACGGCTCAGCAGCAGGTCGCAGTATCGATAGCCCTGCACCGAGTAAAGCCGCGGATACTGGGGCTGCCTCTCCGCCTGCATCGCCTCGGCCTCGCGGAAGGACGCCGCGCTCTCCTCCCAGCGTCCGGCCTGGTGCAGGGCGTCGGCCAGGGTCGTCCGCTCTTCCAGCCTTTCGAAGGCATCGCCGCTACGGTCCGCCAGCTCGACGCTCTCCTCGGCGGATACCACGGCTTGCGTCAGATCGCCGAGGGTCAGGGTCAGCTCGCTGAGGTTGCCGAGCCGGTGACGACGAGCCGTTCGCCGCGCGTCGCCGAGGCCTCGTGGCAGCCCCAGCTGAGGAGAAGAAAGGCGACGAGCGGCGCCCAGGTGCAGGTTTGACGTCTCATGCCGGTCGATACGGAGGGCGCGGCGTGACGGTTTCAACCACGCGCGCCGCAGATGGCGGCGCCGTCGGCACCGCAAGCGGGGGTTCGGACCCCGGCTGAGGTCGCCTCTTCCAAGTCTCTCCGGAAGGGGCAACCTCAACTGAAGCCGCCTTTGTCTCAGCGGGCCTGCCGTGGTAGCTTGCCGGAGGAGGCTCTCCGATGCTGCAGCGTTCCTCAGCCCGTTTACAACCCCAGGTCGAAGAACGCCTCGTCAGCGGCGCGCGAGAGGCCACGAGGTTTTTCATGGGAAACGCCGACGTCCACCAGGCCCTGGAACGACTGGCCCTACGTCTGCGGGAGCTCCGCATCCCCTATGCCATCCTCGGGGCCATGGCCTTGAACGCCTACGGTTACCGGAGGACGACCGAAGACGTCGACGTCCTGCTGCGCCGCGACGGGTTGGAAGCCTTCAAGAAAGCCCACCTCGGGCGCGGTTACCTGGAGAAATTCCCGGGGAGCAAGGGTCTGCGCGACGCGGCTTGCAACGTAGGCATCGACGTCGTCCTGGCCGGGGAGTTTCCCGGCGACGGTCACGAAAAGCCGGTCGCCTTCCCGGACCCGTCGGAGGCGGCCGTGGCGGGAGAACGATTCGCGCTTCTGCCGCTGGAATCCCTGATCGAGCTCAAGCTGGCGTCGGGTATGACGGCTCCCCACCGCCTCCGGGACCTTGCCGACGTCCTCGAGCTGATCCGCATCCACGGCCTCGCGGAGGACGACGCCGCGTCCCTCGACCCTTATGTCCGCGACAAGTTCCTCGAGCTGGTCCGGGCGGCGCGCTCGGCCGACGAGTGAGCGGTTTTCGCTGGGACCTCCCTAGCTGCCGTCGCCCTTCCAGCCGGGTCCCTTGACAAATCGTCCCGGCATCGCCCCGGTATGTTCCCCGTCGCGAACCACGTGACCGCCGTTGACAAAAACGTGCGCCACTCCCGTCGCCAATTGATGGGGTTTCTCAAACGTCGCGTGATCGGTCACCGTCGCCGGATCAAAGACGACGACATCCGCGTAAAAGCCTTCCTTCAAGAGCCCACGCTCCTTGAGCTTCAAATTGGCGGCGGGGAGTCCCGTCATCCGGCGGACGGCTTCCTCCAGCGTCAGCAGGCCCTCCTCACGGACGTATTTGCCGAGCACCCGGGCGAACGAGCCGTAGGCCCGGGGATGGGGCTGGTCGTTCGTGAACGGCGGCTCGGGGGCGAGGGAGCCCGCGTCGGAGCAAAAGCTCACCCAGGGCAGGACCATCTTCTTGCGGACGTTCTCCTCGCTCATGATGAAGCGCACCGTACCGATCCGGCTGTCGTCTTCGACGATCAGGTCCATGGCGGTGATCTCGGGCGAGGTGCCGCGCTCCGCGGCCACTTCCGCCAGCGTCTTGCCGGTCAGGTGGCGGAGGCTTTCCTGGCGGAAGCTCACCAGCAGGATGTCCTCGGGCGGGATCAGGGTCATCTCGTCGACCAACCGCTCCCGGACGCCGGGATCCTGCAATCGCTCCATGAAGGCGTCGTGCCCTCCTTCCTGAGCCCAGGCCGGGAAGTTGATGGTGAGCCCCGTCGAGCTGGCATGGTAGGGGTAGATGTCGGCGGTGACGGCAAGGCCCTCGGCCCGCGCCGCTTCGATGCGGCGGACCGCCTCGTCGAGCTTGTGCCAGCTCCCCTTCCCCGACGCTTTCAGGTGATAGACCTCGCTGCGGGTCTCCGCCTCGCGGGTGATGGTGAAAAGCTCCTCGAGCGCCTCGAAAAGGCTGCTGCCCTCGCCGCGGATGTGGGAAATGTACATCCCGTCGAACTTGGCGGCGACCTGGGCCAGGGCGACGAGCTCTTCGGTGGAGGAGAAGTTGGCCGGCACATAGGGCAACGAAGAGCCGACGCCGAGGGCGCCCTCCTCCATGGCCTGGCGCACCAGGGCCTGCATCCGTTCGAGCTCGTCCGTTCTCGGCAGCCGATCTTCGTAGCCGAGCTCGTGAATTCGCACCGTGGCGGCTCCCACGAAGGAGGCGACGTTGGTCGAGACGCCCCGGTCCTCGAGGTGCTGGAGATACTCACCGAGGGTCGTCCAGACGACGTCGAATTGGATGTCGTCCTGGTCCTCGACCATGCGCGCCTTCATCTCGTCGTTGAGGGGGCCCATCGAGGTGCCCTCTCCCATCACCTCCAGGGTCACTCCCTGGAGGACGTCGCTCAGCGACCGGCCGTCCTGGAGGAGGGACTTGTTGGCCCAGCTCAGCATGTTGATGAAGCCCGGAGCGACGGCAAGGCCGCTCGCGTCGATCTCGGTCCGTCCGGTCTTGGCGGCGAGCTCGCCGATCGCGGCGATGCGATCGCCGTCGATGGCGAGATCCGCCTGAAGCGGTGGAGAACCTGTGCCGTCGTAAATCGAGCCGTTCCGGAGGACGACGTCGTAGTCGGTGTCGTGAGCGGTTTGGGGGCAAGCGCTCAGGAGCAGCGCCGTCGGTAGGACGAGAAGAGCGAGGAGTAGTTTTCGCATAGCCGGAAGCTACCACGGACCCAGCCCTGCCCCATTCGGCTATACTCGGCGCCCGTTTTGGAGAAGTTGGAGGAGAGCATGGCGCCGCAGAAGAGCCCGTCGTCCAAGTGGACCGATCAGCCTTCCCCCGTACGTGGCGGCGAGGAGCTCGACGCCGAGCGCCTCGGCGCCTACCTGCGGGAGAGGATTCCCGGAACCGAAGGGGATCTCGTGGTCGAGCAGTTCCCGCGCGGCTTCTCGAACCTCACCTATCTGCTGCGCCTCGGCGAGCGCGAGCTCGTCTTACGGCGTCCGCCCTTCGGGTCAAGAGTCAAGTCGGCGCACGACATGGGACGCGAGCACCGCATCCTCTCCCACCTGTCGCCGGTCTACCCCAAGGCGCCGCAGCCGCTCGCCTACTGCGAGGACGACTCGGTCCTGGGAGCGCCGTTCTACGTCATGGAGCGCGTCCGGGGGGTGATCCTCCGTCCGCAGATGCCGGCGGAGATGGCGCCCGCGCCGGAGAAGATGGCGGCGATCGCCGAGTCCTTCGTCGACACCCTGGTGGAGCTCCACGCCGTCGACTACGAGGCCGCGGGCCTGGGCGAGCTCGGACGTCCCGAGGGCTACGTCCGCCGCCAAGTCGAGGGCTGGACGAAGCGCTGGCAGGGCGCCAAGACCGACGAGGTGCCGCGGATCGAGCACGTCGCGCGCTGGCTCGCCGAGAACGTCCCGGCGGCGGCCGGAGCGTCGCTCATCCACAACGACTTCAAGTACGATAACGTCGTCCTGGACGCGGACGACTGGTCCCAGGTCCGCGCCGTCCTCGACTGGGAGATGGCAACCCTAGGGGATCCCCTGACGGACCTCGGGACAAGCCTCGGCTACTGGGTCGACCCCGCCGATCCGCTCGAGATGAAGGGACTCCGGCTGAGCCCGACGACGCTCGCCGGAAACCCGACCCGTAGCGACGTCGCCCAGCTCTACGCCACCAAGAGCGGCCGTGACCTCGGCGACGTCGTCTTCTACTACGCCTACGGGCTTTTCAAGATCGCGGTGATCGTCCAGCAGATCTACTACCGTTTCAAGAAGGGATTGACGCAGGATCCGCGTTTCGCGTCGCTCGGTGTCGCCGTGGCGGGTTGCGGACGCGTCGCGGAGCGGGCGATCGCCAAGGGACGTATCGACCGCCTCTTCGACTAGAGGTTGGTGCCGCCCACGAGCCGGAGACTACCCGAAGGGGTGGTCGGTGACTGTCCTATGGGTGGTGGTGTTTTCTCAAATCCCGCCTTAGGATGGTGATGAATGGCCCCGAAAAAGGCACAATCGGCGAAAGCCGATGCCGCAAAGCCACGGGTCCTCGTTCCTCCGCACTGGGACATCCCCCTACGAAGGACTCCAAGACCGCCGAGCTGCCGAAGGGTTAGTAGTCAACAATGTACGTGACGAACTCCAAGGGAGATGAGGCATGTTCTTCGTATCGTATGTATCCTGCAGATTCCACCATCTGGGGCGCCGGATCTCAGCGGCGGCAGTCCTTGGCGCTTGCCTTCTGGCAAGTCCGGCAGTTTCTCTCGTACCCTCGGGCCTCCTCGAGATCCACTACATCAACGTCCAGCAAGGCGGCTCCACCTTGATCGTCGGTCCCGACGGGACGACGGTCCTCATGGATGCAAGCGACAATGGAAAAGGGACGAACGAGGTCGTCCCCTACCTCATGAGCCTGGGGATCCTGCCCGGAGACGACCTGGATCATACGCTCGCCAGTCACCTCGACGAGGATCACTATGGTGGCTTCGACGAGGTCTTCGATGCCGGCTATGACGTCGCCGAGAGCAATTGGTTCAACGGAAGCGACAAGGACATTCCGGCGGTCAGGAATTTCATCGCCGCTGTGACGGCGACCTCGGCGGGCGCTCCGCGTCCGATCCCTCTTGGGCAAACCCTGGACCTGGGAGACGGCGCTCTCTTGACGGTCGTCGCTGTCAACGGTGAAGTGATCGGTGCCGGAGGCGTCGCGGGAGCCCAGAGATCGGAGAATGACCGCTCCGTCGGTGTCCTCATTCAGTACGGAGACTTCGACTTCATCTGGGCGGGCGACCTCGGAGGTGGCGACGACGACACCGACTGCACGGAGCGCTCCACGAATCAAGCCAACCTGGAGACGCCGCTCGCCGTGGAAGTGACGCCCGGCGGCTCGTGGCCTTTCCTTACGAGCTCCGGCGTAGAGGTGATGCATGTCAATCACCACGGCAGCGCGTCGTCGACGAACAGTGACTACATGAACCTGTTACAGCCCAAGGTGGCTGTGATCTCGGTCGGCTCGAACGGCTTCGAGCATCCCCGGCGCAGCGTCGTGGAAAACGTCCTGCTCTCTCAAGCGGACTGTGTCACGGCGCCTCCGGCCCTCGTGCTTCAGACGGAGGGAGGCGACATGGGCGGCACCGACACTTCGTTCGCCGGCTACGCGGTGGGAGACGTGAAGATCACGACAAACGGATCGACCTACCTGATCGAGGCCACGGGAGAAGTGAGCCGAGGGCCGGACGAACGAAACGAGGCCGGACTGCCCGCGGAGTTTCTCGTCAACGAGACGGGGAGCTGTGCTTCCAACGATACGACCATGTGCCTGAACGGAAACCGCTTCCAGGTGGAGCTCGATTGGCGAAGCTCCGGTGGCAATACCGGTGTGGGTAGGGTCGTCCCGGCCGGCTCGGAGGATTCCGGCCTGTTCTGGTTCTTTCATCCCGAGAACTGGGAGATGCTGCTTAAGGTGCTCGACGGATGCAACCAAAACGGTCATTTCTGGGTCTTCGCGGCCGCCACGACCAACGTGGAGTACACGCTGCGGATCACCGACACCGAAACGGGGACCTTGAAGGAGTATTTCAATCCCCAGGGGAGGTCTGCGCCGGCGGTCACGGACACCCGGGCGTTCGCAACGTGTGAAGATGAGCCAGGGCAACCGACGGCCGATTTCACCCGGCAGTGCACCGGATTCCGATGCAGATTTTCCGACCTGAGCAGTGACTCGGACGGCTTCCTTCTCTCCTGGGCCTGGGAGTTCGGAGACGGCGACACGTCGAGTGGACGCAACCCCGACCATGAGTACCCAGGCAGGGGGAGCTACGCCGCTTCTTTGAGAGTCACCGACAACGACGGGAAGTCCGGCTCCAAGCAAGAGACGGTCAGGATCGTCTGCCCGACGTGCTGTCGGGTCTGCACCTCGGGCAAAGCCTGTGGCGACTCCTGTATCTCCGTCACCCGTTCCTGCTCTCAGCCTCCGGGCTGTGCGTGCAATGCTCGGGAGGTATGCGGCTAGCCGTTCAAATGCTACAATCCACTGATCTTGAGAGCTGACGGGCGCCGTCTAGCCGCTGGTGACGGGCCGGGGCTTTCAAACCCTGCAACTCCCTGAAGGAGAACGACATGAAACGATTCCTGACTTTCTACCTGGTAGGTGCCCTCGTGCTAGCCGCCGGCTTCGGCGTCTGGACGATGACCTCTACCCTCGATTCCTCCTCGCCGGCTCCGGCGCCGGGCAAGGCGGCGGTGCGCAACGAGACGGTCTCCGCCGCAGTCGTGGCCAGCTCGCCCGTGCGTCCGGCGGCTGCCGGTCCGATGCGTCCGTCGGGCTTTACCGAGAACGTCCGCCTGGGCTTCGACGCCGGCGTCGGCTGGGAGCCGGCGATCGCCACCGACGACTACGACCATGTCTACGTGCTCTACGCCCAGTACTGGGGCGTGCCCGGCTGTCCGGAGTGCGCGAGCCCGACGGCGATCGTCCAGATCTCCTCCGACGGCGGCGAGACCTGGGCTTCACCGAAGGTGATCCTCGAGGTGGGCGAGGACATGAAAGACGGCCAGTGGGATCCGCAGATCGTCGTCGACCCGGTCGACGGCCGTACGGTCTACGCCGGCTGGCTCAACAACACGAAGGGCGACATCGTGGTCGCGAAGTCGACGGACTTCGGCGAGACCTGGACGACGACGGTGGCCGACAGCGCGCCCAGCGTGAACGACAAGCCGATTCTCACCGTCCGCGGCCAGGACGTCTACACCGCCTACAACCACCTGAACACCAGCGGCATGTGGTTCTCCTCGTCACATGACTGGGGCGAGACCTTCACCTCGGTGAGCGTCCGGAACGGTCCTCAGGGCCTGGCGCTTCCCGGCGGCGGCGGCGTCACTTCCGACGGCACGGTCTTCTTTTCCTGGGAGAGCTTCGAGAAGTCGGGTAACGCCTCCGGCGAGACCCACCTCTACGTGACCCGTTCCTACGACGGCGGCGAGACCTGGGAGAAAATCGCCATCGGCCAGGCCTGGCCGGGACCCCAGTGCTTCGAGCCCTGCGGCTGGGCTTTCCTGAGCTCGCAGCTCGTGATGGCCGTCGACGAGGCCGACAACCTCTACGTCATGTGGGACGGTGCGGAGTACGTCGGCGACCCGGGCCGCGTCTACTTCCGCAGCTCGAGAGACGGCGGCGACACCTGGTCGGAGCCCATCGACGTCTCGAACGCCCCCGCCGACTCCAACCACAACTTCCCGGCCGTCGCCGCCATGGGCGACGGCGAGGTGGCCATCGCCTGGCAGGACGCCCGCAACAGCGCTCCCTTCGGCCAGACGGAGTGGAACACCTGGTACCGCTTCTCCGACGACGGCGGCGAGACGTGGTCCGAGGAGGTTCAAATCTCGTCCTTCGTCGAGGGGGCTCCCTTCTACGTCACTCCTGAGGGCTACCGTTTCCCCTACGGCGACTACTTCGAGATCGAATTCGACGCCACGGGGAACCCGCATCTCGTCTGGGGCGCCGGCGAGAGCTACTTCGGCGTGGGCAACGTCTGGTACAGCCGCGGTTATCGTCCCGGCCACTGATGCCTCAAGGCACCGGGGCCTCCAAAGCCCTGGCGAGGCGTTCCGGCGCCTCCAAGAGCAGGTTGTGCCCCGCGCCGCCGACGACGTCGATCGTGGCGCGGGGCAGCAGCGCTGCCATCTCGTCAGCGAGGGCGCGGAATTTGCCGTCGAGCTCGCCGACGAGCAGATGGACGGGAAGCTCGAGCGAGGCGAGATCGTCCCAATAAGAGGGCATCCGTCCGAGGCCGAGGGTACGCAGCGCCCTTGCCAAACCTGACGCCTGGTGTTGCCGACGGACCCTGCGCTGTCCGGCCAGCCGCCCCTCGGGCAGGTCGCGCTGGGACGCGAAAAGGGGAAGCGCCTCCCAGTGGGCGAGGAAGCTCTCCAGCCCTTCCGTTTCAAGACGCGTGGCAAGCCGCTCGTCCTGGGCGCGACGACGGGCGCGTTCCTGTTCGCTCCGCAGCCCCGGCGACGCGCCGATCAGCGTCGCGCGGGCAAAAAGCTCTCGATGACGGACCAGGAGCCCCAGCGCAAGACGTCCGCCCTGGGAGTAGCCCGCGACGTGACAACCGCTCGTGCCGTGCCGCCGAAGCCTCTCCGCCAGCCGGTCGACCTCGTCCTCGAAGCTCGTCGAGGCGATCGTAGCGTCGTCGTGGCCGAGGAGAGCCGGCACGTCGACGTCGGTCTCCGGCGACAGGTTGCGCCGGGCGGCGTCCCAGGAAGCGGGCGCGCCGGTGAAACCGTGGAGACAGAGGAGTTTTGGGTGACACCGGGCTAGCTTACCCCCCAAAGGGACCGGGCGGTTTCCCTGAACCCAGAAACGGCCCCGCCGCAGGGCGAGGCCGTTCCATCAAACCCGTTCGAACCACGCCCTTCCGACGCAGCCTTGTGAAAGGAGAATGGCCTTTCTCGGATCACAAGTCCATTATGCACCTCCATTGTACACCTCCGGCTTTCCAGGTCAAGGCATCCCGGGATCCCGGGGCCTCACCTTCTTTACCTCCGGGTCGTCTTTGGTAGGGTAGGCTCCGCTGGGCCGAGATTCGGACGATTTCCCCTGCCAGCGCCGCCAGGCATACAATGCCCCGTCATGGATGGATCCAACGACGGCGCCGCCGCGCCGCGCCAACGCTTCAGCTCGCGCCTCGCCATGCTCGCGACGATGATGGGAGTCGCCATCGGGCTGGGCAACGTCTGGCGTTTTCCCTACATGGTGGGCAAGTTCGGGGGGGCGTCGTTCGTCCTCTTCTACGTCCTGGCGGTCGTCGTCCTCGCCCTGCCGGGCTTGATGGCCGAATGGTCCCTGGGACGCCACACGCGGCGCGGGCCGGTGGGCGCTTTCGAGCGGATCGGCTTTCCTCTCGGACGCCCGCTTGGCTGGTTCTTCTTCTTCGTGGTGACGGCCGCCACCGCTTACTACACGAACGCCATCGGCTGGGTGCTCTACCACGCCGTCGGCGAAGCGGTGCGGGCCGTCGGCGGCAGCTTCGACGGAAGCGCCATCCTGCCGCCCAGCGAAGGCTTCGACTCCGGCTCGCTGCTGCGCCAAGTGGCGGCCACGACGTTGGTGATCCTCGCCTCCGCCGTCGTCCTGGTGCGGGGCCTGCGTTCGGGGATCGAGGCGGCGTCGAAAGTGGTGATGCCGCTCTTGTTCGTGATCCTCCTCGTCCTGATCGGACGCTCCGTGACGCTCCCCGGCGCCGGCGCCGGCATCGAGTGGTACATCTTGAAGCTCGACTTCGCAGCGCTGCGGCCGAGCGTCATGCTTGCGGCGGTGGGCCAGGCGATCTTCAGCCTGTCGCTCGGCGGCACCTTCATGGTGGTCTACGGCTCCTACCTCGGCGACGACGTCCCCCTGCGCTCGAGCGCCGCCTGGACGGCGGCGGGCGACCTCGGGGCGGGCCTTCTGGCGGGCTTTGCGATCATGCCCGCCGTCTTCGCCCTCGGCCTCGAGCCCGACAGCGGCCCGGGGCTTCTGTTCGCGACCTTGCCGCGGGTCTTCGCCGAGCTGCCGCTCGGCTGGCTTTTCGGCCTCCTCTTCTTCTGGGGGCTCTTTGCCGCCGCCTTCCTCTCGGTCATCGGCGCCTTCGAGGTCCTCGTCGCGGGGCTTGTCGACAACACACGCCTCGAGCGGCGCTCAGCGGTCTGGTTGCTGGCCGGCACGGTTTTCCTCTTCGCCCTGCCGCCGATGACCAACATGAAGGTCTTCGTGCCCTGGGACCTCTTCTTCGGCACCGGCATGCAGACCTTCGGAGCGCTGGTCGCGGCGGTCGCCTTTGGCTGGTTCGTCGACCGGAGCGCCGCCTTGAAACAGCTCGCCGACACCTCCCCCGGCCTGGAGACGCGGCTCCTCTATCTCTGGATCCGCTGGGTCATGCCGACCGTGATCCTCACCCTCGGCGTCTGGTGGCTCTTGACCGACGTCTTCGGAGTCGTGGGCCAGCAGCCCTAGGACGGTGGAATCCACCCAGGCGATGTGAGAGTCTCTCCGCTTGTGAAGAGCTATCACGACATCGTGGGCGACGGCGGCTCGAACGTCCTCGGCCAGGTCCAGGCCCAGCAGCAGGCGATCGCCACCGCCCTCGCCGGGGTGCGGCGCATCGTGGCGATCGCCTCGGGCAAAGGAGGGGTCGGCAAGAGCACGCTCGCCCAGGCTTTCGCCCGCGCGCTTCACGCCGAAGGACGCCGAGTCGCCCTCCTCGACGCCGACGTCAACGGCCCCTGCCAGGCCCGCATGGCGGGTCTCGGGCAGGTCCCGTGGATCCCCGGCAAGAACGGCCTCGCCCTGCCGAAGACCCGCGACGGCATGGGGCTGCTCTCCTTCGGCAACGTCCTCGGCGAGGACCGGCCCCTGGAGATGGAGAGTGTCGCGGTGGGCGAAGAGCACGTGTGGCGCGCGACGCGCGAGGTCGCGATGCTGCGCCAGTTGCTGGCCGCCGTCGACTGGGGCGAGCTCGACGTCCTCGTCTTCGACCTGCCGCCGGGCAACGAGCGGACCCTTCAGCTCGCCGCGATCCTCGGCGAGCTCGGCCCTCCCGTCGACTTCGTCCTCGTCACGCTGCCGTCGGAGGTGTCGCGCTCGGTCGTCGCGCGCTCGGTCGCGGCCCTTCAGGAGTCGAGCGTCTCCGTCCTCGGCTACGTCGAGAACATGTCGG
Organism: uncultured bacterium; assembly: GCA_965371445.1. GTDB lineage: Bacteria > Acidobacteriota > Thermoanaerobaculia > Multivoradales > J023 > DASWIG01. The sequence goes on along the minus strand of CBDUYN010000055.1, from coordinate 41,605 downwards.
GCTACTACTGCCACGGCTGCGGCGAGGTGCGCCCGCTCTTCCCGGCCGCCCACAAGGGGCTCGACCTGCCGTGCCTCGCGACGGTGCCCTTCGACCCCGGCCTCGCCGAGCTCTGCGACCGCGGCTGGGACGAGGCCATACCGGTTGGATTCCCCGAGGGATCCCCGGCCCTCGACGCCATCCGCGCCGCCGCGCGCAAGGTCCTTGAACCACCCGAGCTTGAACAACCGGAGCCCACGTCATGAAGTTCCTTTGCGTCGCCTGCGACGAGCCGATGAAGATGCAAAAAGTCATTCCGCCCAACGGCGGATCCGTCTCGACCGTGTTTGGTTGTCCAACCTGCTCGAACCAGATCGCCATGCTGATGAACCCGCACGAGACCCAGATGGTCATGTCGCTCGGTGTGGAGATCGGACCCGGGGAAGAGGCCCAGAGCGCCGGTGGCGGCTGTCCTTTTTCCGGCATGGTCGCCGAGATGGAGGAGGCCGCCAAGGACGGCGGCGAGATCGCCTGGACGCCGGAAGCCCTGAAACGCCTCGAGAACGTCCCGGAATTCGTTCGCCCGATGGCCCGCCAGGGCATCGAGCACTACGCCCGCGAGAACGGTCACGCGACGGTCGACGACGTCGTCATGGACGAGGCGCGGGAACGGTTCGGGATGTAGCGGCGCCCTCCGAGCCTACCGGCGCAGCTGCGCCGTCAGCTTGCGGCTCTCCCCTTCGCGGCAAGTCAGGACGCGCTGCCAGGTCGAGTAGCCCTCCTTCCTCACCTCGAAGGTCACCTCCTGGCCTTCGCGGCAGGCGACGTTGGTCCAGATCGGCACGACGCCGCGATCGACGCCGTCGATCATGAGCCGCCCCCCGGACGGCAGGGAGAGGATCTCGACCATGAACCCCGGCTCCGAGACCGGCGGCAGCTCCTCCGCCACCTCCTCGGGAGGAGCCAGGTGCTCTTGGATCGGCACCTCGAAAACCAGGGCCGTGAAGGCGAGCCAGGCGAGCGCCGCGACGAGGCGCAACGCGCCGACGAGGCGGGCGTGGCGTTTCTCGGCTCTCGACTTCTCCTTCATCGCAGCACCCTCAAGACGTCTTTGACGGCGACCTCGCCCGCCGCCGCCACCGCCACCGCCGCGGCGGCGATCGGCGTGTTGCCCTCCTCCCGGGCCGCGGCCTCGATCTCCGCGGTCGGCACCTTCGAGGCGACGAGCTTGCGCAGCGACGACGTCAGGCGTAAGAGCTCGTAGACCGCGGTACGGCCGAGCACCCCCGTGTCTTTGCAGGTGGAGCAGCCGTCGGCGCGGTAGAAGTCCCCGTCGGCGTCGAGGCCCCGCCGCGAAAGCTCCGACCGGACCGAGCGCGGCGTCTTGACGCGACGCCGGCATCCGGGACAAAGCCGCGGCAGCAGCCGCTGCGAGACGCAGGCGAGCGTCGAGGAGGCCACCAGGAACGGCTCTGTACCGACGTCGATCAGCCGCGCGAAGACCCCGGCCGTCGACTCGGCGTGGAGCGTCGAGAGGATCAGGTGCCCCGTCAACCCGGCCTGCACCGCGATCTCCGCCGTCTCGGGATCGCGGATCTCGCCGATCATCAGCACGTTCGGATCCTGCCGCAGGACCGCCCGCAGCCCCTTGGCGAAGTCGAGGCCGCGGTCGCGGTTGACCTGGGTCTGGCTCACGAAGGGGAGGTTCACCTCCACCGGGTCCTCGATCGACGCGATGTTGGTGTTGTGACCCCGCTCCTCATGGATCTGGGCGAGCGATGCGTAGATGGTGGTGGTCTTGCCGCTCCCCGTGGGACCCGTCAACAGCACCAACCCCTGCGGCTCCGCGAGGAGCTCTTCGTAGTCGCGCAACAGCTCGGCGCCCATCCCGAGGCTGCCGAGACCGCGCAGCTCCGCGCTTCCCTGGGCGAGGCGCATGACGGCCTTGCCGCCGTACTGGGTCGGCAGCACCGAGATTCTCACCTCCACGGCACCGTTCGGGGTGTCGAGGCTGAAGCGGCCGTCCTGGGGCTCGTCGGTGCGGTAGGGCTGGAGCCCCGACATGACCTTCAAGCGGCGGATGATGCGCTCGTGGTGGACGTCGGCGATCGCCGCCACCTCCTCGAGCGAGCCGCCGGCCCGCAACGAGATTCGTGTCGTGCCGGCGAGGGGCTGGATGTGGATGTCGCTCGCCCTGGAGGCGACTCCGCCCGCCAGGAGCTCGTTGATGAAGCCGACCACGTCGCCGTCGCGGGACAGGTGCTCCTGGAGACGGAGGCGCAGGAGCTCGTGTCCGTGGCGGCTGGGAGCCCACGGCCCCGCCTCGGCATGGATCGGCGACGCGGCGATCTGCTCGGCCTTCACCTCATGAGAGCGCGATCGCTCTTTGGCAGGCGGCCGCAGCTCGTAGTAGCGCACCGCCACCGTCGCCGCGATCGCGACGAGCCCCGCCGCCAACACCGACGGACGCAGCAGCGTCGGCAACAAGAGCTCCAGCGCCGTCTCCAGGAGCTCCGGCGGAGAGAGCGCTTGATGGACGAAGTAAAACGCCACGGCGCCCAGCAGGGCCACAAGCAGGGCCAGGACGTTGAGCCATGTTGCCAGCCATTTCACGGCGGGAAGCATACCAGCCTCCGAGGGACCCTCGGCCGAACCCTCGCCAGCGTTTTCCCGTATGATCCTCCTGCGGGCAACCCGTCCCGCCAGCACGACCCAGGAGAGCTACCATGAGATGGATCCGTCTAGTCGTCCTCGCCACCGCCGTCCTCGTCTTCGCCGGCTGCCAGCCTGGCGGCGAGGCTCCGCAAGCGGTCCAAGAGGTGAAGGAGTACACGATCCAGCAGTTCCTCGCCACCACCGCTCTTGGGGGCGGCATCTTCTCGCACGACAATCGCTCCCTGCTGGTGCACAGCGACGCGAGCGGTGTCTTCAACGCCTACGCCTACCCCACCGACGGTGGCGAGCCGACGCAGCTCACCTTCTCCGAGGACGACGCGATCTTCGTCTTCGACTACTTCCCCACCGACGACCGTTTCCTCTACACGAGCGACCAGGGCGGCAACGAGCTCAATCACGTCTTCGTCTGCGAGCCGCGCGACGAGGGACCTTGCGGGGCGCGGGACCTCACGCCCGGCGAAGACCTGAAAGCCCTCTTCTACGGCTTCTCGTTCGACGGCGAGTCGTTCTACGTCGGCACCAACGAACGCGACGCGAAGTACTTCGACGTCTACGAGTACCGAAGCGCCGGCTACGAGCGCGAGAGGATCTTCACGAACGACGAAGCCTACGTCTTCTCCGCCGCCTCCCCGGACGGACGCTACCTCGCCCTGGCGAAAATCGAGTCGAACGCCGACAGCGACGTCTACCTCTATGACCGTGAAGGCGGTGAGACCCGGCACCTGACACCCCACGAGGGCGAGGTCAACCACTTCGCCGAGACCTTCAGCACCGACGGCCAAAGCCTCTACCTGGTCACCGACGCCGACGGCGAGTACTACTACCTGGTGCGCCAGGACCTCGCAAACGGCGAACGGGAAGTGGTCGTCCAAACCGGCTGGGACATCGCCTACGCCACCCTGTCCCACAGCGGGACCTACCTCGTCGTGGGAATCAACAACGACGCCCGCACCGAGCTCAGGGTCCACGAAACGGCGACGATGGAGCGCGTCGAGCTTCCCCAGCTACCCGACGCCGACGTCAAGGCGGTCAAGATCTCCCAGGACGAACGGCACATGAGCTTCTGGGCCTCGAGCGCCCGGATGCCCTCGGACCTTTTCGTCCATGATCTCGGGAGCGACGCGGCACCGCGCCGGTTGACCGATTCGTTGAGCCCTGAGATCACCGCCGAAGACCTGGTCGAAGGAGAGGTGGTGCGCTTCGCGTCTTTCGACGGCCTCGAAATCCCGGGCATCCTCTACAGGCCGCACACCGCGAGCGCCGAGGACAAGGCTCCCGCCCTGGTCTGGGTCCATGGCGGGCCGGGCGGTCAGTCGCGGGTCGGCTACAGCTCCCTCATCCAGTACCTCGTGAACCACGGCTACGTGGTCTACGCGATCAACAACCGCGGCAGCTCGGGCTACGGCAAGACCTTCTACCACCTCGACGATCACCAGCACGGCAAGGGCGACCTCGATGACTGTGTGGCCTCCAAGCAGATGCTCGTCGACCTCGGCTACGCCGATCCGGCCCGCATCGGCATCGTCGGCGGCAGCTACGGCGGCTTCATGGTGCTTGCCGCCCTGACGTTTCGCCCCGACGCTTTCGAGGTCGGCGTCGACGTTTTTGGCGTGTCGAACTGGGCCCGCACCTTACAGTCGATCCCGCCGTGGTGGGAGGCGGGACGTAAGCACCTGGAGAAGGAATTCGGCGATTTCGACGACGAAGAGTACCTGCGGTCGATCTCGCCGCTCTTTCATGCCGAGAACATCGAAAAGCCTCTGATCGTGCTCCAGGGCGCCAACGACGCGCGGGTCTTGAAGATCGAGTCCGACGAGATCGTCGAAGCGGCGCGGCAAAACGGCGTCCCGGTCGAGTACGTGGTCTTCGAAGACGAGGGACACGGCTTCCGCAAGAAAGAGAACCGCGCCCGCGGCTATGAAGCCATCTTGAAGTTCCTCGACGAGCACTTGAAGAACCAGCCGTCGGTCAAGTCTCCCAAGACGGTCGGCTAGCACCGGAGGTGAGGGAACCGATGCGCAGCTCGAGCGGCGGCCAGCTGGCGATCGACTTCACGCTCGCCCACCCCGAGCGCGACGTCGAGGACACGATCCGTCTTGGTCCTCGAAAGACGATCAGCCCAGCCGTCGCAAGGCGACGCGAAGCCACAGCGCCGCGATGGCCGCGCTCGTCCAGGAACCGATGACCATGGCAACCCACACGTAGCGCGCCTCCCACTGCAACCAGAAGATGAAGACACAGGCGAGCGGCACGCCGATCAGGACGACCCGCAGCGACGAGAGGATCAGCTCCGGGGTGCCTTTGCCGAGCCCCTGAAGCGCGCGGCCGGTGACCATCGAGAGGGGAAAGAAGGGGTAGGCAAAAGCGATGGTGCGGACGTAGAGAGCCGCCAGGCGCCGGATCTCGTCGCTGTCGGTGAAGATCGACACGAGCTGGGGCGCGAAGACGAAGAAGAGCAAGCTGACGCCGGAGGTGATCAGCATGCAGCGTGAGACCGCATAGAGCACGATCGAGCGCAGGAGGTCGTGACGCCGGGCGCCGTAGAACATGCCGACGAGCGTGACCAGGCTGTAGGAGATGGCGACGATGGGCAGGACCGCGACGTGGTCGAGCCGCATGCCGATCTGCTGCGCCGCGACGGCGTCGCTCGTAAGCTCGGCCAGGATGCGGTTGTAGATGGCGCCGCCCAGGCCCATGACGAGAAACGAAAGCGACGCGGGCATGCCGACGCGAAGGATGTCGGCGACGATCGAGCCGCGCCAGCGAAAACGCCGCAGGTCCATCTCGACGTGGCTGCGCTTCAGGCCGAAAAACAGGAAGACGAAAGCCGCCGCCACCAGGGCCTGGCTCGCGACGGTGGCGAGCGCCGCGCCCTTCACTCCGAGGCCGAAGGTAAAGATGAAGAGCGGATCGAGGCCGATGTTGAGCACCGTACCGACGGCCTGGAGCATGACCGGGATTCGCACCTCGCCCTCTCCCGACAGGATGGAACGTAGAAAGATCGACATCACCATAAAAACGTAGCCGCCGGCGATCACCGCGAAGTAAGACCACGCGAGCTCGGAGAGCTCCGGCGGGACTCCGAGGAGCGCCAGGAGGAACCGGCCGCCGAGAAGGCCGCCGGCGGTGAAGAAAACCGTCAGCACGACGCCGAGGACGACGGCGTGCTCGGCGGCCCAATTGGCCTGACGGTCGTCGCGGGCGCCGATTGCCTGCGCGATGAGCGCCGTGATCCCGCTGCCCAGGCCGAAGGTCACGCCCATGACCACGAACATCAAAGGCAGGTTGAAGGCGAGAGCGGTCAAGGCGGACGCCCCGACCCGGCCGACGAAGATCATGTCGACGACCATGTAGAGGGTCTGGATCGAGGTGCCGACGATGATCGGGACCGACAGCGTCCAGAGCGCGCGCCGGGGGTTGGCGCAGAACTGCTCGAGGCGCTGGTATCCAGGACCCTTCTCGGATGGAGGCTTCATAGGCGGGGCGTCGTGACTTCTCGATTCAGCGCCGGAGCTCGTGTCGGGGAGTGCGCTCATCGTAGCACGGCGGCGGCACCCAGACGGTACGGCTGCCGTGCGATAGGCTCGGCCGGAGCGTGGTCACGCTCGAACGAGGAGATCGAAGATCCGGTGCGTGCCGAGATGAGGGTGCTCACCTACCAGGCCCTGATCGACTAGAATCGCCGTCTAGCGCTGGCGCAGGACCTCGAACACGACGATCCCCACCGTCGTCGACAGGTTGAGCGAACGCACCGGTCCTTCGACTATGGGCAAGGCTAGAAGCCGGTCCCGGTAGCGCCGCCGGAGCTCCGGCGGCAGCCCCTCGGTTTCGCTACCGAAGACCAGCACCGTGCGTTCCGGATAGCGAACGCTCCACAGGTCGTGCTCGCCCTCGGTCGAAAAGAAGAAGGCCTCGCCGAGCTCCGGCAACGACGCCTCGAGCTCGTCCCAACTCGCCCAGATACGCGGCTCGACGTGCTGCCAGTAATCGAGGCCGGCACGGCGCACGCCGCGCTCGGCGAGCGAGAAGCCGAGGGGCTCGACGAGGTGCAACTGGGCACCCGTGGCGAGGCACGTCCGCCCGGCGCTGCCGGTGTTCCCGGGAATTTTGGGAGCGACGAGGACGACGTGGAGAGCCTTCACTCGTCGCGGTGAACCGTGTCGGGCGAAAAAGCCGGAGCGCAGACGGCGACATACTTCGCCCCCTCCGGCGTCGAGTAGCGGACCCACTCGCCGGGCCGGGCGTGGACCGACTGTCCGGCCTCGACGACGATCGTGCCGTCCTCGTGCTCGACGTGGAGCGCCCCTTCGAGGACGAGGGTGTACTCGTCGAACTCGGGACGCTGGCCCGTCTCCACCCAGCCCGCCGGGCTCTGCATCAAGGCGACCGAGAGGTCGCTGGTGCCGGTGTTGACCCGGCCGACGTGCTCGTCGATCAGCTTCGGCTTGTTGCCGGCCGCCTCCACGCGGGTCGGCTTGTCGATCAATCGCGGCATTTCCATCTTCCTCTCAGACGAGCAACATCCGCATGGGCTGGAGGCTGCGGTTGAAGGGATTCAAAACCAGCCCCAGGATCTCCAGAGTCACCACGCCCAGGATGGGCTCGTCGTCGTCCTCGCCGAGGATGACCGGTGTGTGGGCGTCGCCCTGGGGGAGGGTGAGGTGGCATTCCGAGACGCCGCGCTCCAGGCGGGTCCCGTCGGCCAGGGTGAACGACTCTTTCCGTTTGGGCTGAAGCCCCAGGTCCTGCCAGGTCTTCTTGGCCAGCAGCGAGTAGGTGGCCCCGCTGTCGACGAGAAAACGGACGGCCGCCGTTTTTCCGGTAGGTCCTTTGACTTCACCGTCGATGTAGGTCAGTCCCATGGCCTTGTCCTTCTACAGTTTCCCTGAGCTTACCACGAAGCTCCGCGAGCTCAGGGTCCGGAGTCGCCGATCCGGGCGAGCTCCGCCTCGGCGGCGATGAACCCGAATGCCGCCCAGCTCTCGCCGTCGACGACGTTGCGAAAGCCAACGAGCGCCCGCTCGCGCTCGCCGTTGTAGAAGTGGTAGTTGGCGACGCCGTAGCCCAGCGTCGCCGCGGCGAGCGCCTCGTCGGCGCCGAGGAGACCCTCGGGAGTGATCTCGCCGCGGTACATCAGCAGCAGCCGGTGGTAGTCGTCGTTCTCGATGATCTCCATGTCGGCCGAGATAGCCTTCAAGACCGCGGCGGCCTCCTCGTCGCGGCCGAGACGACGAAGCGTCATGTAGAGCCAATGCGAGGTGGCGACCAGCATGTCCGGGTTGTCCGAATACTTGAGGCACTCGCGGTAGGCGTCGAGCGCTCTAGCGAAGTCGCCCTGGAGGTAGTGGGCGAGGCCGAGGTGGTAGTAGACCGACGAGTGCGTCGTGCCGGTCGGTTGGTTGAGAGCGTTGGGCAGCCCGTCGGGCTCCACCTGGGGCTCGCGGCCTTCCAGGAGCTCGGCGGCGCGTTCGAGGTCGGAGACCGCGTTGTGGAGCTCACGGACGGTGATGTAGCGATGCCCGCGGTGGCGGTAGAGGCGCGGCTCGTCGGGATGGGCTTCGAGGGCTCGGGTGTAGATCTCGATCGCCTCGCGGTAGCGTCCGAGGTAGGCGGTTCGGCGTCCGACCCAGATGTGGGCGAGCGGGTCCTCGGGGTGGGCCTCGAGCTCGGCGCGGGCGGCTTCAAGGAGCTCCTGCTGCTCGGCGGCGAAGGCTTCGTCGAGCTCGGGCTGAAGGAGCGTGACGCCGAGGAGTGACGTCGCCTCGACGGAGTCTTCGGTCGAGGCGGATACGGTCTCCGGCTCGGCGGGTTGGGTGGCTGCAGCCTCGTCGGGAGTCTGGGGGGAACAGCCGGCGAGGACGAAGAGGGTCAGCAGGGCCAGGAAGAGGCTCACTCGGTTCTTGCTCATGGCGCGAATCGTAGCATTCCCCGATGTCTGCCCAGGCAGTAGGTACCTGCTGCTGAGCCGGGCGTCGTCGTCGGACGAGATCCTCACCGAAGCCGAGGACGACTGGATCGTGGCTAGGCGGAGAAAAGCCTGCGACAGGTTACCGCTTCGGGCCGATCCGGTCCCCGCTCTGCGACGGCGGCTGGTTGAAGAGGAAGAGGTCGAACGTCCCCAGGTCGAGCTTCTGACGCTCCGCGACGCTCGCGAACTGGACCGTCCAGTTGCCGATCAGCACCGTGTAGACCCCTGGCCGGACGTGGGGAAGCTCGAAGCGTCCCTCCTCGTCGGTGTAGACGAGGGCGTTCAAGACCCCGTCCGTGAAACGGCGGAACCGTACGGGCACTTTGACAAGCGCCGCGCCGCCACTTCCGCGGGCTCGTCCGCGGACTTCCGCGCCCGAGAGCCGCAGGCGTAGCTTCTCGCCGCGGTGCGATCTCGAAAGCGTCCCCTGCCAGATCATGATCTCGGCCTCGGCCACCGGATCCCAGGTGTGGAGGTAGAGCTCCAAGTCCTCGTCCTCGCGCAGGCCGACACGATAGCTTCCGTCGTCCTCGGGGAAGTACTTCTCGGTGCGGCGGGGCGAGCGTGCAGACAGCCTCCAGAGGTCCTCGAGGCGGGGCTCGAAGCGCACCGTGACGGTGCGCTCGGCCTCGCGCAGACGTACGAGCGTCGCTTTCTTCGCCGTCACCCGCGCATAGCGAACCGTCGCGTCGCCCTGCTCGACGACCGTCGAACCCAGGTGGGTGACCCGCGGCCGCGCGACGCGATAGGTGCCCGGTTCGAGAGGCCCCGAGACGGCCTCGCCGAAACCGTCGGTCACCAGCTCCTCGCCGTCCGGCCAGATCACCACCCGGCAACCCTGACAAGGGACGCCGTCGGCGTCCTCGACGACCGCGAGGATCCAGCCGGCGGGCTGCATCTCGACGAGTACGCCTTCCTCAGCGGCGAGCTCCACGGCATCGAAGGTGACCTCGACGGCCGCATAGTCGGGGGTGGAGAAGCGCACGGTGAGCGCCTCACCCTCGCCGGGCTCGGTGAGCTGGAACGTCCCGTCGAGGTCCGTCATGTCGTCGGCGGAGCCGGGGGGCTCGACCGCTTCCACCTCGACGGCGGCGAGCGGCTCGCCGGTCTCGGCGTCGACCACGAGACCCTCGACGCCGCGACCCGCCAGCAGGAAAATCGCCGGTAGCTCCAGCTCGTCACCGGGCTCCAGGGTGAAGGCCCGGCGGTCCGCCTGGAATCCCGGTGCCGCGGCGCGGAGCTTGTAGTCGCCCGCGGCGAGCTCACCGACGGTGAAGCCGCCGCTGTCGGCCGCGACGGTGGTCGGCTCCGGAGCGTCCTCGGCGAGCGCGCGCACGGTCACCCTGGCTCCCGGGACCGGCTGGCTGTCGGGACCGAGGACATCGGCGCGCACCAAGGCCCACGGCTCCAGGATGCACTCGATCGAAACCGGCAGCAGCTCGAATTCCTCCTGCCACGGCTTGAAGCGATCCTTGCGGCAGCCGAGGCGCACGGACATCTCGACGGTGAGGCCGTCCAAGCCGACGCGGCCGTCGCTCCCGGAGGTGGCCTCGAAGCTCAGGAGCTCGTCGACCGTCCGGCCCTGGGAGGCGGTCACCGCGGCGCCTTGGATGGGCTCGCCGTCGATTCCAAGCACCCAGATCTCGACGGCAAGGCCCTCGGCGACGTCGATCGTTTCGAGATCGAAATAGACCTCCTGATCGAAGCGGGCGAGAAAGTGCCGTTCGACAGCGGTTCGCTCAGGGACCGTGAAGGGGTCCGATCGATGGACGCGTCCCGAAGGCAAGATCGTTTCGAGGAAGTAGTCGTCGCTCGCCAGTCCGGGGATCTTGAAATGCCCCTCGTCGTCGGTCGTGACCTCGCGCTTGAGGCGTCCCTCGCGGACCTCGAGTGGCAGCGTCAGCGGACGGAACGCCTCGAGGCCGGCAGGGACCACCGCCACCCGGGCGCCGGCAACCGGTTCGAAGCCGAGCCGGTAGGTGCCGCGCACCGCCATTCCGTCGAGGAAGTCGACGAAGACCGCCGGCGCCGCGCCGAGCTCGACGTCGCCTCGATAGTGCTCGGCGCAGGCGACGCCGTAGCCGCGACCGCCGCTGCACAGCAGAACCGGCCCCGCCGGCAGGGACGGGTGGAGGATAAGCGGAGGATCGGAGGACCGGCGCCGTCCGACGTCGATCAGCACCGGCTCGGCTTCGGTGCTCAGGTGGGTCACCTCGATCCAGCCGCCGTCGACGTCGACGAAATCGACGACGACCTCGGTCAGGCCGTCGGGGTTCGGCGGGATCACGAGGGGTGCCGTTGACTCCGAAGCCGTCGCCGCGGGCGGCTCGGCGACGATCAGGTTGAGGATTAGGATCAGGAGGGGGGCGAAGCTCATGTCGGAGGTCTTCCAGCGGCCATTCTGTCAACAAAGGCTCGCGAGGCTCCAGTGCCTCGTCGATCGTTTACGGACGGGTTCCCCTCCTCGTCGTGCCGCGGGAGCGGTCTCGGCCTGCGGGCCACGCCGAGCGCCTGGAGCTACTCTACGGCGACGCCGCCTCGTTCGCCGCCGGCAACGATCCTGAGGGCGGCTTCCGGGTCACCGTCCGCGTGCCGCTGCGCGTCCGGGAGGCGGCGGCGTGATTTGTCGATCGACGATATAGATGGACTTCGCGGTAGAGGCCCGATAGACTGTCATACGCTTGTATGACGGGACGGCCCCTGCTGGCACCGTCCCCCGAGAAAGAAGCAAGAGGAGGTCACGGCATGCGAATCAATGCTCGCCTCGACGACAGCCGATCGCAGAAGCTTGAGTACCTGGCCTATGCCACCAACCAGGGCACCAGCGAGATCGTCAAGCAGGCGATCGACGTCTACTACGAGCGGGTGAAGAAGAGCACTCGCTCTGCACCGGCGGAGGTCCTCGCCGCGGTGGGTTTCGTGGGCTGCGGCGAAGCTTCTCCAGATCTCGCGGCGAGATACAAGGACGAGCTCGAGGACGTCCTCACGGCGAAACATGATCATCGCTGACAGCGGCTTCTGGGTAGCTCTCGCCAATCGGAGAGATCGCTACCACGCCCGCGCGGAGGCCTGGCTCTCCAAGCTCGACGAGCCACTCGTCTGCACCTGGCCGGTTGTGACCGAGACCTGCTACCTGTTGCTTCACCGAGTGGGTCACGAGAGCCAGCTGCGCTTCCTTCGTGCCTATGTAGAGGGTGCCTTCCAGATTTTTGAGCTCGAGGAAGAGCACGCGCCGCGGATCGTGGCTCTCATGGACAAGTACGCCGATCTGCCGATGGATCTTGCCGACGCTTCCCTGGTCATCCTGGCTGAGCACCTCGGTCATGGGCGGATCCTTTCGACGGACGAACGGGACTTCAGTACCTACAAATGGAAACAGCATGGACCTTTCCAGAATCTTCTTCGGGAGGATCCCCTGATTTCCCTCTGACCGGCTAGAATTCGCCGTGCAGAGGACGAACCCCCTTGAGCGACGAGGAGAGACACAGATGGCCGAGCTTCGCAAGCTGACGACGGACGAGATCTACGAGCGCCTCGAGGAAGTGGAAGGCTGGACGGAGTTTGACGGCAAGCTCCAGCGCGACTTCAACTTCGTCGACTTCGTGACGGCCTTCGGCTTCATGGCGCAGGTCGCCCTCGCCGCGGAGTCGATGAACCACCATCCCGAGTGGTTCAACGTCTACAATCGCGTCTCGATCCACCTCATGACCCACGACGTCGACGGAGTCTCGGACCGTGACTTCGCCTTCGCGCACCGCGTCAACCAGATCCTGGGAGAAGCTCCGGAAAAGAAGTAGGGGCCAGGCGAAGGCCCGTTCGACGGCCCGGAGCGCCGCCTCAGGCCGAGTAGGGGAGGATTGCAAAGCCGGATTCCCTCTTCCGTGGAATGTAACATCACTTGGAAGCCTGTCTCGGTCTCAGGCCGTCCACGGGAGCCGAGCCAGATCGACGTTGCCGCCTGAGAAGATCACGCCGACTCGTCGGCCCCTGACGTCCAGCTCACCTTCCAGGAGCGCCGCCACAGGGACGGCCGAGGACGGCTCGATGACGATTTTCATTCGTTCCCAGACCCGGCGCATGGCCGAGACGATGGCGTGGTCGTCGACCGTCACGATGCGCTCGACCCGGCGCCGAATGACCGCGAAAGTGAGCTCGCCCAGCGAGGTCAAAAGACCGTCGGCGATGGTCTTGGGGGCGACCGACGGAACGATTTCGTCCCGTTCGAGCGACCGCGCGGCATCGTCGGCGCCCGCGGGCTCGGCACCCACCACCCGCGTCGCGGGCGAAAAGTACGCCGCGGCGAGCGCCGTACCGCTCAAAAGGCCGCCGCCCCCAACCGGCGCCAGGACGACGTCGAGCTCGCCCGTCTCCTCCAGCAGCTCCTTGGCCGCCGTCGCCTGCCCGGCGATGATCCGCAGGTCGTTGTAGGGATGGACCAGGACGGCACCGGTCTCCGCGATGACTTTCGCCACTCCGGCCTCACGGGCTTCGAGCGTTGGCTCACAGAGAAGGACACGGGCACCGTAGCCCCGCACCGCTTCGAGCTTGACGGCCGGGGCGTTGCGCGGACAGACGATCGTCGCCGAGACGCCCGCGATCCGCGCCGCGAGCGCCAAGGCCTGGGCATGGTTGCCTGAGGAGTGGGTGACGACACCCCGTTTTTTCTCCTCCTCGCCCAAGGTGGCGACGGCGTTCATGGCCCCACGGAACTTGAAGGCGCCGACCTTCTGGAAGTTCTCGCACTTGAAGTAGAGCTCCGCGCCGAGGCGTTCGTCGAAGTAGGACGAGGTGAGGACGGGAGTCCGATGGGCCTTGCCCGCGAGGCGGGCGTGGGCCGCCTCGATCTCGGCGCGTGAAGGCGAGAGGCCCGAGGTGTCTCGGTCGGTCATGGTCTTTCTCCGGCCCCCTCTCCCCGGCCACGACGCCGAGCCGTGGCCAAGACATGGAACCGGGGAGAGGGTTGGGGTGAGGGGTCGCTTCTTACTTCCCGAAGATCTCCTCGACGGGCACGATCTTGATCGCGTCGGCCGCGATGCCGAGTGGGTAGGTCGAGATGACCTCGTCTTCCTTCAGGACCTCTTCGCTTTTCGGCGAGCCGTATTCCATGGGGCTCGGCGCGTCGGCGGCGAGGGCCTCGGCGAGGGCTTCAGCGTCACCGGTGACGACGGCGATCTTGACGTTCTCGTACTGGAGGTGCTTTTTGATCGCCGCGTTGACCTCGTCGCGGGTGATCGAGGCCATCATCTCGCCGAAGCGCTCCAGATGCCCTTTGCCTTCGATGCCGTAGAACCGGTCGTCGACGGCGTAGCCCAGCCGCAGGGTGGTGGTCTCGGCGAAGTGAAGATAGTACTTGGAGAGAAACGAACGGGTGAGCTCGAACTCCTCCTCACTCATGCCACCGTCGATCAGGTCTTGGAGCTCGCGCATGGCGGCGCGAAGCGCGAAGTGGGCCTGGGTGTTGGGCAGCGTCCGGATCCAGACCTGGAAGATCTGGTGATTGCGGCCGACGTTGGCGGGCGGCATCTGCCGCCGTCCCCCTTGGGGGAACGCCTCGATGTAGGAGTAGTCGCCGTAGTTCATGCCACGGATTTCGCGGATCACCTGGTAGAGGTGCGAGGAGGAGTTGCGGTGCTCGCCGAGCCAGGAGTTGGCGATCCAGAGCGCGTAGAAGTCGCGCTCGCCGCGCCGTACCGAGATCGGGAAGCCGAAGCTGATCGAGGCGTCGGCGTTGTCTTTTTCGACCAGCCTCACCAGGCGCCCGCTCCAGGCCGCCACCTCCACGCTCGGGGACGCTCCGGCCTCGCTCTCCGGGAGCTCGGCCAGGGTGTCCTCGAAGCGCTTCACGAGCGCCTCGTCGTAGCCGCCGCCGAGCGCCACGACGGCGTTCGAGCGGGTGAAACGCTCGGCGTAGAACTTCTTGACGTCGTCGACGGTGATGGCGCTTAGCCCGGCGACGGTTCCCGAGATCGGATGGCGGTAGGGCGTCGCGTCGAAGATGAGCTCTTCGAGCGCCGCCTTGCCGAGATCCTCGTCGGAGCTGTAGCGCAGAGTCGTCTTCAGGTAGTTGAGCTGGTCGCTCTTGAGCCTGGCGAAATCGTCGTCGCCAAACGCCGGACGAAGATACGCGTCGGTCAGGAGCTCGAAAAAAGCGTCGAGGTTGTCGACGTGGGACCGGCCGACGAGCGTCGTCATCTCCTTGTCGACTCGCACGTCGTAGCCCGACGCCAGAGGGTAGAGCTTTTTCAGGATCTCCTCGTAGCTGTTGTTGGTCGTGGCGCCCTCGGAGACGAGCGCGCCCGTCAGGGCGGCGAGGCCTTCCTTGCCCGGCGGATCGTCCTGGGAGCCGACCTTGAAGTAGACGGAGAAGGTGACGGTCGGGTCGTCGGGGACCGGCAGCAGGACGGCGTTCGATTCGCCGTCGCCGTCGCCGGCCGGGGCACAACCGCCCAGCAAGGCGGCGAGCAGGACGAGCGCCGCGGCGCCGGTAAGGGTCAAGCGGTCAGGACGTGGCATTACTGGCCTCCTTTCAGGACGGCGACGGTACGCTTCTCGGTGACGAAGAACTTCTGGGCTGCGGCAAGAACGTCGTCCGGCGTCGTCGCTTCGGCGGTGGCGAAGAGGGTGTCGATCGCCTCATGGCCGCCGGTCACCGCGACGAAGCGCGACAGGCGCTGGGCCACGTTCGACGGGGTGTCGAGGTTCATGAGGAACGAGTACTTGAGCCGCGATTTCAGGTCCGCAAGGCGCTGTGGGTAGACCGGCGTCTCCTGAGCCGCCGCGAGCGCCGCGTCGATCTCGGCGATGACCTCGTCGATGCGGGCCGGGTCCTTGACCCGGGTGTTGATGTTGATCAAGCCCGGATCGCGGTTGGGGTTCAAGTTGGCGCCCAGGAACTCCACGACCTGCTCTTCGAGGACGAGCTTCTTGTGGAGGTCGCTCGTCGAGCCGAAATAGAGGTCGCACAGGAGCCAGGCGGCCACGTAGGCCCGGTCGGTGGGGTCGAAAGCCGGCGCCTTGTAGGCGATCCACACGATGGGGAGCGAGTTGCCGGGGTAGGGCACCTCGATCCGCTTCTCCGCCGTCTGCTCGGGCTCGGCCTCGACCTGGGGCGCGACGTAGCCCGGCTCCCAGCCGCCGTAGTACTTCTTCACGAGATCCATCGTCGCGGCGGGATCCAGGTCGCCGACGATCAGGAGCACGACGTTTTCCGGACGGTAGTAGCGGTCAAAAAACGTCTTCGAGTAGTCGAAGAGGTTCGGCATCGCCTGGATGTCCGCCTCGTAGCCCATGGCCGTGTGGCCGTAGGTATGACGCTCAAAAGCGGTCTTGTGGACCGCCTCGTAGACGGCAAAGAACGGGTTCATGCGGTTCTTGCGGTACTCGCCGTAGACCGCGCCTGCCTCGGTCTGGAACATGTCCTTGGGATAGGCGAGGTTCTGAAAACGGTCGCTCTCGATCTTCATCACCGTCTCCAGGTCCTCGGCGGCGATCGAGAGGTGGTAGCCCGTCAGGTCGTCGCTCGTGAAGGCGTTCGAGTCGGCGCCGATTTCCGTCGTGATCGCCTGGTAGACGTCGGCCGGGTAGGCCTTGGTGCCACGGAACATCATGTGCTCGAAAAAGTGGGCGAAGCCCGTACGGCCGGGCTCGTACTCGTCGCGGGCGCCGGTCCGCACGACCGACCAGTAGGCGACGAGGCCGCCGGAGCTCATGGGGACCAGGATCACCTGGAGGCCGTTCGAGAGCTTCTCGGCGTGGACGTCGTAGGGAAAGATCCGCCCGTCGGCCTGGGCGGCAAGTTGGCCCGGCGCCAGGAGCAGAGTCAGTAGCAGTAGGATGCCAGCTCTTCGTGTCAAGGCGTTCTCCTTATGGGGGTGTCTGTGCTCGGGGTGTCAGATACCGAGGTCCCGCTGATTATGACCCACCGGGGGCCGTCTGCCCACCCCCTCCCAGCGCCCAACCCCCGGGACAAGAGCCGAGAATCTGGCCAGCGACGAAAAATTTCCCTCAGGTGAGGGAAAGACGGCGCCGCGTTCGTCTATAGAGGTAGACACACGAGGTCGGTCCCGTCGGCGAGGCCCCCGGCCTTACAATCTTCCGGTGGTCTTCTGGACAATATCGGCCGGAATCTCCAGACTGGGAGTCTCGCTGACGGGACCGGCCTCAACACGTTTCTGAGCTCCGCCGCGCCGCGCTTCACGAAGGCACGTCCGGCGCTCCGACCTCCAGAAACGCGACCTGCCCGGCCAGCAACGGCGCCTGCCCTTCGAGCAACAGAAACGTCCGCTCCCCCCGCACGGGTCCTCTCGCAACGCCCGTGTCGATGTCGAGGACCTTGGTCCCGTTGGTGGACGCCGTGTCGAAGAGCCAGCGGTGCCCGCCGCGGTCGAGGACGAGAGCGTGGACGCGCGACACATGATCGTCGCGGCTCAAGACGCTCGCACCGCGGCAACGCAAGTACCGGCCCAGCCGAACGCCGCGCTCGAGGTCCTGCGCCCGGACGCGGACCCTCGCGCTGACATGGCCTTTGCCGAGGCGGATGAATTGGGTGAGCATGGTGTGCTCCGAGCCGACCGTGCGATCCCAGCTGGGTGGGGCCGTCACCACCACGCAGCTCTTCTCGGCGTCGCACGAGATCCCCTCTTCCGAGTCCGCGGAAACGTCCAGGTGGCGGGTATGCGGCCGGTCGGCGCGCAGGGTCACTTCGGCCCGGTCGCTGACCTCGCCGAGTTGCTTCGAGAGGGCGGCCGGCTCGACCGAGAACGGCTCCCTGGCGCGGGCGTGGAGGATGACGACGTCGGCGCTGGCCACTCCGAACCGGATCGGCTCGGAGCTCGCGATGCGCGCCGCGACTCGTCCGTCGACGAGGGCGATCCCCGTCTGGGTACCGAGGTCGATCACTTCCGCGAACGGGAGCCCTCCCCCTTCTGTAGGGGGCCAGAGGAGGATGAGCGCGTGCCGAAGCGACGCACCGGGGATCGAGCCCAGGTCGCATTGGCTGTGCCGGCCGGCGACGAGGGCGATCGGCGCCTCGGCACCGAAAGGGTGGTGGATGAGGCGCGCCATCGAGGCCGGCGCGTCGCCGTGCCAATTCAAGAGGACCGCCGACGCGGCGAGCTCGCCCTGCTCCGCGCGTAACCTCCTGGCCTCCTTCACCAGGTCCGCGGCCACAGCTTCGCCGAAGCCGGGGCGGAAGCGCCGCCGGAGGTGATGGATCATGGTCCTCTCGTTCATCCTGCTTCTGCTCCGTCCGGGATTGGCGGCTACCCCCTCAGTCTACTCGATGTAGGATGGTCTGCGGGTGAGCCCCATAGAGCTCCGGGTGCCGGAACGCAACGAGAGCCAGAACCGTCGCGTGCTCATAGAGGGCACGCCGGTCGATGGCCCCACCGGTCAAAAGCCCCACCGCTCCCTCCTCCTGCTTCGAGCCCACGCGCCCGAAGACGATGTCGTCGGCCTCGCCCAGCTCCTTGCCCGAACGGACCAGCCCGGCCACTCTTTCCGGCAAGAAGAACGTGCCGCTGCGCCCGCGTCCGACGCGGCCGTCCTTGCCCAGGACGACGACCCAGGCGAAGGCCGTCATGCCCTCGCGGGTCTCCTCGATCCCGCCCTCGATCCCGACCCAATAGTCGGCCTCGGGCGCGGCCTCGGCGGCGTCACGGGCACGGTGGGTGGCGCCGCGCAAGGTCTCTTCCCCCGAGGACGGCTGGTCGCCGACGCCCGAGGACCCTGGGACGCTCAGGGGGTGGACGTCCTCGCTGGGAAAGATCCTCCGAAAGCCGTCGCCGGCAGCCCGAAGCTTGACGGGATTGGCCGAGGCGACGGCGATCGTCTTCATGGACGAAAGGAGACGTTTTGGATGCGCCAGGATACCACCTCCGGAAGCAGACTGCCACGATGTCGAACGTGCGACCCTGGACCGCCGTTTTTCGTTCTGCTCAATCGCCTACGCTGAGCGTGGTCCCGTCAGATGCCGTAACGGTAGCCCTTGCGCGTACGCACCTTGACTTTCTTGTTCTTCGACTTGACGGTGACGTGACGGTAGCCCGACTCCCCGGCCGGGTGCTCGGTGCGATAGCTCAGGGCATAGTAGCCGACGTTTTCTTTGGAGATGCGCTCAAGCGGCGTCTTGAAGTTGACGATGTTGTAGTGGTAGTAGCCGCCCGAGTCGGTGGCGAGCTGATTGAGGAAGTGGCTCTGGACGTGCTCGAACTCGTTGGGCGTGAGGTCGATCGGGTAGACGGCGACGTTGTTGTCGTTTAGGGCCTGCTCCATCTGCGGGTAGTAGCGCACGTCGCCGCGGGCGTAGCCGGGAGGCTCGATCTCGCCAAAGCCGATGCCGAAGAAAAGGAGGTTCTTGCGGCCGACGATCGGGCGCGTCGCTTCCGCGACGAGCCGGATGGCGTCGTAGATCCGCTTGGTCTCCTTGCGGAGGTCAGGAGCGTCGGGCAGGCCGCGGAGAAGCGACGGTGCCGTGCCCGAGGTGGCGCGCCGGAGCTCCGAACGCTGCATCTCTTCGGGAGTTTCGCCGCGCGACGCCTCCACGATCGCCTTCAAGAGACTGCCCCGGTCCTGGGTGAAGTCCTGGTGGACCTGGAGCTTCACGTCGTAGCTCACGACAGCCACCCAATCCGACGGCCCCATGTCGTCGCGGACCCAGTCGTGGAGCTTGCGGCCGGCGTCGAACTGCTGTTGGAGGAGGCGGTTGCGCGGCGTGTTGTTGCGCTTCTGGTCCTGGAAGAAGACGATGAAGTAGCGGCTCGACGGCACTTCGACGAAGCCGCCGACACCCTCGGCCGCCTCGGCCGCCGGGTCGCCGGCCGCCGGGTCGCCGGCCGCCGGGGCCGCGGCGGCGTCGTAGCGCGTCGTGTAGAAGCTGACGCTCGTGAGCTGGATTTCCTGGCCGTCCTCCTTGACGAGGAAGTCGTCCATCCCCAGGCCGCGCACCACGTTCCCCTTCTTGTCGGTGGCCACGACGTCGAGCAGGACCTCGGAGACCTCGACGAGGCCTTCGAAGCGCGCTACCGGTTCTTCCTCCTGGGCCAGGCTCCAGGGAACGGCGATCAGGGCGAGAAGGGTGAGGAAAAGGGATGAGCAGGCTTTCTTCGACATGGTGGACCTCCGGTCCTTGGGACCCCTGGGAGATTCGGCGAACGGCGGCAGCCTAGGCCGTGCCGTCGTCGAGGATCGCGAACTTGTCGGGTGCGTTGGGCACGATGCAGAGGAATTCGAACGGTGCCTCGGTGACCTCGTAGGAGTGGGGCGCACCGGCCGGGATGTAGAGGGCGTCGCCCGTCGAGACGTCGTAGGTCTCGGCACCGATCGTGACCCGGGCACGGCCCTGGAGCACGTACTGCTCGTGCTCGACCGCGTTGGAGTGGCGCGGCATGCCGCCGCCCGGGCCCATGGTGAAGCGCCGCATGGCGAAGTTCGGCGCGCCGTCGCCTGGACCCAGAAGCACCTGGGTCTCCGTCGCGGTCCCGGCGGCCACCTGAGTACGTTTGACGGAATCGGCCTGCTTGACGACCGCGGCCGCGGGGCTCTGGGTTGCTTCGATCATCGGTTCACCTCTTCGAGAGAGTCTACCGCAGGCGAGCGCGACGGGCCATGAAAAACGGCGATTCGGGCCCGCGACCCGGCCGGGGAGACCTGGCGAAAACGAGGCTCTGAAATCCATTTTTTGCGCCGCTGGCCGGCGCACGGATCCTGGCGTACAATGGATAGAGCCGCTCCCGGCGTCCGGCCGGGATCCCGACAGACAGCTCAGGAAAAAGCACCACACAGGAGGACTCACCATGCCCTACAGCCCATTGCTCGTACGACCCATGCGCGACGAATTGGCCACCATCGGCTTCCAGGAGCTCAAGACTTCGGCCGAGGTCGACGACTGGATGAGCGCCAAGGAGGGGACGGCGCTTCTCGTCGTCAACTCGGTCTGCGGTTGTGCCGCCGGGATGGCGCGTCCCGGGCTGCGCAAGGCTCTGGAGCAGGAGAAGCGCCCCGACCGGCTGGGGACGGTCTTCGCGGGCCAGGACGTCGAGGCCACCCAGAAGGCCCGGGGCTACCTCCCCG
This sequence comes from uncultured bacterium, assembly GCA_965371445.1. Classification (GTDB taxonomy): domain Bacteria; phylum Acidobacteriota; class Thermoanaerobaculia; order Multivoradales; family J023; genus DASWIG01. Next base: position 20,913 of record CBDUYN010000055.1, on the reverse strand, counting down.
ACATGCCGCCTTCGAGCCCGTCGATGGCGCTCTGGAAAAACGGCGAGCTCGTCTTTTTCTTGCCCCGCCACCGCATCGAGGGCCGGGAAATCGACGAGGTGGCCGCGGACCTCGCGGCGACTTTCGACGAGCACTGCGCCTGAGGCGAAAAGCTATGGGCACCTTTCACGACGACAAGCACGAGCTCCACGGCATCACGGTCGTGGTCGACACCGCCGGCGAGGAAGTCTACGTCGGACGCTGCGACGACATGGACGAGGAGCGGGTGATCCTGCGCGACGTCGACGTGCACCGCGACGGCGAGGACGGCCGCTCCAAAGAGGATTACGTGAAACGGGCGGCGGCGTTCGGGGTCTGGGTCAAGCACCCCCACCTGGTCGTCGACCGCCGGCAGGTGGTCTCGATCCGGCGGCTGGGCCACCTCTAGGAGGGGGCAAGCGTCATGGCTTCGACGTGGATTGCCGTCGGTGCCCTCTACTGCGCCGCGGCGGTGGCCGCCGGCGCGTTTGGCGCCCACGGTCTGAAGGCCCGCCTCGACCCCGCCGCGCTCGCCCTGTGGGAGACCGCGGCACGCTATCTGATGTACGCTGGCTTTGGTGCCGTGGCAACCGGAATCGTGGCGCTCGTGCGTCCTCCCGGGGGGCTGGCGGCGGGCCTGGCCCGTGGCTTCGACGCCGCGGCCTTGCTGCTCCTGGCAGGCGGCCTCGTCTTCAGCGCCACCGTGGCGGCCTTGGCGCTCGGCGGCCCGCGCTGGCTCGGTGCCGTCACCCCTCTGGGTGGGGCCGCCCTGATCCTCGGTTTCGTCCTCCTCGGGTTCACCGTGTGGCGCCTCGGATGACGTAGACTCTTTACGGACCCGCTTTTCAGAATCGCGCGTGGTGCGCTTGAACATAAGGAGAATCTCATGCCCAACGGAATCGTCCAGGTGCCGCCGCCGGTCAACGAGCCGGTGCGTTCCTATGCTCCCGGCTCCCCCGAGAAGGCCGCCTTGAAAAAGCGCCTCGAAGAGATGATGGCGGAGACGATCGAGATCCCGCTCGTGATCGGCGGTCGAGAGGTCCGCACCGGCAACACCGCCGAGGCCGTCTGCCCCCACGACCACCGGCACGTGTTGGCGAGATATCACCAGGCCGGGGCCGACGAGGTCTTGCAGGCGATCGACGCCGCCCGCGAGGGCTGGAGGACGTGGTCGGAGATGGCCTGGGAGGACCGGGCGGCGGTCTTCCTCAAGGCCGCGGAGCTCTTGGCCGGGCCGTGGCGCGACACCGTCAACGCCGCCACCATGCTCAACCAGTCGAAGACGGTCTTCCAGGCCGAGATCGACGCCGCCTGCGAGCTCGTCGACTTCTGGCGCTACAACGTCGCCTACATGCGCCAGCTCTACTCCGAGCAGCCGGGCTCGGCTCCGGGGATTTGGGACTACGTCGAGTACCGGGCTCTGGAGGGTTTCGTCTTCGCGGTGTCGCCGTTCAACTTCACCTCGATCGCCGGCAACCTGCCGACCGCACCGGCCATGATGGGCAACACCGTGCTTTGGAAGCCGGCCTCGACGTCGGTTTTCTCCGGCTACTACCTGGCCAAGCTCCTGGAGGCCGCCGGCCTGCCTCCGGGCGTCATCACCTACCTGCCGGGTCGCGGCGGCTCGGTGGGCGATCCGGTGATGGCGAGCCCCGAGCTCGCCGGCATCCACTTCACCGGCTCCACCGAGGTCTTCCAGGGCATGTGGGAGACGGTGGGCCGCTCGATCCGCACTCTGCGCTCCTATCCGCGGATCGTCGGCGAAACCGGCGGCAAGGACTTCGTCTTTGCCCATCCTTCGGCCGACGTCGACTCGCTGGTGACGGCGCTCGTACGGGCTGCCTTCGAGTACCAGGGGCAGAAGTGCTCGGCGGCGTCGCGGGCCTACGTCCCGAAGTCGCTCTGGGGTGCGCTCAGCAGACGCCTGGCCGACGAGGTCGCCTCGATCAAGATGGGCTCGCCGCTCGATTTCCGCAACTTCATGTGTGCGGTCATCGACGCGTCGTCGTTCAAGAAAATCACGGGCGCGATCGACGCGGCGAAAAAGGCCTCGAGCGCGAGCATCTTCTGCGGCGGCGAATACGACGATTCCGACGGCTACTTCATCCAGCCGGCCGTGATCCTCTGCGAGGACCCGCGTTACGTGACGATGCAGGAGGAGCTTTTCGGCCCGGTTCTCTCGGTCTACGTCTACGAAGACCAGGCGCTGTATGCGGCGCTCAAGCTCTGCGACACGACGAGCCCCTACGCGCTCACCGGCGCCGTTTTCGCCGACGACCGCAAGGCGATCGCCGAGATGTCGGCGGCGCTGCGCCACTCGGCGGGAAATTTCTACGTCAACGACAAGCCGACGGGAGCCGTCGTCGGCCAGCAGCCCTTCGGCGGCGGCCGCGCCTCGGGCACCAACGACAAGGCGGGCTCGGTCTGGAACCTCCTGCGCTGGACCTCCCAGCGCACCGTCAAGGAGACTTTTGTGCCGCCGACTTCCTACGCCTACCCCCACATGGGCGAGGAGTAGGGTAGGGGAGAGCCGATGACCGGAGGAGAGCTGATCGCGGACGTCCTCGAAAAACGTGGCGTCCGGTTTCTCTTCACCCTCTGCGGTGGCCACATCTCGCCGATCCTGGTCTCGGCCAAGCGTCGCGGGATCCGCGTCGTCGACGTCCGCGACGAGAAGTCGGCGGCGTTCGCCGCCGACGCGGCCTCGCGCCTGACCGGAGTGCCCGGGGTCGTCGCGGTGACCGCGGGTCCCGGGGTCACCAACACCCTTACGGCGATCAAGAACGCCCAACTCGCTCAGTCTCCCCTGGTGCTCCTGGGAGGCGCCACCGGCACCATCCTGAAGGGCCGAGGCGCTCTTCAGGACATCGACCAGATGGCGCTGTTCGAGCCCCACGTGAAGTGGATGGCGGCGGTCGACCGGATCCGCGACCTCGTACCGGCGGTCGAAGAGGCTTTCGACGAGGCGCGCCTCGGCGTGCCGGGTCCGGTCTTCGTCGAGTGTCCGGTGGATCTGCTCTACGACGAGGGGCTGGTGCGCCAGATCTACGGCGTCGGTGAGGACGCGAAGCCGCCGCGCACGCTCGGCGAGAAGGGCCTGCGTTTCTACCTCAACCGGCATCTGCGCCGTCTTTTCCGGGGTGCCGACCGTGTACAGGCTAGCGCGCCGCGCGAGGTGGGACCGATCACCGCTACGCCGCGCAGCGTCCGCGCGGTGGCGGGAGACCTGGCAGCCGCCAAGCGGCCGATCCTCCTCGTCGGCTCGCAGGCGATGTTGCGTGCCGCCGAAGCCGAGGAGCTGGCCGCGGCCGTCGACAGGCTCGGAATTCCCGTCTATCTGAGCGGCATGGCACGAGGCCTTTTGGGGGCTACGCATCCGCGGCTCCTGCGCCACAAACGACGGCTGGCCTTAAAAGACGCCGACTTGGTGTTCCTGGCGGGCGTCGCCTGCGACTTCCGCCTCGACTATGGACGGCACGTCCCGAAGCGCTCGCGCCTCGTCTCGGTCAACTTGAGCGACGAGGACCTGACGAAGAATCGCCGTCCCAACCAGGGGATCGTGGCCGAGCCGGGCCGCTTCCTGATCGAGCTGGCGGGGGAGGTCGGCGAGCTTCAGCTCGACGAGTGGATTGCGTCCTTGAAGGAGCGCGACGCCGAGCGCGAGGAGGAGATCGACGCCCAGGCCGCGGCCGAAACGGAGCACGTCAACCCCATTCACCTCTGCCGCGAGATCGACCGTGCGCTCGACGAGGACAGCGTCCTGGTGGCCGACGGCGGCGACTTCGTGGCCACGGCCTCCTATACCGTGAAGCCGAGGGGGCCGCTTCGCTGGCTCGATCCCGGGGTCTTCGGCACCCTCGGGGTGGGCGGAGGATTCGCCCTGGCGGCGAAGCTCGCTCGTCCGGACTCCGAGGTCTGGCTCCTCTACGGCGACGGCTCGGCGGCTTTTAGCCTGGCCGAATTCGACACCTACGTCCGCCACGGCCTGCCGGTGATCGCCGTCGTGGGCAACGACGCCGGCTGGACCCAGATCGCCCGCGAGCAGGTGGACGTCCTCGGGGACGACTGCGGCACGGTGCTACGCCACACCGACTATCACGTCGTGGCCGAAGGATATGGTGCCAAAGGGCTCAAGGTGGAGCGCAACGAGGACGTCGCAAGAGTCCTGGCCGAGGCCAAGGAGATCGCCCGCGGTGGTAAGCCGGTGCTCGTCAACGCGCTCATCGGCAAGACCGATTTCCGCAAGGGCTCGATCTCGATGTAGCGTTCCCACCCACTTCGGCAAGGCCATGAACTTCGTGCCGAGCCGTCGGACCTGTGGGAGGTCCGAGGGCAGTGGCCAGAGCGTTCTTTGACACCCGATCCATGATTTCCGGCTCTCAGAGGGCGGGATGGGGGAGGTGTATCTACATGACCTGGACAGAGAGAGGGATGACGTCTTGAAGCGACATCGGACCCGCCATTTCTTGAGGAAATGGGGGGTACCTAAAAGTCGCCTAAAAGTCGGCGCACGCCGCACGCCGCCAAGGAGCTCCGCACCAAGGAGCGGTCGGATCGGCGCACGCCAAGGAGCTCCGCAGCGGCGCCGTGCCCAGCCCCTACGGCTCTTGGAAGCGGGTGTTTCGGGAGAGGATGGGCGCAGAGTGTCTCGGTTTCAACGTCCCAGCCAGCGGGGCGGCCAAAGAACGGCTATACTCAAAGGCGTCCCGCCTCGCAACATCTCGGCCCATGCGGCCGTAGGAGCCTTGAGGAGGCTCCGGCCCTCATGACGGAGACGCGCTATTTCAATCCGACGCCGTGGCTGCTCGCTTTCGGGCTGCTCGCCTTCGGCCTCGCCGGGCTGTCGATCGTCGACACGCTCCTACCGCGGCCCTACGACGGCGTCGTGCTCGACACCGACTCGCCCGACGGGCTGACGGTGCGCGAGGTCGTCTCGGGTTCGGGAGCGGATCGCGCCGGGATCCGCCGGGGAGACCGGATTCGCGGCATCGGACGCTCGGTGGTCAACAACGCGGCGGACGCGGCGCGCAAGATCAACAAGTTCCGTATCGGCGACGAGGTGCCCTACATGGTGGTCACCCCGGATTCGAAGCTGGTCGACTATGACCTTCGCCTCACGAAGCGCCAGGTGATGAGCGGCACCTACCTCTACTCGACGGTCCTCGGCTTCGCCTTCTTCCTGGTCGGCCTGTTCGTTCTCGTGCGCCAGCCGACCTTGCGGGCGAGTCAGGTCTTTTTCCTGCTCTGCGGTTTTTTCCTGCTCTTCCTCGTCTGCCGCATGCGGCCACCGTCTTATTCGAGCGTCGATTCCTTCATCCTCGGGATGGGGACGATCGCCTTCCTCTTCCTGCCGGCAGCCTTCCTGCACTTCTATCTGATCTTCCCGCGGCCGGCGCTCCTGGAGGAGGTCGACCGCCGGGTCGGCAGCCTTGGAGACGTCCTCGAGTTGTGGCGCTTCGGCTGGCCGGTCCTCTACTTCGTCCCGCCGGGGGTTTTCGTCCTCAGCTACGGCGTAGCCAACTTGCTCGGTTCCGAGCTGCGGCTCCTCAACGGCGCTCCGGTGGCGAGCTGGGTCCTCCTGGTGCTCTACATGCTCTTGGGCCTCGCGGCGCTTTGGGGCAACTCGCGCCACCTGTCCGAGCCGCGCCAGCGGCGCGGGGTGGCGCTCGTGCTCGTCGGCTCGCTCTTTGGCCTGGTGCCGTTTCTCGCCGCGAGCCTCTTCATCTCCCAGCACTCCCGGACCTTCTTTTTCTTCGGTATCGCGCCTCTCGTGCTGGTGCCGATCACCTTCACCTACGCGATCGTCCGTTTTCAGCTGCTCGACATCCAGGTGATCCTGCGGCGAAGCCTGCTGTATACGGTGACGTCGGCCCTCGTTACGGGCCTTTACGCGGGCGGTATCGCCACGTTCAACGCCTTTTTCGCCGACACCGAGCTCGCTTCTTCGCGTTACTTCCCGATCCTCCTGGCGCTCGCCATCGTGCTGCTGTTCGAGCCTCTGCGCCGCCGCCTCCAGGAGCTCACCGACCGCTACTTCTACGCCGGACGCTCGCGGCTGCAGAAGGCCATGGTGGAGCTCGGCGAGGCGATGACGGCACAGCTGGACCTCCAGGCGGTGGTCCAGGAGCTGGTGGAGCGCTTACCGCAGCTCCTGGGGCTCTCCTTCGCGGCGCTCTACCTGCAGCGCGGTGGCCGTCTGGCCCGCGTTGCGGGCCCCCCTCATTTGCCGGCGGGGTTACCCGACTTGCCGGAGATGCGCCGTGCCCTGCGGAGACGATCCCGGCTGACCCGTATCGAGCAGCTCGGACCCCTGGCTTTGCGCTCGATGGAGGTGGCGCAGGTGGTCGAGGCGCTCGACGAGGCGGGCGTCGAGGTGCTGGGCGACCTCGCCTCGCCTCGCCGTCCTCTGGGCCTGGTGCTGCTGTCGGGGAAGGTTGGGCAGATGCCGCTGGAGGCCGAGGAGCTGGAGCTCCTGCGCGGCCTTCTGCACCAGGCGGCTTTGGCGCTGGAGACGAGCCTCCTTCTCGAGGAGCGTACCCAGCAGGCGGAGCTCGAGCGCGAGCTCCAGATCGCGGCCTCCATCCAGGCACAGCTCCTGCCCGAGAGCCTTTGCTTCGCCGAGGGCTGGGGCGTAGCGGCCGTCTGTCGGCCGGCGCGCGTCGTGGGTGGCGATTTCTATTCCCAGCTGCCCAGCGTGAACGGCAACACCGCCGTGGTCTTCGGCGACGTGTCGGGCAAGTCGGTCTCCGGGGCCTTGATGATGATGGCCGCCCACGAGGCCCTCCACGCCCTGGCGATGACCCCGCGCTCGCCGTCGGAGCTTTTCCGCCTGACGAACCGCCGCCTCTACGGCATCGGGCGGCGCCGCTTCGTGGCCCTGGGCTACTTCAGCGCCACTTCCGACGGCCGCAGGCTCACCTATCTCGTGGCGGGCCAGCCGCCGCCGCTTCTGCGCCGTACCGACGGTACGGTCGTCGAGCTTCCGCTGCCCGAGCACCGGATCCCCGTCGGCGCTTTGCCCTACGGCGACTACCAGGCTCTCGAGGTCGACCTGGCCCCGGGCGAGGCGGTGCTCGGCTATTCCGACGGCGTCACCGACTCACAGTCGCCCGAGGGGGAGCTCTTTGGCTACCAGCGGCTCGGGGAGGCCCTGCGGGAAAGCCGTGGCAACCCCCAGGAGATCGTCGACAAGGTGCTGGCGGCGGTCGAAGCGTTCACGGGAAAAGGCCTGCAATACGATGACCTGACCCTGGTGGCCGTGGGCCGCCAGGACGAGGACGCCGGTTGGGCCGGCCCCTCTTCGGAGCACGGGACATGAAGAAGCTTTTCGTCTTGACGGGAATCGGCGCCGGGCTCGTTTTCGCGGTGCTCGCCGCGAGCTTTTGCATCGTCTGCCTGCCGGTTGGCCGCGACGACGAGCCGGCGTGGACGACGCGCTCGAAAGCCGCCAGCGTCGAGTTCGAGGAAGGGCTGGAGGACCTACGCCGCTTCTACTGGCACGACGCGGTCGTGCATCTCGAACGGGCCGTGAAGCTCGATCCGAAGTTCGCCGTCGCCAAGCTCTATCTAAGCTACGTGACGCCCCGGGACAGGCCCGAGTACGAGCGGCTCGTCGGTGAGCTCCGCGAATCCGACCTCGACGCGCTCAATCCCCGCGAGCGCTACCTCCTGCGTTTCTGGCTGACCATGAACGACGAAGGCGTCGACGCCGCCCGCGCCGTCCTCGACGAGTTCCTCGCGGTGTATCCGACCGACTTCTTTGCGCTCGAAGCCCGGTGCGACTTCGCCTGGGACGAGCAGGACCTGAAAGGCGCCGAGACGTGCTACCGGCGGCTGGTCGATCTCCATCCCAACTGGTTTCAGGCCTACGACCGCCTGGGGCACCTGGCGATGGCGGCTGGCCAGTTCAGCGACGCCGAGAAGCACTTTCACACGTATCGCTACATCACTCCCGATCAGGCCGCCCCCTACGCCTCGACGGCGCATCTGCTGATCATCCTCGGACGCTACGTTGAGGCCGAGGAGATGCTGCACAAGGCGCTCGACTTGAAGGCCGACCATTGCTCGGCCTACGTCAACTTGAACCGGCTCTACTCCCTCTGGGGCCGTGCCTCAGACGCCGCGGCGGTGGTCGACGAGGTGGAGGGCGTCGATGCCTGCTCGTGGCTTCAAGAGCGCGGTCGTTTGTGCGCGATGCGCTCGCAGGCCGCCTACCTGGCGGGCGAGGTCGAGAAGGCCTGGTCGTTCCTCGCCGAGTGCGACGCGAAGCCTGAGCTCGACGTCCTGGCCCATCATGCCGCCGTGGCGAGCGGCCACGTCGCCGAGGCCGAGCAACTCGAAAAGCGCCTTGCCGACTTTCTGGCGGAGAAGGGCGACTCGCTACAGCCTATCGTCAAGGAGTGGTACCAGGCGGGCCTGGAGCACGCGGAGGGCTTGCGGCTCTTGACGGCCGGCGAGGCTGAGCGCGCCACCGAGCTGCTCTATGCCGCCGACCGGCGGCTTCACTACTGGAGCGCTGGCCACGGCATCTTCAAGCTCTTGAACCGGCTGACGCTGGCCTACAGCCTGGAGCTTGAAGGCAAGACGGCGAAAGCCGAGGCCGTGAGGCACAAGATCGAGGCGGTCAACCCGCGCCTGCTCGACGACCTTCGCCTGGCGGACCTGGAGAGGCTCCTCGGACGGTAGGCGCCGAGCTTCTTGCCGATCGTTTTGACGAAAATCGCATGGCGTAATCTGGTTCGTAATGTCGGGACGTCCAAAATGACGTCCGGTCGCTTCCAGCAGGTCGCCCTCGGTACGAACGGAGCTCGATTGAAGGAGGCTCGTCGCAGCGGGGCGAGGCAGGCTGTAACACTCTGAGAGACAAAGAGGGGAAGCCATGTACAGAATACTCGTCGCCGACGACGATCCCGACATCCTGACCGTCGTGGAGGCGGTCCTCGAGAGCGAGGGCCACGATGTCCAGACCACGGAGGACCCCTTTCAGGTCATCGCGCTGCTTGAAGAGTCGCCGTTCGACCTCGTGATCCTCGACGTCATGATGCCCGGTTTGACGGGCTGGTACCTGTTGCACCAGATCCGCCAGAATCCGGCTCTCGCCTGGATCCCGGTCCTCATGCTGACGGCGTTGGAGAGCTCGTTCTCGCGCGAGCGTGCGGGGCCCGACGACTTCCTGACGAAGCCTTTTCAGCCCGCCGACCTGGCGCTGCGGGTCAACGTCGCGATCACGGTGGGCGAGGCGCGGCGGCGCGTCGCGGAGATCGAAAGCGAGCCGGCCCAGCGCGGCTCGCTGACGGTCGCCTGAGGGCCTACTCCATCGTAAAGAGCGCCGCCATTAGGTCGATCCCGTACCACAGGTTCGCCAGCCGTAGGTTCTCGTCGGGAGCGTGCTGGTTGTCGTCGTGGTTCGCCACCGGGACGACCACCGTCGGCTTGGCGAGGACCTCCGTGAAGAGGTAGAGGGGAAGCGACCCGCCAAGCGTCGGCACGAGCACCAGCGGCTCTTCGCAGGCTCGGTCCGCGGCCCGGATCACCTGCACGACGACGGGGACGTCGAGCGAGGTGCGCGCCGCCCGGTAGCCCTCGCGCCGGACGACGCGGGCGACGAGCGGATGGGCGAGGCGCGTCTCAAGGTCCGGCTCTTCGCGGACGACGAGGTAGCCCTGCTCGCGGATGTGCGCCTCGACGAGGTCGAGCATCTCCACCGGGTCGTTGCCCTGGACCAGGCGAATGTCGAAGCTCGCGGTGGCCTCGGTGGGGATGACGTTTCGTCCCGCGGCGCCTACCGCGGCGCTTGCCATGCCCCGGACGTTGAGCGACGGGACGAGGAGCCGTTCGGCCAGCGACGCGCCGCCGCCCTCGGTAGCCGCGAGGCCGAGCTCGCGGCGCAGCTCGTCGTCGTAGTCGGGGAGCGTCTTCAAGGCCTCGCGGTCGGCGTCGGTCAAGGGCGCGACCGAGTCGTAGAAACCCTCGATCACGACGTTCCCGTCGCCGTCCTTCATCGTCGCCATGAGCTGGGCGAGCCGCATCGCCGGGTTCGGGGCCCAGTTACCGTAGTGGCCGCTGTGGAGGTAGCGCGTCGAGCCGTAGACGGTGAGGTCGAAACCCGTGTAGCCGCGCACGCCGAAGACCAGCTGCGGCCGGCGGCTCTGGTGGACGGGGCCGTCGCAGATCAGCCAGACGTCGATCGACTCCAGCCGCTCGCGGTACCGGTCGATATAGGTGCCGAGGTGCTCGGAGCCCGCCTCCTCCTCGCCTTCGAAGAAAAACTTGAGGTTCGAGGTGCGCGCGATGCCGCTCGCCTCAAGGGCGTCGAGAGCGCTCAAGATGGTGGCGGCAGGGGCCTTGTCGTCGCCGGTCGAGCGGGCGTAGAGGCGCCACTCGGGATCGACGGGCTCGCCGGGCTCGGGAAAGGGACGCCGCTCGCCGCCGTCCTCGATGGCGCGGGTGTAAAGCGTCGGTTCCCAGGGCGGGTTCGACCACTCGTCGACGTCGACCGGCTGGCCGTCGTAGTGCATGTAGACGCCGAGCGTGCGCTCGGCACCCGGGGCCTTGAGCTCGCCGTAGACGACCGGCGGTGCACCGTCGAGCTCCAGGATCTCGACCGTGACGCCGCGCGCCACGAGCTCGGCTTTCAAGTGCTCGGCGTTGCGGCGGATGTTCTCCATGTCGCTCGCGACGTTGGGAATCGCCAGGAAACGTGCGAAGTCCTGCAAGATCCGGGCACCGTTGGCCTGACGATAGGCGCGTACGGCGGTGAGGTCGCTCTGAGCGGAAGCTGCCATGGCGGTCACCAGAAAAAGGGTTGTCGTCCAGGAGGTCGTTCGAAGGCGGCGCATACTTATCCCTTCTTGGTCGGTCGAGAAGCCGGCGGCCCGAAGGCCTCGGAGAACTCGCGGACGGCTTTTGGCCCGGAGCGTTCGAGGCCATCGTAGAAACCTTTCTCGTCGCGCTCGCGGTAGTCGAGGCGCTCGAGGCGAAAGGGCACGAGACGCGCGCCTTCGCGCCGGCGGCCTGGAAGAGCGGTGAAGTAGGCGAGGGCGTTCTCGACGCTCGCCGCGTCGGTCCAGTCGGACTTGTAGACCGGACGGCCGCTACGACTCAAGATCCAGGTCATGTTGGGCATCGAGCCGTAGGCGATGTGGCAGGGACCGTCGAGGGCGTCGAGGAGGATCGGACGGTTCACTTTGTACTGATCGCGGAGCGCCTCGGCGTGACGGAACTTCTGCTCCATCGATTCGAGGTGAGGAAACTTTTCGCCGGGATGCGCCTCGTTGGTGTAGAGGAAAATCGACCCTACGCCGTGCTCGGCATAGCGCTCGACGAGAGAATTCATGGATGGCGCCGCCATCCCGCAGTACGGTCACGTGAAGCTGCCGAACTCCACCACTGTGTAGTGGTGCTGCGACCAGACTTCGGAGAAGCTCGTCTCGCCGCGGTCCTCGAGGCGCCAGAGGGGAAAGTCCGGCGCCGGCTCGCCCAACGGCGGGCTCTCGTCGAAGCGCATCATCGGCTCGAAGTACTCGGGGACGAAAGCGGGGTAGTTGTAAACGGGAGGACGGCTCACGCTGGCTCCTTCAGTTTAACTCTCACCGGTCACCGCGCCGGTTGCCACCTCGAGGAGGACCCATTCGGGACGCAGGCACTTCTCGTCGTTACAGGCCTGGACCCGGAGCTTCAGGTGGACGAGCCCGGCGCTGCCGGAGGCGGGCTCGGCGTTGCGGCGCAGGCGCCCGCTCAAAGTGACCTCGTCCTCGTAGACAAGGAGAGGCTCCTCCTGGAAACCGAGCTTCACCCGTTCGCCCTCGGGATAGACGGTCTCGGCAAGCTCCCAGCCGCCCTGCTTGGTGTCGACCAGGAGCTCGGTGGCGATGAGCTCCTCCTGGAGGGTCTCGTGGGCGTTGACGTGCCAGCCGTCGCGCATCCTAAGCTCCACCTGGAGGTTTAGCTCGTCGTCCTCGGCTGGCGCGAGCCGCGCGGTGGCGCGCACCGTGCCGGCCGAGCTGTACTGGCGCCGGCCGGCGCCGCCGTGGAGCAGGTCCGCGGCTCCCATCAACATGTAGCCGAAGCCTGCCGCGTGACGCTCGAGAAGCTGACCAAAAGCGCGAAGGCTCTTTTCCGTGTGCTCGCGGTAGCGCACCTCACCGGTCCGTGCCGCAAGCTGCGCCAGAGCCACCACCGCCACCGAGTTACCCGACGGGATGGCGCCGTCGTTAGGGCTCTTCGGACGGGCGATGAGGTGCGAATCGATCCCCTCGGCGCTCATGAAGAAGCCTCCAACCTTGCCGTCCCAGAAGCTTGTGATCATCCCGTCGACGACCTCGCCAGCGCGCTCCAACCATACGGCTTCCCCGCTCTGGTCGTAGAGGGCGAGCAGCGCCTCGGCGAAGTAGGCGTAGTCGTCCTGGACGGCGGGGATCGAGGAGCTTCCGTCGAGATGGACGCGCCAGAGCTCGCCTTCAGCGCGCCGGTTGTGCTTCCAGAGGAACTCGGCGGCGGCCCGTGCCGCGTCGAGGTAGCCCGGCTCGTCAAGGACGTCGGCGCCGGCGGCAAAAGCGGTGATCATCATGCCGTTCCAGGACGTCAGGACCTTGTCGTCGCGGATCGGGTGCTCGCGTTTCTCGCGCTCTTGCCAGAGCATCTCGCGGATCGCGTCGACGCGCTCCAGGAGCACCGCGAGCTTCATCCCTTTCGTGGCGGCATACTCGGCCAGGCCCACTGGCAGGTGGAGGATGTTTTGGCCCTCGAAGTTGCCCGCTCGGCTCGCGCCGTAGAGCTCGATCGTGAGCGCCGCGTCGTCCTTGCCCAGCACCTCCTGGAGCTCGTCGGTCGTCCAGAGGAAAAAGAGCCCTTCCTCGCCCTCGCTGTCGGCGTCGGTGGCGGAGTAGAAGCCGCCGCCGGGGGCGATCATCTCGCGGGCCACGTAGTCGAGGGTCTGCCGCGCCACACGGGCGAAGAAGCGTTCACCGGTGAGCTCGTAGGCGGCGAGGTAGGCGCGGGAGAGGTGGGCCTGGTTGTAGAGCATCTTCTCGAAGTGGGGGACCAGCCACTCGTCGTCGACCGAGTAGCGGTGGAAGCCTCCGCCCACCTGGTCGTAGATGCCGCCGCGCGCCATCTCGTCGAGGCTTTTGACGACGGCGGTGAGCGGGTTCTCGTCGCCTCGCCGGATTCGGTCGAGGAGGAAAAGGAGCCAGGGTTCCTGCGGGAACTTGGGCGCGCTGCCGAAGCCGCCGCGCCGCGGCTCGTGACGGCGCAGGATCTGACTCACCGCCTGGTCGAAAGCTCCTTCGGCCAGCTCACGTGCCTCGCCGCGGGCGGCGACGGCTTCGGCGACCGCCTCGGCTATGCGGTTCGCCGAGTCGACGAGCTGGGCCCGGTTGGCGTGCCAGGTCTCGTCGACCTGTCGGAGCAGGGCGGTGAACTGCTGCGGCGGGAAGTAGGTGGCGCCAAAAAAGGGCTTGCCCTCCGGCGTCAGGAAGCTCGACATGGGCCAGCCGCCGCGGCCGCCCTGGAGATGCACCGCGGTCATGTAGATGTCGTCGATGTCGGGACGCCGCTCGCGGTCGATCTTGATGCAGACGAACCGCTCGTTCATGATCCGGGCGATCTCGGCCGACTCGAAGCTCTCGCGCTCCATCACGTGGCACCAGTGGCAGGTCGAGTAGCCGATCGAGAGGAAGATGGGCTTCTGCTCGCGCTTCGCCTTCTCGAAGGCCTCCTCGCCCCAGGGGTACCAGTCGACGGGGTTGTGGGCGTGCTGGACGAGGTAGGGGGAGTCCTCGAAGATCAGCCGGTTGGTGTAAACGGCGCTGCCGTCGTCGGTCAGGTGATGGGTGCGAGGCTCGTAGCTCTCGCCTTTCTCGGCGACGGCGGCGCGCAGGCGACGCTGGAGCTCGGCGGGGTAGGGCTCGGCACCGGGCAGGGTGTGGGGCATCGTGGTCTCGCTTTCGTCGTCGGCTTGGGTCGACGGGGCACAGGCCCAGAGGGTGAGGACGGCGAGCGCCCAGGCGATCGTTGACGCTACGGCCCTGGCCGACGTCTTGGTGTGTCTCATGCGGTGGTCTTTCGTCTGGCTGGTTCGGACGTAGATCCTGGTCCCGCCGGATGAGGGGCCTGGATGGATTCGTCGTCGCTCTTTGGGCGTCAAGGGTAGCACGGCTTGCGTCGTCGAGCCCGCCTACCCGGCCGGAGCCAAGGCGAGGTACCACTCCACGAGCAACTCCAGCCGCCGCCCGTACGGCGTGGCGTGCATCTCCTGCGCTCTGCGGGCGAGCTCGCCGGCGCGCTCGAAGTCTTCCCCGAGCAAGGCTGCCTTGGCTTCACACCGGACGCGGTGAGCGAGCACGACGAGCGTCATGAGCGGACCCAGGTCGGCCCCGCAGCGCGAGCATTCCCGCGTCGCCCGCCACCGCGCCCGGCACACGGGGCAGCAAAGCTCCGTTGCGCCGGAGGCGCGCCAGACCACAGACGAGCTCATCGGCCCTCGACGAAGAAGAGGAATTCGTCGAGGTCGGCCGTCGTTTCCGTGACCGAGCGCAGGTCGTTGCCGGCGATCGCCTTCTCCACCGCCTGGCTGAGCTGGACCGCCTCCTCCCGGTCGTCCTCGTGCATCTGGCCGAGAAGCTCCCGCGAGCGCTCCTGGAGACGCCTCGCCTGTCGCATGGCCTTGGTCCACACCCGGTCGTCCTCCCGGCTGTCGCTTCCGGCTTGCGCGGAGCTCCCGGGCCCGGCAAGCACGACCGTCTCCTCGCCGTCGTCGTCCGTCTCGGTGAAGCCGAAGCCCTCCGCTTCGTCGAACGCCTCCAACCGCGCCCGGGCCGCTGCGATCTCGGCGTCGCTCTTGGGCTCCAGGGCCTGGGTGACGGTGATTTCCTTCGACATCCCGGTCGCTTTTTCGATCGCCGCCACCTGCAGGATGCCGTCGAGGTCGAGGCTCATCCGGCAGAGGATCTCGTTGGGCTCCCGTGTCGGCCGCAGACCCTCGACGCGGAAGTGGCCCACCGGAACGTTCCGGAACGAGTCGGGGTCCTCGCCCTGGAAGATCTCGATCTCCGCCTCGCGCTGAAAGGTATGGGATGTGAAGTAGCTCTCGGTACGCGTCAGTGGGAGCGGTGTGTTGCGCCGCAGGGTCGGCTTGTAGCAGTGCGAGTACGCACAGCCGTCGAGGGTTCCGACGTGCGAGATGCCGAACGAGTAGGGCGAGACGTCGACCAGGACCCGCTCCACATCGCGGCCAGCGAGGCGCGAGGCCAGGACCCCCGCCCCCAGAGCCACACAGAGGTCGGGATGCACCTCCTGGCGCGGCACGAGCCCCGTCGCCTCCTCCAGGAGACGCGAGACCAGCGGCGTCCGCGACGAGCCACCCACCAGGAAGACCGCGTCGAGCTCCGAGGGTCTCATGCCTGCACCGTTCAGGGCCTGAGAGACGCTGTCGAGCGTCGAAGTGACGAGCGGACGGATCATGTCCTCGTACTCCTGGCGCGTGATCTCGAGCTCCAGGTGGAGGGAGGACACCAGGCTCTCCTCCCGTACCCGGGCGTAGGGCGCGACGCTTAGCTCCTTCTTGGCCTCCTCGGCCGCCGCCGTGAGCCGCGCCCGGACGGCCTCCGTCCCGGCGCCGCCGCTGTGCAGGCTGACGCCGTGCCGTTCTTCGAAAGCGCGCTCCAGGTGCTCCACCAGGAGCTCGTCGAAGTCGTCGCCGCCGAGGTGGTTGTCGCCGTGACTCGCCAGGACCTCGGTCACCTCGCCCTCGAGGCGCACGACCGAGACGTCGAAGGTACCGCCTCCCAGGTCGTAGACCAGCACGGTCCGGCGGGTCCCGTCGCCCGCGGCGTAGGCCAGGCTGGCGGCGGTGGGCTCGTTGAGGATGCGCAGCACCTCGAGGCCGGCGAGCTCTCCGGCCTCGCGGGTCGCCTGGCGCTGCGCGTCGGAGAAGTAGGCGGGCACGGTGATCACCGCCCGGCGCACCCGCTCGCCCAGCTCGCGCTCCGCCCACCGGCCGAGAGCACGCAGGATCAACGCCGAGACCTCCTGCGGCGTAAAGGTCTTCTCGCCCAGGGTCACGGTCTCGTCGCGGCCCATCCGGCGCTTGATGCTGCGTACGGTCCGTTCGGGGTAGAGCAGCTGCTGGTTCCGCGCCGCCTCTCCCACCAGGAGCTCACCCGTCGCCGAGATCCCCACACACGAGGGGAGGATCTTCGCCGCTCCGGGTCCGAGCACCTTCACCCGGTCTCCGGCCCACGCCGCGACCTCGGAGTTGGTGGTGCCGAGGTCGATCCCCAGCACGGGTGACGTCTCGATCGGTGGATGCGCGTCTTGCTCGTCCATGTTTTCCCTCAGGAAGTCAGCGGGTTAATCTGTCTCGTACGTGCGACCTTGACCTGTGCCGGACGGAGGAGCTCGTCGCGCCAGACGTAGCCGGGCCGGTAGACCTCGAGCACGGTGCCGTCCGGCGTCGCCGAGGCTTCGTCGACCTCTTCGACGTCGAGCACGGTCATGGTGTGCGGATCGAAGGGACGGCCGAGGCTTTCGAGCTTGCGGACCCCGAGACGTCCGAGCTCCTCGTCGAGCCGCTCCAGGCTCAGGGCCTGGCCCTGGGCGACGGCTTCCGCCGCCGCGCGGTGTCCGCGCCAGGCGCGGCGGCCGAAGAGCCGCGGCTCACGCACCGCCGCGAGATGCGCCCGGGCCGTCTCGAGGCCACGCCGCATTCGGTCGGCGAGGTCGAGGAGGAGCTCGAGCCCCTCGCGCCGGACGCGCCTTTCGAGCTCCCGCGCCGTACGCTGCTCCTCGCCGCGGCGGCGCTCCAGCGCCTGCTCGGCGACCTGCCGTGCCCCCGCGAGGGCCTCGGTCTGGCTCTCGCGCATCTCCTCGACCGTCGCCGCAAGGTCGGTGAGCGAAGCGATCTCGTCGCTCAGCCGCCGGAAGCCGCGCCCTTGGAGGCGGACTTCCTGACGCAGCGCCAGGAGCGCCGAGTGGAGCGCGAAGAGGTCCGGGGGGCGACGAGTGTCGTCCGTGGCCTCGTCGTCCCCACGGGGGGCAGGAAGGCCGTCCTCGTCGTCCTCGGGGGAGAGCAGCTCCTCCAGCAGCTCGGCCGCGACGCCGGACGGCGGCTCGGGCGTCGCCAGGACCTCGTCGAGCCAGGCGTCGAACCGTTCGCGCAGATGCTGGCGAAGGTCTTCGGGCATCGACGTCAAGGCTCCCTCATCACGGCCAGCCAGGGCCCGGGGCCCACGTGGCTCCTCTCTGAAGCCAGGCCCTCGAGCAACGAGACGAAAGGCGCTTCCGGGTCGGCGTCGAGCCACCGGCGGCCACGCCGCCGCGGGTCCTGCAAAGTCTCGTAGGCGTCGCGGACGCGCTCGAACTCCTCGGGCGCACGCTCCGGAGGGTACTCCTTGACCTTGCGGAGGTAGGCGGCACGGATCTCTTCCTCCCCGGCGCCGGGAGGGATTCCGAGGACCTCCTCCGGCTCGCGGATCGACGTGGGCGAAGTGGACACGGCTCTTGTCTCCTCTGGGTCAGTAGGTTGAGAGGGTCATCTCGCAAAATGCCGCCGGCGCGACTTCGAGCCGGAGGCCGGAGGCCGGTGCGGCGGGATGCCGCCGGCTCCGAAGTGCTCCTCGATCGCTTCCTTGAGACGGACGTAGAGGTCCGGATCGACGCGTGCGACCGTGTCGGAGCCGGGGACGCGACCGCGCCCTGTGCCGCACTTGAGCGACGCTTCCATCATCAGGGTGAGGAGCTTTTGGGGGACGTCCTCGAGCTCCGGAGGACGCTGGAAGAGATCGATCGGTCCCCAGGCGAAGCCGTCTGCTCCCTGGCCCGGCTCGCCGTCCCAGGGCTCGTCGTCCCAGGGCTCGTCGTCCCACGCCCCGGCAGCTTCCCGGGCCCGGCGGCGGCGCGTACACTCCGGGCACGTGCAGAACGAGACGAAGTCGTCGTCGTCTTCGTCCCAGTCAGGCAACGAGGGATACTCGCGCTCCTGCTGTTCCCGCCGGAGGATCGAATCGAGCTCCTCGCGGCTCAGCGAGAGCTTGTCGGGGGTCAATCCGCCCAGCTCGAAGATGATCCCCAGGGCTCTGCCTCCACGAGGCGTGTCCCGTCTCAGGTCGGCCACTTCGGCGAGGAGGTCCGTGTCGCGCTGGCGGCGCGCGAGCGCGACGGCCGCGGCCAGACATTCCATGGCGCGTTCCGGCTCCCAGGACGGCAAGCTGCGGGCGCGCAACAACAGGAAGCGGGCGTGGTGAGAGGCTTCGCCCGCCAGGCCGGCGCCGGAGGCCGTGTAGGTGAGCTCGGGCAGGCCGCTCTGGAAAGCGGTCTCGGCCAGGGAGACGAGCTCCGCGACGTCGGCCGCGAAGCCGGGAGCGGACACCTCACGGCACAGGCTCTCCCCCCAGGTGGAAGGGACGTCGACCTCCACGCCGAGGCGCCCGGCACAGATCGCGGCACGTGCCACGGCCGACGCCAGCTGCCGGCGTTTCCGGCGGGGTGGGACCGGCCAGGGAAGCGCCGGTCTCTGCGGCTCCGGGAAGCCGCAAGCCGTGCTCAGGCTCCGCAAGAGCAAGAGCGCCGCCACGTCGCTCTCCAGCCGCTCGGCGATCTCGCTACGGAGCCTCCGGCTCTGCTGTCTCGCCGCCTTCCTCTCCTGTTTCGCCGTCTTCCGGCTCGCGGCGGCCTGCGTGGAGCAGGCCCAGCGCAGGGCGTCGAGAACCAGGGAGGCGTCGCCGAAGCGCTGCGGCGACGCGCGGTTTTCCCAGGCCGACGCCGGCAGCTCGGCTAGCGCGGCGACGTCCTTTTCGACCAGGTGGGGCTTTTTCTGCCTGAGGTGACGGCGGGCCGCGGCGACGAGCAACCGCGGCCGCGCCCGGCGGACCTCGGGATCGATCGTCGTTCGGCCTTCGGCCTGTTCCAGGAGCTTCAGGGCCTTCCGGAAGGCGCCGCGCTTCTCCGCCGACTTCACGAGGTGAAGCAGCGGCCGGGGGTCGTCGTTCCACCTCGCATGCCACTGAAGGGCCACCTCTTCGGCCGCCTTCCAGCCACGTTCGCGACGCGCCTGCTCAAGCCAGCGGCGGAAGGTCTCCGGATCGGCGTCGCAGCGGATCGCGCGGGCGTAGAGCTCCTCCGGTCGAAGGTAGTAGAAGTCTTCCTCCTCCGCCGCGTCCCGACGGCTGCCGCCTGACGGGCCGGGCGTGGCCCGCTCGACATAGCGCGCCAGGGCGCCCGGGGATTCGCGTCGATCTTCCCGGACGAATTCGAGAGTCTCGGCAGACAGGGGCTCCATGAGCTCCGCCATGTAGAGATAGATCGCGGCTTCCTCTCGGCTCCTGGGCTCGAAGAGGCCCTCCTCGGCGGCCCGCAGCCGGAACTGCTCCCAGGCGGCGCAGGCCAGGACGGGACTTCCCCTGCGATCGGCGGCCTGGGCCAGGAGACGCCAGAAACAGGCCTCTGTGGCGACCGGCTCGTCGAGGGCGGCGCCGAGGCGCACCGGTGGAACCCCCGCCAGAAAGCTACGGACGAAGACGTGCTGCCGCAGCCGGGGAAGGATCGGCGTGGCGTTTCGCCGGGCCACCCGGAGCGTCTGGCGGGTCGCCGACAGGATGCCGCTCAGGCTGTCGCCGGCGAAGGCCCGCTCGAGTCTCTCCAGCTGCTGGCGGAGCTCCTTGTCGCGGCTGCGGACCCGGGCGACGAGAGCGGCCGAGGAGCGACTGAGCTCGGAAGGGGCGACGCTGCCGCTCGTGCCGTCGCAAAGCAGGGCCCGCAGAGCACCGGCCACCCGCAGTGGGGGTGGCGCAGGGCCGCTTCCGGACCCGGCACTTTCCATCACCGCCAGGGTTCGTTCGCACGCGTCGTCGTCGCCGCGGTAGAAGGCGTCGAGGGCTCGAACGAGCATCTTCCAGGGTGCGAGGGGGCTGCGCCGCGAGACCTGCGGGAGGGCGATCTTCTGAGGCTCGACCTTCCCGCGGGTCACCGCCTCGAAAGCCCGGTTGACCTCCGCGGCCGCCCGTCTCAAAGGATCGTCGACGTCGAGCGCGGGGCTTGCGGCCAGCCGGGCGAGATCGGTGACCTCGTTGCGCACGATCTCCTCGATCGCGGCGCGTTCGACGGCCGGCGTCGCGGGATCGGCCAACGGACGGACGAGCTCGTCGAGATCGCCGTGGCGTGCTCCGAGCACTCGAGCGAGCTCTTCCACCCGGTCGAGCGCGGCCGGAAAGCGCTCGCGGACGAGCTCAAGAAGCGCTCCCGCTTCCCTCGCCTGTCCACCAGCCGCGAGCGACGCGGCGCGTGCCAGGTAGGCGTCGACCAGGGTGGCTTCCGTCTCCGGCGTGTCGAGCCGCCGGTGGGCTGCCCTGGCCCGTTCGAGGGCGGTCTTGGTCCGGCCTTCCGCGATCAGTCGTCCGACCGTGGCGGAGTCGTCGGCTCTGGGGGCCCGGGCCGGGGCGACGTGACCCGGCCCAGGTGACGGGCGGGCACCTTTGGACCGCCGCCCTTTCGTGCGTTTGCGTTTGGAGGCCATCGATTGCGCAATATACGAAAAAATCTCTGTGTGGCGCAAACCCTTCGCGGCGGCGCCGCACGGCATCGGCATGGCCGAACCTGCAAGCAGGCAGGCCCGAGCCTGGTCCGACAGAGTCTTGTGGGGTGGCACGTCCGGGCCGGTGACAGCGGTCAGTCTGGTGGCGGCCGGAGGCCGGAGGGCCAAGGAGCCCCGGTCGGCTGCCGACTTGCGTGGTACTGCCGATCTTCTGGTACCGCTCCGCCTGGGTGAAGATGCTCTCGGTCAGGCACTCGGCCACGAAGAGTTATTGTCCGAAGTTGTGGATCGGGGCCGAGCTGAGATCGGCTGATTGCAGTAGATCCCTCTCCTCCTTTCACCGGAAAGGAGATCGAGATGAACGAAAG
>CBDUYN010000054.1:0-53582 GCA_965371445.1 uncultured bacterium | reverse complement strand
TGGTGGGTTAGCTCGTCCAGAGTGAGCCCAAGCTGCTTGAGCATCGCATGGAGTGTGTAGAGCCGGCAAGACCCCCCCACCCCCCAGACGAGCGACGCCACCATCGAAAGCCCCAGTCCCATACCCTCGACGTTGCCCGAGAACCCCTTCTCGCTTTGGGAATAGGGCGACCACACCCGGGCGACGAGCTCCGCCGGCACGTGGACGCCGTCGTCGCGGACGGTGAGCTTGACCGCGCGGCCCGCCGTTTCCTCCTCGTCGACAGCGAGCCGGACGTCGACCCTGGGCATGCCTTCCGGGTGGAGCTTCTTGGCGTTCCCCAGGAGCTCGCGCAGGACGATCTCGAAAGCCGCGGAGGAGACGAGCCGTCCGCCGTCGCCGGTGTCGCCCAGGTCCGTTGAACGGAGCGTCAACTCGAGCTCGGAGGCGATTGGCGGGCCGCGGAATTGGCGTAGAGGATGGCACAGTCCTGGTCGAGGAGGAGGTAGCCCTCGTCCGAGCTCTCGACGACCCATTCGAACTTGGTGCGCTTGGCGAGCAGCCGCCGGTAGCGGTTGAGCCGCGCGATCGTCTTCACCCGTGCCTTGAGCTCGGCACCGTCGTAAGGCTTGGAGACGAAGTCGTCGGCGCCGGCCTCGATGCCCTTGAGCCGCGACTTGCGGTCGTTCAGGGCCGTCACCATGATCACCGGCACCTCGGCGGGCGCCGGGTCGGCGCGCAGCCGGCGGCAGATTTTTCGCCCTTCGGTTGCCGGTGGCTTCCAAATCTACGGCGGCTTCGTTGAGACCCCAGGCGACTCCCTGTCGTGGGTCGCTAGAAACGCCAGGCATGGCGTAAACGAAGCGTAAGGTTTCATCGAGGCGTCCGCAGGATTCCGCTTCTTGCGAGGAACGCCTTCGGCAAACCAACTATATATCGTAGGAGCTTCGGGTACGACAACGAGATGAGGTAGCTCTTTCCAAATCCCGGCGATGGCCGCATCTCCGCAGGACTTCCGCGATCCATGGCTTCATTCTTTGCACAACATCCTGTGCAAACTCTCCCGACGACGCGGGTGGCCGGCTGTGGCCCCTGGTGGCTCGCTGGTGGAATGCAGTGGAAGAGTCGGCATAAGTAGTGGAAGAGAATGGACTTTTGTGGACAACGATGTTACGGTGCTGCCACCTCGTTTCACTCAAGGTGGTAGTCCGATGTTCCGTGGAAGCTCTCCAACCAAGATCGACGACAAGGGCCGGCTCAAGGTGCCGACCGAGTTTCGCCGTCTTCTCGAAGAGCGCTACGGGCCTGAGGTCTTCATCACCTCGGTGACGGGCGAATCGGCGATCCTCTATCCGCTCTCCGAGTGGGAGGAGATCGAGGAGCGGCTGGTCCAGGCCCCCTCGTCGAACCGTGCCAAGCAGCGGTTCCTCGAACGGGTGAACTACTTCGGCCAGCAGCTGCGGCTCGACAGCCAGGGCCGGGTGGTGGTCCCCCAGATCCTGCGGGAACGCGCGGAGATGGCCGGTGAAGTGGTGGTCAGCGGCCGCATCCGGTACCTCGAGATCTGGAACCGGGAGCTCTTCGACAAGAAGCTCGTCGAAGAGCCCTTCACCGAAGAGGACTTCGACGATCTTGCGGAGCTCGGAGTGTGAGCCCGGAGGCAGGATGGGTACCTCAGCACCAGCCGGTCTTGACCGCGGAAGTCCTCGACTTCCTGGCTCCGGCGGCCGGCGGACCGGCGGCCGGAGGGGGACCGAGTGGCTGGCTGGTCGACTGCACCCTGGGCCTCGGAGGCCATGCCGCGGCGCTCCTCGAACGCTTCGCCGAGGCCCGGCTCGTCGGGATCGACCGCGATCCCTGGGCCTTGCAGGTGGCGCGAGAGCGCCTCGGACGCTTTGGAGAGCGCGTCCGGATCCTGCAAGGCCGTTTCGCCGAGTTGGAGGATCTGCTCCGCGGCTGCGGGCTCGCCAAGGTGAGCGGGGTGTTGGCGGATCTCGGCGTCTCGTCGATGCAGCTCGAGACGCCGGCGCGAGGTTTTTCGTTCATGCACGACGGCCCCCTCGACATGCGCATGGGGGAGGAGAGGCAGGAAGACGACATGACGGCTCAAGATGTGCTCCGGAGCTACTCCGAGGAAGAGCTTCGACGACTGCTACGCGTCTACGGTGAGGAACGCTACGCCCGGCAAATCGCCCGGGCGATCGTCGAGCGCCGGACGATTCGTCCGCTGGAGACGACCGGCGAGCTTCGCCGCCTGATCGAGGAGGTGAAGCCGGTACTGCGCGGGCCGCGCCGGAAGCGGATCCACCCGGCGACCCAGACGTTCCAGGCTCTGCGCATGGAGGTCAACGCCGAATTGGACGAGCTCAAGGGGCTTCTGAAGAGCTCGGTCAACATGCTGGAGCAGAACGGCCGGCTGGTGGTGATCTCCTACCAGAGCCTGGAGGACCGAGAGGTCAAGCACACGCTGCGCGACTTGGCGACCGGCGAGATCGAACCGATCACCGGCCGTCCCAGGGCGGAGACGCAGGTGATCGAAGTCCTGACGAAGAAGGTCGTACGCCCGAACGCGGCGGAGGTGGAGCGCAATCCCCGGAGCCGGTCGGCGCGGCTGCGTGCGGCGCGGAGGCTCTAGAAGGTGGCCAGTCCCTACGCCGTTCACCGCCGGGTGGAGAACACCTACCTCGTACGCGAGCGCGATCGGCGCCTGCTGCGCGAGCTGCTCGGCGTGCTGGCGGCGGTCCTGGTCCTCGGCGGGGGGCTTTTCGCCTACACCTGGGTCCACATCGAGATCCTCCGCACCGGCTACCGCGTCGACGAGCTGGAAAAGCGCCTCCACAAGCTCCTCGAGGTCGAGCGCCAGTGGCGCCTGGAAGCGGCGTACCTCGCCCACCCCGAACGCCTGGCCGAACGTGCCGGCGAGGAGCTGGGGATGGTCGAGCCGACCCTGGAGCAGACCCTCTTTTTCGAAGAGCTGGTCGAGACGCCGCAGCGGCGGCGCCTCGAGGATGCCGGGAGGCCGGCCCCCGGACGGCCGGACCCTGGACGGACGCGGGAGGACGGACCGTGAACCGCCGCTTTTTCTTCATCCTCGGCCTTGCCCTCTCGTGGCTCCTCGCCCTGGGCCTGCGGCTCTATCAGCTGCAGGTCGTGCGCCACGATCATTACCGCGAGCGGGCCGAGCGGCAGCAGAACCACCTCGTGGAGCTGAAGCCGCCGCGCGGCACGATCTACGACCGCCGCGGACACGAGCTCGCCGTCTCGGTGGAGGTCGTGTCGGTGGCCGCCGACCCGTCGCACGTCGAGGACGCCGAAGGGACCGCCGCGGTCCTCGCCGAGCAGCTCGGCCTCGATCGGGAAAAGCTTGCCCGGGACCTCGACTCGGACCGCGGCTTCGTCTGGGTGAAGCGCAAGATCGACCCGCCACGGGCCGAGAAGATCCGCGCTCTCGAGTTGCCAGGGGTCCTCTTCGTGCCCGAGAACAAGCGCTACTACCCGAAAGGGAGCCTGGCGGCGGCGGTGCTCGGCTACGTCGGGACCGACAACTCGGGCCTGGCGGGCCTGGAGTACCTCTACGAAGGGATCGTCGCCGCGGAGCCGGGCCGGCGGATCGTGGTGCGCGACGCCCACTACGGCACGGTCCTCTACCCGAACCTCGAACTGGCCGAGGCGAAGCCGGGAAGCGACCTCTACCTGACGCTCGACGCGACGATCCAGCACCTGACCGAGCGCGAGCTGAAGCGGGCCGTCAAGAGCTCCAACGCCAGGACCGGCATGGCGGTGGTGCTCGATCCGCGGACCGGAGCGATCTACGCCATGGCCTCCCACCCGACTTTTGATCCCAACCACTTCGGCCGCTACCCCAGGGACACCTGGCGCAACCGGCCGGTCATGGACGCCTACGAGCCCGGCTCGACCTTCAAGATGGTCACCGTGGCGGCGGCGCTCGAAGCCGGGGCCGTCGACCCCCGCGACGTCTACGACTGCGAGAACGGCGGCATCCGCCTCCACGGCACGCTGATCAAGGACCACAGGCCCTTCGGTATGCTGACGGTGAGCCAGATCATCACCCATTCGTCGAACATCGGGGCGATCAAGATCGGGTACGCCGCCGGCCGGCGGAAGCTCTTCGACACCGTCACGGCCTTCGGCTTCGGACGGCCGACCGGGGTCGACCTGCCCTCGGAAAGCGCCGGGATCCTGCATCCGCTCAAGAAGTGGACGGCCCTGACGCCGGCCTACCACTCCTTCGGCCAGGGCCTCTCGGTGACGGCGCTTCAGCTGACCAACGCCTTCGCCGCGATCGCCAACGGCGGCCGGCTCATGAAGCCTTTCATCGTGGCCTCGATCGAGCGTCCGGGCGAAGAGCCCCGCAAGATCCCAAGCGAGGTCCTGGGGCTGCCGATCTCGCCCTCGTCGATACGGACCGTACGCCGCATGCTGGAGTCCGTGGTGCTCGAGGGCACCGGGAAGTCGGCGCAGATGCCCGGCTACCGCGCCGCCGGCAAGACCGGCACCGCCGAAAAAGCGCTGCCCGGCGTGGGATACGCGAAGAACCGCTACGTCGCGAGCTTCGTCGGCTTCGCCCCGGTCGACGACCCGGTGCTGGTGGCCGCCGTCGTCCTCGACGAGCCGTGGCCCCGCTACCACGGCAGCGAGGTGGCGGCGCCGGCGTTTCGGGCCATCGCCGAGCGGACGCTGCTCTACCTGGGCACGCGCCCGGAACGCGAGCCGCCCGCCACCTGGCCCGGCCAGAGGCCCGGCGAGAGCACGACGGCCCTCGCGGCCTATGCCCCGGCCAGGGAGGTACGCCGCTCCACACCGCCGGGCACCTTGCCCGACTTCGCCGGCTTCACGGCCCGCCAGGCCGTCGCCCGGTCGAGCCGCCTCGGGATCGCCCTGGCTCTCGACGGGCACGGTGCCGTCCATCGCCAGGAGCCGCCGCCCGGCACGCCGCTCGAAGTCGCCGCCCGCTCGGTGAAGCTCTACTTGAGACCGGAGGCGATGTGAGCATGCTCCTGCACGAGCTTTTCGACGAGTTGCCGGTCCGCCTGCCGCCGCAGGACCCCGACGTCACCGGCATCTGCCACGATTCGCGGCGCGTCGCCCCGGGCGACCTCTACGTGGCGATCGTCGGCGAGCGCTTCGACGGCCGCGCCTTCTCGGCCCAGGCCGCGTCGGCGGGCGCCGTCGCCGCCGTCGGTCCGGGAGCGCCGCCGGCAGGCCTCGAGGTGCCCTGGGTCGAGGTGGAGGACCCGCGCCCGCTCCTCGGGCCGCTCGCCGCCCGCGTCAACGGCCGTCCCGACGAGCGGTTGACTCTCGTCGGCGTGACCGGCACGAACGGCAAGTCGACGGTCATCCACCTGATCGGCCGGCTCCTCGGCGCCGCCGGCCGTCCGGCGGGGCTCATCGGCACGCTCGGTTACCACTTCGGAGAGCGGTCCTACCTCGAAGGCGCCGCCGGAGGGCTGCGTACCACGCCGGAAGCCACCGACCTCTACCGGATCCTGCGCGAGATGGCCGACCACGGGGCCCAGGCCGCGGTGATGGAGGTGTCCTCGCACGCGCTCGCCATGGGACGGGTCGCCTCGCTCGGGCTCGACCTGGCGCTTTTCACCAACCTGAGCCGCGACCACCTCGACTTCCACCGCGACATGGAGAGCTATTTCGAGGCCAAGCTCCGGGTCTTCGACCTCTTGAAAGACGGTGGACGCGGTGTCGTGGCGCTCGTCGACGCCTACGGCCGGCGGCTTGCGGAAGAGCTCGGCTCGCGCCGGCCGCGCCCCGATTTCCTGACTTGCGGCGAGGAGGAGGGCGACGTCCGGGTGATCGAGTCCTGCCTCACCCTGGACGGCATGGAGCTACGCCTCGCGACACCCCGAGGCGAGCTCGCCCTCTCGACACCGCTGCTCGGCCGCTACAACCTGTGGAACGTCCTCGTGGCGGTGACCGCCGCCGAGGCCCTGGCGCTACCGCACAACCTCGTCGCCGAGACCCTGGCCACCCAGCCGACGATCCGCGGACGGCTGGAAAGAGTCGAGCGCGGCCAGGAGTTCCCGGCGCTCGTCGACTTCGCCCATACACCGGGCGCTCTCGTCGCGGCGCTCGACTCGCTTCGCGAGATGAGCGACCGCTGCCTCGTCGTGGTCTTCGGCTGCGGCGGCGACAAGGACCAGGGGAAGCGCCCCGAGATGGGCCGGGTCGTCGGCGAGCGGGCGGAGCTCCCCATCGCCACCTCCGACAATCCGCGCAGCGAGGGCCCCGAGGCGATCCTCGACGCCATGGTCGTTGGGCTCGAGGCGAGCGGCCACACCTCCTACGAGCGAATCGTCGACCGCCGCGAGGCGATTCGCCGCGCCGTCGCCGTCGCCGCGGGCGAGCCCGGCCGCTGGTGCGTCGTCGTGGCGGGCAAGGGCCACGAGGAGGGACAGATCTTCGGCGAGCGCGTGGTGCCGTTCTCCGACCACGAGGAGATCGCCGCCGCCCTGGCCGAGCACGGCTTCGCTGTGTCTCCCCCCCTTGATCCCCCTAGGGGGACAGCTCCGGAGGGACGCTATGGTTGAGCGCAGCGCCGCTTTCGCCGCCAAGGCCATGGACGCCGCCGTCCTCGCCGGCGACCCGGCCGCCCTGTGGCGCGGTTGCGTCCTCGACTCCCGGCGCGTCGAGGGCGGCGAGGTTTTTTTCGCCCTGCCCGGCGAGCAGGTCGACGGCCACGAGTACGCCGGCACGGCGGCGCGGCGCGGCGCCGGCGCGATCGTCGTCCACCGCGACGTCGACGCCGAGCGCGGCGCGGCCGCCTGGCTGCGCGTCGAGGACACCTACGAGGCGCTTCACGCCCTGACCCGGGCGGTGCGCGCCGAGGTCCCGCGCTACCTCGTGGGGCTGACCGGATCGGCCGGCAAGACGACGACCAAGGAGCTTCTGGCCGCGATGCTCGCCCGGCGCTTCCGGACCTCGAAGAGCGTCGGCAACTTCAACAACCTCTACGGTTTCCCGATCGCGCTGATGGCGATCGAGGACGGCTGCGAGTGGATGGTGGCCGAGATGGGCATGTCGACCCCGGGGGAGCTGGCCGGGGTGAGCCGGCTGGGGCGTCCCGACGTGGCGCTTTTCACCAACATCCTCCCGGTCCACCTGGAGAGCTTCCAGAACCTGCGGGGAATCGCCGAGGCCAAGGCGGGGCTCCTCGCGGGCCTCGCCGCCGACGGGCTCGTGGTCTCGAACGCCGACGACCCGGAGGTCGAGCGCATCGCCCGCCGTCATGCGGGTCGCGAGGTGCGCTACGGCGTCGAGAACGAGGCCGACGTCATGGCGACGCCTGCCGAGCCGCGCCCGGACGGGCGGATCGGCAGCCGCTTCGAGCTCCGGGCGTCCGGCGAGGCCGTGACGGTGGAGCTGTCGCTTCACGGCCTCTACAACGCCGAAAACTGCCTGGCGGCCGCCGCCTGCGCCCATGCCCTGGGCGTCCCGTTGGACGAGATCGCCTCGGCCGCCGCGTCCTTCGAGCCCGCCGCCGGCCGCGGCGAGGTCCACCGGCTGGGGGGCGGCGTGACCCTCGTCGACGACTCCTACAACTCGAATCCCGACGCCGCCACCAAGGCCCTCAAGAGCGCCCGGCACCTGCCGGGACGCCGCCACGTGGCCGTCCTCGGCGACATGCTGGAGCTCGGCGACGGTGCCGCCGCCTTTCACCGCCAGGTCGGCGAGCGGGCGGCCGAGCTCGGCTTCTCGCCGATCCTGGGCGTCGGCGAGCTGGCCGCGGAGCTCCTCGACGCGGCCGGCGAGCGCGGCGCCGAGACCGAGCGGGCCCCTGACGCCGCCGCGGCCGTCGAGTGGGCTCGCCGCGCCGTTCGAGACGGCGACCTCGTCCTGGTCAAGGGGTCGCGGGGCATCGCTCTTGAAGCCGTCGTCCAGGCGCTCGTCGACGAACGAGGGGAGCTCGGCTGATGCTCTATCACCTCCTCTATCCGCTCCACGAGCAGTTTGGCGTTCTCAACGTCTTCCAATACATCACGTTTCGGACGGCGGGAGCGACCGCCACGGCGATCCTGCTTTCGATCCTCCTCGGACCGTGGTTCATCCGCACCCTGAGAAGGCTCTCCGTAGGCCAGAACATCCGCGAGGTCGGACCGCAGAGCCACCTCGTCAAGGCCGGCACCCCGACGATGGGGGGCCTCTTGATCCTCTTCGCGCTTTTTGCCTCGACGCTCCTGTGGGCGAACCTGAAGAATCCTTTCGTCTGGCTGGCCGTCGCCGTGACCGCGGCTTTTGGCGGTATCGGCTTCGTCGACGACTTCGTCAAGGTGAGGAAGCGCCGCAACCTGGGGCTGACCGCGCGAGGGAAGCTCTTGCTGCTGACGCTGGTGTCGGCGGCGGCGGCGGTGATCTTGATGGAGCTGCCCGCCGACATGGGTTTCGAGCCCACCCTGACCTTTCCGTTCTTCAAGAACCTGGTCATCCAACTGGGGTGGTTTTACGTCCCCTTCGTGGCGCTGGTGCTCGTCGGGTCTTCGAACGCGGTCAACCTGACCGACGGCCTCGACGGCCTGGCGATCGGCTCGACGCTCGTCGCCGCGGCCACCTACGCCATCTTCACCTACGTCGCCGGCCACCAGGTGGTGGCCGCCTACCTCCAGGTGGCGGCGCTTCCCGGGGTCGGCGAGGTGACGATTTTTTGCGGTGCTCTCGTCGGCGCGAGCCTCGGTTTCCTGTGGTTCAACTGTCACCCGGCCGAGGTCTTCATGGGCGACGTCGGCTCGCTGGCCCTCGGCGGCGCGATCGGTATCGTGGCGGTCCTGGCCAAGCAGGAGCTGGTGCTGGTTTTAGTCGGTGGGCTTTTTGTCATGGAGGCGCTCTCGGTCATGATCCAGGTGGGCTCCTACCAGCTCACCGGCAAGCGGGTCTTTCGCATGGCGCCGCTCCACCATCACTTCGAGCTCCACGGCTGGGCCGAGCCGAAGATCATCGTGCGGTTCTGGCTCCTGGCGATCTTTTTCGCCCTCGTCGGACTCTCGACCCTGAAGCTGCGATGAAGAAAGAAAGGCAACATGGCGCAGAAGCTGGTGGTCGATCGTCTGCTTTTCCTCACCGTCGTCCTGTTGACGGGGCTCGGGCTCGTGATGGTGTACTCGGCGAGCGCCGTCTTGGCGAGCGAGCGCGGATTTACGATCAATCCCTTCTTCGTCAGGCAGACGATCGCCGCGGCGATCGGCTTCACCGCGATGCTCGTGCTGCTCCACGTCGACTATCGGTTGTTGAAGCGTCCGGTCATCACCTACGCGATCCTGATCGGTTCCTTGCTGCTGCTCGTCGGAGTGCTTTTTGCGTCGGCGCTCAACAACTCCCGGCGGTGGTTTTTCGTCGGCGGAGTCTCGGTGCAGCCGTCGGAGATCGCGAAGCTGGCGCTGGTCGCTTTCATCGCCTACCAGATCGATCGCAAGAGCGATCGGCTCTCGACCTATTCCTTTCTGATCCCCACGAGCTTCGCCACGGCTCTGGTCGCCACCCTGGTGCTTCTGGGAGGCGATCTGGGGACGGCGGTCCTGATCTGCGTGCCGCCCTTCCTGATGCTCATCCTTGCCGGGATCTCGCTGCGTTACCTGCTGATCAGCGGCGCCATGCTCTTGCCAATCGTCGGCGTGTCGATCATGCTGGTGCCCTACCGGCTGAAACGCTGGCTCGCTTTTCTCGACCCGGAGGGCGACGCGCTGGACAGCGGCTTCCAACTCCTGCAATCCCTGATCGCGGTCGGCTCGGGAGGGCTTTTCGGCCTGGGACCGGGCAACTCGGTCCAGAAGCTTTACTTCCTGCCCTCGCCGCACGCCGACTTCATCTTCTCGATCGTCGCCGAGGAGCTGGGTTTTGTGGGCGCGTCCATGCTTCTCGCTCTCTTCGCCGTCTTCCTGTGGCGGGGGGTTCTCGCCGGCCTTTCCGCACCCGACGAGCTCGGACGCTATCTCGCCTGGGGCTTTACGGCGCTCTTGGGAGTGCAGGCTTTTCTACACATGAGCGTCGCGCTGGCGCTTTTGCCGACGACCGGCGTTCCCCTGCCCTTCATCTCCCACGGCGGCTCGTCGATGGTCGTCACCTTGACGGCCTGCGGGGTCATCTTGAACGTCTCGCAACACGGGATCCGGACGTCATGGCTCGGCTGAACGGCAGCGCCGCCAGCGCCGCGCACGCGATGCTCGCCGGCGGCGGCTCCGGTGGACATGTGTTCCCGGGCCTGGCGATCGCGGCGGAGCTGCGCCGCCGCGGCTGGCAGGTCAGCTGGGCGGGCTCGGCCCAGGGCATGGAGGCGCGGCTCGCCCGCGAGCGCGAGCTCGACTTCTACGACCTGCCGTCGCGTCCTCTCGTCGGCCGGGGCGTCCTGGGCAAGCTCGGCTCCATGGCGACGCTCGGCTACGCCGCGCTTCGCGGGCGGCGGCTCGTGCGCCGCGTCGGTGCAAAGGTGGTCGTCGGGACGGGCGGCTATGCCTCGGCCCCGGCGGTCCTCGGGGCGCGGCTCGCGGCGCGGCCGGTGCTCCTCGTCGAGCCCAACGCCGGACCCGGCTTCGCCAACCGCTGGCTGTCGCGCTTCGCGGCCGAAGCGGCCGTCGCTTACGAGGAAACCGCGGCGACGCTCCACTGTCCTTCACACACCACGGGCGTCCCGATCCGCGGCGAGTTCTTCGAGGTCCCCCCCGAGCTCCCGGAGACCGCACCGCGCCTGCTGGTGCTCGGCGGCAGCCAGGGCGCCCGGCAATTGAACGAGCTCCTGCCCGCGGCGCTCGACGGCCTCGGCGACGTTTCCGTCCTCCACCAGGCCGGCGAAGGCCACCTTGAAGCGACGCGGCAGGCCTACGCCGGTGCGGGGGTCGACGCCGAGGTCGTCGCCTTCCTCGACGACGTCGCCGGCGCCATGGCCCGCTCGCACCTCGTGGTCTCGCGGGCCGGAGCGATCACCCTGGCCGAGATCTGCGCCGCCGGACGCCCGGCGCTCCTTGCGCCCCTGCAGCTTGCCGGCGCTCACCAGGTGGCGAACGCCCGGCGCCTCGTCGCCGCGCGAGCGGCCGAGATCCTGGAAGCCGAGGCCGGAGCCGAGGACCTTCGTACCCTCCTGAGAAACCTCCTCGACGACGCCGAACGCCTGCGCTCCATGGGCCGCGCGGCCCGCGGCCTCGCCCGCGAGGGCGCCGCCGCCGCGATCGCCGACCGCGTCGAGCACCTGGGGAGGGTCGCCTGATGCTGCGCATCTTTGCCGGGCTTTCCCACGTCCATTTCGTCGGCATCGGCGGCGCCGGCATGTCGGGCATCGCCGAGGTGCTGCTCGACTACGACCTCAAAGTCAGCGGCTGCGACGCGGCGCGCGGCGAGGCCACGGCACGCCTCGAGAAGCTGGGCGTCGAGATCCGCGAAGGACACGGCGAGGACCACCTCAAAAACGTCGACCTCGTGGTCAAGTCCTCCGCCGTGCCCGACGAGAATCCCGAGATCGAGGCCGCCCGCGCCCGCGGCATCACGGTCGTGCGCCGCGCCGAGATGCTCGGCGAGCTGATGCGCTTGAAGTACGGCATCGCTGTCGCCGGGACGCACGGCAAGACGACCACGACGTCGCTCGTCGGGACGCTTCTGACCGAGGCGGGCCTCGACCCGACGGTGATCGTCGGCGGCCGCATGCGGGTCTCCGGCACGGGCGCCCGCATCGGCCGCAGCGACTACCTCGTCGCCGAGGCCGACGAGTTCGACCGCAGCTTCCTGCGCCTGATGCCGATCCTCGCGGTCGTCACCTCGATCGACCGCGACCACCTCGACACTTACGGGGACTTGGGCGCCATTCGCGCCGCTTTCCTGGAGTTCGCCTCGCGCGTGCCGTTTTTCGGCCAGGTCATCCTCTGCCTCGACGACGCCAACATCCAGGGGATCCTGCCGCAGCTTCGAAAGGATCACCGGGTCGTGACCTACGGCCTGACGCCGCAGGCCGACTACGCCGCGAGCGGCATCGAGGCGACCCCCGAGGGCTGCCGGTTCAAGGTCGTCGGCGCCGGCACCGAGCTCGGCGAGGTCCGCCTCCCGATGCCCGGCCACCACAACGTGTCGAACGCTCTCGCGGCGGTGGCCGTGGGCCTGGCGCTGCGCCTGCCCTTCGAGCGGATCGCCGGGGCTCTCGCCACTTTTGGCGGCGTCCACCGGCGGTTCGAGCGCCTGGGGACCTGGCGCGAGGCGACGGTCGTCGATGACTACGCCCATCACCCGACCGAGGTCGCCGCGACGCTCCAGGCGGCCCGCCAGGCGTTCCCGCGCGCCAAGATCCACGCCGTTCTTCAGCCACACCTCTTCTCGCGCACCCGCGACCTGTGCGACGAGCTCGCCCGGGCCCTCCTGGGCGCCGACCAGGCCGTCGTGACCCGGATCTATGCGTCGCGCGAAGCGCCGATCCCCGGGGTGAGCGGCGAGAACGTCGTTGACTCCGCGCGCCTCTCCGGTCATCGCCGGGTCCGCTACTGCGACGACTGGAAAGCGGTGCCCGAGCTCTTGGCGGGCGAGGTCTCGCCCGGCGACCTCGTGCTGACCCTCGGGGCCGGCGACATCTACCGGCTGGGACAGCAGCTGACGCAGGAGGAGCCATGAGCCCGCGCCGCGGCACTGTCCCCCTGGGGGGATCAAGGGGGGGAGACACTGTCCCCCTGGGGGGATCAAGGGGGGGAGACACTGCCACCGTGCTGGCTTTCCGGCCCAGGTCGCCCGCGGCGCCTTTCCCGAGGCGTTTGGAAGCTCCCTTGAGGCGCCGCGGCGAGGGCGTTCGGTTCCTCCGGCGGCATCCGTTGCTGCGCATCGGACGCTCGTTTGCGACCGCGCTCCTGATCGTCGGCACGCCCGTCGCCCTCGTCGTCTGGGTCGGCCACTCGCCGGTTTTCGCCCTCCGCGAGCTCAAGATCGAAAGCGACGGCGGCCGCCTCGCAAGGGCCTGGGCCGAGGCGGCGCTTCAGCCCTACGTCGGGGAGAACCTCCCGCGGCTGCCCCTCGCGTACGTCGACCGGGCACTCGCCGCCCATCCCTGGGTCGAGTCGGTCGACGTCCACAAGATCTTGCCTGGACGCCTCGCTGTCCAGGTGGTCGAAAAGCGTGCCGTGGCGCTCTTGCGCCGCGGCGACGAGATCCTCTATCTCGACGAGGAGGGAGAGGTCATCACGCCTTTCGACGCGGCGTCGGAGACGGTGTTAGATGGAGTGGACCTGCTGCTCGTCAAGGCCGGCGGCGAGGTCGCGTCGCGCCGCGCCCTGGAGATCGTGCGCGAGATCGAGGACGCCTCGCCGTCCTGGGCGGCGGGCCTGTCG
The DNA here is from genome assembly GCA_965371445.1 of uncultured bacterium. Taxonomy (GTDB): domain Bacteria; phylum Acidobacteriota; class Thermoanaerobaculia; order Multivoradales; family J023; genus DASWIG01. Next base: position 40,287 of record CBDUYN010000054.1, on the reverse strand, counting down.
GAGATCGAGATCCTCGGACCGGACGATTTTCGCCTCTGGAGCGCCGGGCTGCCCTTCCCGCTGCTCGTTCGTTCCGGTACCCTGGCCGCCAAGACGTCCTACCTGGAGGCCCTGCTGCCGCAGGTGGCCCGGCGCTACGCCCGCGTCGAGGCCGTGGACCTGCGTTTTGCGAGGAGGATCATTGTGCAACCGTCCGCCCGGCGCTCCGGCCCGGGCGTTTTTCGAAGAGGCATGGATGGATGATGGCCAAACCGGATCACTACCTGGTAGGCGTCGACGTCGGGTCGTCCAAGGTGGCCGTCCTGATCGGTCAGCGCGACGGCTCCGGCGGCGTCGAGGTGGTCGGCAAGGGGATGGCGCCCAACCGCGGCACCCGGCGCGGCAACGTCGTCAACGTCGAGCAGACGGTCGACGCCCTGAAGCAGGCCTGTGAGGAAGCGGAGGTGATGGCCGGCGTCGCCGTCTCCCGCGCCTATGTCGGCATCGCCGGCTCCGACATCCGCAGCGCCAACTCGCGCGCCATCGTCTCGGTGGGGCGCAAGGACCGCGAGGTCACCCGGCACGACGTCAAGCGCGTCCTGGAGGCGGCCCAGTCGGCGGCCCTGCCGTCGGACCGCGAGATCCTGCACGCCATCCCGCAGGAGTTCGTCGTCGACGAGCAGGGCGGCATCACCGAGCCGACCGGCATGCTGGGGAGCCGCCTGGAGGTGACGGTCCACCTCGTCACCGGCAACACCTCGCGCACGAAGACCCTCCAGACCTGCGTCAACCGCGCCGGCATCGAGGTCGTCGAGATGGTCTTTGAGCCGCTCGCCACCGCCGAGACCGTCCTGACCGGCGACGAGCGCGAGCTCTCGGTGCTCCTGATCGACGTTGGCGGCGGCTCGAGTGAATACGCGCTCTTCTCCGAAGGCGAGGTGCAGCACTCGGCCGTGATGCCGATCGGCGCCAACCATTTCACGAGCGACCTCGCGATGGTGCTGCGCACGCCTTTTGCCGAGGCCGAGCGGCTCAAGGTTCGCTACGGATGCTGCCTGGAGTCGTTGATCGAGAACGACGAAGGCGTGACGATCCCGGCGGTGGGCGGAGGCTCGAAGCGCCTGGCCCCGAGGAGCGAGCTCTGCGAGATCCTCCAGCCGCGGGCCGAGGAGCTCTTGACGCTGGTGCGCGACGACCTCGTGAAAAGCGGCTGGGACGACACGCTGCGCGGCGGTGTCGTCTTGACCGGCGGCGGCGCCAAGCTCGACGGACTTTTGGAGCTGACGCAGCAGGTTTTCGGCTCCACGGTGCGATATGGTTTACCGCGCGGCCTGGGGGGACTTGTCGACGTCATCAACTCCCCCAGCTGGTGCTCGGCCTCGGGTCTCCTGCTCTACGGCCTGGAGTCGGAGTCGAGCCGCAGCCGGATTAACCGGCGCAGGCCGTTTCGGGTGCGCCATCTCTTGAATACGGTCAGGGGAGTTTTCTCGGACTTGCTCTAGCAACTTACCCACGAAGGGGAAGAGCCAATGATTCTCTTCGACGAGCCACATGAAGAGCTGAGCGTGGCGATCACGCTCGAATCGAATGAAAAGGCACCCGCCAAGATCAAGGTGATCGGGGTCGGCGGTGGCGGCGGCAACGCCGTCAACCGGATGATCGCCGCCGGACTCAAGGGGATCGAGTTCATCAGCGCGAACACCGACCTCCAGGCCCTGCGGCGCTCCGACGCGGCGACCAAGCTCCAGCTCGGCGAGAGTCTCACCCGCGGCCTCGGAGCCGGCGGCGACCCCGAGCTCGGACGAAAGAGCGCCCTGGAGGACACCGAGCGCATCCTGGAGATTCTGGACGGCTCCGACATGGTCTTTATCACCTGCGGCATGGGCGGCGGCACCGGGACGGGCTCGGCGCCCATCCTCGCCTCTCTCGCCGCCGAGATCGGCGCCTTGACGGTCGCCGTGGTGACGAAACCCTTCGGTTTCGAGGGCCGCCGGCGGATGATGCTCGCCGACCGTGGCGTCGAGGATCTGCGCGGCTCGGTCGACACGCTGATCACGATCCCCAACGAACGGCTCCTGACCTTCGTCGACCGCGGCACGCCGCTGACCGAAGCGTTCCTGATCGCCGACGACGTCCTGCGCCAGGCGGTCCAGGGGATCTCGGATTTGATCACCGTGCCGGGCGAGATCAACGTCGATTTCGCCGACGTCAAGACGATCATGACGGGCATGGGCATGGCCCTGATGGGCACCGGCATCGCCAAGGGCGAGAACCGGGCCCTGGAGGCGGCGCAGCGGGCGATCTCCTCACCGCTCCTGGAGGAGACGTCGATCGAGGGCGCCAAGGGCGTGTTGCTCAACATCTCCGGCGGACGCGACCTGACGCTCCACGAGGTCGCCGAGGCGGCGCGCATCATCTCCGAGGCCGTCGACCCCGACGCCAACATCATCTCCGGCATGGTGATCGACGAGGAGTTGGTCGACGACATGAAGGTCACGGTCATCGCGACGGGTTTCGACCGGGTGATGGAGCGCGAGCGTCCGACGGAGGTGCAGGCGGCGGTGGCCAAGGCGCGGGTCGGGCGCCGTGCGCCGAACGAGCTGGCGCCGGCGCTCTCCGAGCGTCCGCGCCGTGTGTCTTACGAGGCACCGGTCGAGGAGGAGCCCGAGCTTGCGTCGGTGTCCGCCGAGGCCGAGGAGGAGGTCCCCTTCTACCGCAAGGCGATCGCCTCCAACGTCAACGACGATCCGGGCGGCTACGGCCCCAACTGGTCAAACGTCGACGACTACGACATCCCGACGGTGCTGCGCAAGCAGATGGACTGAGGACAGGTAGGGCCTCGCCAGGCAAAATGTCCAGGAGAATTGGGGAATCAAGGGCTTGGTTCCTCTGCTAGTCTCTTTTGTGGGCCGCGGATGTTTAACCCGTACTCGTTTCGGACACAACACCCCCACCCTCTCCAAACGTCCCGGCCCATCTACTTCTCCCCCTTCCCCGTAAGACGTCAGCGTTCCTCAGGATCGAGCTGAGACAGGCTCTGAATTCCATGTTCGGCCGCCATTCCAAATACCTGGAGCACGCTCTACGGCCAGAACCGAAGTCCAGCTTCCGGCTCATGGCTGCTGCTTGATGACCAGAGGCCAGTCAGATTTGACATCTGGTCAGACCATTTGTAAAGTCCACCTATGGTCTGGTTCCGTCGGGACTTCTGGCTTGAGCGGCTTCGGGAGGCCTGGGAAAGCGCCCCGGTGATCTGGCTCAGCGGCGTTCGGCGCGTTGGCAAGACGACGCTGGCGCGGGAGATCCCGGACGCCTTGCTGCTCAACTGCGACTTGCCGTCCACCGTCCGGCTCCTGGCGGACCCCGAGCGCTTTTACGCCTCGGTCGAGGCGCCCGTCGTGGTCTTCGACGAGAGCCACCAACTCGACGACCCGAGCCGGGTGCTGAAGATCGGCGCCGACGAGCACCCGCATCTGCGGATCCTCGCCACCGGCTCCTCGACGCTGGCGGCCACCCGCAAGTTCCGCGACACCCTGACGGGCCGCAAACGCGCCGTCCACCTGCTGCCGGTGCTGGCCCGGGAGCTCGACGAGTTCGGCGTCACCAACTTGCGTCGGCGACTCCTGCACGGCGGTCTGCCGGAACCCCTCCTCGCCGGGGAAAAGGACCCGGGTTTTTTTGCCGAGTGGCTGGACTCCTACTTCGCCCGCGACATCCAGGAGCTGTTCCGAGTCGGCAAGCGCCAGGAATTCCTGCGTCTGGTGGAGATCGTGCTGCGCACGAGCGGCGGGTTCCTCGAGGTGGCAAGCCTCGCCAAGCACTCCGGGCTCAGCCGACCGACGCTCATGAGCTATCTCGACGTCCTCGAGGTGACCCATCTGCTCGTGCGATTACGGCCCTACCACGGCGGCGGACGCCAGGAGATCCTACGGCAACCGAAAGCCTATGCCTTCGACACCGGCTTCGTCTGTTTCTGCCGGGGCTGGGAGAGCCTGCGCGACGAGGACTGCGGCCTGCTCTGGGAGCACCTGGTCCTGGAGACGCTCATGTCGCGGGTCGGCACGCGGCAGATTCGCTACTGGCGCGACAAGCAGAAACGCGAGGTCGACTTCGTCGTCCTCGGGCCTCGCGGCCGCTGCGACGCCATCGAGTGCAAATGGAACCCGGACTCCTTTTCGCCTCGCGGCCTCCTGGCGTTTCGCAGCCTCCACCCCGAAGGAGCAAGCTATGTCGTCAGCCCGCAGCCGGGGCTGCCCTATGTCCGCGGATACAGCGGCGTCGAGGTGGTCTTTTGTAACCTGAGCCAGTGGGAGAGCGGGGAGGCGGCCAGGCACGTCCGCCGTTGAGGTCCCCAGGCGACCGCTTGGTGTCCGAGCAGCTCTTGCCCGATGAGGGCCGGGAGCTGTCGCAGATCGTTCTGGAGGCGGCTTTGAATTCTCGGTTGGCGCGGCTCGAGGCCGCCCCGGAAAGGTGAGGCGGAAGAAACGACCTCGTAGAATCGATTCTAAGACGAGTAATCGGCCTGACCCATACCCAGGTATTCCCGGAAGTCTCGTCGCTTACAGGCCCATCTACGGCCTCCTGAGACGAAGTGCCTGTTAGCATCGTCTGATTTCCCCGATTCTTCAACCCAAATGCTTTCAAAAAAGGTGATTCCGTGTCTTCAAGGCCCAGAAACGTCCACCAGAGAGGACACTTCAGCCCGAAACTAGCACGGCACGACGACATCACATCGCGCAAGGCAGGCTTGACACCGACTCGCCTCGCGATCTGATCTTTGCTCACTGATCCAAGCCCATGGCAAGGATCGGGGCCGACACCGAAGGAGCCCATCATGGCGAAGAGAACGGGCGAAGGAGCGTTGTCAGGGTACGGCCCGGACGGTGACGACTTTCGGGAGCCCAGCTGACAGAACGCTCTGGATCGTGGAGTCCGTTCTGGATCTAGCCGTCCGGGGCGTCCAGGCGGTTAGATCCATTTTGGACTTAACCGTCTGGCCGCCCCAGGCGGTTAGATCCACTCCGGAAGCTGGCCGCGACGCCGCCCCGACGAGGTCGCCGGCATGCCGGCCGGCGAGCTCTGCCGTCCCGAGCCTTCGCCGACGGCTCAGCAGGCCTTGGCGGCGGCTCTGGAGCTGACTCGTCGGCTTGGCCAGGAAGCGGTGCCCGAGCTACCGGTCGAGGACGACTTGATGCGGTTCTGTTCTGCACGACTTCGTTTGGAGCGTCGGCGACGGTCCTTGCTGCTGGCGTTCGACGAGAGCGATCGGCTGGTCTCTCAGCGGGGTGTGCCCGACATCGACACCGGGGAGCTGTCGCGGCTCGTCCTGGAGGCGGCCTTGGATCCTCGGGTGGTGCGGTTCGTCCCGGTGCTCTTTGGGCCGTCGAGTCTTGTGCTGGCTCCGGCTTGGTCGGAGATGCTTGCCGGGGACGTTTCCGAAATTCTCTCCAGGTTCGGAGTACGGTTGGAGCGTCCTCGAAGACTCGACGGCGAGGAGAAGCGACGTGAAAATGCTCGGTGACGACGACCTCGACCTGAAGGACATGGCCCGCGAGGAGCTTGGCCGCGCCTGGGACCTCTGGTTCACCCTCGCTCAGTCCGCCTCGAGGATTGAGGTGCCAGCGGGCCGCCAGGATTAACCCGAAGTGGTCAGGAGAACGGCCCGGTCCGGCTATTCCCCCGGCGGGGCGCCGGCTCTAGCTAGCTAGTAGAGTCTCGCCATGGAAATGCTGGCAACACCGAAGCGCGTCAGAATCCCTGGGAAGGAAAGAATGCACCGACTCGAACCCGGCCGTATGGCTCGCCACCTTCCTCAGGCGTCGCCGACTGCGGAATCCCGACGGACGTCCCCTGTGGTTCTACCGGACGACAGCGGAAGAGTTGGAGCAGCTGAGATCTTTGCTCGAAGGCATTCTCGACCCACGACGATGGGATCAGCCCCTAGGAGGGCAGCTCTTCACCCTCTTCGCTGCCGAGCATTGGCGCCGCCGGTGTGCCATGCTGGCTAGTGCAGACGAAGGCGACTTGGAACTGTAGAGATGAACCTCTCAGACTGGCAAGAGCGGCTGGAGGAGCACTTCGGTGCGCTGCGCGGGAAGCGAACTACCGAAGTCGGTGACCAACCGGTTTTCGCACTGGAACACGGCCTCGGCGAAGCTGAGGTAGCTGCGGTCGCCGAAGGCGTGCGCGCCCACATCAGGGAAGCGGCGCCATCGTGGAAGCACCGACTGCCTTGGACCGTCTACGCAGCGGAACTTGGGTACCGCTACTCTGGCGACGAGTACTGGCAGACCTTCGAGGAGCGTACGCCGTCCTGGCTCGTGCATGGCGATCGCCACTGGGTACGCCGCTGCTTTCGCGATTTTCAAGAGCGCTACGGAGGCGCCGAGCCGACGGGCTCTTGGGCTCGCCAATTCTCCATCATCTGTTGGCCGATCACCCACGCCATCCTCCCGCAGGACCTACAGCGCCAACTCGCGAAGCTCCTCTACGAGTTCCGACATGTGACCTCCTCAGAGACGCTCGCCTCGTCGAGGCGCCTCGGAGGTCTGATCGCGAACCACAGTTGGCGCACTTCATCCCGGTTCCAGCAACTCGCTCAGGAACCGCTGCTCATCGGCCAAATCGCCGCAGCCCTGCTTCTGCAAGGAGAGCGGGGAGCGTACTCGTTGATCCTCCCGAGCACGTTGACGCGCATCGGCGAGGACCTGGATCGAGAACGGCGCGTCCGCGTGTGGATGCAAGGTGCCCGAGACAGCGCGCGGCGTCAATTGCGGCTTGCCGGAGCCGCAGTGCCTCGCCAGGAGGCATCAAGTGACGACGGTCACGCTGAGGACCGATCCCGCGAGGCTGCAAAACTCGGGATCGAGCCGCGCTTGCTGCTCCGGCCGTGCGCTGGCGACGAGCATGATTGGGACGTGGTTTTGGAACTACCGAGCTTCGCCCACATACCGTCGAGGTTCCCGGAACTCCGGGCGACGCTGCTCGGCTCCCGGTGCCGGGTCGCCGGCTCGTCTCGGCGGCCGTGGCCGCTCCGGCATCTCCTGCATAGCTCGCGGCGCGTCCAACTCAGACGTTGGCCGTCTGATGACGAGGGTCTCTTGGAGCTTGAGCGACCAAACCCTGAGCTCGAATATCTCCTGAAAACCGAGTGCTCGCTCCGTCCTGGGCCTGCGTGGCTCTTCAAGGTCGCCACAGACGGCCTCGCCTATGGGCTGCGAAGGACGCATGTTCGCGCCGGCCAACGGTATGTCCTCTTGCGGAAGGTCGCCCCTGGAGTCGGTCCTCACCCTGCTGTTCGGCCCGCCCGCTTGAGTTGCGAAGGGGTGTATGCCGTCTTCCTGGAACTCCCCGAAGCAATTGCGCCAGACCTTGATGAGATCCTCACCCGACTTGGGCTCCCGCATGCGGGGACGATCCGAGTTTGGCCAGCCGGCCTGACGCCAGCGAGGTGGGATGGGGAGGGCGGCGTCGAGTGGCTCCATATTGAGACGCCGTGCGTGGGCCTGCAGGCCGACCACCACGTCGAAGCGTTCGTCGCTGAGCTCGGTAGGCAGACGATCGAGGTCGTGCCTGCCGACGCAGGAGTCCCCGTCTTCATTGAGCTACCGGGTTTGCCGGTCGGACGACACACTCTCCGGGTCGCGGCGCGCGTACCAACTGGAGGGTTGGGGGACGAGCCAACCGTCTTGGAGATCCAGATCCGGGAGCCGCGGGTTTGGAACCCTGAGACCGGAGGTCAGGGCGGACTTCTGGTCATCGTCGACCCGCATGCGCCGACGCTCGAGCAGTTCTGGGAGGGAGACGTCGGTATTGAGGTTCACGGCCCACGGGGACGGCATGTCGACTGCTCGCTCTACCTCTACGAGAAGGGGGACACGATGCCCAGCCTTCAGTGGAGGCTTCCCCGGATGCGACTACCCGTGCCGGCCGATGACTGGCGTACCCACGTTGAGCGCCTCAAGGAGGAGCGCAAGGTCCAGAACGCCTACGACCTTGCGCACAGCGCCGAGGTGAGGTTCACGGCGGGGGAGCTCGGTGCGTTCACGCTCACCGTGGAGCGCGAGTTCACGCCGCTGCGTTGGGCTCTGCGCCGCGTCAAGGAGGGCTACTTCTTGCGCGCCATCGACGACACCGGGGGGGAGTCAGCAGTAGAGGTGCGCTTCTTCGCGTTCGGTACGCCGGACAAGGCGCGCGTGATCGATGAGCGGGTGTGCTGCGCCGGCGGTGGCACCGCAGCGGACGGGGGGCTTTACGTCGTCAGTGCCAGCGGCCACGAGCGGGCCATCTTGATCCCAGGCAAGGTGAGGACTTTTGGAGACCTGCGCGTTGATCCTCGACTCCGGCCTCGCGCACGTAGACCCGAGGAGACCACGGAGCTGATTCGCCTTATCGACCTCTGGGCTGGGGCCCGCCTCACGGGTAATATTCTGTTACGAACCATGAGGAGACAAGTGCTGGAGCCCATGACGAAGGAACTGTTCGGCCTTATCTGCGGACCACGCTGGGGGGACGCGGAGCGCGCGATCGCGCAGGACGGAGCCGAGGTTGTGCGCGAAGCGAAGCGCGCCATCTCCTCGAAGGCCAGGGAGGCGGAGCTAGCCGCCGTCCTCGTACGCGACGCGGCTGACCTCGCAGCGTCAGCGCCCGGTGATCGGGCGACGCGGCTGGCGGAGATCGCCAAGGAGTTCCTTGGTCTGCGGCCCATGGGCCACGGACGTGAGCAGATCGTGAGCTCCCTTTGGCGCAACGGCGTGCCGGTGGCCCAACGGCACACAGAGGGACCAGACGACCCACGGTGGCTCTCGGAACTCGCCCTCAGGCTCGCGAGTTGCCCAGCGGGGATTCTCGTTTGGGCTGGGGATCACGCCGAAGCAGGACTCTCGCGGCTGCTAGATGGCCCTGCGTTGGCCCGCGCGGCTCGCTTCATGGTCCTGGTAGTCAACCACGAGGAACTGCCCGCGGAGACCAATGCGGGCCTCCTCTACGACGCTTGGAGATGGTCTTGAGGGTGGCGTCGCCGGCTCGCGTAGATTTCCTTGCAGTCCAGTCCTTGGGGCTCGACGCGACTGCCGTAGACCTTTCGACCGTGGAGGTGATCGCGTGTGCGCTGCGGCGCGCCGCGGCATTCTTGTGTCCTTGCGCCGAACGAACGTTGGTCAGGGCGCTGCTAGAGCCTCTCCACGGGCTCCACGACGAGGCCGGGCTGCGCACGCTCGTCGAGCAGACCCTGGAGGCGCTCGTGACGCACGGAGATCTGCTCGAGCTCCGAGACGTGACCCAGGAGGAGGCGATCGGCGTGGTACTCTATGCGTCGCCGCCGAGTTTCGTACGCCGCCGCAGCGGTGCAGTCCTGATACTTGGCGTCGCGCCCGATGGGGTGTCCCCCCTCCCTGAGAACCTCGAACAGGCTGTGGAATACGTGAACCACATCCGGGTCCTCGCGGGCCACGCCGCACCCGACCTCTCTGCGCAGCTCGAGGAGTTGGGATTCATCGAGCTTCCGCTGAACACATGGATGAAGGCCCCCGGGAAGGAGACACCCGTCGAGCACCTCGAGCGAGTGGAAGGACACTTAGCCGTCGCTCCGAGGTGTGGTGAAGTGCCGGGGCTGGTGTTGCTCGATCCTAGCCGACCAGTGAGCTACTACCGCGGCAGGTGGGTGGTCGTGGCGAACCAGACCGGCCACTTTGTCGCTCGGCGGCCACAGGCGTACGGCGCCGACCTGTGGTGCTTCGTAGACGTTGAAGAAGGTCACCCTGTGCGACTCATCGACCTCCCGCTCCGCGACGACGGGACGCGTGGCTGCGATGATGCGTGGAGGTTTCAGGCGGCAATCGATCATACGCGAGGCGTCCCCCAGACCTTTCGCCGACGCCGTGGCCCTGGTGGAAACTGTGTCCTTGACTTCTTCTCGCCGGTTCCGATGTGGGCGCGCCGTCGATGGGACGCTGTCGGCGAGCCGATCGTCGCGTCGGCGTGCTTGTTCTCGTACAAATTCTCCGAGACCGAGTTGGTCGAGGAGATAGATTTCATCTCAGAACACCTGTGGCTCGCCGAGGCCTCATGAGCCCGACGCGCGGTAGCGGAAACTCCTCATGACTTTGACAATCGGAGAAACCGTCGAGCAACTTCACGCGGCTTTGCGAGACTACATTGAAGCCGCGTACCACGTTAGCCATCCCAAGGTCGTCTCACAGCGACGCGCGCTCCTGGATCAGCCAGGAGTCATCCACCAGCGGCCGTACTTGGAAAGCACACCCCGGTACGAGACCGGTGCGGCCTTCGCAGATCTCGGCCTCCCCGAGTGCGTGCTGGAGATGTTCAGCGCGGTGACGAGTTCCGCCGGAGACTTGAAGAAGCTTATCCATGATCCCCCCTACCAGCACCAAGCGGCTGCCGTTGCCAAGTGTCTCGGCGAGGAGCGCAGTAGCCTCGTCGTGATGACGGGAACCGGATCTGGGAAGACCGAGTGCTTCCTGCTGCCGATCCTCGGCAAGCTCGCCAAGGAGGCACATGACAGCGGTGAGCGGTTCGGGAAGACGGCCGCAGTTCGAGCGCTCGTCCTGTACCCGATGAACGCGCTCGTCAACGACCAACTCGGGCGCCTCCGGCTCCTCTTCGGGGACGAGCGGATCGTGGCGAAGTTCACCGCGTGGGCGGGGCGCCCTGCCAGGTTCGCACGCTACACCAGCCGCACTCTCTACCCTGGGGTGCGCGACAAGAAGAAGGACAGCACACGCCTCAAGGCGATCGGCGACTACTACGTGCGCTACCTCGAGTTGGCGCAGGGACCAGCTTCACCAGAGCAGCAGGCCGCCGTTCGTATGGTCGAGGAACTGAAGGAGAGGGGGAAGTGGCCCGCGAAGCCTGACCTGCTGGCATGGTTCGGGAAGAAGAGCTCGCATTGGAGGGACGCCAATACCGGTGAATTTCGGCGCTGCGTCACACTACCAGGCGACTCCGAATTGTTCACCCGCCACGAGGTCCACGAAGCGCCCCCTGACATTCTGGTGACAAACTACTCGATGCTCGAGTACATGCTCATGCGACCGCTCGAGCGGCCGATCTTCGACCACACCCGGGCGTGGCTCCATGACAACCGGAACGAGCGCTTCCTACTCGTGCTTGACGAAGCCCACCTCTACCGGGGGGCTGCCGGCGCCGAGGTCGCTCTCCTGGTCCGGCGACTACGCTCCCGGCTCGGCATCCCCGCGGAGCGCCTTCAGGTCATCTGCACCAGCGCAAGTTTCCAGGACGAGGACTACGCGTCGGTCTTCGGCGCACAACTCACTGGCAAGGCGACCGCGGACTTCGAGACCATCCCAGGGCACTTCGACCTTCGAGAGGAAGAGGGCGCGGGCAGCCACGTGGACGCCGAGGCGCTTTGCGAGGTCGACCTGGGTGCGTTCTACGACGCCGAGTCCGAAGACGGACGTCTCGAACGCGTGGCAGCTTTCCTTGAATTCCGTGGCGTGAAACCTCCGTGGGTCCTCGGCTCGTCGCTGTACGAGGCGCTCGCGGACTACCCACCGATGGCGCGTCTCATCAACCTCACGATGAAGACAGCGCAGCCTGTCGATACGCTCGGCGAGAAGCTGTTCGAGGGCGTCGACTCGACGGTGACCGCGAGAGCCGTGACGACGCTCATCGCGCTCGGTAGCCTGGCACGGAAAGACCCTTCGGCACCGGGGCTCCTCCCGTGCCGCGTTCACTCGTTCTACAGAGGACTCGCGGGTCTTTGGGCGTGCATGGATCCTGATTGCTCCGTTCTCGAGTCTGATCTACGAGGTGGCCCGTGTGGCACGCTATATAGCCAGCCGCGGGACGCCTGCGACTGCGGAGCTCGTGTCCTGGAGCTCTACACGTGCCGCAACTGCGGCACCGCGTATGCCCGAGCCTACACCGACGATCTTGAGGAGCCGGACTTCCTGTGGGCTGAGCCCGGCGGCGCGTTTCGAACCCTGTCGGGACAATACGACGAACTCGAGCCGCTCGACCTGCTCCTAGAGCAGGCCATCGTTGCAGACGTGGAGGACGCCGACTACGACCTCGTCACGGGACGCCTCAATCCAGAGGCGCGCGGTGAGCGGGTGCGGCAGGTCTTCCTGCGGGGAAACCGGGCGTCCGCTGCAGCCGGGGCCGACGACGGGACTGCTGTCCGGCTTGGAGAGTTCAGGACGTGCGGCGTCTGCAATTCGGGGTCGGGCCACCGGTCATCCGTCCAAGATCACCAGACCAAGGGCGACCAACCCTTCCAGGCGCTGATCGCCAAGCAACTGCAGGTCCAGCCTGCAAACGCCACGACGCCACGGAAACTCGCGCCGCTGCAGGGTCGGAAGGTGCTGATCTTCTCCGACTCGCGGCAAACCGCGGCGCGACTCGCGCCGAACCTCCAGACCTACTCCACGCAGGACGCGCTCAGACCGCTCGTCGTCGCTGGATTCGCGCGGTTGCAACAGTCAAGCCACCTCGCGCCTCACATCTCCCTTGAGGACCTATACCTCGGCGTCTTGATCGCGGCGAAGAAACTTGGTGTCAGGCTACGTCCCGAGCTCAAAGAGTGGGAGAGCTTCCAGGCTGAGGAGATCGTTGAGCAGTGGATCCAGCCAGACGCCTTGACGAGCGACGCCGGCCTCTTCGAGCTGTTCATGACGGTTCGGAACGAAGCGCCCCCTGAGTCCCTCCTCCGCGGGATCACGAAATGTCTGACGGACCAGTACTACGGACTTGAGTCGCTGGCGCTCGCGTCGGTGGTCGAGCGAGCCGCCCACAGGCCGACCATCGAGGCGCTGCCGGACATACCAGGCGTTGCGACGACGCCTGAGCAGAAGCTCGCGCTCGCACGGGTGTGGTTGCGCTGTTGGCAGCGCGCGGGCTTCTGGCTAAGCCGGATGCCACATGAGTGGTGGTTGAAGAGAGTAGTCGAGTCTCGAACCGGCAAGTTCAAAAAAGAGATGGACAGACACCTAGCCGAGAAAGCTGCACGACAGATGTTTCAGAGGAGCTGGCTTCCGACGCTGCTCCGGCGTTTCACCGACCGAATGTCAGCCAACGAGCGTCGACTCAAAGGCTCCGAGCTCTCACTCCTGATTGACGGAGACTGGTCCTACTGCCAGGCCTGCCGCACCACGCAACGCCCTTTCCCGGACAGTGCACGCTGTGTGAACTGCGGGCAAGAGGAGGCCATCCCGATAGATCCGGACGTGGACCCGGTGTTCGTAGCGCGGAAGGGGTACTACCGCGCGAGCACTGTCGATGCCCGGCGCACGGCGAAGCAGCCGATGGCGATGATCGCGGCGGAGCACACCGCACAGTTGAACGTGGCGCAGTCGGACGAGGTGTTCTCCAAGGCGGAGGAGAATGAACTGCTGTTCCAGGACGTCGACCTTGGTCCAGACGAGAAGGGACGAGACCGTCCAGCGATCGACGTGCTTTCCTGCACGACGACGATGGAGGTCGGGATCGACATCGGTTCGCTCAGTGGCGTTTCCCTCCGCAACATGCCTCCGGCGCGCGCGAACTACCAGCAGCGCGCGGGGCGCGCAGGGAGACGAGGAAACGCGGTCGCCACGGTCACGGCCTTTGGGAGCGCCGACAGCCACGACGAGCACTATTTCACGCACCCGGATGAAATGATCAGCGGAGACGTCGATGACCCCAGGCTGACCCTCGACAACCGGGAGATCACGCGTCGCCACGTCACCGCGTACCTGCTGCAGCGCTACCATCAGGACAGGCTGCCCGACATCGCCCCCGAGGATCAGCCGCACCTCTTCGCCGTGCTGGGGACAGTTTCGGACTTCAAGAGGACGGATACACCCCTGAATCGTCAGGATTTCGCGAATTGGCTCGATGATCACGCGGATGCGCTGAGATCGGATGTGTCGGCGTGGCTCCCTGAGGAACTGTTGTCAGCGGATCGCGACAAACTACTGGCCGGGCTGGTCGACAAGACGCTGACCGCCATCGACAGAGCCATCAAATACCACGGTTCAGGTTCAAGTCCTGGACTTGAGGTGCCCGACGAGGAGGGGGAAGAGGTACCCGGACGTGACCCTGCGTCGGGGAACCTGCTGGACCGCCTCCTGTACGAGGGAGAATTGCCGCGGTACGCGTTTCCGACCGACGTGGCGACCTTCCATGTTTTCGACCCGGACGAGTCTACGTCGTACCGCCCAGTGTTCCGATTCACGCCGTCTCAGGGGCTACCCGTCGCACTGTCACAGTACGCACCCGGCAAGAAGGTATGGATCGGAAGCAAGCTGTGGACCTCAGAGGCCCTCTACTCCCCGATGCAGAATGAGCGCTCCGAGGCCTGGGAGCAACGGCGCTTGTACTACGAGTGCAGGAATTGCAGGTACGCGGACACCTTGGCGCTCGACGAAGGAAGCCACGGGGAGTCGCGCGACTGCGAGGCGTGCGGGCACGAAGGCACCTTTGGTCCGGCGCGCTACTGGTTACGCCCACCGGGATTTGCACACCCGGTCGAACGCCCTGCGGGCACCTCACCCGACGATCAACCCGCCAGAAGCTATGCGACCCGCGCCAAGCTGACAGCGCCGTCCCCGGGTGACGCAGACCAGTGGCACGAGATCAACGAGCGGCTGCGAGTCCACCACCTGAAGGACCACCTTCTTGTGACCAACCGAGGTCCTCGCCAGGAGGGGTACACTTACTGCAGGCGCTGCGGTCGCATCGAACCGACGGTGGCGCCGACCGGGACCGCCGCCGCCCATCGGAAGCCGTACCCGGACAAGCACGACCCGAACTGCCCAGGTGGTTTGCCCACGAAGGGACTCATGCTCGGAACGGACTTCATCACCGATGTCCTGCTGGTGTCTCTGCGGGTTGAGCCACCGGTAGCGCTGGCCCCCGGAATGCTCGCCACCGATGTCGCGCTACGAACCGTCGCCGAGGCGCTCACCAAGGCTGGGTGCGGTCTGCTGGGGCTCGAGGCTCAGGAGCTCCAGGCCGAGTACCGCCCCGCCCTGACGGAGGCTGGCCGTGAAGGGCACGAGGCAGAGATCTACATCTACGACACGCTCCCCGGTGGCGCTGGTTTCGTGCGACGTGTCCGCGAGTTGGACCGGACGGTTTTCGAGGAGGCGCTCCGGATCCTCGACACCTGCCCGGAGGACTGTGACCGATCCTGCTATCGATGCTTGCGCAGCTACAAGAACAAGTTCGAGCACGACCTCTTGGACCGGCACGTCGGTGCGAGTCTCCTGCGATACGTCCTCAACGGTACGTACCCGACGCTCGACCAGGGACGGCTAAACAGCTCGATCGACCTCCTCTTCGAGGATCTGCGGCGACAGGGTCTGTCGGGCGTGACGATCGAACGAAACCGCGAAATCGCCTTGGCGGGGAGGGGTACCGTCATCGCGCCCATCTACCTGCAGCGGGCTGACGGCGCGCAGTTTGTCGTCGGAGTACACGGACCGCTCACGCCAGAAGATCCACCCGACGACGGTTTGCGTGAGCTCAAAGAGCACTGCCCCTCCATCCCGTTGGTGCTCCGCGACGAGATCGTCGTCCGTCGGAACTTGCCGGCAGCCACCAGCGAGGTCATCGCGAAGGTTCTGTAGGTCTCCTGCCTATGGCGATCCCCCCGTTCTGGTATACGAGGCGTTGACGCTTGACGTCAGAGATCGTCGAAGATGGTGAACTGATCGGCCGCCGGAGGGAGAGGGATCCTCGCCCCGTGCCTGATGGGCCGAACCAGAGTATGGGCGGCGACATCCTGAAGAACCTTGTCCGACTCGATTCGTCGCGCCAGCCACCGCTCTCGCCACCAGTGCGCGACGGCCGCCGTGGCGTCTGAACCCCCCTTCGAGAAGAGGTAGTCGGGCTCTGAGTCCATCCCGAGCAGGTACTTGCGCACGTTGCGCACCAAGCCGACGCCGTATACGATCCGGGACCTCCCGTGGCGCAGGAGATGGTCAGCCGGCAACCCAAGCTCATCGAGCCCGTTGCGGACCTTCCGCAACTTCGGGCTCACACCCTCGCCGAAGATACTGTGGACCCGCTGCCCACCGTTCGATTGGTGAACGAGGTCCACGAGGTGTCGGACGGTCTCGCTGCTGTAGTGGGAGGTGCCGAACGCCTCGGACCGACCCAACTCGAGGTAGCGAATCACCTCTCCGGGGCACCCACCCACTCGATCCGCCGGGATCCGCACCCGGTTGTATTGGCTTGAGCCCACCCCGTAGAGCGACGTGGTCCCGAGGAAGACCAACTCCGCGGGGCGCACGATGGGACGGCCCGCCATCGACGAGGCGATCTCGCTCTCCGCGTCTCCATAGCGACGGCGGTACGTCTCGACCACTTCGGGGCTCATGGCCAACATCGCCAAGAGCTTGCCCCCGAGGATCGCGTTGTAGGGCGGCACCGCCCCGCACACTGTAATGTCGGCCATCGCGATTCCCATGCGATCGGCCTTCGCCTTCCGGAGGATCTTCGCCGCAGCGCGCCTCCCCTCCCGGTCTTCGATGAGCGCGGCCACTCCCTCCGCCGTCGGCCGCGTCCCGAGGTGTTTGTCCAGCGCCATCTGGGCTCGCAGCAGATCGGCGAGGATCAGCGCGCGCTTGCTGCGGAACAGGTGGGTCCGCGTGCGCGCCACCCAGTAAGCAACGGGATCAGCGTTTCTTCCGAGGGCGCCGTTGCCCTTGTGTTCCTGAGCGCGGACGAAGCGATGGTGGAGCTTCCGCTGCTCGGTGCCGTAGTCACGGAGGCGAGCCAGCGTTGCTTCGGTGGGGTGGCGGAGCTCCTTCGAAGACAGCACCTCTTCCTCAAGGAGGTCGTCCGTGTAGATTTCTGCGAGCGCCGTGTCCACGATGTGCCGCAGCCACTCACCGATCTCCTGTGTGGGGTTCTCGCTCGTGTGTTCAAGGAACGTGGTCGGGTGCCATCCGAGCCACTCGTCACGTTCCCGAATCTGAGCGATAGGGCTCCCTAGGGCGCCGATCCCGACGACAGGGTGAGCAGGCGCCGCCTTGTCGCGAACCAGAAACAACATGCATCGGCCTGGGATGTTCGTGTACTGGTTGGTCCACGTGTGCCGAAAGTACCGCCAGATATCCATTAGCCGCATTCCAGTATGCTCGCAGCGAGCATCCTCCGACACGAACTGCAGGTAGGGGGCCGTGACTTCCTTGAGCCTTTCGGCTCTCTCGGAACGTGGGACGTTGCGCACCCGAAGCAGCGCTTCGGCGAGCTCACGGCCGTCGCGCATGAGCGTGAAGATCGATACGAACCTCTGGCCGTGTAGGCGGTTCCGCTCCATCTCCGTGATGAACTTGCGAACCGAGCGTGTGGCAAGTTGCTCATCTCGCTTGAGCAGCTCTTGCTGGCGCACCCGCGCCTTCTCCGCCGCAGGATCGGAGCGCAACTCGTCCGGTAGGCGTACTTCTACGTGGCCTCCATAGACCCGTACCCGCCAGCGCTGTAGCGCCAGGTCGGTGAGCACATAGATCGCAGCGGTAATGTGCGACCGGTCTGCCGTCGGCCACGAGCGGGCGCCAGCCAGGGTGGCCTCCAACACGCTGCGAATCGCCTGCAACTGGCGATCCGCGTCTCCCTCACCTTGGGCCTGGACGAGCCGGCGGGCGTGGTCCGGATACACGGTGAATGAGCACTCGTCGCCCAGGCACTTCGGCTGGAGCCGGATCCACTTCTCTGGCCGGGATTTCGGCATGATCACCCATTCAGGAACGTCGCCAGGATGTTGCTCCAGGCGATCCGGAGACGCTCTATGCACGCGAGCGCGTCTCCGTCCTCTTCAGCCGCCTCGGCCCGGGCAAGCGCGAGCAGGACCAACTCAAGCTGTGTCCGCAGCTGGCGGTCACGCGGCGTCGGGGAGTCAGCGAGCGGCTTGTAGATCTGCTTGTAGAAGGGGTGACTGGGGTTGAGCGCCAACACGAGGCGACCCTGTTCGCGTGCGTAGGTGAAGAAGGATCTGTCCATCACAGCAGCCTCGATGATTTTGTACTCCAGGCAACCACTCGCACCCGCGCACTGCTCTGCGGCGCCTTTCGCGGGCTTCCGCAGCGCGGGGTGCTTCGGTCTCAAATCATCGAGCACCCCCTGGTCGCGATGTCGCGGGCTCTCGGGGAGCGGTACGAGCATATTCTCGCGCTCCGCCGCCAGCTTCTCGGACTCCGAGAAGCGCTCGGCAGCTTTCGCTGCGAGGTGCGCCTTCCGGGCGCGCCCATTGAGCGCACGAGCTGTGGCCTCGATGTCAGGAGAGAGCGCTTCGACGAGGTAAGGCTTCGGCCGGATCTGCTGCTTTGTGTGAGTGATCCCGAACGCCTCGTCGAGGACCGGATCGAACTGGATCTCGCACCTCCACCAATCGTCGTAGTTCTCACGGCGCTTCCCGCCGAGGAAGAACCAGCCGTAGTCGACCTCGCGCCCGGAGCGCACTATGGAGACGCCCGCGCCTTTCGAGATGCCGAGCTTCCGCTTCTCCTTGTTGGAGAGCTTGTGCCACTCGTGGACCGGTAGCTCCGCGAATTGCAAGCGGACACGGCCAATGGTATCCACGCCGTTCCCGGGGCTCGCCTGGACCTCGTACTCGAGCGGCTCGCCGAAGAGCGCCGCGCCGTTGTGCTTCGCTGCGGGATGTAGGAACAGCGGATCCAGCGGCTCCACGGGATCGCCGTTGACCGTGATTCGTACGCCGGCCCAAATGAAGTAACGAAACCGATGTCCGAGCGCCAAGAGTAGCTTGCGGCCGATCGTGGAGACCCTTCGGTGCTCCAGCCGGTCGCACCGTGACCACACGACGATCGTGCCGCTGTCCCCGAATTCACCCCGGAACGGGAGCTTCGCCCTTCGAGGCACCGGCACCTTGGTCATGGTGCCACTCGCGATCTCGTCGACGTCCAGGTAGGACTTGTAGACGGCGGAGTCCGACTGCCACGTGTACACGGTTACGCGACGGGCTTGGCTCAGCGAACTGTTCGGCAGGCCCATCCCGTAGCGCCCAAGGTCACGCCTGTCGTTGAACCGAGTGCTTCCGCCGAATCGGAGGGCCTGGCGAAGCACGTGGCGGTCCATTCCGGCGCCGTCGTCCTGCACGATCAACTCGATGGCGTTGTCGTCTCCGTTCGCGGCGCGGATCACCTGGATGTCCACATGCCGCGCGTCAGCCTGTAGCGCGTTGTCGACGAGTTCGGCGACCGCGCTCGGCGTTCCCTTGTACCCGGAGTCTCGCGTCGCCTGGATGAACTTGTCAACCGCGATGATAGAGAAGCTGGATGTCGAGGTGGCCGTGCTCATGGGTTCGTGCTTTCTCCTCGTGGCGTGCTCTCCTGAAATCCGCGGGTTCCAAGGCTGACCGCGCGCAGAGGATTCACCGCGTAGCCTCCAGAGAGCCGTCGTGGTGACCGTCGTCACCACCAACGCGTTGCCGTTCCAGGAAGGCCTCGAGGTCCTCCTCCTTGACCCGGAGCTGGCCGCGCTTGCCGACCTTGTACGCGGCAAGGGATCCATCACGGACCCACCTCCGGATCGTGGTCTCGGAGACCTTCACGGCTTCAGCGACTTCTCGGAGCGTCAGTAGGTTCATGGCAGCCTCCTGGTCCTCAACGACCAGCTGTGACAAGCAATGGCTACTTTTGACCGGTTCTGGCGTCGGAGTCAAGCCCTCCCTTTCCTCCCTTCCCCCCCTTATGCGCCCTGCCCGGGGTCAACGCTGATCACTCGGCCCGCTGGTCGCCCAGCACTCGTGCCCCCGCCTTCCACAGCACGCGCTCGGCTCGGCCGACCGCCACGAGGAACAGCACGCGCTCCTGGCGATCCGCTCCCGGGACCTGGAGGGTCGCGGTAGGATTGCCAGTTGCGTTGGTAGGTGCCGTATCGGTCACAGCATCGACCTGAGAACTCACCGGCTGTGGACCCGGAAGTGCCCCCCATCTGCTGGCTCCCTCGTGGTCGGGGCCGCTTGAGGCGGAGCTTGCGGGGCTTCTCTCTGGCGTCCGGGTACGGCGGTCCTCCGGCGGGCGTTGGGTTTCTTTTCGTCAGCCGTAAATGCTCGGTGCTAGGATTCCACCATGACCAAGGATTCCGACTCGCCGATCCCCGGTCAGCACGACAAGACCTACCGGCTCCTCTACTCCTACCCGGAGATGGTTGAGGACACCCTACGCGTCATCGACGAGCCCTGGGTCGACGAGCTCGACTTCTCCACCCTGGAGAAGATGGCCGAGAGCCACGTCAGCGAACGCCTCGACCTGCGCTTCGAGGACGTCGTCTGGAAGGTTCGCTGGCGTGGCTATGACGTCTTCCTCTGTCTGCTGATCGAGTTCCAGAGTACCGTCGACCCCTACATGGTGGTCCGGATCCTTCTGTACGTCGCCCTCTTCTACGACGACCTCGTCCGCCAGATAAGGGACAAGGACGCCTCGGACCCCGACGTCATCGTGCCGCCGGAGGAGGCAGTGGAGCCGGGGGAGGAGCCTCCCCGCTACCCCCGCTACGCGAAACTGCCGCTGGTGATCCCGCTCATGGTGTATAATGGACGCCCGACGTGGTGGCCGTCGCTCGACATGGCGGGCGTCGTCCACCTCCCGGCGGAAGGTCTGGGCCTGGAACGGTTCCTTCCTCAGGTGTGCTACCTGCTCCTCGACGAGAGGCGGCTCCCGGAGGACGAGCTGGCCCGGTACGTCCAGAACCTCTTCGTGGAGCTGGTCCGGCTGGAGAAGGCGGCGTCTCCGGAGGAAGTTCACGAGAAGGTAGGGCCGCTCGCCGGGCGGATCGCCAATCCGGGAATCCGCCGGGCATTCGCCACCTTTGTGAAGGTGGCCTTGGCCCGGCTGGGGATTGCGGCCGACGAGCTTGGGAAAATCGACGACGACCTTGGGGAGGTCACCAACATGCTGGCAGAGAACCTCATCGACTGGAGAAACGACCTCGAAGCGAAGGTCCGTAAAGAAGGCCGTGAAGAAGGCCGTGAAGAAGGCCTGCTCGCTGGCGAGGCTTTGGTCCTCACGCGTTTGGTGCAGCTCAAGTTCGGCCCCCTCGACGACGCGACCCGGCAACGCATCTCCGAAGCCGACTCCGAGACCCTGCTGGGATGGGCGGATCGCGTGCTGACGGCTGAGAGCGTCGACGATGTCTTCGGCGAAGGCTGACGACGACTCCGAGTTCCCTCCAGGAGCGCCGCAGCGGGGCAGCAGGCCGGTTAGGCGGCCGGATCCGAGCCAACGAGGCTGTGGTAACCCCGGTGGGCCGCCGTCTGGCCGCAGAGGTAGATCTCGACGCCGGCCTCCCGCAGGTCCTCGGCCAGCGCGGGCGAGCTTCATGTCGCGGCCCCGGTTGTCTACCGGCGCCGAGCGCGCGTAGAATCCAAGGGTGCAAGCACGAGCCCGACAACGGAGACGGCGATGAGCCGTCTCGTGATGGTAGCCCTGGGTGGAGCGCTGGGAGCGGTCAGCCGTTACCTCCTCTCCGGCTGGGTCACACGCTTCACCCACGAGTCGCCCTTCCCGTGGGGGACGCTCGGCGTCAACGTCGTCGGCTCGCTCCTGCTGGGTCTCTTGATGGGCGCCGGTGGCGAGGGCCGCTGGCTGATGAGCCCCACCGCCCGGGTGCTTCTCGGCGTCGGCTTCCTCGGCGCCCTGAGCACCTTCTCCACCTTCTCCTACGAAACGATCGAGGCCCTGCGCGTCGGTGACGTCCGGATCGCGTTCCTGAACGTCGCCGCGAACCTCGCTGCGACGCTCGTCGCCTGTGGGCTCGGCCTGCAGGCCGGGACGCGCCTCTAGGGCCTGCGGAGGATAAAGACATGAGCCGTATCCACGACGAGGCCACGCTGGCACGCATTTTCGTCGGTGAGGCCGACCAGATTGAAGGCCGACCACTCTACGAAGCGATCGTCGAAAAGGCCCGCGAGATGCGCCTGGCCGGCGCCACGGTGCTGCGCGGCGTCGAAGGCTTCGGCAAGAGCGCGGTGCTCCACAGCGCGCGCCTCCTGCGCCTTTCCGAGGACCTGCCGCTCGTCATCGAGATCGTCGACAGCCACGAACGGCTGGAGCCGTTCCTCGAGATCGTCGAGGCGATGCTCGACGCCGCGGAGTGCACCGGGCTCATCACGTCAGAAAAAGTCCAAGTCGTTCGCATCGTCGCTGACGGTTAGGATAGGCTGTCTGGAAAAGGGAGGTGTCCCATGAACCGACTTCACCAGGCGACGGCCTTCGCCGTCCTCACCGCGTTCCTCCTGACCACGACGCCCGCCGCGGCCGAGCTCTGCGTCCTCGACCACCAGCCGGCGGCGACGCTGCTCCTGCCCTACTTCGAGGTCGACCTCGACGACGGCGCCGGGGTAACGACGATCTTCTCGGTCGTCAACACCTCGCCCGAGAGCGTCTACGCCCGTGTCGTCCTGTGGACCGATGCCGCCTATCCGACCCTCGGCTTCGACCTCTATCTGACGGGCTTCGACGTCCAGTCGGTCAACCTGCGCGACGTCTTCGCCGGCCGGCTGCCAACGACGGGCCCGGGATCGAGCCCCGTCGGCCCCTACTCGGGGCCGGACGTCCTCTCCCCGACCTGCGGCCGCGCGGCGCCGGAGATCGACTTCAGCGACTTCATCCAGCACGCCCACACGGGAGAAGCGTCGCCCTTTACCGAGGGGCTCTGCGCGGGCCTCGACCACGGCGACAACGTGGCCCGCGGATACGTGACGATCGACGTCGTCGAGGGCTGTACGCTGCTGGTACCGAGCGACGAAGGCTACTTCGGCCAGGGCGGCGTGGCGCTTTACGACAACGTCCTGATGGGAGAGTTTCTCTACCTGGAACCCGGGGCCGACAACGCCCGGGGCGAGAACCTGGTGGCGATCGAGGCCGACCCGGATTTCGGGAACGCCAACGATACCGGGTACACCTTCTACGGCCGCTACCTTGTCCCGGCCGACGGGCGCGACGGCCGCGAGCCGCTGCCCTCGGTCTGGCTCAACCGCTACGTCCAGGGAGGCGGCCTGGGGATCGAGTCGACGCAGATCGTCTGGCGCTCGACGCCCGGCGCCCCGGAGCTTTTCGATTGTCCGTCGGAGCCTTCCTGGTATCCGATGGAGAGCGGCGAGGTTTTAAGCTTCGACGAGCAGGAGAACGCCGTCTTCTGGTCGACGGACGTCGTCTACGTGCAGCCGCCGTTCCCGCCGTTCCCGGCGGCGACACAACGCGTCCCGGGGCGCCGGGCCTGGAGCTTCGGCTGGGAGGTTGTGGATTTGAACCCCTCGCCCGAGGAACGCTCGCAGTCCTACGTGATGGAGACGATGTCGGCCCGGGGACGCTACAGCGTGCTGCGGAGCGCCATGGCGCGCGGCTCCGGCTGCTCGGTCGGCGGCTGCCCGTTCGGCCCCACGCCGGTCGGCCAGGTGTGTATCTCGGCGCCCGGCGACGGCTCGCTCGACCCGGGCGACGACCTCGCCGTCGAGGTTATCCCGGCGGGGTGTTTCTCCTCGTCGTGCACGATCGTCTACCGGTCGCTGTGTGAGCTGCACCGGGCGGACGAGAGGACGTTCGAGCTCGACGCGGCGTTTTGCCTGCGCCAGCACGGCGAGGTCTGCACGGCCGACTGCGGCGGCGGCGGCTCGGCGCGCTGCGCCTACGCCGGCGGCCTCGACGCGGGCGACTACACGCTCCGTGCCGGCGGCCGGCGATCCGGCGGCCGGCGATCCGGCGGCCGGCGATCCGGCGGGCTCGAGATGGCCTTTTCGGTTCCCGTCGAGATCCCGCCCGGCGGGCTCTGCGCGGGCGATCCGTTCGACTGACAATTTTTTTCAGCCGTCACGGTGCGTTTCTTTCGCGAGGACGTCCGCTCGCCGAACCTCTACGCGGGCGACTTTCCCCAGCACGCCAAAGCGCCGCCGATCTCGGCAAGCGTCTTCGCTGACGGTTTCGAGTCGGGCAACCTCGGCGCCTGGTCGTCCGCTCAGGGGTTTTGAGGGACGTCCCTCGCAGCGTCGTCTTTCTGGGGGCCGTGCTCCGAGCAGGGGCCGACAAGCCGTAGCCAGCCGGCGTCGCTGACCAGCCAGACGCGGTGCGAGGCGTGCTCGGCCACGAAGAAAAGCGACGCCAGCTCCTGCGTCGGGGTCCGTAGGCCCTGCGCGGAGCGCAGCCTCTCGAGCTCGGCACAGCCTTCTACGAAAGCTTGGCGGGCGTCGATGGGATCCGGGTAACTGATGCCGCTGGTGAACTGGCAGCTTTCGCAGAAGAAGGCCCAGAGATCCGACATTGCTTTTCCTCGCTCCCGAGCATAACTCAACTCGGAGACGGCCGTGCGCCCCTACAATTCCTGCCACTATAGGGGCGCAAGGCCTTGCGCCCTTTTCGGCTAGTCAAGGGTGACGATGACAGCGTCGAAGCCTTTCCGCCGAACGTCGCGGAGGACTTTCTCGGCCTCCTCCCGGCTCTCGAAAAGCCCCACCCGCACCCGGTACCACCCGCCGCCCGAGAGCACCTCGACACCGGCGAAACCGGCGAGCCTGGCCTCGGTCTCGCGAGCGTTCGCCGGATCGCGAAAGGCTCCGGCCTGCACCGTGTAGCGGCTGCCGCGGTGTGGGCCGGAGAGGCCCTGACCCACCTCGAGGACATGGATCTCGACCCGCGCCAGCCCGACTTCGACCATGCCAAGCTTCTGGGCAGCGCCGTAGGAGAGGTCGAGGACACGGCCACGGACGAAGGGGCCGCGGTCGTTGACGCGGACCTTGACCGAGCGCCCGTTGTCGAGGTTCTTGACCGAGATCCTGGTGCCCAACGGCAGCTCGCGGTGGGCCGCGGAGAGGCCGTACATGTCGTAGATCTCGCCGCTCGCCGTCGGCTTGCCGTGGAACTTGGAGCCGTACCAGGACGCGAGGCCGCGCTGGGCGGTCCCCTCGGAGGGCCGCGCGTAGCGCTCCGAGGCGCAACCTCCGACAAGCAGAGCGGTGAGGACGGCGAGGGCGAGGAACGAGCGCCTCATATCCGCGGCTCCTCGACCTCCGCTGCCTCGAGGCCGGCGAGGGCCGGCTCGACACACTCGGCGAGGAATTCCTCGACCTGGGCCTCAGCACGTCCGGTGAAGCGCAACGGATCGAGCCACGAGAGGACCTCCTCGCGCTCGAGCCGGAGCTCGGCGTCGGCGAGCACGCTCTCGATCAGCGGGTTCGCCCCGCCCGCCGCCACCACCTCCTGGGCCGCCAGGCTGAGGCGCCGCAGCCTCTCGTGGAGCTCCTGGCGGTCGCCGCCGCGCAGCACCGCCTCCATCAGAAGTGTTTCCGTCGCCATGAACGGCAGCTCGCGCTCGACGCGCGCCTTGACCGTCGGCTCGACGACGCGCAGGCCCGCGGCCAGGTGCCCGGCGAGGCAGAGCACGGCGTCGGCGGTGAGGAAAGCGTCAGGGAGCACCAGCCGCCGGTTCGAAGAATCGTCGAGGCTACGCTCCAGCCACTGGGTCGCGGTATTCAAGGCGCCGCTCAGGCCGTCGGTAAAAAGGCGCCGCGACAGGCCGCACATCCTCTCCGCGCGGACGGGATTGCGCTTGTAGGCCATGGCCGAGGAGCCCACCTGGTGCTCGTCGAAAGGCTCCATCAGCTCGCCCACTCCCTGCAACAAGCGCAGATCCGTCCCCATCTTGTGACAGCTCTCGCCGACGCCCACCAGGAAGTGGAGCACCCGGGTGTCCTGCTTGCGCGAGTAGGTCTGGCCGGTCACCGCGAACGACGCGGGGAAGCCGAGGCGGCGGGCCAGCTCCTGGTCGAGCCGCCGCACACGGTCCGAGTCGCCGTTAAAAAGCGTCAGGAAGCTCGCTTGGGTCCCGGTCGTGCCCTTGGCGCCGCGGCAGCGCAGGGTCGCGAGGCGGTGGTCGAGCTCCTCGAGGTCGAGGAGGAAGTCCTGGATCCACAGGCAGGCACGCTTGCCGACCGTCGTCAGCTGTGCGGGCTGGAAGTGGGTGTAGGCGAGGCAGGGGATCGACCGGGTCCGCAGGGCGAAGTCCCGGAGGCCGCGGATCGCCGTCGCCAGGCGCCGGCGCAGGACGCCGAGGGCGTCTCGCGCCAGTAGGACGTCGGTGTTGTCGGTGACGAAAGCGCTCGTCGCCCCCAGGTGGAGGATGCCGCCGGCCTCGCCCGCGAGCTCCGCGTAGTGCCGCAGATGGGCGACTACGTCGTGGCGGGTCTCTTTCTCAAGCTCCTCCACCCGGCCGAGGTCGATCTTGGATTCGGCCTCCTTCAAGGCCGCGATCTGGGCGTCGGTGATCTTGAGCCCCAGCTCCTTTTGCGCTTCGGCGAGGGCGACCCACAACCGGCGCCAGCAGGCGAAACGCTTCGCCGCGGTAAAGATGCGGGCCATCTCCCGCGATGCATAACGTTCGTGGAGCGGGTTTTGTGGTATTTCGCTCTCGGGCTCGGTGACGCTCATGCTTCTCTTCAAACCGGGTCCGATACACCTTTTCCACGGAGCTGGAAAACGAGACCTGAAACAAAGCTGTGAGTCTATTTATTGGGCAAAGAAAACATGACTCTCCGTTGCGGTTCAAACGGTAGAGTCATACGGAGGTCGGCCGGTGGCATCCCTAGGAACCTTTAGGGCTCAAGTCCTCAGGTGAGCGAAATTCGCTCGTTCCGATGAGGTCGGTGGCTTTCGGGATGCCACTCATGCCTCGTTGTCGCACCCCTCAAGGCCGGAGCCTTGAGGGCTTGATGGGCCCGGTGGAGACGTCATCCTTGCCTCCTGTTAGTGTGTTGGTCATCTCAAGCGCCAGCATACACGATCCCTGGGATCCGGTCAACTCTCAGGCGCCACTTTTTTCGACCGCAAGAGGGGCTTTCTCCGGAAGCCCTCGAGGCCTCGAGGGCTTCCATGTCTTGCAGGTCTTCAGCCGGCTCCGCGGCCGCCCCGCCGGATCCGGCCGGCTTGAAGAAGGGGTGGACATTGTGCGAGAATATGCTATGCTCTCTGGGCATCCGTGAAATCCGGGGACGAGACCGGGTCGAGGGTGCACGGAGACGACGGAGATGAAGGGCACAAACCCAGGAAGACCGACGAGAGGCCTCCTCGCCGCCCTGGCGGTGGCGGCAGCGGTCGCGGCGTCGCCGCTCATGGCCACGAGCTTCGTGGCGATCAGCGACGCCGAGCTGCTCGCCGGCTCGCCGCTGGTCATCGAGGGGCGGATCCTCGCCGTCGAGCCGGCTCCGGTCGAGGGGTTGCCGGCGACCGACTACCTGGTCGAGGCCGAGCGGCTGATCAAGGGCGACCTGGCGGCTTCCGCCCTGATCGTGCGGGTGCCGGGGGGAGTGCGCGGCGACGGTGTGGGCCTGCGGCTGTACGGCGCGCCGCGCTTCGCCGCCGGCGAGGAGGCGCTGCTTTTCCTCACGCCGCGCCGCGACGGCACCTTCGCCGTCCATCAATTCCTGCTCGGCGCTTTTCACGTCGGCGAGCACGGGAGCCGCCGGGTCGCCTGGCGCGACCTCGTGGACGCACGGGAGTGGAAGTTCCCCAACCGCGCGGCGCCGGCGGACGGGGTGCGGGACCTGGAGCGTTTTCGGCACTGGCTCACCGACGGCGCGGCCGGCCGCAAGCGCGATCCGGACTACTTCCTGGACGGTGAGCAAGCGCAGAGGTTCCTCCCCAGCCGTTCGAACCCCGAGAGCCTCCCGGGTTGCTCGATCTCGCCGCTGCGCTGGTTCGACTTCGACAGCGCCCAGGGGGTCCTCTGGCGGACCCACCTCTCCGGCCAGCGAGGCCTTGCGGACGGCGGCCTGGGCGAGATCGTGGAAGCCTTCAAGGTCTGGGGCCGCGATCCCCTCTCGAGGATCACCTACATCTTCGCCGGGCAGACGGCGGCCGACGTCGGGCTGACGGATTCGGACGGGCGCAACACGATCCTCTTCGAAGACCCCAACGACGAGATCGGCGGCAGCTTCGAGACGAGCGGCGTCCTCGCCCTCGCCGGTCCGTGGTTCGACTGCACCGGGCAGCGGTTTTACGACGGACGGCCGTTTCATCCGATCCTCGAGGCCGACGTCATCACCCAGGACGGAGCCTACCGCTTCTTCCAATCGCTTCCGGATCCTTCCGCGGTGGCGGAGGAGCTCTTTGCCCACGAGGCCGGCCACACCCTGGGGCTTGGCCATTCGACGCGTCCCGACGCTCTGATGCGTCCCCCCCTGCACGACGACGGCCGCGGTCCCGCCCTCGACGCCGCCGACCTGGCGGAGATCTATTTCCGCTACGGGAATCCGGCGGTTTCGATCGCCGAGCTCGGACGTCCGGCCGCACCGGCGCTCCTGCGGGTCGAGCCCGTCGATTTCAACCATGTGGTGTTGAGCTGGCAGGACCAGGCGGACAACGAGAGCAACTTTCGCATCGAGCGGCGCCGGCGCGGCGAGCTGAACTTCCAGCTCGTCGCCACCGCCAACGCCGACGCCACCTCCTGGCTCGACGAGGTCGAGCCCAGCACCACCTACACCTACCGCGTGCAGGCGCAAAACGCCGCCGGCCGCTCGGGCTACTCGGAGCTTGCGGTGGTCGAGGTGCCGGAAGACCAGCGCCCGACGCCGCCGTACTTCCTGTGGAGCGCGGCGCTCGCCACGGACCGGGTGCGCCTCAACTGGCACGCCCAGGGCGAGCCCGGCACCGACTTCGTGCTCGAAGTGAGGGGGTTCGGCGGTTTCGTCTTCATCCCGGTCTCCTTGCCGGCGCAGAGCCGCTCGGTCGACGTGGTGGGACTCTCGGCCGGCATTCGTTACGGCTTTCGGATACGGACACGAAGCGCTTCCGGCATCTCCGACGCCTCGAACGAGGCGGTCTCGACCACCTTCCGGCGAGACGCTCCCTGCGCCTCGTCGGCCGGCCGGCTCTGTCTGGGCGACGGACGCTTTCGCGTCGAGGTCACCTACGAGACCGGTCCCGGAGCCGCTGCGAAGCGGGCCACCGCGGTGGCGTCGACGGACGACGCGGGCTTTTTCCACTTCTTCGGAGCGTCGAACGCCGAGCTCATGGTCCGCCTCGACGAGGCGGCGGCGCCGGGGGGCGGCTACGTGGTGACCCACCGCGGCCTTTCGAGCCTCGCCTACCGGATCTCGGTGAGCGACCTTGTAGGCGGTGAGACTCGCGTCTACGACCACGCGGCGGGCGAGCTTTGCGACCCGCCGGTGACCCAGTTCTTCCCGGCGGTGGAAGTCGCGGCGCCGCGGCGCAGCCTCCGCGAGCTCCTGGAGCGCAGCGCGCCGGTGGAGGCGTCGGCCTGGACCGTGGAGCTCGGGGACGAAGCCCCGGTCCCGGGGAGGAGGGCAAGAGCCGCCGGCAGCTGCGCCAGCGACGGCGAGACCCTCTGCCTGGGCGGCCGCTTCACGGTCGAGGTGAGCCGGGGCGACGAGGAGGCCGGGAGCGTCGCGGGACGAGCCGCCGCCCTTTTCGGCGACACCGGCTTCTACTCCTTCCGCGAGGCGGGTCGTCCCGACGCCTTTCTCAAGGTCCTCGACGGACGCGGCTCGAACGGCAGCTTCTGGTTCTTTTCGACCGGCTTCGAGCCGCACGCCTTGAGCTTCACCGTCACCGACACGGCGACCGGCGAGAAGCGCGTCTACGACCGCCCGGCGCCGTCCTCCTGCGCCGTCGCGGACACCGCCGCCTTTCGCGGATCTCCTTGACGGCCCCCAGATTTCCCGGCCTCTCCCGGCGTCCCCTTCGCATCGGGGCGTGCGGCGGGTTAGAATGGCTTCAGGGAGCCCAGGCAAGGAGGAAAAGACGTCATGGCCAGAACGGAGCGTTTTAAAGAAGCGGTCGCGGAGCTTCCCACCGCAGAAGAGGTTCGCCGGAGGGCCGAGCAAGGTTGGAAGCTCGTGGCCGTCGAATGGCAGCGGGAGAGCGAGGCGGCGCCGGACGACGTCGCGGTCTCCTGGCGCGCGGCACCCTATGGGCTCGAGACGCCCGACGGCGGCTACGAGCTCGTCGAGAGCTCGCAGGAGGAGGCCGCCCTGCGGCTCATCCTGGGCATGGTGATCGACGACCGCAACACGCTCTGCGAGGTCGCCGCGGAGCTGAACCGGCGGGGTTTTCGCACCCGCGGCGGTGAGGACTGGAGTCAAAGCGCCGTCTTCACTATGCTTCCCCGGCTGGTGGACGTGGCCCCGAAGCTCTACGCCAGCCCGGCTTGGGCCGCCGAGCGAGAGGCGGCGCGGCCGACGGCTTGAGCGCCGCCGGCCCGCTCGTCCCGGCCAAGGCTCCTCAGAAGCGGTCCAAGAGAGAAGCTGTAGCGATCCATGCCGAAGCAGAGCTTGATGCAGCAAGTCAGCGACCTCTTGGACGAGCTCCGCGAGGTCGACTTCTCGATCCCGGAAGACACCGGGTACTTTTCGATCGAGGACGATCTCGTCCGCCGGGTCCGAACGCTGACCCGCCGGGCGGCCGATTTGATGCGCGACGCCATGGAGTGCTACGAGGCGGAAGCGGCCGCCGGCGAAACGGAGGAGGACATCGACGCCTCCGACGACCAGGCCTTCCTGAAGGAGATCGGGGCGCAGATCTCCAGCCGGCTGGCGGTCGAGGAGGTCTCAGGGCTCGCCTTCGTGTCGCGCGGCCAGCTGCTCGACATCTTGGCGGCGCTCGACAACGCAGCCCGGGCGAAGCAGATC
The DNA here is from genome assembly GCA_965371445.1 of uncultured bacterium. Classification (GTDB taxonomy): domain Bacteria; phylum Acidobacteriota; class Thermoanaerobaculia; order Multivoradales; family J023; genus DASWIG01. The sequence continues at coordinate 9,686 of CBDUYN010000054.1, read as the reverse complement.
TGGAAAGTGGCCTCGCACGCCGACACGGCGCTCCGGCGCTCGGGCCGAGCGCTCATCGCCCTGGAGTCGGCGATGCGCGAGTGCGAGGGCCTGCCGTTTGAGTTTCGCCAGTGGCAGGACCTCGACGACTCCCTGGAGGTGCGCCGAATCTACAGCCAGTTCCGCCGTGCCGTTCTGAACTCCGGCGCCGGCGCCGACCTCGACAGGTGGCCGGAGGATCCCGAGGCGCTCACCGAGCGCCTGAAGAGAGCCGCCAACCGGATCGCCGTCCTGCGCAACCTCGAGATCTACCCCTTCCTGCGCATCGACGACCGGCTCCCGATCCGGCGCCTCCAGAAGCGCATCCAGGCCTGGCTCGCCGCCGAAGGCGACCACAGCCCGTCCGCCGGCGCCCAGCTGTGGAGCGACCTCGTCAGCTTCGCGCGTCTCCTCTCGCAGATCAACCTGCGCGAGGAGCTGCGCGAGCACGACCGCCTGGTGGTCGACACCCTGTGGCGCAAGTTCTTTGCCGACGGCGACGGTCCCACGAAGCTGAGCCCTTCGAACCTCTCCCTCTTCGAGCCCCTGCTCGGCCGCGAGGACGACCTGGACCACATTATCCTGCACCCGAGCAAGCACGGTGGCCAGGACTTGAAGCCCCCTCTCGAGCGGCTGCGCAAGGAGCTGGGAAAGCCCTTCGAGACGGCGCCGATCCACACCGGCTGGGTGCCGTCGCCCTGAGCCGGGCGGCCGGCGAACATACCGCCTTCCGATGCGTCCGCCGCCCGCAAAGTCGGGCCACGAATCCGGGGAGCGTAATCTCGTCTGTAATGTCGGCCCACTACTCTTCTCCCGTCAGGAGACGTTCGCAACCGTCAAGGAGCTATCGGAATCCATGCACCCCGTCGTCCAACGAGCTTTCGAGAACGCGCAGGCCGTTCCTGCGACCTGCCACGAAAGACTCTACGAGGCCGGTCCGGGGACCGGTTTCGACGACGGCGTGGCTCCTTCGAGGAAGGGTACGTTCGCAACGTTCGGAGCCTTCCGCCAATCGGAATTCCTCAGCGAGGTGGAGAAGCTCGCTGAGAAGGGTGTTCTCGTCCGGTGTTGTACGCGCCTGGGCGACCTTCAGCAGGAATACGAGCGGGTGGAATCGGCGCTTCGGATGATCCCGAGCACCTCCTGGGTCCTTCCTCTTGAGCGAGCCTAGCGGCCGGGTGTCCTGCCGTCTCCGAGAGGGGTAGGCGGCAGGACATCCGGGCTCGGCGGTCCCGACGAGAAACTCTCGAAGCCCATTCGCGTCGAGCAGTGGCGGGCGGCCCTCGCCGCAGCCGGACGCTGAACCGGCCGCTCAAAGAGTCCGTATACGCTCTTCGTAGCGGGCCAGCTGTTCGGGATCGATCTTGCCCTGGAGGAGCTTCAGGGCGAGCTCCGCGTCCTGGCGAAGGCCCTGGACGATGAACCGCTCCAGGGTTTCTCTCCCCTGGCGGATCGACTCCTGGCGCCGTTCTTCGGCTTCCAGCTGGTTGACCTCGTGGAACATGGCGGCCGCCCGCGGGTGGCCCTTGAATCGCTGTCCGAGGCGTTGAGCAACGTCGCGCGCGTCGTGCCAGCGTCCTGCCGCGAGGTGCTCGGCAAGGCCCGCCTCGAAGGCTCCCAGCTCCTGCTGGTCGCGCCGGCCGGCGCGTGCCTGGTCGAGGCGCAGGCGCAGCTGGTCAAAAGTGATCTTGGGGAGCTCGTGGGCCGCCAGGCGCTCGAGCTCGGCTTCCGCTTCCTCGATCCGCAGGTCCCGCAGCAGGCCGTCAAAGCGCTTCTTGATCGACTCGATGTCGGCGCTCGCCGCCTGGCCGCGCTGGGCGCGGTCGAGGTCGCTCGCCATGAGCGCCGTGGCGGTGGCGTGGGGGTCGAGCTCCTGCAGGGACTTGAGATGCCGGCGGGCCGCTTCAAGGTCGCCGGTCTGGAGGGCCGTACGGCCGTTCTCGAGCTCGGCGTCGAGGCGGTGCAGATAGGCCGCTTCCTCGTCGAGGTCCTGGACCCAGATCTTGAGCTCGTCGAGGCGCGGGTGCTCCGGCGCGACCTCGCTCAGGGCCTCCAGGGCGAGCTCCGCCGCCTGCTTGCGGCGCTCCTGGACGTAGCGCAAGAGCATCTCCTCGGCCTTCTTGACGTTGGCGCGTTGCTTGTCGACCTTTTCTGCACTCTGAAGCTTCTGACGCAGCTCCGCGAGCCCCTGGAGGTTGGGGTTGGTCTTGTCCAGGTGGTCCGCGAGGCGCTTCGCCTGCTCGCGGTTGCCGTCCTGGAGGGCCTGCTCGGCCCGCTGCAGGATCTTCTCGTGGGTCTCCGCACGGCCGCGGATCGCTTCCCGCTCGATACGGGCCAGAAGGGCCCGGCGCTCCTCTTTGGACAGGCGGGATTGCTGCCCGGGAGTCTCGCTCTGGGGAGCCCTCGGAGCGGCTGGTTTGGCGGGATCCGTGATGTCCGTCACCGTCGGTTCTCCTCTGCGGCTGATTCGCAGCTTTCGATTCTATGCCACACGACGCCTCCGTGGGGAAATCCTCCTTCTATCCCACCAGGCTCAGCCCGCCGTCGAGCGGCACGACGGCACCGGTCATCCAGGCGCTCTCGCGGCTGGCGAGGAAAAGCGCCAGACGCGCGATGTCCGACGGCTGGCCCACCCGGCCGAGCGGCGTCTGGCGGCTGAATTGCCGGAGCGCCCGGCCCACCGCCGGCTTCGGCATCATGGTCTCGAAAATTGGCGTCTCCACCACGCCGGGGCAAATCGCGTTGACCCGGATGCCGTCGGCCGCGAGGTCCCGGGCAAGACAGCGGGTCAACATGTCGAGGCCGGCCTTGGCCGCCGAGTAGACCGCGAAGTTGGGCGCCGCCGAGTGGGTGACCGAAGAGGAGACGTTGACGACGGCCGCCCTCCCCCCCTCCTTGTGGGAGCGCAGGGGCTCAAGGGCCGCGCGTACCATCCAAATCGGCCCTTTGAGGTCGACGTCGATCAAGGCGTCGACGTCCGCGGAGGACATCTCGCCGATCGGTCCGCCGCGCGCGATCCCGGCGTTGTTGACCAGGACGTGAAGCGTTCCAAGCTCGCGCACCGTCACCTCGACCATGCGCCGGGCGTCGTCCTCGCGCCCCACGTCGCCCTGGACGGCCAACGCCCGGCCGCCGTTCGTTCGGATCTCCGCCGCCGCCGCCGCGATGACGTCGCCCCGCCGCCCCGTCAAAGCCACCGCCGCTCCGGCCTCCGCAAAGGCCTCCGCGATCCCTCTGCCAATGCCGCTGCCGCCGCCGGTGACGAGCGCCACGGTTCCTTCTGGAAGCTCCATCGAATCGTCTCCTTGCACGTGGTTGGACTGGCTCCCGAAAGCCTATGCCCTGGCGCGGTGCGGGGCAAGCCGAAAGGACTGGCCGGCCAGCAGGTCCTGGAGGCGGCGCCAGGCACGGCCGCGGTGACCGATCTCGTCCTTCCTTTCCGGCGGCAGCTCGGCGTAGGTCACCTCGTGCTCTTCCGGGACGAAGACCGGGTCCCAGCCGAAGCCCTCGCTGCCGCGCGCCTCGAGGACCAGGTGCCCCGAGGCCTTGCCGTCGGCGATGAGCTCCCTTTCCGTGTCGCGGTAGAGGAGCGCGCAGCGGGCGGTGGCGCGGGGATCGCCCAGCGCATGGACCGAACGCGCAATCCCCTCGGGTCCGACGGCCTCGAGCATCCACTTGACCAGCGGTCCCGGGAAACCGCCGAAGGCGGGGAGGTAGAGGCCCGTCTCCTCGACGACGATGGCGCGGCCGAGCCGCCGCCAGGCTTCCTCGCCCTTGCCGCGGAGCACCTCGTGGAGGTCGAGCGACTGGATCTCCGGCAGCTCCAGCTCGAACGCGTCTACCTGGAAGCCGAGGATCCGCTCGGCCTCGAGGAGCTTGTTGCGGTTGCCGGTGACGAGGGTGAAGCGGGGCGGAGAGCTCACGGCTGGGACGCCTGCTTGCGCAAGACGCGGTAGGCGGTGGTCACCTGCCTGAGCCCTTTGAGCCGGAGGGGGGGCAGGGCCTCGGTGAGGAACTTGTCGCCGATCAAGCGGTGGGTGCTCTCGCCGATCACGATGTCGCCGGGCTTGGCGACCTTTTCCTCGAGGCGGGAGGCGACGTTGACCGTGTTGCCGAGCACCGTGTAGTCGACGCGGCGTTTCGAGCCGATGTCGCCGACCACCACCGGGCCGCTGTTGATGCCGACGCGGGTCTGGATCGCAGCTAGGCCGTGCTCGGCGCGCTCGGCGTTCCACTCGTCGAGGGCGTCGGAGATGCGCACCGCGGCCTCGACCGCCCGCACCGCGTGGTCCTCCTGCGCCACGGGAGCGCCGAAAAAGGCCATCACGCAGTCGCCGATGAACTTGTCGAGGGTGCCGCCGGCGCTGAAGATCTCCTCCACGGCGTAGGTGAAGTAGCCTTCCATGAGCTCGGCCACCTCCTCGGGCTCGGCGTTTTCGGAGTAGGCGGTGAAACCGACGATGTCGGCAAAGAGCACGGTCGCTTCCGCTCGTTTCAAGCGGCGCCGGTCCTCCTCGCCCTCGTCGGCCTCCTGCATGACCTCCTCGATGACGACCGGCGAGTGGTAGCGCTCGAGGCGGCTCCGGACCTGGCGCTCGAAGTCGACTTTCTGGGCGTTGCGGATGCGCTCGATCGCCACCGCACAGTAGTTGGCCAGGGTGGTCAGGAGGTCGACGTCGGGCTCCGTGAAGCTACCGGCGTGGTGCGGCGTGTCGAGCTGCATGACGCCGATGATGTTATCCCCCGACCACAGGGGCGCGCACATGGCGGCGCGGATCTGGTGGATGCGGACGGACTCCGTGCCGGCGAGGCGTTGGTCGGAGAGCGCGTCGTAGGTCAGGAGCGCCACCCGCTCGTTCATCACCGATTCGAGCATGGTGCGCGAGATCGGCACCTCGCTGCGCGGTCGGAACTCGACGCGGTCCTTGATCCGCACCACCTCGCAGACCAGCTCGCCGCTCGCCTCGTCGAGCAGCAGGATGAAGCCGCGGTCGACGGGCAGGGCGTCGAAGGCGATCTCCAGCACCCGCTCGTTGACGACGTCGATCGAGTCGGCGGTGATCAAAAGCCGCGCCAGGCGGGTGAGGAAGCCGAAGAGGTGGGTACCGTAGGCCTCGTCGAGGGCCTTGCGCTTGTCGAGCCGGGCGTCGGAGGGCTCGCGCCCCGCCGGGGCGGCCTGGGGATCGAGGCCGTAGTCGGCGGTGAACTCCTTCAGAGAGCGGACGATAGTGGCATTCGAGATCACCGACTGCTGGGTCTGGGCGGCGGCCGCGCCGCCGGGGAGCGGCTTGAGCTTCGCCAAGATCGACTCGTCCGGCAGCGGCGTGGTCGCCGCCAAGGCCGGACCGGGAGGGGCAAAGGCCCCGCCCGGGCTCGCCTCGTCTTCCAGGACGCTCGTCGCCGAGCCCTCCTCGTCCTCGACGCGCAGCTCGAAAACGCCGACCTTCAAGAGATCGCCGAAACGAATCGGCGCCCGCTGGACGTCGGCGCCGTTTAATTGCACGCCGTTGGTCGACTTCATGTCGTGGACGTGCCACACCCCGCCGCTGTCGGGACGCAGCACCGCATGACGCCGCGACACCGAGTAGTCGGGCAGCACGACCTCGTTGTCGCCGCTACGGCCGAGACGGATCTCGGGGCCGGAGAGGGGGACGGTCCGCTCCTCTCCGTCCATGATGAAGCGCAGTCTGAGCATGGACGCAAACCTACCAGTCCGGATCGGGATGATAGCAGGGAAATTCGAGCGTAGGCCGATTCTCGTCACACGTCATGGGTCGAGGGGGTCGCGCAGCAAAGGCATCGTCATACAACGCGGCCCGCCGCGGGCCCGGGAGAGCTCGTGACCGAGGAGGCTGACGACAGTCGGTCCGTGACCCAGGACCTCGGTCTCCCCGGCGAGCACCTCCTCCTCGCGGACGATCCGGAAGCCGCGGCGCCCGAGCTCCTCGATCGTCGCGCGGTTGCGCCGGTAGAGGACGACGACCCCCGGGGCGATGGCAAAGGCGTTGGCGCCGTCGGTCCACTGCTCGCGCTGCTGGCCGATCAGGCTTTCGCGTCCGCCGCAGGGGATGAGCTCCACTTCGAGGCCGAGCTCCTTTAAGGTCTGGGGCAAGTCGTCGCAGACCGTGTAGGCGAGCTTCGGCGCTTCGATCTCGACCAGGCTCACGTGCCCCACGTCGGGACCGCCCGGCGCGACGGCCGGCAGGAAGGCGAGGGCGTGGTGGCGGTCGACGAAGGTGAAGACCGTGTCGAGGTGCATGTAGGAGCGCCGGCGCGGGATCTCGACGACGACGATGTATTTGAACGAGGTCTCCTGCCGGCGCAGGTACCGGGCCAGGGCCTCGACGCCCCAGCGGTCCGTGCGCTCGCTCACCCCCACGAGGAGGACCTCGGGGCTCGGCACCAGGACGTCGCCGCCTTCGATGTGGGGACGGCGAATCGGCTCGTCGCCGGGCCCGTCGAGGTGGAAGAGGTCCTCCCAGCCCTGGAGCGCCGGATGGCTCTCGAAGATCGTCTGGGCCAGAAGCGGCTCGCGCTCGCGCGCCGCCGTCGCCATCGACGAGATCAGGACCCTCTCGCCCAGGACGACCTGCGGGTCGCGCTGAAAGAAGTAGTTGGGGACCGGCTCGAGGCGGTAGAAGCTCGAGGAACGCTCGACGGGATGCGGGTCGGCGGCGCGCAGCCCCGCGAGAAGCGTCGCGGCGAGAGCCGGCGGTGCCATCTCGCCGAGCTCCGAGACCACCCCCTTCTCGACGCCGTACTTGCCCTCCAACCGCTCCAGGAGCCGCTGGCGGACGGCCTCGTCTTTGAGGCTCTCGACGAGCAGCTCCGCCGGGTCGAGCACCTCGACGCCTGCGGCGACGAGCACCTGGCGAAAGGCGTCGTGCTCGCGCCGGGCGAGCCGGCCGTCCAGGATGTCGTCAAAGAGCAGGCGCTCCATCATGACGGGCGCCATCCAGTCGATCTCGTCACCCGGACGGTGGATCAGGACCCGGCGCAGGCGGCCGATCTCGGACTGGACCTGGAACTTCATGACGGGCGGGAGCCTCTCGGAGTTTCTCGGGGGACGTTGGCCGGCCTCTCCTGAGCCCGGGCGGCGGATTGTAGCACTCTCCGAGCGAAGACGATCTCGGGAAGGGTCGGGCGCCGATCGCCGCCGGAGGGGCAGACTGTTCAGAAAAAAACACCCGTCGACCGGGGATTTTCCTGAAACGACACAGGAGATCTGCCCGCCTTTTTGCCGAAGATCCCCCGAGCGAGGCCTGGCGGAGTTGCGAAGATGGCCGCCAGGAGGTCTCTCATGTCCGGAAATGGCAGAACCTGGGCCACGCCGCGCGAGCGGCCGGCCCCGACCAACGCAGCCGACTCCGCCCGCAAGACCGGGCAAAGGCGACGTCAGGAGATGGAGCGGACCGGGGCGCTCCTTCGAGACTACGTAGATGAATCAGACTTCAGCCATCGAGCCGTCGCCCGGCGTGCCGGCATGAGCGAGACGGAGCTGCGCGATGTTCTTCAAGAGCCAGGGAGCGAATTCCTGATGCACGAACTGCTCGGGATCCTCCAAGTTCTCGACGTCTCCCCGAAGAGTTTCTTCGCCAGGCTCTACGGACTCGGGAGCGAATGACATGCCCCGTCCCGTACCCTCTACAAAAAGCCCCCTCTCCCGCGAGGGAGAGGGGGCAGGGTTCTACGGTGGGGACCGGAGGAAGCGGTCAGTCCTCCTCGGGTTCCTGAGCGTCGGGGGGCACGACGTCGAGGGGCACGACATCAAGGGGCACGATGTCGACCGGCAGGACGTCAGGGGGCACGTCGTCGGGAGGGTTGGTTTCGTCCGGCAGGGCCGTCTGGCTCCTGCGCCGGGCGATCCGGATGCGGTCAGCCTCCTCGTCCATGCCGGCGAAACGGAAGATCCCCTCGACGATCTTCGCCCCTTTGACGTAGCGGTGCCGGTTCTCCTCCTGGACCCCGCGCAAGTCGAGCATCGCCGCTTCTGTGGATCGCTCGCCCTTGAGGCCCTTGACCGAGGTGCGCAGCTCCGTCAGCTCGGGTTCCAGCTGGCCGGCGAGCGACACCGGATCGAGGGGGGAAAAGAGGGTCAGGCCGTCGAGCAGCTTCGGCTCCCGCAACCGGGTGTCGATGTAGGTCACCTGGTGCAGCAGGAACGTGGGCAGCTCCTCGACGCCGTCTTCGAGGGCGAGCAGACGAGGTCCCTTCGGACCCAGGGCACCGCGGAAGAGGTCGCGGATGCGGAACACCTTCGGCCGCAGCCCGCCCACCGCTCCGTCGCGGTCGTCGCGCAGGTTCGAGTCCTCCAAGTCCATCTCGAGCCGTTGCCAGTTGGCGTCGATCATCTTGGTGCCCGAGTCGATGAGCATGCTCAGCATGAGCTGGAGGAACAACGCGAGGTCCGGCATCGACACGCCCTCCGGCAGGAAGGGACGCAAGAGCACCAGAGTCCCCTCGACGGCCTTCGGCGTGTACTGCTGAAGCGACGACGAGAGCGACTTCAAGTCCGCGTCCTGGTTCAAGGTCTTTCTCTGCAACATCTTCAAAACTCCTTTCGTGGTTTGGGGCTCGCCGTTTTGGCCTCGCCCCGGGTTCCATTTCAAGGTAACCCGCGTCGCCGGAAAGTGGGGAACGAACACGCTTTTCCGCTAACTTTCCCGTCCGGCAGGGCCGCAAACCCTTGACTGGCCTGGCTCGAGCAGTGCAACATGTTGCAAGGACATTCTCCGTAATCACCTGGTGAAAGGGCCTCTGCCATGCTTCCCAAGTCCTCCTCCACGCTCACGCCGCGGCAGATGGCGTACCGTCTCAACCGGGCGCGGAAGGATCCGCGGAGCGTCATCGACGATCCGTGCTGTTGGGGGCCGGAGTTCTGTCTGCGCTTTTTCGACCTCTGCGACGCCGCGGCCTACGAGGAGCCTGACCGCGCGCTCGAGTTCTCCTCCGCCGCGGTGGAGCTCGCCCGGCGGACGGGCAACCGGCACCTGGTCAACCGGAGCCGTGGCGTCGAGATCAACGCGGCCAACGTTCTCGGCAAGCGGGAGTGGTTGGCGGTCCTGTTGCAGTTCTACGAGGCGGAAGCGGCGGATTGCTGCGCGAGTTGTCTGGCCGACTACCTGCACCGCCGGGTGGACTACGAGGCCGACCTCTGCCGGATCACCGACGCGTTCGAGCAGCTGCCCAGGAGCGAGAGAGATCTCCTCTTGGCGCCGCCACCGTTTCCGGGCCTCCCGCCGGACGCCGCGTCCGGACGCCTCTGGAACCTGCGGGGGATGGCTCGTTTCTTCCGCGGCGACAACGCTTTCGCCATGGACGCCGAGGGCACGGCGTTGAGGAACCTGAGGCCGGAGATGCCGGAGCTCTTCTTCCGTGACTCCGTCGGTCTCATCGGTTGCTTCCTACGGGGTGGCGACGCCGCGGTCGACGAGCAGGCCCTCCGGCACCTTGCCGAGCTCCGGGGCCGGCTCCTGGACGTCGAGGATTGGAGCCGGCTGCGTAGAGTCTTTCATTGGGTTGAGGGCAAGGTCCTGATACGACTCGGTGACGACAAGGCGGGGGCCCCGCGGCTCGACCGGGTCCGGTGGTCGTTGATGAAGGCAGTGGAGCAGCGTGTCCTTTCGGTAAGCGTGCAATGGCCGGGAATCGGCGGCATCGGGCACGCC
>CBDUYN010000053.1:0-53685 GCA_965371445.1 uncultured bacterium | reverse complement strand
GATCGACGCGTCCTAGAAACTATTCTGTGCCCTCATGTCGTCCCATTCAAAGCGGCGATCTCCTCGGCGCGGCGAAGCTTCGCGTTGCCGGGGGTCAGTTATGCTCGGGCTCGGGGGAGGAGCAGACGGGGTTGTCGCGGTTGCGGGTCTCGGTTCTTGTATGCGGAGCGAGCGTGGGTGCCCGGGTCAGATCGTCCGTCCGGAGACGGGGCGGCGTCCTTGCCAAAGGCGGCAGCGAGCTTGCCGCGGGCGGCGAGGAGCGCGCCCTGGAGGGTTGGGAAGTCGTCCTCGGCGTGGGCCCAGGCGAGGCCGTAGGCGACGTCGGCGTCGGTGCGGCCGAAGACGTGGGGCACGCCCCAGGTGTCGCGCAGGATGCGGACGTCGTAGCTTCCGGGGGGAGGGGCGAGGTTCGGCGGCAGACCCGTCGGCCGGAGGAAGGCGTAGCCGCCCGTAGCCAGGAGGACCATGGCGGCGAGGCCGGGGAGGAGACGGTGGTATCGTCGGGAGGAAGAATCTTGAGGCATGGGTCGAAGGGTACACGATCCGGCCGGGACAGAGGTGAGCACAATGATGAAGAGACGTGACCATGAGCCGCCTTGGGCCGTTGCCGAGGCCGGCTGGCGATTTCACCATCTCGGGATCCCGACCGAGGAGCCCAGACCTGGCGAGCGGTACTTCGAAGCCTACAAGATGTACGTCTCGGGCTTCGAAGACAGCCCGTACGGCATCGAGTGGATGCGCTTCGAAGACGGCAGCCCGGTCTCCGAGCTCGTACGTACGGTTCCACACGTTGCGTTCGAGGTCCCGGACCTTGAGGCGGCGATCGAGGGCAAAGAGCTTCTGGGCGAGGTAGGCTCACCGTCCGACGGCCTACGTGTCGCGATGATCGTCGACGACGGGGCGCCGATCGAGCTCATGCAGTTCGATTCGTAGAAAAGCCCGGCCTAGCGAAACGTCGGCGGCGGAGACCTCGAGACCGGAGGATCCTAGGTGTCGGTATGGCATGGCGGCGAGCCTAACATCAGCGGCCACAAAACGAAAAGCCCTGAGCGGAGGTGTCTGATCAGAGAAGGTACGGGATCTGCTGAGATGCTGCCGGCGTCAAGAGGAGAAGGCAACGGAACGCGGCGGCATGCTCTTTTGGGTTCGACATTGGCACGATATAGAGCTCGGCGATCACGTCGCGCCAGCGGAGCAGCTCGCGAACCAAGTTGCGTCGATGGAGCTGAACGGCGATCGTCAGGTCGACAAGCCGAAGTACCCGTTCGTAGCAATTGCTGAGTCGTTCCCGATTCTCGACATCCATCAGCTTACGAGCCCGGTTCATCTCATTGCCGATCATCAGGACCTGCTGATCCAGGGAAAAGGTCGACCAACGCTCTGCTGTCAATGACGCATGTTGGGGCATACCTAGATTCCCTCGCCGCCGCCGACAAGCTCAAAAGTGATCTCGCGCACCGTTTCGCGCACTGCGGGATCCGCCACTTCCATGCTCCGATTCCCCTGAGCCGGGCGGATGTTGATGAGCGCCGTAAACTCTATGCAAACCTCCGGGCCCTGGCCGGGATGGTAGTTTGCTCCCCACAGGTCTTCCTGCTGGCTTCCATCTTGCAGGAGCTGTTGCTCCGCGTCAGCGTGCAACTCACCACCGATGGCGATGACTCGACGTCGTACGTCGACGACGTACTTGACCATGTCCTCGAAGTATTGGCCGACGAGGCTCCGCAACCGCGCAGGAGCGATCTTGGAATCGATGATCAGGATGTCCATCTGGGTCTTCCATGGGTGACTGCCCCGGGCGAGGTCGAGCTTACCACAGCTCGCTAGCTAGGGGAGGCGCAGGTCGAGCTCCCACTCCTCGTCGACGACATCCTGGCTCCAGCGCTGCGCCCGCTCCTCGCGGACGAGGCGAAAGCCCGTCCGCTCATAGAGGTGACGGGCGGCGCGGAGCCGGCTGACCGTCGACAGGCGGATGCGCTCGTAGCCCTTGCTGCGCGCGAAGCCGACGCACTCTTCGACCAGGAGCTTGCCGACGGCGCGGCCGCGGGCCTCCCGCTCGACCAGCAAGACCCTCAGGCGTGCCACTTTTTCCGTCTCCGCAACGAGCATCACCGTGCCCACCGGCCGGCCCGCGATCTCGGCGATCCAGAACCGCTCGCGCTGCGGATCGTGATCGCGCAGGTAGGCGCCCATGATCTCCGCCACGACCCCTTCGAAGCGCTCGTCGAAGCCCTGCTCCCGGGCGTAGATCACGCCGTGACGCTCGATCAGGTGCCCGGCGTCCCCGGGCCCCGGGCCGCGGAGGACGCACGGGGCTTCCAGAAGCTCGGCGGGTGAGAGGAGGCCCTCGACCGTCCGCAGGGCGTCGAGCAGCCGGCGGCGGTCGGCCGTCGAGAGCTCGCCCAACATCGAGGCCACCTGGCGGTTCGAGCGCGCCGTCATCTCCTCGTAGAGCCCGCGGCCCGCCGCCGTCAAGGTCACGAGCTGACGGCGGCCGTCGGTCTCGGAGCGCCGCCGCTCCAGCAGCGCCTGGCCCTCCAGTTTTTTCAAGAGCCGGCTCAGGTAGCCGCGGTCCATCCCCAGGACATTCACGACGTCGCCCGGGCTCGACTCGTCGTGCTGGGCCACTTCGAAGAGCACCCGCGCTTCGGGAAGGGCCAGGGGGCTCCCCAGGAGAGCGTCGCTCAAGATGCCGATCTGCTGCGTGTAGAAGCGGTTGAAGCGGCGTACGGCCTCCACTTCGCCGGTGGATACAGTGTCGGCTCTGAGCCCGTCTCCAGGTGCCATCTTCCGTCCTCCGTGAACGTCTGTGGACATGATCGGCGAAATAATTGACTTTGTCAACTAGATCAGGCTCCGTCCCGGCGGAGCCACAGGAGGTAGAGCGCCGCGAGGACGAGCGGCGGCTCCGACGCCGTCCGGGTGCCCTCAGTCCTCCGCCCCCTCGTCGCGCAGGACGGCCCCCCCGAGAGCGAACACCACGGTCAGCAGAAAGACCTCCAAGACGTCGGCCGTCGAATCGAGCCCCAGCAGGTAGACGTTCTTGCCCGTAAAAAGCGTCAATCGATAGTTGGCGAGCACCATGTAGAGGCTCGCAACGCCCAGGGTCAAAGCGGCCATCGCCGCCGCCGCGCCGACGAGCCAGGCCGCGTCGTCCAACTCCTCGTACCACGGCTCGTGCCACGGCTCCCTGCCGCGCCAGGGCGCCGCCGCGAACCCTGCCTGGATCGCGACGAGAAAGCACAGGACGAGCCCAAAAGTCCCCAGAAGCCCCCACTCGGCCGCCACGAAGACCGCCGGCGCGTGCTCGCGCAGGGCTGTCGCCGCGATGTGCGGGCTCACCTCCGAGCCGAAGTAGCCTCGTCCGCCCCAGGGACCCGACGTATACGAACGCATCACCGCCGACATCACCGCCAGCTCCTCGCTGCCGCGTCGCGCCACTTTCTCCAGCGAGTCCGGGTACGCAAAGGCCAGGAGCCGCAGGTAACTCCTTTCCGATTCGAGCTCCAGCGCAGTTTCTTCCGGGATCACCGCCAAGAGCGCCCGCGCACCGAGCGGAAAGGCGGCGAAGACGAGATAGAAAGCCAGAAGGACAGCCGGTGCCGCATGCGTCCAGAAGCGGCGGTCCGCCCACCAGCGCTCCTCGACGAGCCCGTCGTCCTCGGCCTGGCGCCTGGCGCCCCAGGCGAACGAGCTCCAGGCCAGGAGGAAGACCGGGACGTTCAAGAGCGCCAGGCCCAGGTCGCCCACCACCAGCGCCGGGACGACCCAGGTCCCGGCGACGATCGCCAGACCCGGCACGAGATCCGTCGCCACCAAGCCGCCGCGCTCTTCGAGGCGCCGGCGGAGCCAGAGGAGGTAGAGCGCCGCGAGGACGAGCCCCAGCGGGATGTGGACGAGCGTCAAGGCGAAGCGCTGGCCTCCCACGAGAAGGCTCTCGCGATAGCCGAGGACAAGGAGCAGGAGACGTAGGACGGAGGGGACAAAAGCCGCCGCCGTCCACGCCGCGAGGACCCTCGCCTCGCTCGCACGGACGCGCCGGAGCCTCTCCCACAGCCGGGCGAGCCAGGCGCCGGCCCCCAGGGCCCGGGCACCTCCCAGAAGCGCGGCGCCGAGGATCGCCGCGAGGAACGTCCCGCCGCGCAGGCCGCCGCCAAAAGCGGCGCACCAGCCGACGGCAAAAAGCGCGCCGCCCCAGGCCGGAAGCGCCGCCTGCACCTCGAGACGCCGTCCGCGCGGGACGGGGATCGAAGCGGCCAGCAGCACCCAGGGCAGAAGCGCCCAGGCGACCAAGGCGAGCTCAAAAGCCTCGATCGAGAACGGCGGCAGGACCCAGGCGCGGTAGCCCGCCAGAAGCCGCAGCGACACCAACACCTCGAGCGGTGCGATCAGCAGGACGTGAAGCGCGCTCACCTCGGCCGATCGCGCCGCCGCGACCTTGAGAAGTGCCATCAGCACGGCAAGGCCCGCCAAGAGGAGCGGTGGACGGAGGACGTCGAGGCGCACCGCCGCCAGATGGTCGCGCCCCAGCCAGAAGGCCTCGCCGAAGCGCAGCCGCCGTTGGCCGCGGGGCGTCGCCACCACGAACGACGCCTCCTCTCGGAGGGGATCCGCGTCGAAGGAACGGGGCAGCTCCAGCGTGGCCAGAGCCTCCAGCGCCACCCTCTGAGAAGCGTGGCGGAAATAGAGGCTGCGGTCGGAGACCTGCCAGCCCCCCATGGCGAGATGGAGGCGTAGGGTAGGGGAGCGCTCGCCGTCGGCGAGCGCTTCGTCGCGGTCGTCGGCCACGAGCTCCATCAAGGCGGAACGGCCGAGGACGTAGACCTCGGGCGTCTCGTAGACGAGCGAGACGCTGCGCCGGGCGCGGTCGAGCCGGAAGCTCCGGCGGTCGCGGAGACCGCCGGCCCGCTGCCCGGTACCGTTCCAGCGCGGCGGCGAAAGGACGTGGACCGCGGCGTCGTCCGAGAGCTCGGCACGGGCCGGCCAGGGCAAGACCTCACCGCCGCGCTCGACCGCGACCGATTCTGCCGCCGCCGCGACCCACAACCGGCGTCCGAGAAGCCCGTGCGGCTCCCAGAAGAGGAAACCCGAGGCGACGTCGAGGACGGTACCGGAGGGAGCGTCGTCCTCGGCGGTCCTCAGAAGCCATGCCAGGGGATAGGTCTCGACCTCCGCCGTCAGCGGACGGCGAATGCCGACGCCAAGCCCCAGGGGCAGCTCCGCGACGCGCCGCGGCAGCTCGACGGTGTCGCCGTCGTCGCCGACGAGCGCCACCGGCGCCCCGAAGACCCCGGTGTCGAAGTCGATCGTGAAGACGCGCCCGCCGCTGCGCAACCGGTCGCCGTCGGCGAGCTCCAGCGCGCTGTAGGGACGGATCGGCTGACCCCGCGGGCGCAAACCGAGAAGGCCCTGCGCGGTCTCCGGCGCCGGCTCGAAGGAGACCCGGGTCGGCCCCGTGTCGCCGGCCGCCTCCAGAACGAGGTGACCGAGGAGGCTCGAGGCGCCTGCCGTACCCTCGTCGAGCGCCGAGATGAAGACGTCGTGGCGGTCGCGGTCGCCGCCGACCGCGAGGCGGAGCTCCTCCTCGCCCGGGGGGACGCGAAAGCCCAGGCCAAGGAGCGCGAAGCGGTAGCGCTCGCCGTCGTCCTGGGCGTCGGCCAGCGTATGGGCGACGAAGGCCGCGGGCGCACCGTAGGCGAGCGCCAGGGCGAGGAGCGAGGCACGCCGCGTCGCCGGTGTGCCGCGTCCGGAGAGGACGAGCGCCAGGAAGGCGCAGGCGAGGCCGGCCAGGAAGAGCCCCATCATCCCCTCCGCAGGCGCCGGCGCGCCTCCAGTCGATAGAAGGACGTCCGCAGGTCGGCGAAGGCCGCAAGCTGGAGAGCGCCCCACCCGCCGGCGATCCAGGCCACGGCGGCGGCCAGGAAGGCGACGAAAGCCGCGTCTCCACCCGAGGGTTGCCCGGGTCCCGCGGGTCCCTCCAGCTCCAGGAGCTCGTCGGGGGCCTCGTCGTCCGCCGCGAGGACGCCGCGCGCTTGCCTCGCCCACCAGGCCTGCTCGTCTTCCGGCGCTTCAGCGCCGCGGCGGGCGAGCGAGCGGGCGACGTCGCGGCGTCCGGCCCGCAGCCACGGCGTGGCCTCGCCGGCGAGCTCCAGGCGGACCTCGGTCACGTCTCCGTGCAGCCGGCCGAGGAAAGCGTCGGCGTCGGCGCGCAGGCCGAGGGCCGCCGCGACGCGGCGAGCCGCCTCCTGAGCGGAGGGATCGAGGTCGGCGGCGACGTCCTCGGGCAGCTCCGGGACGGCGGCAGAGTCGACCGCCGCGTCGAGGAGGAGCCGGGCGAGGACGCGTCCCAGCCGCGAACGCTCCCGTGAGCTGACCTCCCCGCGTCCGGCGACGGCGGTCGCGAGAAGCTCGTCCGAGAGCGTCCGCAGGTGGACGCGGCCTTCCTCGGGGCTTTCCAAGAAGAGCGAACGGGTGAGCGTGGCCAGGTTGGCAGCGAGGCGTGCGTTGCCCCACGGCTCGCCGCGCAGTGTCTTCCCCCCTTGATCCCCCGAGGGGGACAGTGTCTTCCCCCCTTGATCCCCCGAGGGGGACAGTGTCTTCCCCCCTTGATCCCCCGAGGGGGACAGTGTCCTCAGCAGGCGCTCGGCCTCGGAAAGGGCCCAGGCGCGTCCCTGGGTGGCCCTCGCCGGCTCGTCGGCGAAGCGCAGCAGGACGGCGAGCAGCGGGTTCTCCCGCGGCGGCTCGCGGTAGTCGCGTTGGCTCTCCTGCCGCCAGTTGGCTGCCGACGCTTCGACCTCGCCGGCTCCGAGGTAGGCGACGATCAGGTCGTTCGTCAAGTCGAGCGGGGTGAGGCTCGCCGCGGTGGCCCGGCAGCCCGGAGCCCGGAGCTTCAGCTCCAGCCACTCCGGCCCTTCGAGGTCCCGCTCGTCGAGCTCGCGCAGCGCCAGGAGCCGCGCGCCGGCGAGGGCGCCGGAAAGGGCCTCGAAAACGTCCGGACCGCTCCGTCCGACGCTAAGCCGGGCATAGGCGTAGGCATGGAGCAGGTGGACGCCGCCGAGGACGTCCTCGGTGAGCGGACCCCGGTGGGGACGCTGGCGCCTGGCCGCGTCGGCGGCACTGCGGATCCGTGTCCTCAGGAGCGAGCGTCCCGTCGCCTGCTCGAGAAACGAGGCGGCCTCCTCCAGGCGGCCGGCGCGCAGCAGGACACCGCCCAGGGCGAGCCCGGGCACCCAGTTCGACGGGTCCCAGCGGTCCATTTCCCGGAGCTTCGAGACCGCCTCGTCGACCTCGCCGCGCTCGGCAAGGGAGAGCGCCTCGGCGACGCGTAGCGACCACGGAGTCGCCGCCCGCGTCCCGGTGGGGCAGGGGAGCTCCAGGGCGGGGGAGGGCAGGTAGTCGACAGGAAAGGCCTCGTCGATCCAGCGTCGCTCCAGGGCCGCGGCCTCGGTGAATTCGACACCGCTTGCCGTCAGGATCGCCGGCTCCACAGCCGGTGTCCCGCGGGTGAGGACGGCGAAGCTTCCCGCGGCCACCGCACAAGCGAGCCCCCAGGGCAGCAGGGCGAGCCAAGGACGGCGGCGGCGGGGGCGCATCAGGCGAGCTCCTCCGGGTCCGGCAGGCGTTGCCAGCGGTCGTTGCGGCGGAGGTTTTCGTCGAGGAAGCGCGCCACGGCGATCCAGACGCGGCTCGGTACGGCCGGAAAGCGTGAGCGGCGTGCCAGCAAGGCGTCGAGCGACAGGAAGACGCCGCAGGGCAAGGGGTCGCGGATCTCGCCCGTGTCGGGATCGGTCACCAGCGCGTGGACGAAGTCGACACGAAAGCACGCGGCGTGGTGGAGGAGAGCCTGGTAAAGCTCCGGCAGGCAGTGATAGGCGAGGAGCAAGGGGTCTTCGCCGGCCGGGAAGAGCGTCCGGCCTTCGCCGCTCTTGAAGCCTTCGCGCGTCGAGCGGCGCGGCACGGCGACGCCGTTCGACTCGTCGGCGCGGGAGAAGAGCACCAGGACCGGGACCTTGAGACGGCCCATGCGCAGCACCTCGCGCATCACGTGATCGCGGAAAGGGAGCCGTCCCGCCTCGGCGGGGACGCGTCCGTCCTCGAGCCACCGCAGGAGGACGAGGAGCCAGGTGAGCGACTCGACTTGCGCGGCGTCCGGCCCCTCCCAGAGGCGCTTCAGATCGACGAGGACGACGAGGCCCCGCAGCCGCGGACGGACGTGACGCAGGAGGTCGAGGGCGTGGCGGTCGACATCGCCGTTGCCGCCGGCGAGGCGCTCGAAGCCCTCGCCCGGCGCGTCGACGAGGACGACCTTGCGCCGTCCGGCGGCGACCGGCTGGCAGACGGGCTCGTCCGGGGCACCCTCGCGTCTGCTGCCGGCCTGGCAGTAGGCGTCGACGAGCTGCGTCTTGCCGGTGCCCCGCGCGCCGGTGACGAGGAAGACCTCGTAGCCGTTCTCGAGATAGTCGCGGAGCGCGTCGAGGCGGGCGACGGAGGGGGAGGGCTCGGCGGGCTCAGGCATGGCGAATCCAGTCCAGGAGCTCGTCCCAGGAGCGGATCTCCCAGTTGCCGAAGACGTCGTCGAAGAGGCCGTATTCGTAGTGGGATTTGCTGAAACCGATCTCGTTGCGGCCTGCTTCGGTGAGACCTCCCTCCAGGCGTCGGCGGAGCCAGGCGGCGTAGGCGTCTTGCTCCGGCACGATCTCCGTCTCGTCGTCTCGCGGCCGCCACGCGCGGATGCTCAGGTCGTGGCCGGCCCGCAGCCCATAGCCCCAGCGGCAGGCGGCCAGCCGCAGCCGCGGCGGCAAGAGGATCGACATGCACGTCAGGTCATTTGGCGAGCAGCCGTGATGTACCAGCTCGGCGGGTGTTTCCGGACTGCCAGCCCGGGCGGCGGTTAGGTAGGCGTCGAGGAGGTGGTCTCTGCTCTTGATCGCCCCGAAGACGGAGGGTTGATAGTCGCTGGTCGCCATGCCGACTTCGCGCTCGTTGTCACAGAATTCCAGGAAGAGCTCCAGAGGGACGCGGTGCTCTTTCGAGCGATCGGGGGGAATCCACATCCCGAGGCGCTTTTCCTTCAGCTCGTTCGCCTTGTTGGAGATCTGCAACTGCAGGAGCCCGCTTGTGCACATAAGGCCGAGCTCGAAGTTCGGAAGAATCCCTTCCTCGGCGACCGGAGTCAGCAGCGCGTGGACGCCGAGCCCGGGACGGCCGTGCTCGTCTTCGAGGCCGACGTCGGTGTGTGCCAGGACGGCGTGGAGCGTACCGTCCAGGCGAAAGATGCCCATGGCGACGGACTTCATCTGGATGAGGTTCGCCGGCCTGTCGATCTCCGGCCGCAGGCTTTGTAGCCAGCGGCTAAGCCGGCCCTTGTCGCGTTGCGGCCAGTCGGGAGTCATGAAGACGAGGCGAAATCCTTCGCCACCGCGGCCGTGGGCGTGAGTGAAAAGCACGTGGTGAAGGGGCTGCTCGACGCCTTCGTCGTTGATCGCTTTTTGTTCTGCTGTTTGTTCCATGGGGTTTCCCTTTCTACCTCCGCAGCCCCGGCAGACGCTGGGCGAGGAGCCAGGCGACGGGATCGGTCACGCCGCTCGGCTCGGCCGGACGCACGAGGTGGCGCTCGCCGTCGACGTCGGCGGGTTGCGGTCGGAATCCAAGGCTCGAGACGGCGAAGAGCCGCACCGAGCGAAACCGCCGCCGCGCCTCGACCACCACGTCGCGGCGTCGCGCCTCGAAGAGGACTTTCTCAATCGCCTTCTCGGGAGGCCCCTTGCCGTTGTCTCCCGCGGCCCTGGGCAAGACGCCCTCCCAGAGGACGTCGGCCTTGGAGACGACGAGCGCCAGGTCGGTACGGTGCGATCGCCGTCCGAGCCGCTCGAGGACCCGGGCGAACCACTGGCGCGTGGCGGTGCCGCGGTCGCCGGGCGGGGGCGCGTCGTCCCAGGCGTCCTCGACCGGCTTGCCGAGGTCGGCGGCGAGCGAGGTGCCGTCGATCAGGAAGACGAGCGAGCCGACGTGTCCAAGGTAGCGGTCGAAAAGCTCGCGGCGGACGTGTCCCGGCAGGCCCCAGGTCTCGCCGCCGAGGTCGTTGACGGCAAGCAGCATCGGCGGCGCCGGCCGCCGCCGGCCGTCGTCGACAGCGATCGTCCAGGCGAAGTTGCCCGCCGGCAGGCCCGAGGTTTCGTCCCAGGCCGTGGCCTCTTCGTCGACGGGAGGCGTCGCGTGGGGCTTCGAGCCGGTCTCGAAAAAGCCCGCCGAGAGCCGGGCGAAGCGTTCTTCGGTGTCGTCGAGGCCGACGATGCCGAGCTTTCGGCCGCGGATCTCGCGGCGGCGCAGCTCGTCCATCAGGGTGACGAGGAAGAGGGTCTTGCCGGAGGAGCGCGGACCGGCAACCCCGAGAGCCAGGGGGGTGGCGCGGCCGAGCGCGGCGCGCTCGTCGAGCGGGTAGCGGCACTCGCAGTAGAGCTGTAGGTTGGCGTCGGGGTGTTTGGGGCAGCGCGCCGGGGCGGCCTCTTCGGAGAAGAGGCGCCGGTACCACGGACGGTGCAGGCGCTCGAAGCGCTGCAAAGACCCGGCGGCGCGGCGCATCCAGTCGGGGGCGTCGGCGCCGGCGCAGGCTTCGCAGCGGTAGAAGGCGTGCTCCCGTGGCAGCGACCGCCAGCAATGGAGACAGAGGTAGCGCTCGCTCACGGCACCCCTTCCGCCGGCGGGGTCAGGGTGATTCGGTAGCGTTCGCCGCGGCGCAGGAGCTCCCGGTCGGAGAGGACGAGGTTGCCGCGCGCCTCGGCGATCTGGCGGCGGACGTGGGGGAAGTCGATCTGGTAGAGGCGTAGGAGCTCGCCCGCGGTCATGTCGCGGGGGACCGTGAGGTCGATCTGGTTGCGCTCGGCGAAAAACCGGAGCGCCGCGCCCTCGTCGAAGGGAGGCGGGTCGTCGATCTGCTCCGGTCCCGGCGGCACGAGGGGCTTGTAGCCCGCCACCAGGTGGGCCAGCTCGGGCCGTACCAGGAGGACGAGGCCGAGGAGCGCGAGGACGGCGAAGGCCAGGATTCGGTACATCTCGTTCGGTATCGTCCAGGGTGAAAGACGTCGTGGCCAGCGATACCCAGGCCGATCTTACTGCGAAACCGGGTTCGCCCGGAGGGCAAGGCAGTCCTCTGGGTAGACAGGCCTTTGGGGGGAGGATGCTCAGGGTGGCAAGGTCAAGCAGACGAGAGCCTCACAACAAGGGTGGATGCTCACCTCGGAGCGTCCGAGTGGCACGGCTTGGCCTTGTCTTCGCTCGGCCATCGGCCGAGCGCGCTGTCGCGCGCTCGGACAAGGCCAAGCCGAGCATCGTCGACTCGTCGAGGTGAAGGCGACACACTCTGCCTCGATTCGTCGTCCTCGTCTGCTTGCCCTTCGTACCCAAAAGCGGTTTTACCGCCTCAATGCCGCTTTTTTGGGTTCCCATGTCTGTCCTTCCGCGTAGCGGATTAGAGAAGCTTGCCACCCAGACAAGGAGCTTGGCGTCCTTGGAGGGTCAATTCTGGCAGGCATGATCTAGACTTGACCGATGTCGACCAAGAGCCTCAAGACCTGGAAGGAGAAGCTCGACTTCCTGGAAGGCGAGCTGGCCACAGCCGTCGATCCGGCTCTGAAGTTCCGTCTCCTGAAAGACATTGAGGACGCCAAGCGCCACATCGATGAAGGTCGGCCCTTCGAGCCGGCCCCCGCCGCCGGCGATCTCCGAGACGACGACTCCGACGTTGCCGTCGAAGACCACCGATCCGGGTCTTCTTGCCGTCTGGCTGCGGACGGTCGCCGCCGACCACGAGACGCTGCTGCCGTTCTTCGACCGCGGTACCCTGGATAGAGGCGGTCCGGGAGCACGCGCGGCGCGTCCGAGGGGACGAGGGCCGAGCGTGGCCCTCGTGCTCCGAATCGACGGCGAGGCGTCTTGCGAGCGTCCCGGGACGCGGCGCCCCGAACCCCTGGAGCTTCACGACCGTCTCGGCGCCGGAACGGCGATCACGACGTCGTCCGCGTCCGGGGTCACGCTGGTCTTCTCCGACGGCCGGCGCTTCGCCGTCGACGCCGAGAGCCGGGTCGTCCTCGAGAGCTCGGGGGTGCGTACCGAGACCGGCGCGGTGCGTCGCCTCGAGCCGGTCCCCGCGCTGGCCGAAATCCCGCGTCTCGACCGCTCGGGGCGGCCGGGACGGCGTCCGGGCGCGAGCCGCATCTTTTTCTGAGAAGACCGCGCCACGGGTGGTCAAGCTCAGGGCTTCTGCGCCGCCGGCGCCTTGGCAAAGGGGTAGAGCCGGTCGATAGGGGCGTGCTGGTAGTCGAGGGCGTCGAGCCGCGTCGTCCCTACCCAGGGGCCTGGGGCGTCGACCACCAGGATCGTCCAGGCGTATCCCGTCTCGTCGAAGCTGCGCCGGAAGTGGACCCTGGACTTGACGACGAAGACGTCGTGCTCGTCGGGATCGGCCGCCAGGGCTTCCAGGGCGCGTTCGTCACGCAGCGACGCATAGAGGACGCGGCTCACCCCCTGGTCCATCAGCTGCCGGAGGATCCAGGTGGCGTCCCCGGGACGGTCCGCCAGGGCGGGAGCCCCGGGCCTCTTCAGTATTCGGGGAAGGCGTTCCAGCGCCCCCTACAGCCCACGGTTTCCATCCCGACCCCCGGAGTTGGGGGACACCCTCGCCGAATACTTACCTTCAATCTCCCGGAAACGCCTGGGTGTCTCCGTTGCTGGCGAAGACGCCGAGCGGATTGAAGTACGGCTTCGTCTTGCCGGTTTCGGTGTCGGTGACCGTGAGGGTGTACTCGACGTTCGACAGCGCGCCGTAGAAGACCCACCAGTGGCCGTTGATCCTCCGGCCGTCGAGCACCTTGACGACAAGCTCGACGTTTCGGTCGTTGAAGAACCAGAAGTAGCCGGTGTCACTGGTCAGGGGCACCGCTTGGCCGACTCCGGTATCCCCCTTGAAGTCGGTCCACGAGACCTCGACCTTGAAGCGTTCACCGTTGAGCAGGAGGCTCGTCTCCTTTCCCTTCGGACTCGCGAGAAGGCGCTCTGCCGGGAAGAGGCTCCCCTGGGGGGACTCCTCCACCGGGGCGAGCACACCGGAAGCCTCGGCAAACGCGAGGGTGTCGCCTTGACTGGCGAAGAGTCCGAGTGTATTTTCGTACATCTTCTTCTCGCCGGTCTGGGTGTCGGTGACCGTGAGGGTGTACGCGACGTTCGAGAGCGCGCCGTAGAAGACCCACCAATAGCCGTTGATCGCCCGGCCGTCGAGCACCTTGACGACGAGCTCGACGTTGGCGTCGTCAAAGAACCAGAAGTAACCGGTGTCGCTGGTCAGAGACACCGCCTGACCGATTCCGGTGTTGCCTTTGGAGTCTGTCCACGAGACCTCGACCTTGAAGCGGCTGTCGTTGAGGCAGAGGTTCGTCGAGCTCTGAGAGCGTCGGGCTTCAAAGACGCTGCGGATCTCGTCGGCTGAGAGGCCGCGGTTGTAGATCTCAAGCTCATCGATTCTCCCGGAGAAATGCCCGCCGGAATCGACGGGAGGGGAGGGTCCGCCGATCCGCAAAGGGGCCGGGCTCTTCAGGGAACCAGGAGTAGGATCGAACCTCCCGGCCTCGACGCCATCGACGTACCAGCGGCCGCCGCCCGGCACTGTACGCTCGAGCGTAACCGCCATGAAGTGCCAGTCGCCGTCGGCCACGAAGGCGTTGGCAGAAGCTTCGTGTTCCTGGCTGGTGTTGCCGTCGTCGAGCAGAAGAACAGGTAAGCCGTTCGACAAGAACAGCTGGTACCCTCTGGTCTCGGTCGTTGATGCGCGCTTGTCGATCAAGACCATTGTAGGTCTATCGGGATTGCTTTCAGCCTTGATCCAAAAGGTGAGGGAGAAATCATCGGAATGGCCGAAGTTCAAAGCAGGATCGTCCGCAACTTCGACGTAGTCGTCGATGCCGTCGAAGCGCAACGCGAAGCCGACCTTGCCGTCCGTGGGAGTGGGGTCGTTGACATACCCTCCGGCATGGGCACGGGTGATGTCGGTGGCGAGGGCCCCGGAGGATGCGTCGAAGGGCCACCAGGCGACCCTACCCGTCAGGGGGGGGACGCACGTCGTTGGGGATGACTGGGTGTTAACGAACGTACAACTGACCGCCTCCCCGGCATCGACATCGAAAAAGGCCGTCGCCGTACCCAGGTTGACGGTGGTTCCGCCGTCCGGATCGACGCAGTTGATGGCGGTCAGAGTCCAGCCCGCCACGGCGGTCTCAGTCTTCGGATAGCTGCCCGGCATCACCCCCTCGAACAAAATGCTGTTAGGGAAGGTGCCGTCGGTCGGGTCGTCGTCGAGCGTGAAGGACCCCCCGCTGCTAGTGAAGATGAAATCCTGGGCATGGTTGGGGACCGCGTCCTTGATAATGGTGATCGATCCCTGCTGAGTGTTCACGAACTCACAGGTGAACGTCTCTCCCGGATCAACATCGATTGTCGCCTTCCTCTTATCCAGGTCGATGGTGGATCCGCCGTCCGGATCGAAGCAGTCGAGGGAAGTCAGATCCCAACCCACCACGGCGCTCTCAGTCACCGTGTAGCTGCCCGAGCTCAGCAGGAACGACTTGCTGTAGGACGAGGACGAGGAACCCTCAAAATCGACGAGCGTGAAGGACCCCAACGAGCCAGTGAAGATGAATTCCTGAAGGTCGTGGGGATCCGAATGAATGGCGATGGTGATCTTGGCATCGCTAACGGTTACAGTCTTGCTTTTTTCACTGAATTCAATGGACGGTCCAACAGTACGAGACACTTCCAGGGTAGTTACGTATGAACCCGCCGCAGTGTAGGTGTGGGATGGGTTCTGAGCACTAGACGTGCAGCCGGAAAAACCGCTCGCCTCATCTCCGAAGACCCAACACCAGGTCTCCGGGCTGCCCAGTGATTGATCCGTGAAGGATATCACCTCAGTCACCAGCGGACTGGTTGGCGAAAACGAGAAGTCGGCATCAAACCCGGCCTTCGCCTCTTGCGGCGTAAGGCCGATCCCCAAAATGACGACGTCCAACAAAATTGTGACGAGGAAAGTTCGATGTGCCATGGCAGATGACTCCTGTTGTCAGTTCACTGGTGGGCTCGATTCAAAATCGAATCACGGTGGAAAAGGAGAAGGTCTGGACGTTCTCTGCACCGTCAAAAGCCACGTCAATTTGAAGTCTTCTTGTTGAAATTCCGAAACCCGCGGAATAGTGAATCTGGTCGTCGCCAGGTTGAAAAAGTGCTCGGAAATCCGGCGACTCCCCTTCGAATCGAATCTTGTGATCTGGATCGTACCACGAGCCGAGCCGGATGGCGATGGGGATCCTGGATTGCAAGAAAAAATATTCAAAACCCAGGTGAAGCTCGTCGGCGTCATCCGCCGTAAATCTGTCCAATTCGGGCTCGGCGACCTCGGGGCCAAAAATGTTGATCAAATCTGTAGCGAGCTGCGAGTATTTAACGTGGTTGTAGTCGATCATGATCGTAATGGTCTCAGTCGGTCTGTAGGCAATACCCAGGCCATACACGTCGGGTACACGAAACTCCGCCTCCTGGCCTGCCTGAAGAGCCCCCGTGGCTTTTTCCACCCGTGCATCGAATTTGAATCTCGATCCGGCTCGGAACAGTCCACCAACACTCCACTTTTTATCGATTTCCCAGAGAAATCCAGCGGTGATACCCCAGTCGGTGTCGTCTCCTCGTTGGATTTGAGAGCTGCGCCTTTGGTCACTCGAATACACAGGCGGTGAGTTCAGGCTGGGTAAACGGAAACGGTCAGTGATGGAATCTATCGAGAAGTCATAATACGACAGGCTAGCACCGACTCTTATCTCTTCACCAAAGCTGTAGGCTGCCGATAAACCGTAGTTCACGATATTGAGATCCACCACCGTTTGACTCGGAGCGAGGCGGAAACGGAATTCTTCGTCGAGAAATGCTCCCTGTGCCCGGAAATTCGCTTCGAAGTTCACCAGCTCGTGGCGATAGAAAGCGATCGCCCAACGTTGACGGGGATAGACCCAAGAAAGAAAGGAAGCTCCCGTGACCCCGTCCTGATCCTCGCCGTGCCGTAGCCCTCTGATGTTGTCAACGCCCTCGTTGGAGGGCTGCCCTTCAAGCCTGCCGCGATCGGTGTACACGTGCGTGTAGTTCCAGTAACGGACTTCCACCGAGATCTCAGGTCGGCTCATGATCGTGAGACCGGCGGGATTCGCATAGGCGGTGGTGGCGTCGTCTGCGAGGCCCAGGAAAGCGCCGCCGAGAGCCAGACTTTTGGCACCAGGTACCGAGAAATTGAACTGAATTCCCGCATTGGTTTCAGCGTTGGTCTGAGCCAACGTCACGGCTCCGACGAAGAAAAGAACGCAACACGTTACCCAGAGTTTCTCTGTAGGATGATTCGTCATCGAACGACTCCTTACCCTTCTGAAGTGTCGAGTGAACAAGGGTCTGACTCGGACCCTCCGGGGTCCTCGCGCAACTTCTCCTCGCACTCGTCTTTGAACGTGAGGAGCTGGTCGTGCTCCTTTCCCTCGATCGCTCCCTCTTGGAGCGACTTCTCGAACTTCTCCAGCGCTGCCTCGTAGCAGCCCAAGTTGTACAGGGCTTTGCCCAGGTAGTAGTAGGGATAGTAGCGTTCGAAACGGCCGCCGTAGATCCTGGTGCGTTGGCCGTCGGCCTCAGGTGACTCTTCAAGCGCCAGCTGCAGGAAGGTGACCGCTTCTTTCCAGTGCTCGCGGTCGAGAGCCTTGAACCCCTCTTTGAACTCCTCGGGTTTTTGTTTCGCGGCACAAAGAAGCGGCGCAAAAAATACGGCGAGCGCTATGATGAGGAGGGGTCTACGCGGTCGAATTCTCGTGCTCATGGTGATCTCCGCTGGTCCGGGCTACCTATACGTTCTTGCGCCAGATGGATCAGGTCTTCGACAGCCAGAAGTTCCAACCGTATCGATTTCGACTCGCTGGCGACGGCCAGACGCCTGCCGTCCGGGCTGAAGGCGAGAGCGCTCACGGCACGGGTGCTGCCGGGAAGCTTGAACAACTCCTGACCGGAATGGGTATCCCACATTCTCACCGTTCTGTCGCCGCCGCCGGTAGCCAGACGATTTCCGTCCCTGCTGAAGGCCACGCTTCGGACCTTGCCGGTGTGACCACGTAGGACCAACGACTCTGCCCCGGTCCGGGCGTCCCACACCCTGGCTGTGCGGTCAGCGCTGGCGGTGGCGAGAGACTCCCCGCTCGGGCTAAAAGCCAGATCGTGGACCGCTTGCTCATACTTGAGCTCGCAGACCAGCGCGCCGGTCCGGGCATCCCACACCTCCGTTTTAGTGTCCATGCCGGCGGTGGCCAGATACCTTCCGTCAGGACTGAAGGTCACGGCGTGGACCGGAGCCCGGCGGTTAGGCATCGAGAACCGCTGTCTACCGGAATGGGTGTCCCAGACCTTGGTCGCACCGTCGTCGCTGGCAGTGGCCAGGAGCTTGCTGTCAGGACTGAAAGCGAGATCTTGAATTTTGTCGTCGTGAGCGGGGATATGGAGCACCTCTTCCCAGGAAGCGGTGTGCCGTATAGAAACTTCCCAAGTGGCTTCGCCGGTAAGCGGGGCAACGGCCAGGAGTTTGCCGTTCGGACTGAAGGCGAGGCATCCAACCGAGCCCAAGCGGTCGGTAAGATCGGACTCCTCGCGGCCGGAATCGACGTCCCAGAGCTTAACGTTTCCATTCGTGCTGACCGAAGCAAGATATTCTCCGTCCGGGCTGAAGATGGCAGCGGCTATCGCTGCCGCATGCCCGGTGAGAATGACCGCGGGATCCGGAAAAAGCTCCCACATTCGGAGCATGTCCTGGTCAAGTGTCGCGAGACATCTGCCGTCCCGGCTGAAGACGGCTTGCCTCCAACCTGAGTCGTCGTGCAGTGTGACGACGCCTCGTGTGGCGTCGATGTTCCAGACTTTCGTGCCGTTCTCTGTGACGGTGGTCAAGAACCTTCCGTCCGGGCTGAAGACGGCGTCGATCACGTAGCCGGAAAAGGTGCGGTAGATCTTACCGGAGCTGACCTTCCAGATATTTGTCTCTTCCTCGCCGACCGTGGCCAGGAACGTGCCGTCAGGACTATAGGCGAGGGCGTAGACCGCTTCGGTCGGACTAAAAAGAGTGCGCTCCAAAGCGCCGGAGAGGCCGTTGCGGATCTCGACGTCAGTATCCTCCCGGGCGATGACGAGGTGCTTGCCGTCAGGACTGAAGGTGATCGCCGTGAAGCGGCCCTGGATTTCGGAGAGCGGTTCCTGCGGCGGCGAGCGGACGTCCCAGATCCCGACGTTGCCGGCTTCGACGAGCGTTGCCAGGTGGGCGGCATCCGGACTGAAGGCGAGGGCCCAGACCGGCGAGGGGACGGAAAAGCTGAGCAGGGTCGCGCCAGAGTCGGTGTCGCCGATCGTCACGTTTCCGTCGCCGTCTGTGGTGGCTAAACGCTGCCCGTCGGTGCTGAGGGCGAAAGCCCAGATCTCACCGACCTGGCGAGAGGAGATGGGCCTCGCTCGGGAAGCGTGGAGAGACCGATGTAGAGCCACCTCGACCACGGGTGCGACTTCACCGTCCGGGGAGTGCGTCTTGAGGGCTGCCTGCAGTGAGAGGTTGAGGCTTCTCCGCGGATACGTCGGCAAAGCGTTGAGAGCTGCTATGGCCAACGCCTGCGACTCGGAGAGTCGACGCTCTCGTTTGTTTTCGGCCATCTGCTCAAGGTTCACCATAAAAAGAAGTAATACTATGATCAGGGCGATCGCCAGTCCGCCAGCCAAGGACCACAGTTTCCTGACGGACCGGGCTTGTTGCGTCGCGCGCTGACCTTCTGCCTTGCCGGAGTCTTCCAGAAATTTGCGCGCCAGCTCGCCGATGGCGCCTCGGTTGGCCCTCGCCCACTCAATCCCCTCCGCCAATTGCTGGCCCTGATATAGGAAGCTGGCGTCGCCGCCTGCGTACTTCCACGCCTCGGCGTCAACTAACAAGGGTATCTGCTGCTCTGGCAACCACCTCTCGTTCGATACCAGAACGGGATTGATGAATCGATCATGTATCAGCTCGAACCATGTTCCGCCGCGTATGTTCTCGGCGCGGATCAGATGCTTGTTCTCGAGCTGACGCACCGCCTCGTTGGGCAGGCCTCCGGCATCTTCCGCGGTCTGGCTGACCTGGCTTCGTAGTCGGGAAGGATTGATGAGAGTCTCCCCGAACCAGCGACGAATCTGCACCTCGCTCACTCCGGTCGCCTGTACTACGTCGGAGAGAGCTTCTTCGTAGAAGATGACCAGAGTCCGGTCCACGTCACCGAAGTTCTGAAGGTCTTCCTCCGTAATCTCCGCCCCCGGGCTCTTTTTCAGGTCTTCCCAGAGCTGAAAGCAAACGACCTGGAGCTGTACCGGCTCGACGAACTCGCCCTTTGTGGTCTTGTCTCGCCCGCCGATTCTCTCCTGACTCAGGTTCTCGATCAACTGCTCACTGACGCCGGTTGCGAACGGTCGTCCTGCGGCCTCGGCTGGGCGGCGGACCGCCGTGACGGCGGCCTCGTGGCGCAGGCGTTCCATTTGAAATCGGCCACGTAGTCGGTCGGGTAGTAGCGGCGCGTAACGATCGAGGGCGGCGATGTGATCCTCCCGCATCGAAAACACCACCGAAAGCAGAGGAACCGTCTCCAACGTCGCCCGAATATCCTGGAAGAATTCCTCGCGTTGCTCCCGGTGCTCGGGGTGGGCGGTGACAATCTCCTCGAATTGGTCGAGGATCATCACCCGAGGACGCTTCTCGCCGTTCGTGAAGTATTCCAGAAAAGACGTATTTTGTAAGCGTTCCAGCCGGTGGGGATCTTTGTCCTCTTGAGAAAGATAGGAGAGTGCGTTGAAGACGTAGACGTTGCGCGGATCAAGGCCCTGGGGTGCCTCGCCACCGACGCGTGCTACCGGCAGGACGTCGACTTTTTTTTCTTGGAGGGCTGGAATCAGCCGGGCGTTGAGCAGCGAGGACTTTCCCGCTCCCGAAGGGGCGTAAAACAGCGCCACGTTGGTGGAGCTGATGAGCGACAGGAGCTTCTTGGCCTCGCGTTCACGGCCGAAGAAGAGATCTTTCTGCCGGGTGCTGAAAGCGGCCGGGCCGACATAGGGGTTGTCCCGCTCAGAGGTCGCCATATTCAGACCTCCATTGCTGACGTAGGTCCGTCAAGAACTCGCGCACCGATCCCCAGTACACATGGATCTGCAGGTACTCGCAGCACTTCTCCATGAAGCGCTCGACGTCTCTTCTTTTGCCGTTGTCTCGTGCCCCCTCAACCTGGAGGACCGCGACACGGTCGCGCTGCGGCTCTTTGAGCTGATTCACCAAGCCGCGGAAGAGCACGCGGCAGTCCAGGTCGTTGATGTTGTAACCGAGGAAAAGAAGCATCGATTCCGACAGTCCGGCGCGTAGCGCCGAAGGGATTTTGGGGTTGAAGTCCTTGACGATGACGCCGAGGAAGTCGAGGTAGTCGTCTTCCGTCAAAACCTGGGAGGTGGGGTCGAGGTCGTTGCCGTAGAGATGGAACACCAACGGCTGCTCCGGCGCGCCTTCGATGTCGTCGTACTCGTCGATCTGAGACAGGTCGTGGAGGTCTCTTTTCCAGATGCAGGCCCGGCGTAGCGGCTCTTTGCCCTTCCAGGCGAGAGCCGCGGTCATGAAGCTGTCGTAGTTGGTCGTCACATAAGTCGAGATGGGAAGCTCGGCCAGGATCCGGTGGACGGCGTTTTCGTCGCGGTCGAAGTAGCGGTGGGCGACCTTGTCGATCACCTTGGTCAGTCCCTGGCGCAGCAGGGGCTTTTTGTCCTTGATCTGCTCACGTTCGAGGAGGTCGCTGGTGAGGAAGCGGGGCAGCTTCTGGTGGGGGATGTTGCGTCCCAACTTCATTTCCAGGTATTGGGCGAGGCGTGGCAGGCTGGGCCGGCGGTTGAGCGGATATCCGTGCTGCTCGGCCCAACTGGCCGCGACCTCCTCACCCGACGGGAGCAGGCCGCGGTTGAGGCCGGGTCCGAGAATGGGGATCAGGTCGTCGGACTCGATCCAGGGCAGGAGGCCGTCCCAGATCGCCCCGTCGGGGCTCGGTGCCCGCCTGGCCGTTCGGGGTCTTGCGGCTGGCCACAGGAAGCCGTCGGGCAGCCGCATGAAAAGAGCTGGCGTCCCCCACTCCAGGTCGTCGCGGTTGGCCAGGTGGAGCTGCTGGCGAGCCTCGTTGGCCGCGGTGTCGACGTATCCGCTACGCGCCAGGTTGCGGAAGAAGTGCTCTGTAAAGAGGGTGGCTGCGTCAATGCTGATCGCCCGCCGCATGGCCACGACCGCCGGGATGCCCCGGCCGACGAGCGCCGCCCCGAGTCCGCTGAACGGGTCCTCGGCGGTCTGCACGCCACTGTGACAGGCCAGGAGGGTCACCAGACGCAGGGTCCTTTCGCCGCCGAAGATCTCCGCGAAGTGCTCCTCGTCGACGAAGTCCGCGCGTCCGTCGTCTTTTTCGAGCACGAGGCTCGCGGTCTCGCGATCCTTGCAGACGTGACCGTGGGCCTGGAGGTGGAGGACGTGAAAGTTACCGGCTACCAGCCGGTCACAGATACGGCCGAGAGTGGCGGGTCCGTCGAGAAACTCATAGGCGACGTCGTCGCCGAGGGAGCCCAGGGCGCCGGTGAGAGACTGGCGCATGGTCTCCCGATCCAGCTCGGCCAGAGAGTACTCGGACAGGTTGGAGGGCGTCGAGAGGACGACGAGAAGCCGGGGTTTCTCGTCGGTGGCTGTCGCCGTCGCGATCGGGAGGCCCAGGTAGCGCGAGAAGGCGATCTCTCTGGATCGACCCAGGGCGGTCCTCCTCTTGGGGTCGTAGAGGAACTCCCAGTGGAGGTCGTGGAGGTCCCGCGGGGCGTTGGTGGCGACGTGGAGGCGGAAGCGCAGCCGCTTTTCCTCGTGTCCGTTGATGGCCAGAGCCTCGCGGTAGCCGGCCAGAAGGTCGTCCTTGTCGAGCGGGAAGAGAGCCTCGAAGAGGAAGGTGCCGTACTGGATCGGGTCGAGGGCGGCATGGAGAAGCCGTTTCTGCAGCGCTTCGTCGAGCACCGGCCGACCGGCATACTCGCGTCCCGCGACCTTCAACGTGGCCTGGTCATAGCCGGTGAGGTAGAGCTCACAGTCGAGAAACTCGGACGACGCCATGCGATCCTCCTGCGCCACGGCTGACGGGAGCAGCCCTTCGCTTTTCCGCAGTGTGGCTTTCGTGGGCTGAGACCCCGTCCGCCGGAGATTGGTCAGAGCAAGGGAGGAATTTCTTTCCGGCCTGACCAAATCCAGCTCCTCGGGGTCTCATGGAAGGGGAGGAAGCCACACCATGAGCACCGAGAACCACGACCACCCCTTCGTCTTCAACGGCATCGACGCCACGACCGGCGAGTATCTCCAGCCGCCCCTGGCGGCGTCGGAGGTCGCGGCCCTCGCCTGCCGCGAAGCGGCCCCCGAGCCGTGGCACCTGCAAGAGCTCAAGCGGCGGCATCAACGGGACGCGCGAGGACACCTGGGGCCGATCGAAGGCGTCGAGGCGAAAGACCTGTCCCAGGCCGGTTGGGGGGTCGTCTTCGCCCACGACGCCGACCCCGCCGTCCGGGAGGCGCTCGGCGAGCTGCTCGAGCACCGCCAGCGTCAGGCGACACGACGCCGCGAGCGCCGCTACCAGGAGTACGCCGGAGACCGGGGCTACCTGCCCGGGGAGTCGAAGAGCGACTTCCTGGTACGCCACGGCGTCGGTCCCGGCCCCGCAGACCCGGACAAGGTCCCCTACTACCTGCTGATCGTCGGCAGCCCGGCGGAGATCCCGTTTCGCTTCCAGTACCAGCTCGACGTCCAGTACGCGGTGGGCCGGCTCCACTTCGACGAGCCGGAGGAGTACGAGCGTTATGCCCGCGGCGTGGTCCGGGCCGAGACGACCGAGGGCGAGCTGCCGCGCAAGGCCGTGTTTTTCGGAGTGCGCAATCCCGACGACCGCGCCACCGAGCTGAGTCACGATCGTCTGGTGAAGCCTCTGGCGGAGTCCCTGGCCGAAGCTCAGGACGCCTGGAGCGTCGAGACGGTGCTCGACGGTGAGGCCACCAAGGCGCGCCTGTTGCAGCTGCTCGGCGGACGTGAGGTACCTTCATTGCTGCTGACCGCCAGCCACGGCGTCGGTTTCCCCAAGGGACACCCGCGCCAGCTGTCCCACCAGGGTGCCTTGCTCTGCCAGGACTGGCCAGGCCCCAAGGCGGGACCCAAGAAGGTCTCCCAGGACGTCTACCTCGCCGCCGCCGACATCGGCGACGACGCTTGCCCGCTCGGTCTCGTGACCTTCCACTTCGCCTGCTACGGCGCCGGCACGCCCGACACCAGCGACTTTTCCCCGGAGCCGAAGGAGATCGCGCCCCACGACTTCCTCGCCCGCCTGCCCCGGCGCCTCCTGAGCCACCCGCGGGGCGGCGCTCTGGCGGTAGTAGGTCACGTCGACCGGGCGTGGGGCCACTCCTTCACCTGGCGGGGGGCCGGAGGGCAGCTCCAGACCTTCCAGAGCACGTTCCGGCGGCTGATGGCCGGCCACCCGGTGGGGTCGGCCATGGAACATTTCAACCAGCGCTACGCCGAGGTCTCGACCGACCTGTCGGCGGAGCTCGAAGAGGTCCACCGCTACGGCAAGGCGGTGGACGAGGCCGGCGTCTCCCGAATGTGGACCGCCCGCAACGACGCCCGTAACTTCGTCGTCCTGGGCGATCCGGCGGTGCGGGTGCCGGGAAGCCCATGACCTCTCGGGACGTGGCCGGCGCGGCCGGCCCTGAGCGCTGCGACCTGCGCTATACTCGCCAGGTCTTTCAACCTCCGATGGGCGACGGCCCGGGAGATCTGTTTCAAGGCGAGAGATGGCTTGGTCTGCTGTACGTTTTCAGGCTCAGCAGGAGCCAGCGGTCGGAGGGAGACCGCGCGGCGGCGACGGCGACGTCCTTCTGGCGGCGCTGCGCTCGGGAGACGACCCGGAGGAGGTCTTCCGCCGTCTCTATGATCGCTATCGCGGTCCGGTCCACGCCTGCTTCGCCCGTCGCGGTTTCTCGGCCGACGAATGCCGTGACCTGGTGCAGGAGACGTTCTTGCGGATTTATCGAGGCATCGAGACGTTTCGCGGCGAGGCGCGGTTCGAGACCTGGCTCTTCGAGATCACCCAGAACGTCTGGCGCAACGAGCTACGCAACCGCTCGGCGGCCAAGCGCGCTGCCGAGGAGATCGACGTGGAAGGCGGCATGGACGACGTCGTGCCGAGCGACGACAGCCGGCCGGCCGGGAGCTCGAGCGGGCGCGAGTCCCTCGACGACCTCCTGGCCGAAGAAAGAGTCCGACTCCTGCGTACGGCGCTCGAAGAGCTGCCGCCGCAGATGCGCCGTTGCGTCCAGCTGCGGCTCGACCAGGATCTGAAGTTCCGTGAGATCGCCGTCTTGATGCAGGTCTCCATTGACACGATCAAGTCGCAGCTGGCCCAGGCGAAACAGCGGCTCCGGCTGAGCCTCGGCGGCTACTTCGGCGAAATCGACTTCCAGGAATCGAAACGAGGTGCGACGTGAAGCCGGCCGGCAAGGATCCTGAAGGTATGGACCTGGCCGCCGCCGTGCGCGCGGTCGACGCCGAGGCGCGCCGCCGGCTCGACGTCCGTGCTTCGGCCGAGGAGCTCCTGGCCTACCACGAGCGCTCGCTGCCGAGCGCCGCGGTGGAAGGCGTCCGCGACCACCTGGCCCTCTGCGGCGATTGCGCGCAGGCGGCGCTCGACCTCGCGGCGCTCGCCGCGCCGGAAGCGTTTCCGGCGGAAACGGGCGCGTCTGCGGCAGCGGTTGCCGCCGAGTGGGAGACGATCCGCGGCGTCCTCGAGGAGGAAGGCCGTCTCACAAAACCCGCTGCCGGCGCGCAATCCACTGTCCGCTTCCGGCGCTCCCGCCGCTTCGCCTCGCCGCGCTTCGCCTACGCCATGGCGGCCGCGGCGGTGCTTTTCTGCGCCACGACGGTGATGCTCACCCTGGGCCTCGTCGCGGCGCGCCGGACCCTTTCGGAGCTGGGCCAGCCGCGGGTCAACGTCCAGTTGGTGGATCTCCAGCCCGAAGGTTCCCCACTTCAACGAGACGAGAGCTCCTTGGCACCGGCCACGACGGGCGACGAGCCCGTCGTCTTCATTCTCCAGGTTCTCGAACCGGGATCGTACCCCGGCTATCGGGTGGAGATCCTGGAGCTTCTGGACTCTGGGGACAATACGGTCTGGACAAGCGACGCTTTGGTACCGAGCCCACAAAAGGAGTTCACCTTCGAGCTTCCCCGACGGTGGCTGCCCGGCGAGCGCTATCGGATCCTGCTCTCCGGCATTGATGGCACCAAAGAGAAAATTCTGGCGACCTACAACCTGCGGTTCGAGCCGCCACCGTCCCCGCGGGGGGATTGAGGGATGCCTCTCCGAGACGCGACGCGCCTGTCTGCTCTTGCCGCCGCTCTCGCCATTCTCCTGGTGCCCGTCGGCTGCCGTCCGGCGCCGCGGGAGGAAGCGCATCCCATCACGAACCTGTCGCCTGAGCGGGAGCTGGCCGACGACGAGCCGCAGAAGGCCGTGCCGCTAGAAGGAATGTCGCTCGATCCGAGCTCGTCGATCGAGCGGCAGCTGGCGGGCGGCGAGATGCACCCCTACGTCCTGCCGGGCTCCGGTCAGTACGTCCATGCAGTCGTCGAGCAGGAGGGAATCGACGTCACGGTGACCGTCAAGGCTCCGGACGGGCGAACGCTGCTCAATGTCGACAGCCCCAGCCCGACGGGCCAGCATGGGCCGGAGCCGGTCCACCTGGTGGCCGCCGATCCAGGCAACTATCGGCTCGAGGTTCATGCAAATCGCGGTGCTCCGGGACGCTACCGAATCTTCGTCAAGACCTGGCGGGACGCGACGCCGGCGGATCGGGAACGCGCGACGGTGGCGAGGATCTTCGACGAAGCTGAAAACCTCCGCCGGAAACGCAAGCGGGAGGCGCGTCTTGCTGCTGTCGAGCGCTATCAAACGGCGGCTGAACGCTGGCTCGCCATGGGTGAGACGTATCTGTGTGCTGTCGCCTCAGGGCGCGTCGGCTGGGTCCTCACCGATTTGAGGAAACGCGACGAGGCCGTCCGTTGGTTCGAGTACTCCCTCGATAGATTCCGGGAGTCGGGTGTCGAAGATGGGGAGCTCACGCGGGTTCTCAACAGCCTCGGCAAACATTATCGGATTCTCGGCAAGCTCGACGACGCGCAGGCTTTCTACGAGGAGGCGCTGCAGCTTGCCCGCCGGTTCCGGCACTCGCGTACGGAAGCATCTTGTCTGAACAACCTCGGCCTCGTCCACAAAACCCGCGGCGACGTCCGACGAGCGATCGACGACTACCGGCAGGCCCTCGATCTCTGGAGGAAGCTGGGTAGGCGGGCTGAAGAAGCGAACACACTTGCCAACCTCGCCACGGTCTACACCTGGCTGGACGAGCTGAAGAAAGCGCAAGAGTTGCTCGTAGAGGCGCTGCAAGCGAGCCGGGAGTCCGGCGACCGGCGCATTGAGGCGAGGGTCCTGAGGGCCGTCGGAGCGGTGCAACGCCGGCTGGGCCAGCTTTCCGAGTCGCGCTCGACGCTCGAGCAACATCTCTCCCTTCAGCGAGCGTCGGGCCGACGTGACCGTGAAGCTGTAGCCCTCAAGGAGCTTGCGAGGACCTACTTCGAGCTGGGAGAGCACGAGGAGGCGCGGCGCGCCGGGGAGGCTGCGCTCGCCATCTTTCAGGAAGCCCCGAATCTCAAGAACGAAGCCGAGGTGCTGGGCGATCTGGGCCGGCTCAACAACGTGATGGGCGATCTGCAGGGCGCCCTGGTTTACTTTGAGCAGGCCCGGAGGAGCTTCAGGCTGGCAGAAAGCCGCAGCGGTGAGGCTTCGGCCCTCTACGGCGCGGCTCTGGCCGAACGTAAACGGGGCGATCCTGCCACGGCTTGGCGCCGGGTCGAGGACGCCCTCGCCATCGTCGAGTCGTTGCGCTGCCGTACAGGGATCCCCGAGGGCGAGGAAATCTCGGAGGTCCTGGCGCTTCGTTCTTTGATTCTGGCGAGCAAGCAGTTCTACTACGAGCTCGACATCGATCTCCTGATCGAGCTCCACGGCCGCGATCCCACGGCCGGCTACGAGGCGCTGGCCTTCGAGACCAGCGAGCGCCGTCGTGCCCGCACGCTCCTCGACGTTCTGGAGGAGGCTCTGAGGAGCTCTGACCGAAAGGAGGGAGGCTCTTCGTACGAGCCGAAACTCCCCTGTCCGACCCCAAGGCTCAAACTGGACGACATCCAGCAACAACTCGACGACGAGACGCTCCTCCTGGAGTACTCCCTGGGTAGGGAGCGCAGCTTTCTCTGGCTCGTCACGCCGAGCGAGCTCCGGTACTACAAGCTTCCGGGACGCTCCAAGATCGAGAACCTGGTTCGGGAGGCCCACGAGCTGCTTTCCAGCAGCTGGGGCCGGATGGGTCGGGGCCGGCGCGAGCTGGTGAGCGCGGCGTTGTCGGAACACCTGCTAGGACCCGTCGCCGACCGGTTGGTCAGGAGACGCCTTCTCGTCGTTTGCGACGAGGTGCTTCAGTACCTGCCGTTCGGCGCCCTGCCCATCCCCCTCGCCCACCCGGCGGCGCCCGACGCGCGAGGTGAGCCCATGGTGACGAAGCACGAGATCGTCTATCTGCCGTCGCTGTCGGTTCTGAAGGCGCTGCGCGGAAAGGCTGCGGAGCGCTCGCCTGTGTACGGAGGTGTCGCCGTGCTGGCGGATCCGGTCTTCAGTGCGGGGGATCCGCGAGTCGTCGGGGGTGGGGTGGTCTCCTCAGCCTCCTCTTCGGAGAATCGAGTTTCGTTGCCGCGCTTGCCCGAAACGCGTCTCGAGGCCGAGGCTGTTCTCGACGCCGCTCCGGAGGGGGAGAGCTTGATGGCTCTTGACTTCGACGCCAGCCTGGAGCTCGTGGAAAGCGGCGTGCTCGGGGAGTACCGTTTCGTCCACTTCGCCACACACAGCCGCTTCGACCCGGAAAGTTCCGAGCGCATGGCCCTGGTGCTGTCGCTCGTCGACGAGCAGGGCCGGTCGCGGGACGGCCTTTCAAGCTCTCCTGAGATCTATAGCCTCGACCTGCCGGTTGAGATGGTGACCCTGAGCGCCTGCCGCACGGGCCTGGGCAAGGAAATCCGCGGAGAGGGACTGGTGGGCCTGACACACGGCTTCCTGGATGCAGGGGCGGCGCGGGTGATGTCCAGCCTTTGGGCAGTCGACGACAAGGCCACCAAAGAACTGATGAAGCGGTTCTATCGCAAGATCTTCGAGGACGGTCAGCCGCCCGCAGCCGCCTTGCGCTCGGCTCAGCTTTCGATGCGTGGCGAAAGACGCTGGGAAGCGCCGTACTACTGGGCCGGGTTCTTTCTCCAGGGGGAGTGGCGGTAGCACTGACTGTCAGAGTTTTCTGACCAATTCCTCCCGAAGCGGGTCTCAATGGCCAGACCGGTGATGCAGCTGAGCCCGAAGACGGGCCTCACGCTCGCCGACGCCATGCTCGTGCTGGTCGCCGCCGAGTTGTCCGACCCACTTTTGAACAGGAGGTAACCATGACCCACGACACAACCCATGACCAAGAAGCCGTCGCCGTGGCCCCGCCGGACCCCCAGGGGGTCGGCGCCCAGGAGGACGATGGTGCAGTCTCCTTCGAGGAGGAACCGAGCCAGTCCGACGCCGACGACGGCGATCCCGACTTTCCGACCGAAGGCCAGTAGCACAAGAAGCTTCGGCGGGCCGTCCCGCCGGAGCCGGGCCAGATCGGCCAGGGTGACGTCGAGCCTTGGAAAGGTCGACAACGACGCCACGGCGGAGCTCATGAAGCGGTTCTATCCAAGGCCGGGCGACCTGCCTTGCCCGATCCGGGCTTCACGCAGGCTCTCCACGTCCGCGCTGCAGTGTGACGATCCGATCGGCGTCGAAGTCCCCAAAAAGCTCCCGCCTGCCGTCGAGCCATTCCACCTCCACCTCTCGGACCCCGCTCGCCGGGCCGAGGCCGACGTGCACCCGCGGATCGTTGGCGGCGCAGTAGCTGTAGGCCGTGCGTACGGTACGCGTGACGCGGCGCTCGCCCAGCCGCAGCCGGACGACCGCTCCGATCGCGTCGCTGCCGCGCTCGTCGAGCACCCGAAAGAGAATCCAGTGGCCGCGGGCTTCGATCGAGTTGTGAAGCAGGTGCGGCCTTCCGTCGCGGTTGACCACCAGGACGTCGATCCCGCCGTCGTTGTCGACGTCGCCGAAAACGGCGGCGCGGCTCGTGGCGGCCAAAAGCTCCGCGGTACCGCCCCGCGGCAGGACCTCCTCGAAGCGTAGGGCGTCCCCGGTGAGCGTGCCGCGAAAGAGGAGGCCGGGCTCGGCGTAAGGGTCCTCCGAGTAGCGGGGCGAGCTTCGGGCGACCCGCCCGGTGGCTTCGTAGAGGTCGAGGACGCCGTCGTTGTCGAAGTCGGCGAAGCCGAGGCCGAAGCGGTTGAAGGCCCGGCTCGTCCCGCCCAGCCCGAAGAGGGCGGTGGCGTCGGTGAAATAGCTCCCCTCGTTGCGAAAAAAAGAGTCGCTCTCGTCGGTGAAGTTGACCACCATCAAATCCGGGTCGCCGTCGTCGTCGACGTCCGCCGACGCGACGCCCATGCCCGCCTTGGCCTTGCCGTCGTCGTCCATGGCGCAGCCGGCGAGAAGCGCGTGGTCTTCGAGCGCGACGCCGCCGTCCGCCGCGTCGCCGACGTGGGTCCACAGCTGATCCGGCATCCGGTCGTTGGTGACGAAGACGTCCGTCCTGCCGTCGCCGTCGAAGTCGCCGGCGACGACGCCCAGGCCGTTGCCGAAAGCGCTCGTGAGGCCGGCAGAGCGGCTGACGTCGGTGAAAGCTCCGGCGCCGTCGTTCCTGTAGAGGACGTCCTGGGCCGGCGCGTCGTACTCGGTCGGGTCGCAGTAGTCGCTTTCGCCAAGCTTGTTCCGGCAGCTGCGCTCGACCTCGGCCGACCACACCAGGTAGTTGACCACCCAGAGGTCCAGGTCGCCGTCGTGGTCGACGTCGAGAAACGCGGCGCTCGCGCCGAAGCCGGGATCGCCGACGCCGGCCGAATCCGTCACGTCGGTAAAGCTCCCGCCGCCGTCGTTGCGCAGCAGGACGTTCGGCCCGACGTTGGTGACGTAGAGGTCAAGGTCTCCATCCCGGTCGTAGTCCCCGGTCGCGACTCCCGTGCCGTAACCGCGGTCGCCGGCGCCGCTCGATTCGGTGACGTCCTCGAAGCGGAGGACATCCGTCTCGCCGGCCAGGTTGCGGTAGAGGCGGTTGCCCGCCGGCTGGCCGGACCCCGCGGGCGGTTCGGCGCTCTGCACCAGGTAGACGTCGAGGAAGCCGTCGCCGTCCATGTCGAAGAGCGCGCCACCGCCGGACATCGACTCTGGCATCAGGAACCGCTCTCCGTCGTGTCCCGTGCGGTGGACGAAGTCGAGCCCCGTCTCGGACGCTGCTTCGACAAACCAGGCCGGAGCCGTCGTGGCGTGCGGTTCCTCCGGAAGTGGGGCGGTGTCTTGCTGGCAGCCCGCCGCGAGGAGCATCAGCACCGCCAGCATCCCGGTCCCGAGCTTGGACGACGGCGACACGCTCATCTCTCCGCGCCTTGCTGGCGGGCCTGGTCCAACTGGTCCAGGGCCTGGCGGATCTTGGGGTCCTGTGGCGCCAGCCGCGTCGCCCGCTGGAGGGTGGCGACGGCGTCGTCAACCTCACCGGAGTTGGCCTGGGCGGCGCCGAGCAGGTAGAGGGCCTCGGCGTCGTCCCCTTGCCGTTCGAGAAAGCCTTGAAGCACCGGGATCGCCTCCTGCCAGCGCTGGAGCTCGCAGAGCAGCGCGCCCAGGCGGTGGACCCACGCGAGGTCCTGGGGATCGCGGATCGCGAGCCGGTAAGACGCGACGGCCTCCTCGGTGCGGCCGCTCTGGGCGAGGATCTCGCCGAGCAGGGCGTGCCCCTTGGTGGAGGTGGGCTGCAGCTCGACGGCGCGCGCGGCGTGCTCGAGCGCTTGCGCCAGGAGGGCGGCGTCGGCGTCCTGGTGGGCCAGCTCGGTGGTGGTCACCGCGAGGTGGAAGTGCGCGAGACCCCGCGACGGCTCGCGGCGTACCGCTTCGCGCAGCGTCTCGGCGGAGTCCTCCAGGCGTTGGAGGCGGCGGTAGCCGATCCCGAGGTTGATCAGGACCGTGACGTTCTCGCTCTCCCGACCGCGCAGGCGCTCAAGCTCCGCGACCGCCCTGGCGGTCTCCGTACTGAGGAGCTCGGTCGCGGCAGTGAGCGCGGCGCCGAACCCGGCGCGCCGCTCCTCCAGCTCCTCCGACCAGGGATCGCGCCAGACCGGCTCGGCGCCCTGCCCCAGGGCCAGGTGGCGGGCGGCGTCCTCGCCGCGCTCCAGACGGCGGTAGGCACCGCCCAGGAGGAAGTGGGCGTAGCGGTCGTCCGGGTGGGCTTCGAGGTGGTCTTCGAGAAGCCGGGCCGCCGCTTCCGGCGCGGAGGACTGGAGGTGGACCCGGGCGAGGGCCAGCATGGCCGCGGCGTCCTCGGGCGCGAGCGCGACGGCGCGTTCGACCGCTTGTCGCGCCGCTGCCGGCTCTCCTTTTTCCAGTAGCGCGAGCCCGAGCCGCCAGAAGGCCGGGGCGAAGCTCGCTTCGAGCTCGGTGACACGCCGCAGGCCGGCGATCGATTCGTCCAGGCGTCCGAGCCGTTGGTCGACGAGCGCCAGGTAGAAGTGGGTCCGGGGCTCCTCCGAGACAAGCTCCGAGCTTTGCCGGTAGCACCGCGCCGCGAGGTCGAATTGCTGGTGGGCCTGGTAGATCATCCCCAGCTCCCGCCAGCGGCCGGCGTCGCGCGGGTCGCGGCGTAGCCCGGCGACTTCGTTTTCGATCCGTTCGACGATTGTGGCGTCGAAGCCGCTCATGTCGGCCGGTAGCGGCGGCGCCGGTGGAGGATCCGGCGCCGGCTGCGAGCACGAGCTCAGGAGCCACGCGACGGTGGCGAACGCCGCCAGCCGGCAGGCGTTGCGTGCGCCCTTCGGGCTGGTGAGCGCCATCCAGACAACAATCTCCACGGGCGTTCAGGCTAGCTTGGCGCCCTTGTCGGGTCAAGCTCGATGCCAAGAGAAAGGGGCGAACCTCCAGGTCTTGAGGTCCGCCCCGTCACACGCTTCGGGCGAAAGGGCCGGCCATGGAGTCGCCGGCCCTTGGCCAGGCTCAACTAGGGTTGCGTCGAGTCATAAAGCGCTCCGTCGTCGACCGCGCCGCCGTCTCCCTGGTCGTGAGGCACGCCGACGAGCACCTCACCGGAGCACGTGGCGCCCCGGCCGTCGTCGGCGGTGAAGGAGATGTGGTAGACGCGGCCGTTGCCGCCGCCGTCACGCTCGGCGCGGACCTCGGCCGTCGACGTCCCGACACCCTGACCGTCCGGGCTGGTGCTCCCGGTGCCAGGGGTGTGCACTTGCTCGTCCTGGAAGATGCTGTCGACGGTGACGGTGACGCCGTCCCCGTCCGGGTCGGTGATGTCGATCTTGATCGCCACGAATTGATGCTCCGGCGACCAGAGCGTGTCCGGGCTCGCCGTGGCCGAAGCGCAGTCGGGCGCCCGGTTGCAGGTCAGCGTGACGTTGTCGACCTGGGCGTACCAGTCCCAGTCCCAATTCGTCGGGTCGTAGTAGCGCCAGCGTAGCTGCACGTTGCTCGCGCCGAGGTAAGGGGCGAGGTCGATCGAGACCGCTTCGCCGGGTATGCCGCGGAAACCGCCGTGGTCCTCGTTCCAGCTCAACAGGTTCGTCCAGGTGGCTCCGCCGTCCGTCGAGACGTCGACGTCCAGGAAGTCGAAGAAGGCGTAGTTCTGGTAGTTGACGAGATAGTCGAGGGAAGCGGAGACCACGTCCGCCAGGCTGAACACGTTGGTGATCAGCTCGGTGTCGAAATCGGCCGGGCCATGGACGTCACTGGAGACGGTCGCCGCGTCGCCGTCGCCGCCGGTGTAGTTGCCGATTTCGCCGGCACCGGAGATGTTTGACCAGACGAGGCCGAGGCCTGTGTTGTCGGTGACCGTCCACGCCCCGGGAATTCCGTCGTCAAAACCGACGATCCCGGCGTTGCAGGCCACCTCTTCGACGATCGGAGTGCAGACGCTTGGGGTGGAGCCGCTCGGCACGTTGTCGCTCAGGACAACGTCGTCGACGAAGAAGTTGGTGCCGCCGCCGTTGTTGGCGAAGATCTCCGAGGAGAACGTCAGCGTGTGGGTCCCGCCGTCGGCGTAGGCGGTCACGTCGATGCTCTGCGCCGAGTAGCCGAGCGCGCCGCACAGCCCGCTCGAGCCGGTCGAGAGGAGCTCCTGGTTGCCGTCGATCAAGAGCTGCATGTAGTCGGCACCGCTGTCGCAGACGATCTGCTCCAGGTCGAACGTCAGGTCGGTCGCCGTCGCCGGGATGGTGACCGACTGCGAGACGGACCCGGCTTCATAGGTGCCGATGCCGCCGAACCAGACCCAGAAGGAGCCGTCCGAGGGGCCGGTGCCGGTGCCGGTGCCGCAGCTGCCGACGTCGCAGATCGGGGTGCCGAAATTCGTCGAGGACTCGCTCCAGGTGCCTCCGAAGGGACCGGCCTCGAAGCTGCCGTCGTCGACGACGTTGGTCCCCGTGCCCGACGGCATCGGGTCTTCGCAGATCCAGCCGTCCTCGACCTGGCAGGTGCTGGAGCAGCCGTCGCCGTCGCTCATGTTGCCGTCGTCGCAGGCCTCGCCCAAGTCGAGCTGTCCGTCGCCGCAGATCGGCAACGGCTCGTCCGAGCAGGTGTAGATCCGGACGTCGTCGACGTACCAGCCGATGACGCCGGCGCAGCCGTCGACGCCGAAGTCGAAGCGCAGCCGAACCGTGTCGCCGGGGAAGGCCAGCCCGTAGAGGGCCACCTGCGACTGCCCCCAGCTACCGCCGTTCGAGCCGGCGTCGGTGCCGGTGAAGGCTTCTTCGCTGGCCAGCGGGTTGGTGTTTCCGGGCGGATCGCTGAGCTCGTCGTTGTAGGTGTTGAAGTCGTAAGCGCCGCTCGGTACGAGCGTCCAGGGTCCGCCGTTGACGCTCACCTTGAGGTTGCCGCCGTCCCAGGTGGTTTCGGTCGCCACCCAGTGGTCAAAAGCCACGTGGGGTGGGGCACCGGCCGGCAGCACGATCGCCGGGCTGTCGAGAGCGAGGGCGCCCGACTCGTCGTCGGCCGCGCAGTTACCCTGGTTCAAGTCGGGGACGAAGGTCGCGAACGAGCCGCTCGCGCCCGCCGGCAGGCTGCTGGCGACCGACCAGCCGGGGTTGTCGAACGTCGCCGGATTGGCCACGTCGTGGCTCGACACGCTCCAGCCGGCGGGGAGAGAGCCGCTTTCGAAGTCTTCAAAAGAGGCGGTCTGAACCGACCCCACGCCGGAGCACAGCGGCGGCGCGTTGGGATCGAGCAGCGTCGAGAAGTTGCACTGGGAAACCGGGGTGCGGAGCTCGACCGCGTCGTTGATCTTGGCCACTTCCGCGCAGTCGGCGGCGGTGATGATAATCCCCGAGGGGCTGGCGTTGGGGACGGTGGTGCTCAAGGCGGGAAGGTTGACGCCGGTCAAGGTGGTGCAGGCCGAGTCCAGCGCGTCGGCGTGGTCAGCGAAGTTGCTGGCGGGCGTGAGCAGGTTCTGGGCCCCCCAGTGGATGTGGGACGCCTTGGTCAGACCCAACCCCGTGATGGTGTAGCTGTTGAAGGTACCGCCGTCGACCATCAGGGCGAAGGCATGATTGGGAATCCCGGAGTTGGTGTGCACGCCGCCGCTGTCGCCGCTGGTGCACCAGTACTGGGAGTCCGTGACCTTACCGGGGTCGCCGTAGCAGTTCGGGTTCCACAGGTCGCGGATGGCGCCGTTGAAGGCCGGGTCGTCCTCGCCGGAGAGCCAGCGGTAGGAATTGTCGACGCTGGGGGCACCGGAGCCGTGGATCGAGCATCCACCGGTCGAGCGGAGAGTGTTGGGCGCGTCCGTGCCGCGGCCGTTCAAGAAGTCGACCCCCTCGCCCCAGAAGTCGGAGTAGGACTCGTTCAAGGCCCCCG
The DNA here is from genome assembly GCA_965371445.1 of uncultured bacterium. Taxonomy (GTDB): domain Bacteria; phylum Acidobacteriota; class Thermoanaerobaculia; order Multivoradales; family J023; genus DASWIG01. Next base: position 18,460 of record CBDUYN010000053.1, on the reverse strand, counting down.
ACTGCCATTGGTAGATCAGGTTGTTGGTGTACTCGGTGTAGGCGTGGCCCCACTCGTGGGCCACCGTGTCGTCGCCGGTGACGCCGGTGCAGTAGTTGGTGGAGGTACCGTTCCAGTTGGCGTTGGGACAGTTGATGGTGGGGTCGTTGTTGACGGTGAGCATGGTGGCGTCGACCCCATCGTAGGACAGGTAGGCGCCGGCGGTCATGCTGGCGAAGAAGTAGTAGGTCTCCCCGGCGCCGTCGAGCTCGTCCTGCCAGTCGATGATCTGTTGGGGGGTGCCCCCGGCCCAACCCATCGGAATGGGATTCGGATCGCCGTTGCTTTCATCCCAGACCAGATTCGCCAGGCTGCCTTCATAGATCTCGCGGTCCAGGGCCTCGTGGATGCCGGTGATCTGGTCGACGACGGCTCCGGTGTGAGCGTCGACGTAGACGAATTCCCGGAGGGTCCTCTTCGGGTTGACGACTTCCACCTCGTAGACCAGGTGGTCGCGGCCGGGCGCGCCCATCAGGAGGCCGGCGCGGAACACGTACAGGGTGTTCGAAGCGGCGGTGAGCCCGAAAGCGGCAGCTTTGCTTTGCAGATACTCCTCTTCCCGCAAATCGCCCCGCTGCTTGTAGATGGACTCGTCCTGCTGGCCGGCGACCGTGTGGAGCGCGATCTCTTGTGCCGCCCCCAGGCTCAGGACCGGGACCGTGTCGAGCTTCAGCCCGGGAAGAAACGTACCGTTGACCACGGTCAGCCTGCCCCTGTGGAAGTGAGCGCGGAGCTCGGCACCGAACACCGGGACACCGCGGTAGCTCTGCTGGAAGACCTCGTGCTCACCGCCCAGGCCGTCGCGCCACGTCCGTTGGGCTCGCAGCTCGCTGGCGACCTCTGTCATGCCAAAGATGCTGCCGTACTCGCGGAAGAAAGCCTCCGCCCGTGCCCGGGTCGAGGCCTTCGGCGGAACTGCCAGTTGTAGGTTCCCGGAGGGCAGGCGGACGAAGCGCGCCGCACCGGTGTGCCGGTCGAGGCTTACCCGTGCCTCGCCACCGGTCTGGTCGACGAGCTTTTGGATGCCCTGCGGATCGAGGGCCCTTGGTGAATCCCCCTGCGCCGAGGCGAGGGTGGCGGCGAAGACGAGGGTCACGAGGATCGCGACGGCTCGCAGCTGCGGATGATTTCTATACATGGAATTCTCCTGAAGGTGGGCGAACCACTTGCGGTGCTCAGAGAGCCACGAACCGTGGCTCAGAGAATCAGCAACTGAGAGTACCTGCTGTGACTCGGCCGGTTGGTTCGGCGAACGACGGTGTGGACACTCCCTCTGGGATCCGCTTCTCGCTTCACGGTTACTTCCCGCTATAAAAGCAAGATTTGTGCCAGTCTTTGAAGCGGATACTCCGAGCATTCGAAGATGGAGGAGGTTGTCGTAAACCTTTGAATCCAAAGGGCTTATGAGCTCTGTGGTGAAAGCGGCCTCGATAGTCGTTGCGTCAGCTATTCTCAGAATCGAGAATGCTCATTCTCCATATTGAGACGAGGTCGTCCGCTACTTCGAGCGGAATCCCGACCTTCATCCCCTCGGCGGCTGAGCCGGAGGCTGCGTCGGCCGCGACGAGTTGGCCGGATCAACGGCCGAGGATCGAGAAGATCCCCGTCGTCAAGAACGGCACATAGGTGATCAAGAGCACCCCGATCGCCAGGATGATGAGCATCGGCACCGCCGCACGGTAGACCTGGAGCAGCGGACGCTCGAATCGGTACGACGCCAGGAAAAGGTTCAAGCCCACCGGCGGCGTCAGGTACCCGAGCTCCAGGTTCGCAATGAAGATGATCCCCAGGTGGATCGGGTCGATCCCGAAGACCGCTCCCAGCGGAACGATCAGCGGCACGACCACCACCGTCGCCGAGAAGATGTCCATCAGGCAGCCGACGATCAAGAGGAAGACGTTCAACGCCAGCAGGAACACCAGCGGCGAGTCGATGTGGGTCTGCGCCCACTCGACCATCTGCGCTGGAATCTGCGCGTCGACGAGGTAGTTCGTCAGCCCCATGGCCACCCCGAGGATGATCAGTACCCCACCCACCAGGACGACGCAGTTGCGCAGCACCCTGGGAAGGTCCCGGAGAATCGACACCTCGCGGTAGACGACGCACTGGACGAGGAAAGCGTAGAACACCGAGAGCGCCGCCGACTCGACCAGCGTCGCCATGCCGCTGAAGATCGCCGTCAGCAGGAAGACGGGCAGGAGCAGCTCCCAGACCGCCCCCTTGAGGGCCTTCAAAGCCGCGCCGCGGTTGAAGTCGGCGCGTCCGGCGCCCGTCACGAGCCCTTCGCGCATGCCCCAGGCGGCGATCAGGCCCACCAACAAGAGGCCGGGGAAGATGCCGCCCAGGAAGAGGTCCTTGATCGGCACCTCGGCGACGATGCCGTAGAGGATGAGCGGCAGGGCCGGCGGCAGGAGAAGCCCCAGCGAGCCCGACGCCGTCAGCAGGCCGAGCGAGAAGCTCTCGCGGTAGCGCTCGGCGAGGAGCATTGGAAAGAGGAGCCCGCCGAGCGCCAGGATCGTCACTCCGGAGCCGCCGGTAAAAACCGTGAAGAAGGCGCAGACGAGCGCCGTCACCACGGCCGTACCGCCGGGAATCCAGCCGAAGAAGGAGCGGAACACCGCGACCAGCCGCTCCGAGGACTTGCCCTCCGCCAGGAGGAAGCCCGTCAGGGTAAAGAGCGGAATTGCCGGCAGCGTCGGCGAGACGGCGAGGCGGTAGGTCTCGACCGGGACCGCCGCGATCGGCACCGCCTCGATCATGAAGAGCAGCAGGGCTGCGCCGCCCAGGGCGGTAAAGATCGGCGCGCCGAGGATCGTCGCGACGACGATCACCAAGAGACCCGGCCAGGCCGAGCGAAACTCCAGGACCTCGGGCGAGAAAGCCAGGTAGACGCCGGCGCCGAGACCGACGGCCGCCGCGGCGCGTCCGATCCAGTCGGAGAGCTTGAAGCCGACGCCCGCCTTCCACCAGAGGCGCAGCGTAATGAGAGCGAAGGCCACGGGCATCGCCAACATCGCTACCCACGTCGGGATGCCGAGCGCCATCTCCGTACCGCCTTCGCGCTCGAACTTGAGGAATTCGACCGCGGCGAAGAAAAGAAGCGCCGAGACCGCCACGGCCACCGTCGACGAGCCGATCCGTCCGGCGCTGCGCCAGCGTCCGTCGGGGAGAAAGGTACCGGTGGCGAGCGCCAGGAGCTTGCCTTCGCTCGCCGCCAGCGCGGCACCGAGGAAGCCGATCCAAAGCGTCAGGTGCGCGACGATCGGCCCGACCCCGGGGACGCCGGTGCCGAGCTTGCGGGCGACGATCTCAAAGAGCGGCAGAAGCGCCAGCAGAGCCAGCAACGCCGCGACGAATCCGCCCTCGACGCGGTCAAAAACCCGTGTCACGGCTGCCAGCGGACCAGGCAGCCGTGCCAGCTCTTCACGCGAAGAGATGTCGTTGGGAGAGGCCACGCTGCCTTTCCGCTACTCGGCCGAGCCCGAGCCCTGACGCTTCCGGTAGGCGTCGCGCAGCCGGCGGGCTTCGTCGAGCAGGTCTTTCGCTTCCATCTGCTCGCGTTTGAGCACCGTAAACTCCTCGGCCGCGGCTTTCCACTCGGCCTCCTGCCGCGCGTCGATCGAGACGACCTCGAGGCCGCGCTCCGTCATCAGCTCGACGGCCCTCTTGTCCTGCACCGGGATCTCTTCCATCAACCGCTTCTCGGTGACGAGGGCGATCTTTTTCATCGCTGCCTGGTCCTCGGGCGAGATCCGGTCCCAGATCTTTTTCGAGATCACCGTGCCGCCGACGAGCGGCGCCAGCCCCATGCCCTGCATGTAGGGCGCCTGACGGAACCACTGGAGCGACATGGCGGCGAGCGGTGTCGACGGCATGGCCTCGATCATCCCGGTCTGGAGGCCGGTCAAGGCGTCGGTCATCGCCAGCGGCACCGGCCGGAAGCCGTTCCTGCGCCACAGCTGGACCAGGTCGTCGTCGCCGGCCCAGACGAAGAGCTTCTGTTTTTTCAGGTCGTCGACGACACGGATCGGCTTCTTGGAAAAGAAGTGGACCCAGCCGGCCTGCATCCAGTGGACAAGGACGTAGCCTTTCGCCTCGAGGCGCTTCTCCAAGGTGGGGCGCATCTCCTCCAGGACGTGGAAAAGCTCCTCGTAGGAGTCGAAAAACATCGGGATCGTGAAGATCTCGAAGCCGGGGTCGAGCTCCGAGAGGCCGCCGACGGTGAGCGCCGAGGCGTGGAGCTGGCCGATGCGCATCTTGCGGATCAGGTCGGGCTCGTCGCCCGCCACACCTCCCGGGTAGATGCGCAGCGACACCTCGCCGTTGGTCGCCTCCTGCCACTCGGCGCCCATGTCGGAGAGGATCTCGTCCCAGACCGAGCCGTCGGGAGCGAGGGTCGCCATCTTGATGACGACCCGCGCTTCGGCGCTCGTGGTGAAGAAGAAGGCGGCAACGATGAGAAACGGCACGAGGTGCCGGGAAAGACCTGGGAAACGTCGGATCATGTCTGCTCCTCGTCGATCTCGTCGAAGTCTCAGAGAAAAAGGTCGTCGATTTGGTCGCGTAGCAGCCGTGCCCATTCCTGGCCGATCAAGGTGGCAAGGCGTTCCTCCGGGAGGGCGTCGGGATCGATCGCCAGGGCTTTGTCGATCAGCTCCTCAAACTCCTCCCGGTTCTGCTGCCGTACCGAGACGAACGACGCCCAGTAGAGGTAAGTGGAGGGCCGCCGTCCACCGTGCAGCTCCAGGGACCGTTCATAGTGAGCGCGGGCGCGCTCCAGCGAGCCGCCCATGGTCTCGGGAAGAGCCGCCATCACCAGCGCCGCATCCTGGAGGAGCCCGTTTCCGAAGTCGGGATCGAGATCGAGGGACCGCTCGACGAGAGCCCGCACGCTCGGGACGTCGACGACGAGCTCCGGCTGGTCGAGGCCGAGGGAGATGGCCGCGGCCCACGACATGGCGCTCGACACGAGGAGCTCGACGTCGTCCTTGCCAAAGGCCGACACCGCTTCTTCCGGCGCGGTGATCAGCCGCTCTCGGGTCCCGGGGACTCTGAGGTCGAGGGCCCGGAAGCAGTACTCGCGGGCCCGCAGGTAGAGCTTCAAGGCTCGCGCCCGCCCTCGTTTCGCGCCGCGATAGTCGACCGGCTCAAGACGCATGGCCTCGAGCTCGACGTAGGCGTAGGCGTACTGGGTGAAGCCCTGACAGGTCGTGAGCAGGAGCCGCTCGTGCTTGGGGCTTTTCGCGAGCAGGACCTCGAAGGTCTTGAGGGCAAAGGGCAGCGCGTCGCCGACGAGCTCCGGGTCGTCTTCGGCGGTGAAGACCTCGCCGGGCTCGGAGAGGGCGTCGGCGATCTTGTTGATCGCCAACTGCTCGATCGAGCATCCGCCCAGGAGAAGGGCGAACGAGGCGGAGATCAAGGTCGGGAAAAAGGCGTAGCACGGTCTTGTGAACACGGCTGGAACTGTATCCGTGGCCATGCGGAGCGTCAAGACGCGGAGCCGCTCGGTGAGCGCGGCTTCGTGGTGTCTCTCCCGACGCCGAGACCGGTTACAATCGCTCTGGGAGGGTGCAACGGCAAACCGAGGAACCGACCAGTATGCGAAGCGTCCAATTCGACCCTGGCAAGCGCCTGAGCGTCGTCACCTCGCCCGAGCCTCTGGTCCGGCCCGGGCATGTGCTGATCCAAAACGCCTTTTCCCTGATCTCTGCCGGCACCGAGAGGATGGTGCTGAACGAGGGCAAGCGGCCGCTGTCGCGGCGCGGGCGTCCCCGGGAGCTGCGGCGCTGGCTCGAGGAGGTCCGCGACGAAGGGCTCTTCGAGACGGTCCGTCAGGTACGGGCACGGCTCGACGAGCCCCTACCCCTGGGCTACAGCTCGGCCGGGACGGTGCTCGCCTGCGGCGTCGGCGTCCAGGACTTCCGGCCCGGTGATCGCCTCGCCACGAATGGTCCCCATGCCGAGGTGGTCTGCGTTCCCCGCCATCTGTGTGCCAAGGTGCCGACGACGGTGTCGTTCGAGCACGCCGCGTTCACGACTCTGGGCGCGGTGGCGCTCCAGGGGGTGCGGCTCTCGCGCCTGGTGCTGGGGGAGACGGCGCTCGTCGTCGGGCTGGGTCTGACCGGCCTCTTGGCGGTGGCGCTGCTTCGCTCCACGGGCTGCCGGGTGATCGGCGTCGACCCCGACGCCCACCGTTGCCGCCTGGCCGAGGGTCTGGGCGCGGTGACGGCACGGCCGGGTCTGGCCGCCGACACGGTCGAGGAGCTGACCGGGGGGCTCGGGGTCGATGCCGTGTTGATTGCTTCCTCGACCTACTCCAGCGCGCCGCTCCAACTGGCCGCCCGGGCCGTGCGCCGGAAAGGACGAATCGTCCTGGTGGGCGTGGTCGGCATGCAGCTCGAGCGCCAGCCTTTCTACTTCAAGGAGGCCGAGTTCGTCGTCTCGTGCTCCTACGGCCCGGGACGCTACGATCCGCGCTACGAGGAGCTGGGTCACGATTATCCCTTTGCCTATGTGCGCTGGACCGAGCAGCGCAACATGCAGGCGGTGCTGGATCTGATGGCGAGCGGCGGCCTCGACGTGGAGCCGCTCGTGACCCACCGTTTCGAGATCGCCCAGGCCGGCGCCGCCTACGAGCTGATCGAGGGGCGCCGGGAGTCGTATCTCGGGATTCTTCTGGTATACCCGTCGGCGCCGGCGGAGATTTCACCCCACCGGGTGCAACTCTCTTCGCCGACTGCGGGCAAGCGCGCGGCCTCGCGGCGGATTCCGGTCGGTATCGTGGGCCGGCCCGATCTGGCTTGGAACCGGCTCCTGCCGGCGATCGTGCGGCGCCGTGAGCTCGCCGCGAGCACCATCTGCTCGGCCGACGGTGTCGCGGCGGCGAGAAACGCGCGTCACCACGGCTTCGAGGTGGCGACCAGCGACGCCGCGGAGATTTTTCGCGACAGCAGCCTCCGCGCGGTCTTCATCTTCTCGCCGCCGGCCGAGCATGCCGATCACGTGCTGGGGGCGATCCATGCGGGGCAGCACGTCTTCGTGCACAAGCCGCTTTGCCGGCACCTTGCCGAGCTCGGGGACATCGAGAGGGCGCTCGCCGACTGCGGCGACAGAGCGCCGCAGGTCATGGTGGGCTTTAACCGGCGATTCGCTCCGGCCACGCTCCAGGTTGCCGAGCTCTTTGCCGAGGTCGAGGAGCCACTGGCGATCACCGTCCGGGTGGTGGCCGGGAAGGGCACCGAGGAGAACGCCGGGACCGGCGCACAGCGCCTGCTCGGGGAGGCCTGTCAGGCTGTGGACCTCGCCACCTACCTCGCCGGAGCTCTGCCGAAGAGGATCTACGCCGAATCCCCGGCCATCTCCGGCATCCCCTCGGGCGAGGAAAGGTGCTTCATCACGATGCGTCACCAAAACGGCACCGTCACGAGCGTCGTCTTTCTGACCGACGCCCGGCGCGAGCGTCCCCGCGAGCGCGTCGAGGTGGTCGGCGGCGGCCGCCTGGCGGTGATCGAGGACTTTCGCCGGGTCACCCTCTCTGTGGAGGGCGAACGCGAGCGGCGGCGGAGGGTCCGCGGGCGGGGATTCCAGCAGGCCATCGACGCCTGGGTCCGGGCTCTGGCCGCCGGCGAGCCCTCGCCGATCGCCTGGCCGGAGATCGCCGCCGTGACCCGGGCGACGATCCTCGCCGCGAGAAGCCTGCGCGAAGGCGTCCCCTTTGACTTGTAGGGCAGGCTGGGCGCCCCGGGCGAAGCCTGCCCTACGGGAGCTTGAATTCGATCGTCACCAACTTGCAGACGGGCACCGCTTGGCCGCTGTAGAGCGCCGGCTCGAAGCTCCAGCGCCGCACCGTCTTGACCGCCTCTTCGGTGAGCCCACTCTCGAGCTCCTCGACCACCCCGAGCACGTGCACCCGGCCCGCCTGGTCGACGGCCACCGACAGGACGACCTCACCCTCCAAGGCTGCCTTCTTGGCCTCGTCGGTGTAGCCCGGCTGGGGAGCCTTGACCGGATCCGGGGCGAGGACGTCGTCGGCGACGAAGAACGGACCCTGCCACTGGCGCTCGGTGAGACGTTTGTTGAGCTCGGCGTAGTCGCTTTCCCCAAGCTCCATCCTGCACAATTGAGCTCGTTTCATGGGACCGGCGTCGACGAGCTCCATCTTGTCGACCCGGGCAACGACGGCTTGGACCGTGTCAAGGCCCGCGAAGAGGTTGGGACCCCCGGGGAGTTGGGATTCGGCGCCCTTCGAGGTGGCGACGACGAGCGGATAGCAGACGTCGATCCGGCGTCCCCGGAGCGTCGCCGGCTCAAAAAACGTGGCGCGGACGTCTTTCTCGGCCTTGCCGGCGAGCTTCCCGCGGTAGGGCCGCACCAGGCGCAGGCCGACGATCCTCCCCTTCTTGTTGACGACGCCGGCCAGACGGACTCCGTCCTTGCGGCCCACGGCGTAGCCGCGGGTCTTCTGTCGGGGAGGCTTCATCGCCGGGGTCAGGAGCCACGGCCCGTTCCAGCCGAGCTCGGCAAGGTGAAGGTTGAGCTCTTCGGCGAAGCCGGAAGCCGCGTCGCCGGCGGCGCTCGACGCTCGGAGGTCGGCGGCACAGAGGAAGGCTCTTTCTTCTTCCTCGGCGCCGGCGAGGTGCTCGGTGACGAGGCGGGCGGCCTCCTCGCCGCGGCCCAGGGTCGAGAGGAGGTCGAGGAGGGCGAGAAGGGCCTGGCGCTCGCCGCGTTCGAGGGCCTGGCGAAACAAGACGGCGAGCTCCTCGAGGAGCTCGGGGCCCACCTCCCGCGACTCGGTGTCCCGAGCGAGGTCGCTCAGCACCCGGACAAAGCGTCCAGCCTCGTCGAAGCGTTCGAGGGCGCCGTAGGAGCGCACCAGGCCCAGGGCACAGGCGGCACAGGCGCCGTCGGCCTCCTTGGCGGCCCGCTCAAAAGCGTCGGCCGCCTTGGCGAAGCGGCCTTGGGCCAGGAGACCCTCGGCCTTGGCGAGATCCGCGTCCCCGGCGGCGGCGGGGACGGCGAAGCCGAGAAAGGCCGGCAGGAGGAGCGCGAGGCCGTGGCGTCGCATTCCGGGAAACCTAGCGCCGCAGCACATGTCCGGGCCGTTCCTCTGTCGCTTGGCCGTTCTGGTAGACGACGCGGCCGTTGACCCACACCTTGACGATGCCGTCGGCCAGCTCGTGCGGCTCGTCGACCGTCGCCTGGTCGATCACCGTCTCCGGGTCGAAGAGCACCAGGTCGGCGTACATGCCGGGGGCGATTCGGCCCCGCTCCGCGAAGCCCATGCTCCGCGCCGCGCGCTGGGTCATGCGGTGGACCGCCTCCCCGAGGCTCAAGACGCCGCGCTCGCGGACGTAGCGCCCGAGGACGCGGGGAAACGAGCCCGCCCCCCGCGGGTGGCTGCCAGCGAGCTCGCCGTCGGTGCAGACGTTGGTGAAAGGCCACTGGAGAAAGCGCTCGACGTCCTCTTCCACCATGCTCTCGGCGATGACGCTCTCGACTTCGGTCGCGCCGGTCTTCTCGACCATGGCGAAGGTCTCGTGGATCAGGTCGATCAGGGTGGTAGCGGCGTCGGTGCCGCGCAGGGCGGCGATCTCGGCGAGCGTCTTGCCGGCCAGCGCCGGCTCCGGATCGAACTGCGGGATGAGCATCCGCTCCGGAGTCGACACCTCGCTCACCGCGAAAGCCGCGGCCTCGGGGTCTTCGTAGTTGCGGTCCGGGAAAAGGACGGTCAGGGAGCTTTGCCAGAAGGTATACGGATAGACGTCGGCGGTGACCTCGACGCCCTCGGCACGGGCCTCGTCGAGGCGGGCGAGGAGACGCTCGGCCTGGCCCCAGCTGGAACGCATGGCGAGCTTCATGTGGGAGATCTGGACCGGGATCCTTGCCTCGCGGCCGATGCGCAGGATCTCCTCGACGGCCTCCCAGAAGTAACGGTCCTCGCTGCGCAGGTGGGAGGTGTAGCGTCCGCCGTGCCGGGCGGCGATTCGGGCCAGGGCGAGGACCTCGTCGGTCGTCGAATAGATTCCGGGGTCGTATTCCAGGCCGGTACCAAGCCCCAGGGCCCCGGCTTCCATGTCGGCCGCGAGGAGCGCGGCCATGGCGGCGATCTCTTCCGCGGTCGCCGGACGTTTGAAATCCCCTCCCATCACCTCCTGGCGCAGCGTCCCGTGACCGGAGAAGGAGGCGACGTTGATGATGATACCGCGGTTCTCGAGCTCGGCAAAGAGCTCCTCCAGCGGGCTTCCCGAGCGGCCGTCCTGACCCACGACGACGGTGGTGATGCCCTGGCTCACCGCGATCAAGGCGTCGGGATGCTCGGCGAGGCCCGAATCGGCGTGGCTGTGGGTATCGATGAAACCCGGCGCCAGGACGAGGGCGCCGGCGTCGAGGACCTCCTCGCCGGGCTCGGCGGTGAGGTCTCCGACCTCGACGATTCGGTCGCCGGCGATACGGACGTCGGCGATGCGGGCGGGGCCGGGCGTGCCGTCGGCGACGAGCGCGTTCGCGATGAGCTGCGCCACGGCCGCGGTGTCGGCATCGCCTCGCGGGTTGCCGCCGCAGCCGGCAAGGGCAAGACCGAGTAGAAGGCCGACGATCGTGCGCTCAGGCACCGGCAGCCTCGCGATGGATCGGCTGGGTCAGGCACGTTGGACCGCCTTCGGCCTTCAGCGACAGCTCCTGTCCACGATAGGTCAGGACCTCGCAGCCGGCATCTTCGAGTCGTCCCTTCGTCACCGGGTTCCCCTCCAGCATCAGGCATTTCCTCGGGGCGAGGGCGAGGACGTTGGGTCCCATGGAGGCAAACTCCTTGTCGGGGACTTCGACGAGCTCGAATCCGTGATCGTTTAAAAACTTCCAGAAGCGAACCGACATGTAGCGCAGGTTCGTCACCGCGAGGTCGTGGTCGAGGAAGCTGATGTAGGAGCCGAGGTGCAGGCAGGCCCGTGGGCCCGTGCAATAGGGCAGCTCGACCGGCACGAGGGTGACGCCGAGGGTGGAGAGGGCCTCTTCAAGTTGGCGGAGCCCCACCTGGTTGGTGCGAAACCCGAGGCCCACGGCGAGCGTTTCGGAGTCGACCCAGAGGCAGTCTCCGCCCTCGGCCCGTGCCTCGCCGTGGAGCCGGTAGAAGGCCGGGATGCCGAGGGCCTCCAGTCGCCGGGCCAGGACCTCCTCCTCGCCGCGGCGCAGCTCCTTGCCGAGCGCGAGGACGACGACGCCCTCGCGCGTCATGATCACCGGGTCGTAGACAAAAACGGCGTCGGCGCGTCCGTCCTGCGGCTCGTCGTGGTAGAGCACCTCGATCCCGGCACGGCGCAGCGTCTCGGCCAGGGCGTCGTGCTCGCGCCGCGCCTCGGCGAGCTCGGGACGCGACGCGTAGCTCCAGGCCGCCGGATCGGCGACGGCAAAGGCCTCCTCGGGGCGCTTCATCAGCACCCGTTGCAGGGGCTCGACCATGCTCTGGCTGCCAAAGCTCGCAGGCATTGCAAAAGATTCCTCAGGTCCGTTTCCGCCCCCCGGCGGCCGCCGGCGAGCATGCTTAGTCTAATCCACCCGCGCTTCCCCGTGCTAGGCTTCGCGCCCGTGAGCCAGCGAATCTTCCTTCACGTAGTCTCCGGGCAGGTGGAGCCTTTCGACCGTGAGGTCGACCGCGACCCCTTCGTCATCGGGCGTTCCTCGACGGCCGACTTGAGCGTTTCCGACCGCTTCATGTCGCGCCAGCACACCCGGCTCTTTCGGCGGGGCGCGGAGCTCCTGGTAGAGGACATGGGATCGCACAACGGGACGCTTCTAAACGGCAGCCCGGTCGCCGAGCCGATGCCGGTCCAACCGGGCGACATCCTGACGATCAGCTCGACGGCGGTAACCCTGCGCTCCTCGCGGTCCGAGGAAGTCGCTGTCCAGCCGTCGCACCCGTCTGGCCCGAGCGCTTCCGACCTGGGCGTCACGAAGATCAAGAAGGACGTCTCGATGCTGCTGTCGATGGTGGAGCCGGCCAAGGCCGAGGAGACCGGCGGCACCGAAGGCGTGGAGCTACGCCGCTACGCCGAGCGGCTGAAGCTCGTCATCGACGTCAACGCCGCGCTCGGCGCTTCCATCTCCCGGGACGAGCTCCTGGAGCTGATCCTGGACCGGCTTTTCGACCACCTGCGGCCTGAGCAGGCGGTGATCCTCCTGCCCGAGGAGGACGAGTACCTCCCGGCGGCGCGGCGTAGCGTCGCGACGGTTACGGAGCGCGACTTTTTCTACTCCCGGAGCCTGGTCCGGGAGGTCGTGGAGGAGCGCGTCGCGGTGCTGGTGGCCGACGCCGCGGAAGACGAGCGCTTCGCCGCCGCCGAGTCGATCCTCGCGTCGGGGATCACGACGCTCCTGGCCGCGCCGCTCTTGGCTGCGGAAGACGTTCTGGGGATCATCGTCCTCTCCTCGCGGATCCACGTGCGGCCTTTCACCGAGGAGGACCTGGAGCTGCTCGGCTCCCTCGCCGCGGTGGCGGCGATGCGGATCCGCAACATCGAGCTACTCGAAGTAGCCGCGGAGCGGCGGCGGCTGGAGGAAGAGCTGGCGCTCGCCCGCCGCATCCAAGAGGCGCTTTTGCCCGAACGGCTACCGGAAATCGAGGGCTACCGGCTCCTGGCCCGCAACGAGGCGTCGCGGGGTGTCTCCGGCGACTACTACACGGTCCTGGAACGTGGGGAAGGGAGCGAGTGCGTCCTCGTGGTGGCCGACGTCGCGGGCAAGGGCATGGCGGCGTCGCTCCTGACGGCCTCGCTGGAAGCGCTGACGGCGGGCCCGATCGAGGACGGGATGCCGTCCGAGGAGATCTGCGATCGGGTCTCGCGGCTGCTTTTCTCGCGCACGCCGCCCGAGAAGTACGCCACGGCCTTCGTCGCCGTCCTCGACGTCGTTTCGGGGACGCTTCGCTACACCAACGCCGGTCACAACCCGCCGTTCCTGGTCCGGGCCGGTGGCGAGCTCGAGACCCTGGCCTCGAACGGGCACCCGATCGGCCTCGTGGACGGCTCCGAGTACGAGGCCGCCGAGGTGCGGCTCGATCCGGGCGACCTGCTGGCGATCTACACCGACGGCATCACCGAAGCGGCCGATCCCGACGAGGAGGAATTCGGCCCGCAGCGCCTCGCGGCCGTCTGTCACGAGCGCCGCGGCGACGCTCTGGAGGCGGTGGCCGACGCGGTGGAGCAGGCGCTGGCGGACTTCGTCCGCGGCGTGCCCTTCGCCGACGACCGGACCCTGGTGATGCTGCAGCGTCTCGGATAAGCTCGCGCTCCCAAGAAAAAAACCTCGGAGGACCCCTACGTGAACCCAGCGAACATCCGACCCTTCTTCATCCTCTTCGCCGCGGCCCTGCTCGCCCTCGGCTGTCAGGCCGGATCCGAGACGGACCCGGCCGGTGACGACGCCGGTGCCACGTCCCAGAGCGCCACGTCCCAGGCCGCCACGGCCACCGACGACGACGCCTTACGCGCCCGGGCCGCGGAGCTCGCCCAGGAGCTTCTGGTCGTCGACACCCACGTCGACGTCCCTTACCGGCTCCTCGAGAAGATGGAGGACATCTCGCAGCGCACCGAGGAGGGGCATTTCGACCATCCTCGGGCACAGGCCGGCGGGCTCAATGCGCCGTTCATGTCGATCTACATCCCGGCCGACCTTGAAGACGCCGGTGCCAAGGCCCACGCCGACCACCTGATCGACATGGTGGAGAAGTTCGCCACCGATTGGCCCGACAAGTTCGCCGTGGCCTACTCGCCGGCCGACGTCGAGGCGCACCAGGAGGCCGGCTTGATCTCGCTTCCCATGGGGATGGAAAACGGCGCCGCGATCGAGGGCGACCTCGCGAACCTGGAGCATTTCTACGACCGCGGGATCCGCTACATCACGCTCGCCCACTCGAAATCAAACCACATCAGCGACTCCTCCTACGACACGAACCGCCAGTGGAACGGCTTGAGCTCCTTCGGCCGTGAGCTGGTCGCCGAGATGAATCGCCTCGGGGTGATGGTCGACGTCTCCCACGTCACCGACGACACTTTTTACCAGGTCATGGAGATCTCCAAGGCACCGGCCATCGCCTCGCATTCCTCCTGCCGGAAGCTCACGCCGGGCTGGGAGCGCAACATCGGTGACGACATGATCCAGCGTCTGGCGGACAACGGCGGGGTCGTCCAGATCAACTTCGGTTCCGCTTTCCTGCGCGAGGACGCGCAGAAGCAGTCGGACGCGCGCTGGACGGCGGTGCGGCAGTTCACCGCGGAGAACGGCCTTGAGCGCGGCGACCCGCGCGTCAAGGAGTTCATGAAGAAGCACGCCGAGGAGAACCCGCCGATCTATGGCGACGTCAGCGACGTGGTCGCCCACATCGACCACGTCGTCGAGCTCGCCGGCATCGACCACGTCGGCCTGGGCTCCGATTTCGACGGCGTCACCGCGTTGCCCGAGGGTTTGAAGGACGTCTCGACCTACCCGAACCTGATCTACGAGCTGCTCAAGAAGGGCTACTCGGAAGAGGACGTCGCGAAGATCTGCGGCGGCAACCTGATGCGGGTCTGGCGGCGGGTCGAGGACGTGGCGGCCGAGCTTCAGGCGCAGAGCCAATCGTAGGGCAGATCAGTAGGGCAGAGCAGCCTGCCGATTCCGCCGCCGGGCCATGCTATACTCCCTCTATGCCTCTCCCTGCTTTCCAACCCGAACCCGACCTCGCCGACGGCGACGAGCCGCAGGGCTGGGTCTTACGGGCCGTTGAGCTCCCGGACGGCCGCGTCGAGGAGCGGCAACTCCCGCTGACGATGGAGCGCTTACTCCATCCCCAGGAGGGCGACAAGGTGACCCAGACCGACTTCCACGTCACTCTCCTCCTCTCGGTGCTCAGTCGGCTGCGCCGCTTCATGGAGCGCTCTCCCGGCGTCGGGGTGTTCGGCGACCTGCTCTTCGACTGGAATCGGCCGGGCCTGAAGAGCTCCGGCCCCGACATCGCGGTGGTACGGGGTCTTCCGGCCCCGCGGAAGGAAATCTCCGAGCAGATCGGCGGGACATTCGACACCGCGGCCTGGGGAGTGCGTCCTCACCTGGTGATCGAGATCGTCTCGCCGGAGCACGGCCGCCTGCGCGACAAGGACTTGAAAAAGAACGTGGAGCTCTATGCCCGGGCGGGGGTCGAGGAGTACTTGATCTTCAACCCGATCCGGATCGGCTCGAAAGAGCCGCTGCAACTGATCGGGTACCACCTGGCCGGCGGCCTGCATTACACCAAGATCCATCCCGGTCCGCAAGGGCGGATCCTCTCGCAGACGACCGGCCTGTACTTCGGGTCGGATCCCGACACCCGGTGGATCGAGATCTTCGAGCAGGCGACGGGGAAGCGTCTGCTGACGGGCGAAGAGGAAGCGGACCGGGCGGATGCCGAGGCCGCCGCCCGCCAGGCCGCCGAATCGCAGCTTCGGGCCGAGGTCGCCGCCCGTCGGGCCGCCGAAGAAGAGATCGCACGGCTCAAGGCGCTCTACGAGCGCCAGGGGTGAGACGAATGCCCCACTCCCGGCAAACGCCTCGGTGTAGCGTTGCAGAGACTTGGTGTGGAAGACGATTGTCTCGCCATATTTCCCCCCGTATACTTTGTGAAGGAGATATTCACCTTTGGTGTAAAGTTTTCCCAGGATCCGGCATAGTGCATCCAGATCCTCTCTTGTCAGGATGGCTGCCTCTTTGATTTCTCGATCCTGATCTATGACCGCCTGCTGCGCAGAGATCCGTTCAAGGGTTTTGCGAATTCTCGGAGAGCGCGAACGAATGTAGTCTTGCTTGGTGTATAGCCGGGCCCGCTTCAGCTTGCGCCTGGGGTCCTTGCGCTGGCGTTTGCTGGCTCGTGCCAATCTTTGTTCATCTGGAAAATAAAAAAATTTGTCGAAGGCTGAGAGCTGGGCCCGGAAATCCAGATACACGAGAGGCATCTCGATTGTAGGCGTACGGGCCTTCTTGGGGTCCATTCCATACTTGCGGTACGGCTTGGCCGCCTCCCAGTAGTCCAGGTTCCCTTCACGGCTAATGCGCCATTTCAAAACTTCCTGGGGCCCAGGCTCTCCTTCGGGGGTATAGCCGTAAACGAGTGACTGCTAGGCGTCTTCGACGCCGACCGTCGCCTCGAAGAGCTGGCCGGTAATCCCCTCTACCTCACCTTGATGGCGCTGCTTCACGAGTCCGGGACGCGGCCCGAGCGCAACCGGGCGAAGCTCTACGACCAGGTCTTCGAGCTGCTCTACGAGGGCCGGCATCGGCCGGTGCGCCGTCCGCTGCCGAATCGCAACGCGGCGCATCGGGCGCTCGGGCATGTCGGCTACGGAATGACGCTCGACAATCGGGACGCCGAGCCGGTGGGGGATCTGGAGGAGCGCTTGACGCACGAAGATGCGCAGCCGGTGCGTCAGGATCTGGCCGCCGAAGAGCGTTGGCGCGAGCCGCGAGCCTTCCTCGACGACCTGGCCGAGCACACCGGAATCCTTGGTCCTCACGACGGCGCCGATGCGGACTGGCGGTTCTGGCACCGGACGATTCGCGAGGCGCTGGCGGCGGAGGCCTTGGAACGGCAGTTGAAAAACGCTCAGCCGACTAGGCTTGACGGCTTCCTCGGGAAGCTCGGATTCGAGCGACCGGAACCCTGGAGACGGACAGTTGGCGATCACGCTCGGCGCGTCCGCGGGGACGAGGGGCGCTGGGCGGAACCGTATGCGCTGTTGGCGGGTCGGGTGGAGTCGCCGGACGATCTCGTCCTGGCGCTGGCAGGCGAGAATCGGGAGCTCGGGCTGCGTGCCGTGGCTACGGCCCAGGGACTGCGTCAGGAGACGTTGGCGAAGATCCTGCGGTTGAGCGGCGACTGGAAGGAACGCCGCAAGGTCTACGAGCAGATTCCGGATCTCATCGACGACCCCGAGCGTGCGCTTGCCCTGGTCGATCAGCTTCGGCAGCGCGCCGACAAAAGCAGGGACCTTTTTAGCCTCGCCCGAACAATCGTCGACATCGGCCGGCGCTGGCCCTTGGTCGAGCGCTTGGCGAAGCGCCTTGAGCTAAGCCTCAAGGCCGAGCTCTTCCAGTGGGTCGGAACCCTCGACGGCCGTGTAGAGCTGTGGCGGGAAATTGCGCCGGGATCGTTTCGGATGGGGAGCCCCGAGGAAGAGAGTCAGTGGGACGACGAGAGGCCACAGCACCCAGTGACAATCCAGGCGCGGTTTCGGATGGCCTCGGTGCCGGTGACCAACGCGCAGTACGCCGCCTTCGATCCGGACAAGAGTGACGCGGAGCGTCCGGACCATCCCGTGGTCAACGTTTCGTGGGATGAGGCGATGAAGTTCTGTGACTGGCTTTCATCAACTTACCCGTGGGCTCGGGGCGTCCGGTTGCCGACGGAGGAGGAATGGGAGTACGCCTGCCGGGCAGGTTCGGAGACGGCCTACTGGAACGGCGACGACGAGGCTGACCTGGATCGAGTCGGCTGGTACGACAAGAACTCCGGAGACAGGACGCATCCCGTCGGTGAGAAACCGGCGAACGCCTGGGGGCTCTACGACGTCCACGGCAACGTCTGGGAGTGGACGCTGAGTCAGTGGACGGCCGACTATTCAGGTCGCGAAAAGGGACATGCGGTGGATCCCGCGGCAGATCATGCCGCGGCTGCCACCGGCGGCGGTCGACGCGTGATCCGCGGCGGGGGCTTCTGGGACGACGCCGACTACGCGCGCGCTGCTTACCGCAACCACAGGTTCCCGGACTCGGAGTACGACCTCCAGGGCTTCCGGCTCTTGCTGCCGCCCAGGCCCCCCGAGCCGGGACCTTAGACCATAGAGATGTTGTTTATTCCCGGCACCCGGCAAGGGCGCTGGCGCTTTTTGCTGGCCTGAGCGGCAGGAACTGCCAACTTCGTGCAGAATTCGCGGCCGAAGCCCGGCATCGGCTGCCGGAGACCGGCAATCTCGGCCGGGTGAGCGGCCGAAGTTCCGCGAAGAAAGGTGGTCCAAGCGCTCAACTCTGCCGTGTCGTCGTTACCTGCTTGCCGAAAACGGCCGTCCTCGGCAGAAATCGACCATACACGGCCGCATCCTGCTCCCGGAAAGACAAGGGAACTTATTTACGCTTCGGGCGTTATATACGTAAAGAGCACTTTCACTGAGCTGAAGCGAGGTGAGCCCATGGACCTATCCGTAAGAGAAGCAGCCACCCTGATGGGCCGAAGCCCCCGGACGGTACGCGCCCAACTAGTGGACTGTAACACTTGAATCGCTAGCGAGGTTGGCACCTCAGACCGACGAGCTCTGGGTGCCCCCCGAGATCTGGGTGGCAAGGGCAAGCGACACAGTCGGTGGCTCGAGCCTCGGACGTCGGAAGGTTCCTCAAGGCTGTACCACGCAGGCAGGCTTGCCCTTGT
>CBDUYN010000052.1:0-54018 GCA_965371445.1 uncultured bacterium | reverse complement strand
GTGCCCGGCGGCTGCTGTGTGCCCGGCGGCTGCTGTGTGCCCGGCGGCTGCTGTGCGGTGGCCGGCGAAACCAAGGCAAGAACGGCAAGGACGGCAAGGATCGCCTTCCCGGCCGAGGGTCTCCCTGTCTCAAGCACGGGCTTCTCCTCCTTTCCTTCGCAGACGTTCCGAGACCAGCGGCTCCAGCATGAGGGCCGCCAGGGCGACGGCGAGGATCCACTGGAAGCGCTCTTCCCAGCGCCGGCGCCGCTTCGAGCTGAGCTCCTGGTCCTCGAGGGTGGCCTTGATGCCCTGGGTGTAGATCTGCTCCAGGTCGACGTCGCCGGTCACCGAGCGGACGTAGCGTCCGCCGGTGGTGAGCGCGATTTTCTGAAGCGTCGTCTCGTCGAGCTTCGACAGGATGATCTCACCCCGCCGGTCGCGGCGAAAGCCCCCGTCCGGGGCGGGGATCGGGGAGCCCTCGTCGCGGCCGATGCCGATGGTGAAGATCCGGATGCCGGCGATCTTCGCCTCCTCGGCGGCTTGTAAGGCGGCGCCGGTGTGGTCCTCGCCGTCGGTGATCAGGATGACCGCCTTCGAGTTGTGCGAGGCGCCCTCAAAGGCCTCGATCGAGGTACGGATCGCATCCCCGATGGCCGTCCCCTTGACCGGGATGAGCTCGGTGTCGATCGCGTCGAGAAAGATCTCCGCGGCGCCGTAGTCAAGCGTCAGCGGACACTCGACAAACGCGGCGCCGGCAAAGGCGACGAGGCCGATGCGGTCGCCTTCCATCAAGCGCAGCAGATCCGCGATCTCACGCTTGGCGCGCTCCAGACGCGGCAGCTTGCCTCCCGTCTCGGCGTCCTCGACCAGCATGCTGTCGGAGACGTCGAGCACGACGACGATGTCGACGCCCTCGCGGGTGACCTCTTCCCAGGTGAAGCCGAATTTGACCTCAGCGAGCGAGATCACCGCGGCCAAGAGCCCCAGGAGGACGAGCGCCGCCTTCATGTACTGGCGTGGACGGCTGACGCCCGAGGTCAGCCGGGCGAGCATCTCGGGCAAGGCGAACCGTTCGAGGAGCCGCGTCTTGGTGCGGAAGGAATAGACGTAAAACGCGAGCGTCGCCGGCACCAGCCAGAGGAGCCAGAGTGAGTCGACCGAGCCGACTTTGACGTCGTCACAGCCGGTCAGGAAGAGGGCGGCGAGAAGTGTTGGTAGGGGCGATCCTTGTGATCGCCCGGCGAATACAAGATTCGGTTGTGATCGCCCGGCGAATACAAGATTCGCCCCTACGGGCGAACGGTCGGCGGTGCTCATATCTTGCCCATCCTCAAGGTAGCTTCCGAAACCGCGTCCCCAGGAGCACGACCTCGAGCAGCAGCAAGCCGAGCGCCGGAAGGACGAACCAGCGGAACTGCTCGTTGTACTCCATGTACGACGACATGGTGATCTCTGTTTTCTCGAGCTCGTCGATCTGCTCGTAGATCTCGCCGAGCGCCGCCTCGTCCTCGGCGCGGAAGTAGCTGCCGCCGGTCTTCTCGGCGATCTCGCGCAGCGTCTTCTCGTCGATCTTGACGTCCTGGTAGACGACCTGCTTGCCGAAAAGCGACTCGGCAATAAAGGGTGCCTTGCCGCGGGTGCCGGCGCCGATCGCGTAGATCTTGACGTCGAACGTGGCGGCCACCTCGGCGGCCTTGGTCGGGCTCAGGGACCCGGCGTTCGAGCGGCCGTCGGTTAGGAGCACGATCACTTTTGACTGGGCCTCGGAGTCTTTCAAACGCTTGACCGCGGTGCCGAGCGCCGAGCCGATGGCGGTGGCGTCGCCGGCCATGCCGATCTCGATACGTTCCAGAAAGGTGGCGACGATGCCGTGGTCCAGTGTCAGCGGACATTGAGTGAAGGCTTCGGCACCGAAGACGACGAGGCCGATCTGGTCGTTCTCGCGCTTCTGGACGAACTCGTCGACGACGTCCTTGACGACCTCGAGGCGGTTGCGCCGGTCGGTGATCCGGCGCTCGGCGTCGAGGTCGAGCGCCTGCATCGAGCCCGACGTGTCGAGCACGAGGACGATGTCGATGCCCTCGGTACGCACCTGGGTGTGGGTGCGTCCGGTCTGGGGACGCCCCATCGCGATCAGCAAGAGCGCCACGGCGAGGATCCGCAGGCCCTCGAAGATCCGCCGCAGCAGAATCGTCTTCGAAGGACGAAGCCGTACAAGCGTCTTGATGTTCGAGAACCGGACCGCCGCGGCGTGTCGCTTGCGGTGCGCGTACCAGGGCACCAGGAACCACGCCGCGACCCAGACGATGAAGAGGGGCACCAGAGCCCAGAACATCCATTGGTGGGCGAAGAAAAGACCGTTCATGCTGCCTTCGCCTCCTCTTGGATCTCAACTTGTGTCTCCCCGGCCGTGACTACCGGCCGCTCGCGGGTCGCCTCGACGAAGCTCAGCGCGCCTTCGTAGGACTCGCCGATCTCGTCCTGCGTCGGCTCGTAGGCGGCGAACTTGACCTGGTCGGTGGCGGCGAGGAAGCGGCGCAGCCGCTCGCCGGAGTCGCGGTCGAGGCCCCGTAGCTCGTCGAGGTGAGCGGCGATCTCCTCGGTCGTCAAGTCGGTGGCGTTCAAGGTGAAGCGTCCCTCGACGTAGGTGCGCACGACTTCGGAGATCTCGAAGTGGAAGAGCCGCATCGCCTCCAGGTCCTCGAAGTCGGTCCGGCGCAACCGGTCAAGCGCTTCGAAGGCGACCTCGTGCGGCGGACGCGGCGGCGCCACGACGACCTGGTGAGCGCGGCGCCAGAGGAGGACGCCCGTGAGCACGAGCAGGACGAGCGCGCCACCACCGGCGGCAAACCACCACCAGGGCGTCGGAGGCTCGATTTGCCGCAGGGGTTTCAAGCCCCGGATGTCGGTGACCTCGCCGTCGCCGGGGAGAACCGACTCGACCTCGACGAAGATCTCCGACGTCTCGATCGTCTCCGCCTCGGCCCCGCCTTCGGCGTCCGCCGCGCCGGCCGGGCGGTAGGACACGGTGACCGGCGGCAGGACGTAGGAGCCCACGAGGTCGGCGCGCAGCTTGTACCAGCGTTTGTCGATGCGGCGTCCGCGCTCCTCGCGGGGCTCCTCGCTGCCGACGTCGACGATGCGAAAACCGGCGATCTCGGCGCCGGGCTCGGGGAGCTCGATCTCGTAGGCCGGGTCGTAGTCGACGGTCACGGTGTAGGTCAAGACGTCGCCCGTCGTGGCGACGGCGCGGTCGACGTGCGAGCGCGTCTCGACCGGCGGCCGTGGTTCCGCAGAGGTGTCGATCTCGGTCGCCGGAGGCTCGGCGCAGGCGGTGAGGAGAAGGGCTACGGCGAGCAAGGCTCCGGGCAGACTTCGTCTGCCCGGAAATCCCCGCTCCCGGTCGGCCCCCTGCCCCCCTTTCCTAAAGGGGGGTTTAGATCTTGCCTCTCTTGTCCCCCCTTTAGGAAAGGGGGTTAGGGGGATTTTCTTACTGCCCATCCGCCATCCTCTCCGGATAGAGCGCCACCTCGTCGGTCGAGAGCTCCTGCTCGATGATCTCGCTGTAGGCCGTCTGGATCTTTGACATCCGATAGTCGCGCTCCACCTCGGGCGGCATCTCCTTGAGCTCTTCGCCCTCTTTCTCGTAACGCCCGCGGTTGGCCTCGAAGTAGCTCGCGAGATCCGTGGGGTCGACCTCGATTTGTTTGACGACCTCGTTCTCGACGAGCTTCGAGATCGCGAGCTGCTTCAACATCACCTCGTAGCGGCGCCGCACCTCGGGGTCCTTGTCGTATTCGAGCTTGACGGCTTTCCTCCACATCAGCTCGTCGGCGACGTATTTCTTCAAAAGCTCGCCGGGTTGGCTGGAGAGCTGTGCGGCGATCTCGGGCGGCAGGTCGTCCAGGGTACGCATCACCTCGGAGCGGTAGATCTCCTGGCCGTCGATCGTCGCCACCACGGGATCGCTCTCCGAGCGTTTTACGTCGCCCTCCCGGGGAGCAAACTGCGCGCGGGCGCCGAGGGCGGCCTTGGCCGAATGGTAGCGGCCGAGCCGTTCGAGCGTGTGGACGATTTTCTTCGACAGCTGGTCCGAAAGCGATCCCACGCCCAGGGCCTCGGCCTCGTAGAACCAGCGGAGCGCCCTTTCGTAGCGGCCGTTCTCGAGATAGGTGCTGCCGAGGCTGTAGGCGACGTTGGCGCGGGTCTTCTCGTTGGCGTCGGTCGTATCAAGGTAGACCTCGTAGAGCGCCGCGGCCTCGTCGAGGGCGCCGGCGGCTTTTAGTTTCGACGCCACGTCGCGGGCGTGCTCGGCGGTCGAGGGATCGGACGGCGCGCCGGCACCTGGACGCAGGTAAAAGAAGGCGGCGACCGCTACGAGAACGATCAGGTTCAAGACAGCGAGGATCCGTACGGCACGGTCGCGCGCCGGGGCGGAAGTCGAAGTCGTCGGTGGGGGTCTCAATTCCATTTCTTGCTCACTCCCTAGCGCCGGGTCTCCCGGAAGTGGAAGTAGCGCACCAGGGGATCGACGTAGTCCTTTTCGTCGGCGCGGATCCGGACCTCGCCGACGCCGGCGGAGCGAAAGAAGCTGCTGCGCTCCGCGCAGTCCTCGCCGGCCAGGAGGCGAAAGCCCCCGGTGGTGTTCGGGTCATAGGTGTCGACGAGGACGGTCTCGCCCGTCTCGGCGTCCTCGAGCTCCAGGATGCCGATCGGCGGCAGCTCGGCCTCGCGGCGGTCGCCGATGGCGACCGCGGTAACGTCGTGGCGCCGCGCGGCGACGCGCAGGCGCTCGGAAAATCCTTCGTCGAGGAAGTCGGAGATCACGAAGATGACCGAACGGCGGCGTAGCACCTTCGAGAGGTATTCAAGCGCGCCCGCGAGATCCGTCGAGCGCCGCGCCGGACGGAAGCTCAGGATCTCGCGGATCACCCGCCAGACGTGGACGCTCCCCTTCTTCGGCGGGATATAGCACTCGATTCGGTCGGAGAAGATGACGAGCCCCACCCGGTCGTTTGACTTGATCGCCGTGTAGGCCAGAAGCGCCGCCAGCTCCGCCGCGACCTCGTTCTTGAGCTTTGTGCCGGTGCCGAAAGCGCCCGAGGAGCTGACGTCGACCGCCAGCATGACGGTGAGCTCGCGCTCCTCGCGGTGCACCTTCACGAAGGGGTGGCCCATGCGCGCCGTGACCTTCCAGTCGATGTGGCGGATGTCGTCGCCGGGGCGGTACTCGCGCACCTCCTCGAACTCCATGCCGCGGCCCTTGAAGGCGCTCTCGTACTCGCCCGCGAAGACGTCGTTGACCACCCGCTGGGTGCGGATCTGGATCGACTTGATCTTCGCGAAGAGCTCGGCCGGCAGGGTCTCGACCATGTCGATCGCTCCGTCCCCTTGGGGGGACCGAGGGGGGGCTATGACAGCGGTCTCGCTCATGGCACGTCGACGGTGTTGAAGATCTCCTGGATGATGTCGTCCGAGCTCAGGTCCTGGGCCTCGGCCTCGTAGGAGATCAAGACCCGGTGGCGCAGGACGTCGGGCCCCACGGTCTTGACGTCCTGGGGCGTCACGTAGCCGCGGCCGGCCATGAAGGCCTGGACCTTGGAGACCTGGGCGAGGAAGATCGTGGCGCGCGGCGAGGCGCCGTACTCGATCAGGCGCGACAGCTTGTCGAGGTCGTAGAGCGCCGGCTCGCGGGTCGCGAAGACGACGTCGACGATGTAGTCCTCGACTTTTTCGTCGAGATAGATCGCGTCGGCCACCTGGCGCATCTGCTTGATGTCCTCGGGCGTCAAGACCGCCTCGACCTCGGGACGTTCGCGCTTCGACATGCGCCGCATGATCTCTTTCTCCTGCGGCTTGTCGGGGTAGCCGACCCGGAGCTTCAGCATGAAGCGGTCGACCTGGGCCTCGGGCAGCGGATAGGTCCCCTCCTGCTCGATGGGGTTCTGGGTCGCCAGGACGAGGAAGGGATCGGGCAGCGTGTGGGTCTTCTCGCCGATCGTGACCTGGCGTTCCTGCATCGCTTCAAGGAGCGCCGACTGGACCTTGGCCGGCGCGCGGTTGATCTCGTCGGCGAGCAAGAGGTTGGTGAAGATCGGTCCCTTTTTGAGCATGAAGTCGGTGCTCTGGGGACGGTAGATCTCGGTGCCGATCAGATCCGCGGGCAAGAGGTCCGGGGTGAACTGGATGCGCGAGAAACCCGTTTTGATGGCGTCGGAGACCGTCTTGATGGCGGTCGTCTTGGCGAGGCCCGGGATGCCCTCGACGAGGATATGGCCGTCGGCGATGAGCGCCATCAGGATGCGGTCGATCATGTAGGACTGGCCGACGATGACCTTACCGACCTCGTCGCGCAGCTTCTGCAAGGTCAGCGAATGGGTCTCGATCTCAGGGGCCAGCTCTTTCGCGGTCGCTGTCGTCATCTAGGTCCTCCGGGGGGCTTTGAAAAACGTTGAAGTCTTCATTTCATGGCTCAAGTCTCGTCGCGCAGCCGGACGGCCTGGCGCTCGGCCGCCGTCACGTCGGGACGCAGCTCTTCGAGGCGCCGTTCGACGATCCGCTGGAGGTTTTCGAGGTCCTCGGCGGGCGGCACCTCGCTGCCGTAGCGGGCACGCTCGACGGCGTCGCGCAGGGCTTCGTCGTCCGCGGCCGCCTCGCCGCTCAGCTCCTGGTCGAGGTCGACGAGGGCGAGCAGAAAACCGGCACCGTCGCCCTGCATACGGAGCTTTCGGGCGTCCTCGAAGCGGGCGCGGAGCGCTTCGAAGCGCTCGGCGTCGCCCGCGGTGCCGCGGCTCCGGCGCTGGCGCAGGACGCGTCCGGCACCCCAGCCGGCAAAGCCCAGCAGGACGACGGCCGCCGAGCCGACCGCGAGCACCCCGGGGCGCAGGCCGAGGACGGTCCGCGGCCGTACCTCGACGGTTGGCCCCTGGACGCGGCTCGCCACCGGGGTCGCCTCGAAGCGCGGCGTGTAGAGCAGCTCCACCGGGTCGAGGGCGTACTTGCCGGGCTCGGCGGCGCGCAGGGTGATGCGGTAGGTCAGGAGCTTGCGGCCGTCCTGGCTCGACGACTCCGCCGTCACCTCCTCCTGGACGACGCCTTCCGGCAGCTCGACGTGCGGCGGATGGGGCAGGTACTCGTCGAAGTTGCCGGCCCAGTGGAGCTTGACGTCGAGATGAAAAGGCTTGCCGGCCTCGGGCGAGGCGTCGGAAAGGGTGACCTCGGCGCTCGGCGGATCGGTGATCGAAGGCGTCGCCACCGGCTGCGAAGCGTCGGTGTAGGCGGCGGTCTGCGCCACTGGGTCGACGGTCAGGATGGCGGGCATGGCGGCGAGGGCGGCGTCGAGCATGGGGGTGAGCGCCGACCAGTCGCGGGCGCCGCGCGAGACGGCGACGAGGCGTCCCTGCGGGTCGACGAGGTAGCTCAGGGGAATCGACGAGGCGCGGTAGGCCGCGCCGACCTGCTTCGTCTGGTCCCAGAGGATCGGGAACGTCAAGCCGAGCTGGCGGACGAAGGGGTCGAGGGGTCCGCGGTCGTCGTCGACCGAGACGCCGAGGACGACGACGCCCTGGGCGGCACGGTCCTGGTGGAGGCGTTCGAGCGACGGTAGCTCGCTGCGGCAGGGTCCGCACCAAGTGGCGAAGAAGGTCAAGACGACCCAGCTGCCGTAGTAGTCCGAGAGCGACGTCTCGCCGCCGGCGATGTTTGGAAGGGTGAAGTCGGAGGCCGGCGAAGGCGGCTGGAGCGGCCGGACGCTGTAGCGGGAGAAAATCCCGGCGATCTCCCCGCCAGCGGACGCCGCCGCCGGTGCGGTCTGGGCCGTCAGGGGTGCGGCGAGGAGCGCCACGGCCGTCAAGGCGGGCCAGAACGGGGTTTGGGATCTCGGCTTCACGGGCTCGTTCCTCGGTGTCATCTGCCAGTCCGGGTCCTCTGTGGACTCGAAACGCGCCAATTTGACGCGGTCTCGCCCCGGTTCAGGGGCGGAATCCGTCCGTGGTGTCAGATGGAGGCAAACTGCGTGCCAGGTGCTCTGAGGGAGGCTTGCTCTCCGGATTTTGGCGGGCTCTGTCCGGGGCGCGAAGCCAGCACCCGGGATGAACCTCCGGTGGTCCGGCATACCGGCTACATTTGAAAAGGCGCCCTTCGGGCTTGCCGGCTAAAGCCGGAAGATACCGCGGCTTCAGCCGCCAAGCCCGTAGGGCGTCCTCTTGAATGTAGCCCGGGGTTTCAACCCCGGTCGCTCAGTGCGGCTTGCCACCAAGGTCCACCCAAAAAAGAGGCCGGCGTTGCCGCCGGCCTCGTGGATCAGAAGGGGAACGGAAACCGTCAGGACGCCGGAGCGTCGTCGGCCTGCGAAGCGTCGGACGCACCGGCCTCCTCGTCGGCCGAAGCCTCCGAGCCGGTCGGCTCCGCCGTCGCCTCGCCCGTCGCGGACTCGTTGTCCGGTTCGGACTCGTCGACGTCGTCGTCGGTGGGGAAGAACACCGGATCGGCCGAGCCCCCGCGGCCCACCGGCGGACGCAGGCGCGCCGCGAGAAAGCTCTCGCCCGCGAGGACGTAGAGGGCTTCGTTCAACCGGGAACCGTAGAGCACGGCTTCGTGACAGCTCTCCAACCGCTGGACCTTGAGCTTCAAGGCCTTCTGCGTCTTGCGCTTCTGAGTCTCGTGCTCCTTGACCACGGCTTCAAGCTTCTTGACCGCCGGAGCGATCTCCGCGACGTGCTCGCGCAACTGCTCGGCGCTGGCTTCGTCGGGGGCCTCGAACTCGGGGTCCGAGAGGACCTCTATCGATTCTCGGCCGTAACGCAGCAGCACCGGCGGTTCGGCGTTGCCGAGACCGGGTTCGAGTCCCAGGTAGGTGACACTCGTCCCCGGTCCGAAGGCCTCTGTCCGACGCGGAGAGTTGGGACGGCAAGGCGTCGCGGAGCGGCCGCGTCGACGGCCGGAGCGCAAGGAGAAGGACATCATGGCAAAGAGTCCCTGGCCCCAGATCCTCACCCGTCAGCGTCACTTGCTGGGTCTCAACCAGGACAAGATGGGCGAGCGCGCCGGTGTGGCCGGCAAGACCTGGATGCGGTGGGAGAGAGACGGCTTCTCCCCGAGCGAGAAGCAGCAGGAGCAAGTCGCCGCCGGCTTCGGCTGCACCGTCGAGGAGCTCAGGACCCGGGTGGCCCGCGAGACGATGGGGCAAGATCAGGGTGGCAACGGAAGCTTTCCTCAGGAGCTTGCGGCTCTGGCGGCGTTCCTTCAGGGTGAAAGCGGCTTCTCGTCGCTGGGAGACCGCGGGGTCGAAACGGCGATCCGTGCCGGCGAGGGGCTCGTCCAGGTCCTCGCGAGGTTCGAGGAGCTTTCCCAGAAGGATCCCTTCGTCGAGAATCTTCTCGGAGTCTCGCCAGGCTCCGGTCCGGAGAGCCTCGCCGACCTCTCACAACACTTCCTCAGCAGGCACTACGTGGTCGTGACCTCGATCCTCCAAGTCGTCTCCGAGATCCACGCCGCCTGGCCCAGGTTCGAGGCGGAAGCCACGGCCGAAGAGCAGGGCAACGTCGTTCAAATGCGTGGCGAGCTGAGCGACTTGACGGCCCTGTGCCTCTCGATCTCCCAAAGGCTCGGCAAGATTCGCTCCGCGGCGACCGCCGCCGAGATCGCCGCTATGGACGACGACGATCCGACCGCGTCGGAAGGCCTCTGAGGGCCACCTCCCAAAACTTGGGAGATAAATTCCCATTTTCTGGGATGGACACGTCGGCTCCGACGTGTCTGCATCGCGGGCCGTTTTCCATGTCCCAAAACTTGGGAGGAAAATTCCCATTTTCTGGGATGGACTCCCGTCGAGCGCGCCTCCACAATACTTCTCGACGGCTGAGGCGCCGTCACGAGCCGGAATGAATCCGGCTCGTAAAGACAACGGAGCCCAGGCTCCACACAAGGAGGCCATCATGGCTAATCGTTTTCGAGAAGTAACCCGAGCGCTCAGGCTCATCCCCTCGATTGTGGCCGGTTTGTTGGAATTCGCCGACGACGTCGCGAAGTCCTTTATGAACCGGATCGGCAGGTTCTTGAAGGAAGGACGGGAGCTCACCGCGGCTCACATTGCCGCCCTTCAGGAGGCCCTGGCGGGCATGATGGAGGAAGAAGGCCAAATGCTCGAAGAGGCGGAGCAAGGTCATCGCGACCATCTCCGCCAGGAGAAGAAGGTCCGCCTGCTGCGCGACGAGGTCGCCGAAGTGCTCTATCAGATCCTCTTGCGGGTCCGTCTTCGTCGGGCGCATCCTAGGGCGGACTCGTTATGCTGTCAAGCCTTCGCGAAAGACTTGGGCGTCCGGCCTTGGGCGACGCTTGGAGACTCCCGCCGATTCCGAGACCTTCACGAGGGGATTATCCTCTCCCTTACTGGATCTTGGGGCGTCTCTACGGAGGCTTCCTGAGGTTTTGTGAGGAGAAATGGAAGATCGTCGCCATATGGACACGATCGAGAGACTTTCGTCGTGTCCATATGGCCATAGGGACGAGGTCCACGGGCTTTCGTCTCGTTCCTATGGCCATAGGAAGAGGACGGACGGACTTTTGTCGCGTCCATATGGCCATAGGGAGAGGCCGGAAGAGCCTCGATCGCGTCCCTATGGCCATAGGAAGAGGGCGGACGGACTTTTGTCGCGTCCATATGGGCGGCGGGAGGGGAGGAATCTCGGCAGATCCTGACACGACGCTCATCGAACGGGACCGAGGAGAGTTCGGCCTCGCGTCGAGGTCAGGGGTTGAGGGCGCGCTTCATCAACACCACCTCGGCCGGCGACTCGCCCGGAGCCGGGACGTGGACCGTGTCGTCGATCAGGAACCAGGTGCGGCCCAGGCTGGCCGGCAGGCCGAGCTCCACCGCCGTCCCCGGCGGGACGTCCTTGCCCGGAGCCAACGGGATCCGAAGCTCTGTCGACTTATTTCAGGGGATTGAGGAGCTGCAGACCTGGAATCCAATCGAAATCTGCGGTATTGGCGGTCAGGAGCTGTAAGCCGTGCTAAAGGGCTGTGGCTCCGATCAACGCATCGCCGAGACCTATGTTTCTCTGCTGGCGTAGGCGAGTCGCCCCGTCGAGGATCTCTGTCGAGATGGGCAAGACAGGAGCGGCAATGAAAAAGTCCTCGAAGTAAAGCCGGTCTTGCTGGGTGAGGCGGTGGTAGCCGAGCACTTCCACGAAGCTGACCACGGACACTGCCGGGATGTGCGTGGCGATGAAGCGTCGCAACTCGTGATGCTGCGGTAAGGCGCCGTAGATGATGATGTTGCTGTCGATGAGCACGCTCAATCTCTACCGGGAAGGGGACGGTCCCGGCGTGTCTCCCGCTGCCATTCGACCGGATCTTCGATGTCGGCTAGAGCCCTGGAGGCGGCGAGCTTTTCCAGGGCAGCGGCCATCCGTTCTCCGGCATTCGGCTTTCGCGAAGAGCTGAATCTCTCGTCCCGCAGGATGGTCACCTGGACGGGCACTGCGTTCATCTCAGCAGCTTCAGGAGGCGGTTCTTCCGGCCATTCGAGACGGTTGCCCTTCAGGATGGCGCGATAGGTGGTCAGCATGGGGGTCCTCCGTAATGGCTCCTTACGAACACTCTAGCATCAGCCCGTCCGACTGTCGACGTGGGTCAGGGTGGGTTGGGGGTTGGCGGTGTCCGGGAGTAGGGCCTATCGCCCGTACGAGACCGCCCATCCCCCTCCCGAGGCCCTGTCGTCAGGCCCGAGCCTTGGCCTTGCTGCCTGGGTCGTCGTCCTCGGTCCCGACGGACGGCCCGTCAAAGGCTGGACGGTCCACGCCACCCCGAGACCGCGGAAGACTCCGGGTAGACCGCCGAGGTGTGGTAACCTGGAAGGCGAGCTCAGCCGTGGCCTGATCGCGGCAAGCGCAGTTGCCGGAGGCGAACCATGACCAAGCTCCTGACCAGGGCCTACGAAGAGACCGCCAGACTCCCGCGGAAACGCCAGGACGAGCTCGCCCGCCGAATTCTCGGCGACCTGGACGAGTCGGTCGAAGGGAAGCGACAAGCCGAGCCGACGGCCGAGCCCGAGCGTCTGCGGAGGGTCCCCAAGAAGGAGTTGCAGCACCACTTCGACGATCTGTTCGCCAGCATGGGGATCCGTCGCCGCGAACCGATCGGAGCCGAGGCGCTTCAGGAGCGGATGCGACGCGAAGCGGATCTGGAGCCCAACGAGCTCAGCCGCGGCCTGATCGCCGCACGCGAGGAGTAAGCCGAATGCGCTGGATGGCTTATTTCGATGCCAGCGCACTGATCAAACGATACTCCCCGGAAACGGGGACCCCATGGGTCAACGAAGCGTTTGTTCGTATCCCTCTTCGGGAAATGGCCATGTTTGTCGTCAGCCTTTCGGAAGTCGTCTCGATCCTCGTCCGGAAGAAGAACGACGGCCGCCTTTCGCGGGATCTCTTCGAGCAAGCCATGAGCGACTTCGCTGCGGACTTCATCTCCGATCCTGAGCCCTGGATTCTACCCGTCGACGATCAACTGGTATTGAGCTCCTTGAGCTTGATTGCTCGGCACAATCTCAACGCAGTGGATACACTGATCCTGCGCTCTGCTTTGAGCTTCCAACGCCAGCTCCGGTCTGAAGAGCGAGACCTCTTTTTCATCACGTCCGACAAGCGCCTGGATTGTGGTCGACCCCGAGACCGATCCGCCGGAGCTTCTTCATCAGCTACTCGGCACCTCTGAGGCCACAGAGTCGTCGGCGGAGTCGGAGTAGTACGGCAGCGAGAGGTTTCGGTTGACAGTTCGGGTCTGGAATCTCCAAGAATCCTGACGCTACGAACCGGGCTCGTCGGGAGCCGGGACGTGGACCGTGTCGTCGATCAGGAACCAGGTGCGGCCCAGGCTGGCCGGAAGGCCGAGCTCGAGCGCCGTCCCCGGCGGGACGTCCTTGCCCGGAGCCAACGGGATCCGGAGCTCGGTGACTCCCGCGTCGGTGGTGTCCAGGGTCTCGACGCCGCTGTAGGTGAAACGGACGCCAGGTACGGCGACGCCCTCCTGATCAAGGGCCTGGATCGGGAGTACGAGGGTCTGCTGGGCGAGCCCGGCGGGGGCGTAGAGTAAGGTCGCCGCCAGGACGAGGCGCCCGACGAGCCACGCTCTCGCGTGACCATCTACCGGAATGGGAGCCACCTGTGGCATGGCTCCAGGATACCACGCGCATAGGTCGGCTCTGTGGTACACTTTCGCCATGGCCGCGACAGCAGCACTGACCGCCCAGATCCCGACCGACCTGAAACAGGTTCTCGACGACGTGTGCAAGCGCTACGGCCTGCGCGCCAGTGTCGTCGTGGAACAGGCCCTTCGCGAGAAGCTCGAGGATCTCGTGGACAGCCACGACCTCGAGGAGGCACAACGGACAGCCGTCGGCTTCCGAAGCTGGGCTGACGTTGAGCGCGAGCTCAAAGAGTCCAACAAGCTTTGAGCTATCGCCTCGCGGTCAAGGCGATTGGCGAAAGCCTGAAGGACGCCGGGTTGAAGCCCTGGCTCGACGAATGGGAGCTCCCGCCGGGCCAGCCGTGGCAAGAACAGCTCCAGGCCCAGATCGAGGGAAGCTGCCGCCCTTCCTCGCCCTCTTCACGTGGGTCGACTTTCGGCAGGACGATCCGAATCCACTGGGTCAGTTGACCTGGGGCGTCACCGGCAAGAAAGGCGTCGCCGGGAAGGTCTCGTGGCCCTCTGGGACGACCCCGCAGACCTCGTCTTCGGCCGTGCCCCCAAGTCAGTCCGCCGCTCTCGGCAAGGGCCGTCGGAGGTGGCGCAAACGCATCACCGCGTCACTCGCCGTGGGACTGGTCGGCATCCTGGCCACGCTGGCGGCTTGGTGGTGGCCTCGTCCTGCCGAAGAGAAGCCACCGTCGAGCTTGCCGACATCCGGGAAGCGTTACGCTACGCTGCTGAAGCGGTCCGCGAAAGGGAGCTCCCCTTGTCGGCTGACGTCGAGGCTCCGTGGTGATCTTTCGACGGACACGGATCCGAGTTCGATCGCTACCTCTTCCGCATATCCTTCCTCGGAAGTCGTGATCATCTAACTCCTTTACGTGGAGGGGCAACACCATGGGACAGAATTTCCTCCAACGC
The DNA here is from genome assembly GCA_965371445.1 of uncultured bacterium. Taxonomy (GTDB): domain Bacteria; phylum Acidobacteriota; class Thermoanaerobaculia; order Multivoradales; family J023; genus DASWIG01. Next base: position 39,924 of record CBDUYN010000052.1, on the reverse strand, counting down.
TTCTTCGGGATCGGCAAGGTCCCCGAGCAAGCACTCTCGGCGATCGAGCACGAGGGAGTCGTGATGCTGGAGGAAGGCGTCAGCGGCTCCGTCACCTTCCGGAGCTTCCGAGCCCCGGGTAAGTTCTTTTTTCGCAAGCGGACCTGGTTCACCGGCTCTCTCGTCATCACGGAGAAGCGCTTCGCGGCCTTCACGTACTCGCGGCCGATCGTCAACGTGACTTTTGACCATGAACGGTTCCGCGACCTCCACTGCTCCTTGAAGGACGAGAAGACGCTCTCCGTCCGCTTCGACGCAGCGGCTTTCAACGAGAAGCAATCCGGAGAGATCGAGTGCCGGTTCTCGACCCCTGACGCGCGGCAGTTCCTGGAACAGATCGAGACCAGGACCGCCTGAGCCCTTACCCGGACGCCTTCTTCGTCCCAAAGCAGTACAGGGCCTTCTCCGTCCGGACGTAGATCTTGGCGTCGGCGATGGCGGGCGTGGCGTAGCACGCTTCCCCAAGGTCGTTGACGGCGAGCACCTCCAGGCTCCCGTCGGTCTTCAAGACGGCCAGCTTGCCGTCGCGGCTCGTCAGGAAGACCTTGCCGTCGGCGGCGACCGGGGAGGCGTAGTACTGACCGAGCGCTCCCTGGATCCGTCCCTGCTCGATCACCTCGCCGCTCGCGGGCCGAAACGACGTCGCGATGCCGCCGTCGTTGATCATGTAGAGGACGTCCTTGTAGACGAGCGGCGAAGGCAGCTGCGGCACGTTGCGGCGGTACTGCCAGGCTACAGCGCTCTCGGTCATGTCGCCCCGGCCGCCCAGGCGGATGGCGAGCATGCCGTTCAAGCTGGCGAGAGCCGCGCGCAGGTACTCCCAGTCCCGGGCTTCGAGGTGGCCGCTGCCGTCGAGGTCGACGAAGCCGAACCAGGAGCTCAAAGGCTCTTCCGGCAGCTCTTCCTGGTCCACGAGGCCGTTTTTGTTCGCGTCGTCCTTGGCGAGGAACTCCTCCCAAGTCGGGACTTCGATCTGCTCCCCGGGCTGGTTCATGGGCGAGCCGTAGCCGTTGACGAAGAGGAGGCCGCCCGCGATCACCGGCGTCGACTTCATCTCAAAAGAGAGCCCCCGCACCCACCAGACCTTCTTCCCCGTCGCCGCCGAGTAGGCCGTCAGGAGAAAGGACCCCGGGACGACGATCTGCGTCTCTCCCTCCGGGGTGGTGTAGAGAACCGGCGTCGAGTGTCCGGTCTTCGCCTCGGGACGCGGCGTCTTCCAGGCCACCTTGCCGCTCTTTTGGTCGACGGCGAGCAGGAAGGATTCGAGGTTCTGGTCGCACACCAGGACTACTTTGCCGTCGACCAGGATGGGCGAGGCGCCCATGCCGTAGACGTTGTTGAACGGTCCGAGCGGCAGACGCCAGAGCTCCTCGCCTTCGAGGTCGTAGGCCAGGAGGCCGAAGTCGGGGAAGAAGACGTAGACGCTCTTGCCGTCGGTCACCGGGCTCGGTGAAGCCGGGGTGTTTCGGAAGTCGACTTTTTCCCGGCGCGGCCGCGGCGCAACCCGGCGCCAGAGGAGCTTGCCGCCGGCACGATCAAGGCTCAGGGTCAGGAGGGCGTCTCCTTCGAAGGCGGTCAGGAAGATCCGGTCTTTCGTCAGGACCGGGGACGAATGCCCCGGCGGCAGCGTCGTTCGCCAGACGAGGTTTTTTTCCGGACCCATCTCCACCGGCAGACCGGTGGCCTCGCTCACCCCCGATCCATTCGGGCCGCGGAACTGCGTCCAATCGCCTGCCCCAAGGCCCGTTGCACCAAGGAGGAGGGTCGCCACGAGTCCCGCGCAGGTCTTTCCGCTCATCTCTAGCCTCCTGTTCGTCTGAAGTCTGGTTGGACTGTAACACTTGGCCTGCCAAGGGATATCGCCGGCCCGGCCGCCGTGCTAGGATCGCCTCCCTTTTCGCCCGCCCGATCAAGCCGAGACGCCATGACCTGGGAAATCCTCTTCGTCCTCTGCCTGGTGCTTTTCGCCATCACGAGCTTCCTGCTCGAGAGGATCCCCACCGACCAGACGGCGATCATCCTCTTCGCCCTGGTGCTTCTCGGCGGGCTCGTGCCCTACGAGCACAACCGCCTGCCGAAGCTCGGAGAGCTCTTGGCCGTTTTTTCCAACCCGGCGCCGATCACCATTGCCGCGATGTTCATCCTCTCGGCGGCGTTGGAGAAAACCGGGGCCATCAAGTCGCTCGCCACGGTCCTCGAACGGCTCACGGCGCTCAAGTACCGGGGCTTCCTGCTCGTCCTCGTCCCCGGAGTGGCGGTGATCTCGGCTTTCATCAACAACACGCCGGTCGTCATCGTCTTCCTGCCGGTGATCCTGAGCCTGTCGCGCAAGATGCAGGTGCCGGCCTCGAAGCTCCTGATTCCGCTCTCCTACGGCGCGATTTTCGGCGGCACCTGCACGCTGGTGGGGACCAGCACCAACATCCTCGCCTCGTCGATCCTCGAAGGGTCGGGCGCGCGGCCGATCTCGATGTTCGAGATTGCCGGCGTCGGGCTGCCGCTGGTGCTCGTGGGGACGCTCTATCTCGTGCTCTTCGGCGACCGGGTGCTGCCGGAGCGCGAGACCTTGACCTCGATCCTCTCGGAGGAGGAGCGCAAGGAGTTCTTTACCGAGGCCTACGTGCAGCCGGGCTCGCCGCTGGCCGGCAAGTCGGTGGCGGAGTCAGCGCTCCAGAGGCACGGCGTGCGGGTGCTGGAGATCATCCGCGACGAGGTGGCGATCACGGTCGAGCCACAGACCACTCTCCTCCGGGAAGGCGACCGCCTGGTGCTCTCCTGCCGGCCCTCGGGGCTGGCGCACGCCCGCTCGCTCAAAGGCATCGCGCTCTCTGCAACGCGCGGCGTCGGCCTGGAGGCCATCTCGGCCCACGAAGGCTCCATCGTCGAGGGGGTGATCGGCCCACGCTCGACGATCATCGGCCAGGCGATCCGCGACATCAACTTCCGCCAGCGCTTCCGGGTCGTCCTGGTCGCCATCCACCGCCGCGGCGTCAACCTGCGCGAGATCGAGTCGGTGCAAATCGAGGCCGGAGACCTGCTGCTCATGATGGGGACCGAGGCCGCCGTCCACCAGCTGCGGCGCGGTGACGACATCTTTCTCCTCGACCGTCCGCCAACGCCGACTCGGAACCTGCGCAAGAAGATCCCCGTGGTGTTGGCGACGGTGGCCGGGGTGATCCTCGCCGCGTCGTTCAACGTCGTGCCGATCGTCGCCGCGGCTCTGCTCGGCGTCGCGGTGCTCTTCCTCGCCGGCATCTTGAAGACCAAGGAGAGCTACCTGTCGATCGAGTGGAGCATCCTCTTCCTGATCTACGGCATGCTGGCCCTCGGCGTCGCGATGCGGACCACCGGTACGTCCGACCTGCTGGCGCAGACCCTGACGAGGATTGCCGACATCGAGGCCATTCCCCCCGACTGGAAGCCCTACGTCGTGCTGGCGACGCTCTACTTCCTGACCATGGTGCTGACCGAGACGCTGTCGAACAATGCCACGGTGGTCCTGATGGCACCGCTCGCGCTCTCCCTGGGTCCGACCCTGGGCGTCGATCCGCGGGGATTCGTCATCGCCACCTGCATCGCCGCGTCGGCGAGCTTTTCGACCCCCATCGGCTACCAGACCAACACCTACGTCTACGGCGTGGCCGGCTACCGTTTCTCCGACTTCACCCGCGCCGGGCTTCCCTTGAACTTGCTGTACTTCGTGGTCAGCGTCTTCTTGATCCCGCGCATCTGGCCTTTTTAGGGAACCGCGACGCGGTAGAGGAGGAAGAGGTAGCGCCGGGTCCGGTCTGGCGAGCGGGCTGATCGTGGCGAGCGGCGTCATTCGGTGGCTGACAAGCCTGCTTTTCGGGGTCGCGGCCTTCGATCCGATCACGTTCCTCGGGGCGCCCGTGATCCTCGGCGCGGTAGCGCTCGCCGCGATCCTGATCGGTGCCTGTCACAAAAGCGTCGAAGCCTCCTGACGTACCGAAGAGATCCAGGCGCAGCATCTGAAGGGTCTCCTCCAGGGGAAAGGGGATGAGACCCGGACGCCGCGAGCTTTACGGCGGGGCGCCGCATCGCATACCGCTGTACCAGGGCGTTGCCATAGGTATCGATGGCGCCACCGAGGTATGGAGCTCAGGGCGTCGACCAAGCCGACGTGTCCCCCGACTCGAAGCCGTCGGCGAAGATGAGCTCGTTCGCCCAGGTGGCGCTCACCGCGTAGAGGATGAAACCTGTGTCGTAGTTGTTGACACCGATCCACCAACGGCCGGTTGCCGGCGACGGGAAGCTGCACGTCTCGGTGAGGCCGCCGGCGTAGTTGGGCCGGCAATCCCAGTCTTCGAGGGTCGGTGGCGCGACATGGCGCACATAGAGGTCGAGATCCTGAGGCGCCAGGATATCGAGGGTGACCTGCAGGTCGACGTCGTAGGGGACGAGATCGACGTAGTAGTAATGCCACGTACCCTGAGAAATCGGTCCATCGAGCGTCGCGACGACGGGGACGGCTGGCGCCAAGACCGTGGCCGGCGGCGTCGTCACCGTGACCTCGAGGCCGGCGGAGCAGTTGTTCGTGATGTCGAGCTCGCCGGCGACCGGGTCGACGCAGGCACCGAGCCAGTAGGTCCCGTCGACGAGCGGACCGTACGGCCGGCATTCGCGTAGACGCTGGCGCCCGACGCCAGGCTGGCCACCGCGTCGGTGGCGATCTGGGTGTCGTCGACGCTGATCGTCGAGTCGGTCGACAGGTAGTAGCGCAACGTCGTGGCGTTCGCCGCGACGTTGCCGTCGTTGTCGACCCTGGCGTCGATGGAGCAGCTCTGCAGCGGGGTCATCGCGCTCGGCAAGACCGTCACCGAGGGTATCGAGAGGTCCGGCACCGCCGCTACGGTGAGCTGGACGAGGTGGTTGGGCCAGGCGGAATTGTTGGGCAGATAGCCGTCGCTGCCGTCCTGGAAGTAGATCGCGACGTAGTAGCTGCCCGGCGGCGTGCCCTTCGGCAGCGGAATAGAAAAGAGGTCGAAGTAGAGGGTGGTGAACGTCCCGATGGTCTGGTAGAAGGTCACCGAATCGAGGTAGATGTAACCGGTCCAATCCATCCGGTTCGGCGTCAGGTAGATTTCGATCGTGGGATTGACGAGGTTGTCGGTGCCGACATTCTCGAGCATCAGATCGTAGATGAAGAAGGAATTTCCCGGCACGATATTGGGTGAGCTGAGGTAGCCGTCTTCGTAGTCCGCCCGCGAGCTCGAAGGTTTGTCGCGGGTCTGATAGAAAGTCAGCAGGCCGTCGTGGATCGACGTTCCCGGGTAGACGAAGCGCACGGCGTTGGCGTCGTCGGTGTGGACGAAGGGGAAGCGGTACTTCTTCAGCGGATAGTTCATCACCGAGTCCCACCACACGTCCTGGGCCTCCCAGGGATGCTTAAGGCCGAAGGAGTGCCCCAGCTCGTGGAGCATCGTATGCTCGAAGCCCACGACTGAGGTGGACTCGCGCAGCGCGTATTCGTTGTCCAGCGTCCAGCTGTATGCCGGATTGAGGGCGATGTCCGCCTCGACGATCGGGCCGGACGTCCAGCGATAGTAGGTCACCGCGAGCTCACCGCTCTCCCATCCCGAGCCGAACTGATCGATCATGTCGGAATTGGACGGCCAACCTGCGAGCTCGAAGACGTCGTTGCCCCAGGCCCAGGTATCGCTCGGCGGCAGGTAGACCATGAAAAGGTACTCTCTATAGAAGTTCCATTTGCTCATCATGTACTGATCGTGGGGCGACCAGTACCAGTAGAGGGGAAACGGATTGAAGACCACCGGCAGGGCCGGCCACCGCGAGATGTAAAACTTCGTATCCACGGCGGGCGACGCTCCGGCCGACGCGAACGCGGTGCCGGAGGCCAGGGCGCGCGGTGCCGTGTCCGGCTCGGGGGGCGCATCTGTCGGCTTGGTGAGGGGCGTTACCTCGAGGTTGCCGGCGACCAAGGGCGGACCGGGAACGAAGGTCTTGGCGGGCAGGCGTTGGGTGCCGGAGCCTGCCGCGTCCTGCTCGGCGGGCGGCGTCGCTTCGACGTCTTCCACGTACAGCCGTAGCCTTTCGACGAGCTCCGTGAAGGTCGTTTCCGGATCGCCGATACGCCGCAGGCCGTCGCTGCCGCCCACGGGACGGCCCAGGCCGGTGTCGTCGAAGCGCTCGCGGACGACCCCCTGCCAGCCACCGGTGAAGGGCGTCTGTCCGGGACTCTCGAGGTCGTCGAGGAAGAGGACGTAGCGGGCGCCGACTTCCAGGTGGGTGCTGATCGAAGTCTCGTGAGTCTCGCCGTCGAGCGTGCCGCCAGCGACGGTCAGGGTAAGCCGCTTTCCGGCCGTCCCCTTCAGCCGTTGCTCGACCACCACCTTGTAGTCGGTGACGATCAGGTTGTGGCGGTCGTTCCAGCGAACCGCCTTGCTGAGGACGCGAGCGACGACGATGTCGCTGGCAAGGCGCACCATGCTCTCGGCTTCGAGGGGAACCACGGCACCCGTCGCCGGCGTTGCCAGCAGGAGCGGTGCCAGCAAGAGGGCGCCGGCTAGGGCCGGAGACAGCCGATGGAAGTGCTCGCGGCGTCGCGGAGTCTTGGTCTGCTTCATGGCATCCTCCGAGATTTGGGTGGATGGGCTTTGCCCGGAGGGCCCGCGGCTCTCGGCCCGATGCCGTCACACGCACCCGGCGGGCGTCTCGTAGACCATCGGATGGCCAACGCTTGGTCCAATAGAGTTTAGATCCCGCTGGAGGCCGCTTTGTTTATCTGCCTCCTTCCCGAGCTTCGGCCGAACGCTCGCGGCCGTGCGGCCGGCTCAGCTACGGCCGGCGCGACGCGGTAGAGGAGGAAGAGGTAGCGCCGGGTCCGCTGGAAGGCCTCGCTGTCGACGAGCTCACGGATCTTCCCGAGCTCGCGCTCGGCACGCCGCCTCAGGACCAGACGCAGCAGTCCGTAGGACCGCGGGTAGCGCTGCGTCAAGGTGTCGTTCATCAGGGCGAGGAAGGGGTCGGCGTGTTTCTCCATCCATTCGCGGCCTTCGGGGGTGGCGCCGCCCACCCGCACAAGCCCGACGGGGCCCTCCTGGTGTCGCTGCCCATGCGCGAGGGCGCGGCGCTCAGGGAGCTGCGCGACGACGTCGTACTCCTGGTCGGTCCGTCGAACGCCGGCGCACTGGAACCCCTGATCCAACTCGTCGAGGCCGGGAGGCGTGGAAGTCCACCTTCACCTTTTCCTTGACCCCTGTGGCCACGTGAGGCTACACTTGGATGCATGGACACCGTCGGCATCCGGGAATTGAAGAACCACCTTAGCGAATACATACGCCGGGTGCGGGGAGGAGAGAAGATCCAAGTCTCTTTCCACGGCGAAGTGGTCGCCGAGTTACGCTCGCCCGAGCCCGACCGCGACGTGCAAGCTCCTCTCGGGCTTCGGGAGCTCGTGCGGCGTGGGACGGCGCGCGGGATCGTGCGCAACGACCCCTCGCGGTACCGGACGTATGAGCCGGCTCTCGCGCGCACCACCGCCCAAGAGCTCCTGGATTGGGATCGTGGTGATCGATGATCGTCTACGCGGAGTCGAGCGCCGTGCTTTCCTGGTTGCTCGGAGAGCCGCCGGGACCGGCGGTTCGCCGCACCCTGGAAGCCGCCGAATTCGTGGTGACCTCGGACCTCACCCTGGTCGAGTGTGACCGGGCGTTCCACCGCGCCCGGAGCCTGGGCGAGCTGTCGACGGAAAGGTTCGCAGAGCTGCGCAGTGAGCTGAGCCGTATGGCGGCGGGCTGGGTCCTGATGCGGCTGAGTGACGAAATCGTCGAACGGGCCCGGGACGCCTTTCCGGAGGGGCCGATCCGCTCGCTCGACGCTCTCCACTTGGCCAGTGTCCTGAACACTGCGGCGCTGATTCCGGAAACCGCGCTCCTCACCCACGACGAGCGTGTGCGCCGCTGTGCCCTGGCGTTGGGGCTCCACTTGCTCCCGCCGGCGGCGACCTAGCGTCCTGGAGAACGTGGTGGTCTTTCTGACCGAAGGGAGCCTGATGGTCGTCCTTCACGGACCCCCGACCACGTGGCCCCGGCCGCCCTCGCCGGTCACCGGCACTAAGGGGCCCGGCTTGGGGCTCATCTATTCGGCCCTGGACTGACGCGTCACTCTACTCGGCATCCAGGCGGTGGATTTCCGCAAGAAGCTGCCGCAGCGTCTTTTTGATCCCGCGCATCTGGCCTTTTTAGGGAGCCGCGACGCGGTAGAGGAGGAAGAGGTAGCGCCGGGTCCGCTGGAAGGCCTCGCTGTCGACGAGCTCACGGATCTTCCCGAGCTCGCGCTCGGCACGCCGCCTCAGGACCAGACGCAGCAGTCCGTAGGACCGCGGGTAGCGCTGCGTCAAGGTGTCGTTCATCAGGGCGAGGAAGGGGTCGGCGTGTTTCTCCATCCATTCGCGGCCGAGCTCGAGCGACGGTGTGACTTGAGCCGTGACGTCCTCACGGTGCACGAGCCGGAGACCCGCCTCTTCGGCCATCCGCAGAAAAGCCTCCAGGTCGTGGCCGCTCCCTTCGGGGAGCTCGCCGTCCTCCTGACGGACCCGGAAGTAGTCGGCGAGGAGCAGATGGCCGCCGCCCTTCACCGTCCGGCGGACCGCCGGGAAGTAACTCGGCAGCCAGATGTACTGCACCGACTCGCTCATCACCACGAGGTCATAAGGGTGCGGGGCGTCGAAGTCCTGGAAGCGGACGAGGTGAAAAGGCTCGTCCACGCGCTCGGCGTAGAGCTCTTGCTGATGCGGATCGGGCGAGAGCCCCTCGACCTGAAAGCCGCGCCTCTTGAGCGACTCGCTGAAGCTCCCGGTGCCGCAGCCGACGTCGAGGATCGATAGGGCGCCCTCGGGGACGAGCGCCCCGAGTCGCTCGGCATAGCGCGCCTGGGCCGAGCGCAGGCCGTCGAAAGTGAGCGGCTCGCCGTCCCAGAGGCCGAAGTGAAGATGGTCGAGGCCAAAAACCTCGCTGTAGAAGCGCAGCGCGAAGCTGACTTTGATGCGTTTCGTTCGCCGTGCCATCGGAGCGGTCCTCATCCCTGGCCGCATTGGGCCCGCTGACGCAGCATGTGGTCGGCGAGCACAAGGGCCATCATGGCCTCGCCCATGGGGACAAAGCGCGGCAGGAGACAGGGGTCGTGGCGTCCCTTGGTCGAGATGGTGGTGGCCCGGCCGGAGCGGTCGACGGTGGGCTGCTCGCGCGGCAGAGAGCTGGTGGGCTTGACGGCGCAGCGCATCACGATCGGCATCCCGGAGGAGATGCCGCCGAGCATGCCGCCGTGGCGGTTGCTGCGCGTCGCGATGCCGTCGCCGGTGGCGACAAAAGCGTCGTTGTTCTCGCTCCCCCGGGCCGTGGCGACGGCGAAGCCGGCGCCGTACTCGACCCCGAGGACCGCGGGCAGGCTGAAGAAGGCCTTGCCGAGGTCGGCCTTCAGCTTGTCAAAGACCGGCTCACCCCAGCCCGCCGGGACCCCGGTGGCCACGATCTCGGCGACCCCGCCGATCGAGTCGCGCTCCGAGCGCACGCGCTCGATGAGCTCGATCATCCGTTCCGCCGCCTCGGGCTCCGGGCAGCGCACGATCGAGGCCTCGACGTCCTCCAGGGTGAGGGCGGACGGGTCCGCGATCGCCGCCTCGACGTCGCCGACCTGGCGGACGTAGCCCAGGACCCGCACGCCTGCCTGCTCCGCCAGGAGCTTCTTGGCGACGGCGCCCGCCGCCACCCGGACGTTGGTCTCGCGGGCCGAGGAGCGTCCGCCACCGCGGTAGTCGCGCCGGCCGTACTTGGCGTCGAAGGTGTAGTCGGCGTGCCCGGGCCGGTACTTCTCGCGGATCTCGCTGTAGTCGCGCGAGCGCTGGTCGAGGTTCTCGATCAGGATGGCGAGCGCGGTGCCCGTGGTCTTGCCCTCGAAGACCCCGGAGAGGATCTTGGCCCGGTCGCTCTCGTTGCGCTGGGTAGTGATCTTCGACTGCCCGGGACGCCGCCGGTCGAGGTCTCTCTGCAGGTCCTCCTCGGCGAGCGCAAGGCCCGGCGGAACCCCGTCGAGGATTACGACGTTGCCCGGACCGTGGCTCTCGCCAGCGGTCGTGATGCGCAAGATCTGTCCGAAGCTGTTGCCTGCCATGAGGACAAATGTATCAAAACCCCTCGCCTACGGCGCGTTTTTGGCCTATAATAGGGCACGTGAGCGGCGAAACGTTTCACCGGGTGGTCGTGGTCGACGACTCTGAGATCCAGTGCTTTATCTGGAGACAGTGGTTGGAGCGGCGTTTCGGCCCCCGGGTCAAGGTGGAGCTCTACTGTGATCCGACGGAGGCCGTGGAGCATCTGGGACCCGACGTCGACCTCCTGCTCCTCGACTGGGAGATGCCCGTGCTCGACGGCGAAGCCGTCCTCAAGGAGGCGATTCGGCGCGGCGTCAACGTCAAGCGCATCATCGTCACCTCCAGCCATCCGGCCGACCGCCTGCACGAGGTCTTCGACTCTACGGGCTGCCTGGCAGTGATCGAGAAAGAGCCGACCCAGCTCGCTGCCTGCGCCATGATCCTCGACGAGCTGGTCCGTCGCCGGCCTGTGGCGGCGGCCCGATCGGGCTAAAGACGAGGAATGGAGACTTTTTTCTCCGCTTGCCACATTCTCGCCACATTTGGCCCTTACCTTTCCCCCGTCCGGTACCGAACGATGCATTCCGGCTTGCTTGAATTGACCTGTGAGCCGGAACGGCGCCGCGAGGGCGCCGAGGAGCTTCACGGAAAGGAGCTTGATTCGAGCATGGTCATCTGTCGAAAGGTTGGGTCCCAGGAGCTCACGGAGAGTGAGGGCCGCAACGGCCGCCTCCCCGGCGGCCGGCGTCCCGGCCGCCGGCGTCCCGGGCACACGTCCGACTTCCAGGGCGGTCCGGTCTTCCTCCCGCCGCGTTCACCTTCCCCCTTTGCCCAGGCGCTGCTGGCGAAAAGCGTCGAGGGGGACAGTGTCTCCCCCCCTGGATCCCCCCAAGGGGACAGTGTCTCCCCCCCTGGATCCCGCCAAGGGGACAGTGTCTCCCCCCCTGGATCCCGCCAAGGGGACAGTGTCTCCCCCCCTGGATCCCCCCAAGGGGACAGTGTCACCTCCTACGACGAGCTCTGGTTCCTCGGCCGGCCCCGCGCCTCTTGAGCCGCGTTGAGGCCCAAGGTCCGCCAGGTGCTCTGGCGCGGGCTCCGGCGCCGGAAGCCGCGGAGCCGGAGCGAAAGGCTTCGCCGGAGTCCGTCGAGGACCCGGACGACAGCCGTTGAGGTACTGCTTCCTCGGCGTCTCGCGATAACCTAGCCCCATGTCGAGGACGACGCCGATCCCGATCCTGCTCCTTGCCGGCCGCGACCGCCGGAAGACGAGCGTCCCCGGTGGGCGTCACGTCCTCGGCGGCTACAAGGCCATGGAGCTCCAGGTCGCCGGGCGGCCCTTGATCGTCCACCTGATCGAGCGGCTGCGCGAGACCGGCGCTATTGACCCGATCTTCGTCGCCGGTCCGGCACAAGTGTACGCGGAGCTCGCGGAGGAGGTCCGGCTGGTCGACACCGACTCCACCTTCGGCGAGAACATCCGCGCGGGCCTCGAAGCTATCCTGACCGAGTATCCGGATTCACAGGTGGCCTGCATCACGACGGACGTCCTGCCGGAGACGGACGAGCTGCGCCGGCTTTTCGACGACTTCGAACGTCACCAGCCGCTCAACTTCTGGACCGTCGAATGCCGTGCCGAGGACGACGCGGCCCTCGGCAGCTCGGCCTGGAAGCGCCGCTATCTGATCCGTCCGGAAGGCGAGGAGAGGGTGGTCCCCACGCTGCCTGGACACCTGGTCATCGGGGATCCGAACGCTTTGCGCCTCGACCTCCTCTACCGGATCTTCGAGCTCGCCTACCGGACGCGGAACCGTCCGACGGCGTTTCGCCTGACGTACGTGGTCCGCAATGCCCTGGCGATGCTCCTCGGGAGAGACCTGAAGAAGCTGATGGCACTGCGTGTGCCAAACATCACCTGGAGCATGGTCGTCAACGGGCTCGTCCTGCTCCGCAAGCTCGTCACGACGGGCATCGACCAGCGCGAGATGGAAGAGCGTATCCACCGCGTCTGGGTTCGGAGCAGCCATCGCCGGCGTCATCCCGAGCGGCGCGGACGGGTGCTGGTCTCCGACATCCTCTCGCTCGGCATCGACATCGACACCGAGGAGGAGGCGCAGGAGATCACCGACCGGATGGAGCACGGCGGGCGGCCGGGGACGACCGCTTAGTCCTGCCGGGCACAGATCTCCCGGTAGGACTCGTCGCCGAAGAAGCGCTGCCGTCCGACCTTGGACAGCTCGATGGTCAGCCGGGCGCACGCTTCGAAGATCAGGTCCTCCGACCGGAGCGGCCAGAGGCGGGCGGTGAGGTCGTCGCTGCCCGTGGCCAGGTATCTTCCGTCGGGTCGAAATTCCACGGCCCGGACCGGGTCGAGATGGCTGACCTGAGCGACCTGCTCGCCGGTCGCCAGCTTCCAAACCTTGGCGCCGAACTCGTCTCCGGAGGCGAGGTACTCTCCGTCGGGGCTGAACGCGAGCGAGAAGATGTCCCCCTCGTGGGCGAGGCGCGAGATTCCCTCGATCGGCGGCCAAGGCGCGTCGGCCTGCCACAAGAAGACCATCGGATACTCTCCGGCGGCGGCCAGGTAGCGCCCGTCCGGACTGAAAGCCACCGCGTGGAGGACGACGTCGTCGCCAGGGGCGAGCGGGATCGAGCTCCTTTCGTCCTCGACCAGGTCCGAGATCCGGACCTCGCCGCGGGTGGCCGCCGCCAGGAGTGTCCCCTCAGGATGGAACGCGACGCTGTAGAATGGCCTGCGGCGTGTCCCCTCACGATTCTCCAGCCGTAGCCGGTGGCGTTCTTCACGCGTTGCGACCTCCCAGACCCGCGCCGTGCCGTCGTGGCCCGCGCTCGCCAGAAGGCTTCCGTCCGCGCTGAAGGTGACGTCATGGACGCTCTTGTCCTTGTCGTGTCGGAGCCGAGCCACCACTTGCTGGCCGGAGGGCGAGAGATCCCAGAGCGAGACGGTGCCGCCGACGTCTCCTGTGGCGAGCAGCTGCCCGTCCGGGCTGAAAGCTACGGTGAAGACCTGAGCCGGAGGATTCAGGGTCTTGACGAGCGCTCTCGCACCGGGAGGCTGTGAGGGCGCCTCGGGAACCGACCAGAGATGCACGTTGTCTCGACCCGCCGTCGCCAGAAGTCGGCCCTCGGGATGGAACGCGACGTCCAGGACCTCGCTGCGGTGGAAGAACGGCCCCGTCCGAGCGCTCGCGGGGGCAAACCAGAGTCGCACCGTACCGTCGTAGCTGGCGGTCACGTGGCGAAAGTGCTGCACCTCGCGGCCGTTCGGCACGTCCCAGATCCGGACGGCGTTGCGATTTGCCATGGCAAGCTGGCCCCGCGACGCCGGCTCGGGTCCGGGATTGAAAGCCACCGCCCAGACCTCCCCTTCATGATGGAGTTGGACCACCTCGCTGAGATCGGTCACCGACCAGACGTGAACCGTGTCGTAGCTCACTGTTGCCAGCAGAGAGCCGTCGCGGCTGAAGGTGAGCTCTGAACCGGGATAGGGAAGACCGATTTCCCGTCCTTCTCCCGAAACGGTCTTCCAGAGCCTGACGGTATTGTCGTCGCTCGCCGTCGCAAGATAGCTCTCGTCGCGGCTGAAGGCCAGCGAGGTCACCGCGTCGCCATGGCCTTCAAGACATCTCTGTCTCAACGATTCGAGGTCTAGGAGGCAGGCGGTTCGATCGGCGCTCGCTGTCGCGACGTACTTTCCCGCGGGACTGAAAAGCACGGCTCGGACCAGCTCTTCATGGTCGATCCGATGGATCTCCTCGCCACTTTGGGCCTCTAAGAGGTGGGTGGTATTGCCAGGGCCCATTCCGAGCTTCTCGAACCGGTTCAGACTGTCGGCGGCGAGGAGGACGCTGCGCTGGAGAAGATGCCCGCTCTCGTTCATCATGAGCTCCGCGTTCGCCTCCAGCATCCGGGCGTCGTTGATGCTCCTTTGCTGCTCGTTGACCTGCTGCTGGCGCCACGAAATCAGCAGGGTGAGGGCGAGTAGGATACCGACGACCCACGATACACCTCGCCTTATGGCTCGTTGCTTCCGGCTGTTTCGCAGATATTCCGCGGCCAGCGTGTGCTCGTCGGCGCCGTGACCGTGACGTCGGGCCCATTCCGGACCCACTTGTGCCTCCTTCCACCATCTGTACGTGGTTTCGAGGTCTCTGCCCGGCATCGGAGCCGCCTGACATCCATTCCTGGGCTCGCCCGATCAAAGTCCGGAAGCGGGTGCGATCCTCGGTGTCCTTGTCGATCCACTTTCTCAGTTGCTCCCATTGGCGGATGAGGCTCTCGTGGAAGATCTCGACGGTTTGATCCGGGCCGGCGTCGCGGGAAAGCACGAGAAAGTTGCAGCCTTCGGCGGAGAAACGCTCCACCACCGTCCGCACAGCGGGCTCCTCTGCGTCGCTTAAGGCGACAAGCTCTCCGAATTTCGCCAGCCGGCGCACGCGGCGATGATCTGAATCGGTTTCGGCAAGGGCTTTGAAAACTCGCTCAGTCGTTGCCAGATCCTCCTGGCGGAGGATCTTCTTGGCGTGTTGGGAAATCGCGCCCTCAAGCCCGCCGATCGCTTCGTAGTGCCGGAGATCGATTTCGCCCTCCTTGCCGTCGCTACACCAGGCGTCCCAGGTACGAAGCAGAGCGTGCTGAAGCACCGGCAGGCGGTCCGAGCGGTCGCCGAGCTTGTTGAGCAACCGGTCGCGCAGTTGCGGCGCGATGCGGGCTTCGAAGAGGCTCGCCGGCCCCACGATTGTCTCGCGCAACTGCCGTCGTCCCAGGCGCGGCACGAGGTACTGGCTACGGTTCATGGCCTGCGGCAGGCCGTAGAAGAGCTCGCAGTTGCCCAGAAACTCCGAGCGCATGGTCAGCACCGTGTAGACCGGTAGGTCCTTTTGCTCCGCCATGGCGGGCAGCTCGAGCAAGAGGTCGACGAAATCGGCCGCCGCGACGCGACGGCGAATCCGCTCCCGCCGTTTCTCGGGCGGCATCTGAGCGAGCTGTTCCTCGTCTTCGAGGCCACGGAAGCGGAAGATCTCCTCGAACTGGTCGACGACGAGGAGGAGGTTGGTCCCCTCCTCACCAAGCCGCGGTTGGAGGCTCTCGAGCAATCCGTCGGCGTGGCCTTCCGCGATGGCCTCTTCCAGAGTGTCGGCGAGTGACGGGGTTTCGAAGGCCCCGGCAAGCCCTTGAACGAGGTTCTGGCGCGGCGCTTCGCCCGGTTTGACGGTCGCGGTCCGCCACCGGTCCCGGCCTTCGACGAGAAAGCCGCTCACAAGAGCCGGAATCAGCCCAGCCTGCACCAGTGACGACTTTCCGCTGCCGGAGGTTCCGACCACAGCCAAGAACCGAGTTTGATAAAGACGCTCCAGAAGCTCCGTCGTCTGCTCCGTACGGCCGAAAAAGATGCGGCTTTCGTGGCGCTCGAAGGACCGCAGGCCGACGTAGGGGGAATCGGCCCGGGTATTCATTCGTCCTCGCCGTAGACCTTGCGCAAGATCGCTTCGAGCTCTTGCAAAGTTCTTTCTTGAAAACCCTCCATGCCGTCGATGAGCTCGACCAGACCACGGTACGGCACACTGTCGAGCGCCTTGGCGGGCGGCGCAAGATAGACGCACAGCTGGTGCGGCTCCTCGGGTTTTTCCATCATCAGCTTAAGGGCGTCTTCCAACCGTCCCTTGACCCATCGACGGTCGTCCGGGTCCGCGAAGACCACGACATGGATCTGGGCACGGTCGAGCTTCTTCTCGAAATCCGGCCGCTGCTCCCTCGGCCCGAGCCCGGGAGCCAGAGTCAGCGGCCAGATATGTCTGTCGACCAGTTCCACGAAGAGATCCGCGACGTGGGGTATATGCTCCTTCTTGACGTCGAAAAAAACAGAACGCTCGCTGCTCTCGGAGGGCCTCCTCAACTCATGGAGCTTCGCAAGCACGACGTCGGCCATATCCCGCCTCTCGAAGCGAACCAGATCGAGCTTGTCTACGGTGGACGCCCTCTTCTGCAGCCTTTCCAGAAATTCGCGATAGGAAGCCTCCTCGACGTCGTCAAGGACGAGCTCCTTCGGCAGCAGGACGAGCTGTGAAGAAGCCTTCTCCAGACTGATCTCAGCTTGTTCGACCGCGTAGGTCTTGCTCGGTTCGTCGTCGATCTTCTCACCGGGAGATAAGCCAAGGAAGTGGACGCTCAACTCGGCCGCCGCGACCGCGGCGGCGACCTCCGCGGCATGCTCTTTCTTCCGATGAGGAGGCGGGTAATCACGGGCGAAGAGACCCTCGAGTTTCCGTTTGAGCTCCCGCCGATGGCTACGGAGGTCGTCGGTTGGCGCAGCAAGGAAGACCGTCTCGGCCTTGCCTCGGCGGACGACTTCCGGCTCTCTCGCCGTTTCTGAGCCGTTCCCGTCGTGGAGCTTCTTGAGAATGGCACTCAGCCGGCCGGCCAGATGTTTCATCTTCTCCTGAAACGCCCCGGCATGGGGCTCGAGCCTCTGGCCGAGCCCCACTCCGTGAAAAAAAGAGAAACGCGCCCCCGCTTTCCGGCAGGATTCAGGCCACTTCTCCTCCGCCAGGTTCTTGACCAGGACGGGAACGATCCGCATCGCCTCCTCGTCCGCTCCCGCACCCTTGCTCTGAAGCTCCTCATGGAAGCCGGTCAGCCCGCGCTCGCAATCGGTCGACTTCCGAATCACCGGGACCAGGACGGCGGTCTTGCGGACATCACCCATCTGGGAATCGGAACTGGCCGAGACCGTGACCCTCTCGTCGCCGAGCTCCTTCGTCAGCTGTGCTCCGAGGTGCTTGTGGAACTGGGAAACATCTCTCAGCATCCAGAAATGAGTTAATCACATGAGAGGTGCCGCGACAAAGTGCAATCTTGGCCGGGGCCTCAGGTGCGTCCTGGTTCTGGGTCTGGTGTTGGACCCACCAGCGTTCGCGCAACTTCAGACCGGGAACCTCTACGGCATGACTCTGGACAGCGAGGGCACTCCTCTGCCAGGTGCGACCGTGAAGTTGTCGGGGGGCGGCGCGCCCCAGGTCCAGGTCACAAACCCCGTGGGCCAGTTCCGCTTCCTCGGCTTGGCGCCGGGAACCTATCGGCTGAAGGCGACGCTTGAGGGCTTCTCCACCGTCGAGTACCCGAAGGTGGTGATCAGCGGCGGCCGGAACATAAGGATCGAGATTGAGGTGCCGCTGGCGATTGAGGAGACGATCACCGTCACCGCTGAGATCCCACTACTCGACTCTGCTGAGATCCGGGCTGGCGCTAACCGGAGGCAGACCGATAAAATCTCGGCGGCGCGTGACCCCTGGGCCGTGCTGCAGACGATTCCGGGCGTGCAGACCGACCGCATCAACGTTGGCGGTAACGAGAGCGGCCAGCAGGCGAGGTTCGTCGGTCCGGGCTCGGAAGACAGCGATGCGGTTTGGGCTGTGGATGGTGTGGTGATCACCGACATGTCGGCCATCGGTGCTTCTCCGACATATTACAACTTCGACGCCTTCGAGGAGATCCAGGTGACGACTGGCGGCTCCGATGCCTCGCTCGCTACTGGGGGCGTGACCCTGAATATGGTGACCCGCCGCGGCACCAACGAGTGGCGCGGATCGACCCGTTTCCTCAAGGTCGACGGCGTCTGGCAATCGACCCTCAAACTCTCGCAGTCGGACCTCGGTCAGGACTTCGACGGCAATGACCCCGCGACGGATCAGAACTCCTTCAAGCAGGGCAAACGCATTGTCTCTTTTGAGGACTGGGGCGGCGAATTCGGCGGTCCGATCGTCCGCGACAAGCTGTGGATCTGGGCCAATTACGGCCGCAACGAGATTGACCTGCTGACCGCTGACGACGGGTCCAACTTCACCAAACTAGAGAACTACGGCGGGAAGCTCAACGTTCAACTGACCAGCAAAAACTCGGTTGTCTTCTTCTACAACTACGGTGACAGGGTCAAAATTGGCCGCAACGCGAGTCCCACACGCCCGCAGCCCACCACCTGGAACGAGACAGGTTCCGCCGACATCTGGAAGATCGAGGACACGCAAGTCTTTTCATCGAATTTCTACCTGACCGGTATGGCCTCCTACGTCGGCCACGGCTACCAGCTGACCCCGCAGGGCGGCCTCGATGGTCCATCGATCGTCCTCGACAAGGACTTTGTGTGGCAGAACAACTTCTTCCACCACGACACGGTGCGTCCGCAGGATCAGTTCAAGCTCGATGGCAATATGTTTTTCACTGCAGGCAATGTCAGCCACGACTTGAAGTTTGGCGTCGGCTACCGTACGGTCAAGCTCGAGTCGCAGAACCTGTATCCCGGCAACGGTCTGCGTCTCGACTTTTATGAGACCTTCGGCTACCCCTACAATATCTTTCAGGTGTCGCGGATGACCGGCTCCGACATGGAGACGGAGTATCTGAGCGCCTACGCCCAGGATACCATGACGGTGGGCGACCTGACCTTGAACGTCGGTCTACGCTTCGATCAGCAGGACGCGACGGTCAGTCCGTTCAAGGTTCAGGGCGTGCCGGGCTTCGAGACCCTGCCTGACGGGACGCCGCTTCTGCCGATGGCGGTCGCCTCGGGCTTCGACCAGCCGTTCACATGGGAGGACATCACGCCGCGCTTCGGCCTGACTTACGCCCTCGGCGACGGGCGCAAGACGCTCATCCGTGCCAGCTACTCATGCTTCGCCGAGCAGTTGCGCAACGGCTACGCCCTCGAGAGCTATCCGGCAGGATACGCGTACGCGTACTTCTACTACGAAGACTTGAACGGCGACGAGATCATCACCTCGGCCGCTTTGAATGGCTGCGAAGGCTACGCGATCCCGTACTACCTGGGCCGCGTACTCCCGCCTCACCGTCAGCCTCGAGCTCTTCAACGTGCTCAACGAAGCCACTGTGCTGCAGCGCCAGCACCGCCTCGGCGCCAGCACCTCGAATCACGTGACCGAGATCCTGACCCCGCGGGTATTCCGCCTTGGCGTGCGCTTCGCCTTCAACTGAGCCCTTGACGCCCACCGGTCGATCCACTAACCTGGAAGTGATGAGCACGAGATACCCCAAGACTACGTCGAACCGCCTCTTCTGGGAGACCCTGCGCGAAGGCTCCGACACCCCCGCCAAGTCGGTTGCCCTCCCTTTCGCAGCGGCTGAAGAGGACGTCGACAGCCGGGTCCTGCGGGTCCTCAAGGAGTCCGGAGGCATGGCCACCCGGTCCCAGGTCGAGGTCCAGACCGGCGTGCCGCGGCGGCGCTCGCGCTGGGCCGTCAACCGCCTCGCCAAGAAGGGGCTGGTGATCCAGGAAACCGGAAAGGGCGACATCGTGATGCTGCGCCTCAAGCCGAGGGCCTGGACGCTAAGCCCGGCCGCCGAGACGGCCGTGCGCCCGGACACCCACTGACCTCCATTCAGGAGGCTCTTTGGACATCTCGTTCGTCTCCGCCGCCGCAGCGCTCCTCGCCTTCCTCGCCGGCCTCGTCACCGGCGGCGTCGAGGTCATTTCTCGCTACCGGGACGAGCCCTTCCAGGCCGTCAAAGAGAAGTTCGGCCTCATCTACGTCCTCGTCAACGCTCTGCTCGGTGTCGTCGCCTACGGGGTCCTCCTCGAGACGGCGGCCGAGGTGACGACCCTGGGCGCCCATCTGGGCTACGCCTTGCTGGGGGGATTCGGCGCGGCGGCCATCCTTCGCGTCCGCGTCACTTCCGTCAAGGTCGGCGACGAAGACGTCGCGATCGGCCCTGGAATCATCGTCGATCAGCTGCTTTCGGCTCTGGACCGCCAGATCGACCGCAGCCGTGCACTGAGACGCACCGAGATCGTGTTCGGCCTACCATCAGGTCTCAGCTTCCAGGCAACCCGCGACTACGCGAGCAACATGATCCTGGAAAGCACCCAGAACCTGAGCCTTCAGGAGCAGAAGGACCTGGCGAGCAAGCTCAAGGATATCAATGAAGGGTCGAACCGCGATCAGGACAAGGTCTATGCCCTGGGATTCCTCGTCCTCAACTTCATGGGGGAGGAGTTCTTCGAGACGATCTTCAAGGCGGACCGCCTCAAAGACCTCCAAGCCGGTCCTTCCGAGCCGGACGGCGAGCTCGACACCACCTCTCTGGTACGTTCCCGTCTGGTTTCCCTCTCTTTCCAGGAGGCCCGGCAGCGATTCGAAGGGGACCTCCAGAAGCTGGCAGCAGAGACGATTCCGCCTCTGACCGCCGAGGAGTGCGAGGACCTTCGCGAGAACGTCCGCGAGATCGCGGCCGAAGAGGTACCGGATCCGGAGAAGAGCCAGGATCTCGGCTTCATGGTCGTCGAGATCTTCGGCTCCGAGACCTTCAAGAGGCTCTACCCGCCGCCTCAGGAAGCGGCGGAGCCCGCGGCAGGAGAATGAACAGGCCGCGAGGACGACGCGGAGCGTCGGAAGAGAGCCCCGACGCAGAGCGTCAGAGCGAGCCGGGGTCGCGCTCGCCGGCGCCGATTTAGCCTGAGCTTCGCTTGCAGCGCGTCGCGGCCCTCCGTTAGGGTGCTTCCTCAATGCACCTCGTCGTTCTGTCGTACAAGCCGTGCTGGGAAGATCCCACCTCGCCCTCGGGCTTTGCCACCGACGGCGGTTTCCCGTTCCAGATGGCGGCGCTCTCGGAGCTTTTCGAACGGACGACGCTCGTCCTGCCGCAGCGACGGACCGAGAGGCCCCCGGGCACGACGCCGCTTGACGGGCGCTCGCTTTCGGTCCGCGCTTTCCCCGAGCCGCCGGGAAGCGGCGCGCGGCGAAAGCTCGCGCTCTTGGTACGCCTACCCACCCTCCTGCCACGGCTCTGGCGCGAGGTCGGCCGCGGCGACGCCGTCCACGCCGTGGTCCCGGGCGACGTCGGGAGCCTTGCCATTCCGCTGGCGCTCCTGCGCCGGAAGCCCCTTTTCGTCCGGCACTGCGGGACCTGGGGCGACCGGGGTAGCGTCGCCGACCGGATCCTCTGGCGCGTCCTGGTGCGGATCGCTGGCGGCCGGCGATCCGGCGGCCGGCGATCCGGCGGCAAGCGGGTGGTGCTCTCGACCGGCGGCGGCGGGAGGCCCGAGCCGCGCAACCCGGCGATCCGCTCCGTCTTCGCGACGACCCTGACGGCCGCCGAGGTCGCGGCGCGCCCGCCCAGGGAACCGTGGCGTCCGGGACGTCCCCTGCGGCTCGCAAGCGTCGGACGGCTGACGCGGGGCAAGAACACGAGGACGACGATTCAGGCCCTGGCCGCTCTGCGCCGCGAGGGGACCGAGGCCGTCCTCGACGTCCTCGGCGACGGACCCGAGCTTGCGGCGCTCCGTGCCCTCGTCGCCGAGCTCGGTCTGGGGGAAGCGGTGACGTTTTGCGGCAACGTTGGCCACGGCGAAGTGCTGGAGAAGCTCGACCAATCCGATGTCCTGGTCTTTCCAACTCGGGTCGCGGAGGGGTTCCCGAAGGTGGTGGTGGAGGCGATGGCCTGTGGCGCGGTGGTGGTGGCGACGCCGGTGTCGGCGGTGCCGGCGCTTCTCGGCGACGGCTGCGGCGTCCTGCTTGAGGACACGACGCCGGAAGCAGTCACGGCGGCGCTCCGCCGCCTTGCCGGGACGCCGGAGGAGATGGCGGCGATGTCGGAGGCCGGGCGGCGGCGCGCGGCCTCCTACACCCTGGAGGCGTGGCGCGACGCGATCGGCGTCCATCTGCGGGAGGCCTGGGGACGATGACACCGCTGCGCCGTCTCGCCACCGCTCTTCTCGCCCGCAGCGGCCTTGCCCGCCTCGCCCGCGCCACCGTGGTGCGCCGCGGACGCTTCGTCCTCACTCTCCACGGCGTCGCCGGCCGGCGCTACGCCGGGATCCCCCCGGAGGCCCAGCCGAGCTTCTGCCGCGACGACCTCCGCCAGCTCCTCACGTGGCTCCACGGACGCTTCCGGTTCCTTCGTCCCGAGGAACTCTTCGCGGGCGAGGGACCGGGAGTCCTACTGAGCTTCGACGACGGCTTCGCGAGCCACGTGGAGGTCGCCTTGCCCGTGCTGCACGAGCACGGCGCGCCGGCGGTCTTTTTCGTCACGACCCAGCACGTCGAGGATCCCCACGACTGGCTTCCGGCGACGCGGCGGACGGCGGCGGCGGAGCCGGGGAGCGAGATCGCTCACGACCTCTACGACGGGATGTCGCTCGTCCAGCTCCGCGAGGCGTCGGCGGATCCGCTCGTTACGATCGGTTCCCACACGCTCCACCATCCGTTCCTGACCCGCCTCGACGACGGCGAGCTCGTCCGCGAGCTTGCCGCCTCGAAGGACTACCTCGAGGAGGCGACGGGAAGTACCGTCGACCTCTTCGCCTACCCGACAGGCGACTACGATCGCCGCGTCGCCGAGGCGGTACGCGCCGCGGGCTACCGGGCGGCGTTCGCTGAGGACTCGCGCCACGTCGGTGTCGGTCTCTACGAGATCCCCCGTATCGGGATCTATTCGGCGGAAGCCAGCTACCTGAGCGTCAAGCTGAGCGGTCTTTATCGCCGGCCCCTTTGACGAGGCCGACGCCCGACGGCTCGACGCCACGGAATCGGAGCACCTCGCGTTCGATGTCCGAGAGGGGCTCAGGCATGGGCGGCACAGGCGTTGCAGAGCCCGTAGAAGATGATCTCGTGCGACTCGACCTCGAAACCGGCCGGGGTCAGCTGCTCGACGTCGTCCGGACAGGCTTCGACCTCGAAGACCGCGTCGCAACCCCGGCAGTGGAAGTGGTGGTGGTGGTGCTTGCCCGCCACCTCGTAGCGGTCGGGAGCGCCGGGCAGGCCGACCGAATGCAGCCAGCCCTTCTCCACCAGGGAGCGGATGTTGCGGTAGACGGTGGCCATGCCCAGGCCCGGCAGCTCGTCCTGGGCCGAGTCCAGGACCTCCTGCGGGCTCAAAGGCCGGTCGGCCTTCTCGAAGGCCTTGCGGATCGCCGCTCGTTGCTGGGTCTTTCGCTGCATTCAAAGGCTCCGTCTCAAGCTCCATACTACCTCGTCCACGCCGCCAGTATTGAGAATGGAGAATCGACTATACTGCGAGGCGGAGCCGAAGGAGATGACAAGACGAAGTCGGGCAAAGGCCGTGAGGCGGGGATGGTCGACGGCGGCGCTTGGCGTCCTCGCCCTGTCGTGTACCGCCCCGGCGCCGCGGGACGACGCCCTGCAGGTGGCGGTCTCCGTGCCGCCGCAGGCCTACTTCGTCGACCGGATCGCCGGCGGTCGCGTCGCCGTCCAGGTCCTGGTGCCGCCGGGCAGCTCGCCCGCCACCTACGAGGCGACGCCGCGGCAGATGCTGGCGCTCGGCCGCTCGCGCCTTTACGTCGCCGTCGGGCATCCCGACTTCCCGTTCGAGCGGCGGCACCTTTCCGGCTTTCTCGCCCGTCACGAGGCCCTGGAGGTGGTCGACATGGCCGCCGGCGTGCCGTGGCTCGACGAGGCCGGTCATGGTCACGGCGAAAGCGATCCTCATGTCTGGCTCTCGCCGGGCGTGGTTCGCATCGCGGCGGAAACGATCGCGCGGGCTCTCGTGCGCGTCGATCCGGACGGGCGCGACGTCTACGAGTCGAACCTCGACGTCTTCGCTGGCGAGGTCGAGGCCCTCGACGCCGAGATCGCGGCGATCTTTGACGGCTTGACCCGCCGTGGCTTCCTGGTCCAGCACCCGGCCTGGGGATACTTCGCCCAGCGCTACGGCCTCGAGCAGATGGCGATCGAGAGCGGCGGCAAGGAGCCGAGCCCGGCGACGCTCGCCCGCCTCGTCGAGCGGGCACGGCGCGAAGGTGTCGCCGTGGTCTTCGTCCAGCCCGGCTTCGCCGATCGCAGCGCCCGCGTCGTCGCTGGCGAGATCGGTGCCAGGGTGGTGACCGTCGATCCCCTGGCCTACGACTGGCCGGCGAATCTCCGACAGGTGGCGGCGGCGTTTCGGGAGGCCCTCGGAGATGGCTGACGTAGCGGCGACGATCGAGGTCGAGGAGGTGACCTTCGGCTATGACCGCGAGCTCATCCTCGACCACGTGAGCCTGGCGGTCCACCCCGGCGACTTCCTGGCGATCATTGGTCCCAACGGCGGCGGCAAGACGACGCTCCTGAAGGTGATCCTGGGGCTCCTGAAACCGTGGTCCGGCCAGGTGCGAAGGCACTTTTCACGGCGGCGCTCGGCGCTCGGCTACGTGCCGCAGCTCGCGACGTTCGAAAAAGACTTCCCGCTGCGCGTCGTCGACGTCGTCGGCATGGGGCGCCTCGGACGCCGGCCGATCGGACGCCGCTTCACGGCGGCGGACGAGGCGGCGGTTCAAGCGGTGCTGGAGCGTTTCCTCCTTCAGGACATGGCGGCGACACCGATCGGGGAGCTCTCCGGCGGCCAGCTCCAGCGAGCCCTGATCGCCCGCGCCCTGGTCGGCGAGCCCGAGATCTTGCTCCTCGACGAGCCCCTGGCCTCGATCGATCCCGTCTCGCGCGAGATCCTGATGACGACGCTCACCGAGCTTCACCAGCGGATCCCGATCGTCGTCGTCACCCACGACCTGACGCCTTTTGCACCCGTCGTCGAGCAGATCGCTTGCGTCAACCGGCGGCTCGACTACCACCCCTCGGGTGAGCTCGATCACCAGATGCTCCTCGACACCTACGGCTGCCCTGTGGAGCTTGTCGCTCACGGTGTGCCTCACCGGGTGCTGGCGAGCCACGACCACGGCGGGGAGGACCCGGGATGACGGCAGGCCTCGTCGAGGCGTTGAGTTACGACTTCGTCCGCCACGCCGTCTACGCCGGCCTCCTGGCGAGCGTGCTGTGCGGCGTGGTGGGAACTTTTGTCGTCGTCAAGCGGTTGGTCTTCATCAGCGGCGGGCTGAGCCATGCCGCTTTCGGAGGGCTGGGCGTGTGCTACTTCCTCGGTCTCGAGCCGCGGCTCGGGGCGGCGGCGGCGGCGCTCCTGGTGGCATTGATCCTCGGCGGCGGACGGCGCCATGCCTGGGTCCGCTCCCACGACGCGACGATCGGCATCCTGTGGGCCGCGGGGATGGCGGTCGGTATCCTCTTCATCCACAAGACCCCGGGCTACGCCCCGAGCCTCATGACCTACCTTTTTGGCAACATCCTGACCGTCGAACGCCGTGACGTCGTGGCGACCCTCGTCCTGGTGGTGGTCGTCGTGGCGCTGGTCGTCCTCTTCTTCAAGGAGCTCGTGGCGGTCGCGTTCGACGAGGAGTTCGCCGCCGTCCAGGGCGTGCCGGTGGGCGCGGTGATGACGCTGCTCATGGTCCTCGTCGCCCTCTCGGTGGTCTTCCTGATCCAGCTCGTCGGTACGATCCTCGTGATCGCGCTCCTGACCATCCCGCCGGTCATGAGCCGTATGCTGGTCAAGGGCTTCGTCGCCGTCATGGTGCTGGCGACGCTTCTGGGCTCGGCCGTGACCCTCGGCGGGCTCGTCCTCTCCTACGCTTTCGACCTGCCGTCGGGCTCGGCGATCGTGCTCCTGGGCGCCGTGGGCCTCCCCCTTGCCGCCCTGGCTCAGCGAGTCGGCGAGAGCGCCTCGCGACCGTCCTGAGGCCACCGCAGAGCCGAATGTCCTCCCGAGAGGACGTTTTCAGGGGAATTGTTCAGGTAAATTGGTAAATCACAGGCCTTGCAACCCTGCTAATCTCTTTCGTGGGCCGAGGATGTTCAAACCCGTACTCGTTTCGGACACAACACCCCCACCCTCTCCGAACATCCTCGGCCCATCTACTTTCCCCCCCTTCCCCGTAAGAAGTCAGCGTTCCTCAGGATCGACCTGGGGCAGGCTCCGTGTGCCAGGCAGGGGCGAGACGCCTGCGCTTCCGGTAGGATCCTCGGAGAGGGATCCGGGCAAAATGCGCAGGGGAATTGGCGAATCACGGCCCGGGGCCCCTGCTAGGCTCTCTGCTGGGCCGAGGATGTTCCAAACCCGTACTCGTTTCGGACACAACACCCCCACCCTCTCCGAACATCCCGGCCCGTTATTCTCCCTTCCCCTGAATCCTTAAGCGTTCACCCGCAAGCGGTCCCCCAAGGACCGACCGGGGAAAAGCTTCGCCCAAGGGCGTAGAGCCTGCCGCGCGTCTCCTTGGGCCACGGAATCGGCAGATTTACGGCTTTACGCGCGGCGTATAGACCAGGAACCGCTATGGAACCGAAGAAACGGCCGCTAACCGGCGTAAATCCGGCGAATCTACGAAATCTTGGGCTCGAACAGCGCGAAAACCAGGGAAATTGCTCAGGGAAATTGGTGAATCAAGAATCTCGAAACAGTGCTACACTGTCTTTGGGCCGAGGACGTTACCTGCTTACTCGACCGGACCCGAGGCCCCCCGCTGGGTCGGTACGGCCGGGGGGCGGTGGGTTGTGCCCCGCCGGTGGTCGGCGGTCGCGCGACCTGGTCGTCGTGATTCGGCGGACGACGAGCTTCGAGACGGCGCCTCCGCGACGCCGTCGGGCGGCGCTATTTGCGGCGTTCGATACCGAGCTTCTTCATCCTCGACTCCAGCGTCGTGGGTTTCAAACCCAGGATCTCGGCAGCACCTTTGTTGCCGCTGACCCGCCAGCCCACGCGGTCGAGGACGTCCAGGATGTAGCGCCGCTGGACCTCGTCGAGCGTTGCGAGCTCGGGAGGGTTGCCGGCCGCCGCCTCGGCCGCCGGAGCGGCGCTCGGCCGAGCGCCGGAGGTCATCAGCAGGCTCGCCGTCGCAAGCTCCGGTCCCGGGCTCAGGATCACTGCCCGTTCGACCAGGTTCTCGAGCTCGCGGACGTTGCCCGGCCACGGATAGGACTTGAGCTCCTCCAGGGCCTCGCGAGGGATCTTCTCGATGCGGCGGCCGAGCTTCGTGGCGTGCTTCATGACGAAGTGGCGCACCAGGAGCGGGACGTCCTCGCTGCGCTCGCGCAGCGGCGGCAGGGCGATCGGAAAGACGTTCAGACGGTAAAAAAGGTCGGAGCGGAACCTCCCTGCCTGAACCGCCTCCTCGAGGTCGTAGTTGGTGGCGGCGATCACCCGTACGTCGACCGAAATCGGCTCCGAGCCTCCGACCCGCTGGATCTCGCCGTCCTGAAGGACCGTCAGGAGCTTCACCTGGAGCGCCAGCGGCAGGTCGGCGATCTCGTCGAGGAAGATCGTGCCGCCGTGGGCGAGCTCGAAGCGGCCGAGGCGCCTGGCCGCGGCGCCGGTGAAGGCTCCGCGCTCGTAGCCGAAGAGCTCCGATTCGATCAGCTCTCCCGGCAACGCGCCGCAGTTGACCTTGACGAGAGCTTTCTCGCGGCGCGGGCTGAGCGAATGGACGGCGCGGGCGATCAGTCCCTTGCCCGTCCCCGTCTCGCCGGTGACGAGCACCGTGGCGTCGGTCGCCGCCACCGTCTCGGCGCTCCGGAGGGCACGGCCGATCGCCGGGCTCGACCCGATGACCTCGTCGAATTTGTGCTCCGTTCTGATCTCCTCCTGGAGATAGACGTTCTCTTTGGCAAGCTTGTCTTTCAAGCGGGTGATCTCGCGCAACGACTTGGCGAGCTGCGCCGTACGCCTCTCGACCAGCCGTTCCAGCTCCCGCGACTGCTCGGCCAGCGCGTCTTCCGCGGCCTTGCGCTTTGCGATGTCGCGAACCAGCGCCACCAGGCGCTGGCCGCCGTCGATCTCGATCACCGACGCCGAGATCTCCGCCGGCACCAACGTGCCGCCCTTCGTCATGCAGGCAAGCTCGTTGGTCCAGCCGCAACCGTTGTCGAGAACCGAACGGGAAAAGGCAAGCATCTGCGGCATGTCGTCGGGATGGATCGCGCTCATCTCCAGGCCCAAGAGCTCCTCATGGCTGTAGCCCAGCATCTTGGAGGCCTGCTTGTTGGCCTCGAGGACCCGACCGGTGTCCATGTCGATGATGAAGATCGCGTCGTTCGAGTGCTCGAAGATCTTGCGGAAGCGCTCGTCGCTCGCCGAACGCGCCGCCGCGGACTCCCGACGGGCTTCGGCAAGGGCCGCCTCGAGCTCGGCGATCCGTTCCTCCCAGCTACCAACAGCTTCGCTCACCATCATCACAGCCAACTCTCCCGGCCCGCTCGTTGGGCCAGCTTAGGGGGTATCCTAGTCAGTACGAGCGACGCGTCCTGAAGTTCTTTGGCTCGTCAAAAATCAAGTCGTCAGAGATCGAAACTTCCTGGTTCAGCCCGCGTATCCTACCAAGGAGGTGAGGAAGATGAACGTGGACACCATCGCCGCGAACCGGCAAGAGCAGGCCCCGCCCCCCCCGAACGGCCGGGTGTTCGAGGCCCGGGGGATCACGAAGGTCTACCACATGGGCGAGGTCGACGTACACGCCCTGCGCGGCGTCGACCTGGAGCTCTACGGCTCGGAGCTTGCCGTGCTGCTGGGCCCCTCGGGCTCGGGGAAGTCGACGCTCCTGAACATTCTGGGCGGTCTCGACGTGCCGAGCTCGGGCCAGGTCTTCTACCGCGGCGGCGAGCTGACGGCGGCCGAGGAGAGCGAGCTGACCCAATACCGCCGGAACCACGTGGGCTTCGTCTTCCAGTTCTACAACCTGATCCCGTCGCTGACGGCGCGGGAGAACGTGGCGCTGGTCACTGAGATCGCGCCCGATCCCCTGACGCCCGAGGCGGCGCTCGAGCTCGTGAACCTGGGCGACCGGATGGACCACTTCCCGTCGCAGCTCTCGGGCGGCGAGCAGCAGCGGGTGGCGATCGCGCGGGCGATCGCCAAGCGACCGGACGTCCTGCTCTGCGACGAGCCTACCGGAGCGCTCGACATCTCCACCGGAGTCGTGGTCATGGAGGCGATCGAGCGGGTCAACCGCGAGCTCGGCACGACGACCGCGGTCATCACCCACAACGCCGTGATCGCGGAGATGGCCGACCGGGTAATCACCATGGCCGACGGCAGGATCTCGAGTGTCTACACGAACGACAGGAAGCTCGCCCCCGGCGAGCTCAAGTGGTGAGGAGGCCTCGAACCATGCGTGCCCTTCACCACAAGCTCCTGCGCGACCTCTGGGACATCAAGGGCCAGGCGGTCGCCATCTCGCTCGTGATCTCCGCCGGCATCGCCATGTACATCAGCTACTCGTCGACGTTCCAGTCGCTCGACTTGACGAAGACGGCCTACTACGACCGCTACCGCTTCGCCGACGTCTTCGCGTCCTTGAAACGCGCCCCCCTCCACCTGACGGAGCGCATCGCGGCTATCCCCGGCGTCGCACGGGCCGAGACGCGGGTCGTGGTCGCCGTCACCCTCGACCTCGAGGGGATCTCCGAGCCGCTCGTAGGACAGCTGATCTCGATCCCCGAACGGCGCACGGCCATCCTGAACGACATCGCGATCCGGACCGGCCGCTACATCGAGGGCGACCGCCGCGACGAGGTCCTGGTCAGCGAGGGCTTCGCGCTCGCCCATGACCTCCAGCCGGGGGACAAGGTGGCCGCCGTGATCAACGGCCGCCGCCGCGACCTCGTCATCGTCGGCACGGCGCTTTCGCCGGAGTACGTCTACACGATCCGTCCCGGGGAGCTGTTCCCCGACGAGAGCCGCTTCGGCATTTTCTGGATCGGCAGGAAGGCGCTCGCCTCCGCCTTCGACATGGAAGGCGGCATGAACGACGTCGTCTTGAAGCTCATGCCCTCCGCCTCGGTCGACGAGGTGATCGTGCGCTTGAACCGGCTGCTCGAGCCCTACGGCGGCCTGGGAGCGATCCCGCGGCAGCTCCAGATCTCGAACTGGTCGCTCTCCTCGGAGCTCATGGGTTTAAAGAGCGCCGGGATCATCATGCCGATGATCTTCCTCTCCGTGGCGGCGTTTCTCTTAAACGTCGTCCTGACGCGGATCGTGTCCGTGCAGCGCACCCAGATCGCGTCCTTGAAGGCCCTCGGCTACTCGCGCTTCGAGATCGCGGTCCACTACACGGAGTGGAGCCTCGTGATCGTCTTCCTCGGTGCCGTGATCGGGACGGCGGGCGGCGCTTTTCTGGGCTCGGGGATGATCACGCTCTACAATGACTACTTCCGCTTCCCGTTCCTCGAATACCGGCTCGACGGCCAGGTGATCGTCGGCGCGATCGTGATCAGCTTCTTCGCGGCGATTTTCGGCGCCTGGACCGCGGTCGCCCGGGCGGCGCGCCTGCCCCCGGCCGAGGCCATGCACCCCGAGCCTCCGGCGTCGTTCAAGGTGAGCTGGATCGAGCGGCTGGGCGCCAAGGCCTTCCTCTCGCAGCCGGCGCGTATGATCCTGCGCAACGTCCAGCGCCGCCCGGCGCGGACCCTGGCCTCGATCATCGGCATCTCGTTCGCGGTGGCGATGCTCGTCGTGGGGCTTTTCTTCATCGACTCGATCGACGAGCTGATGGACGTCCAGTTCAACGTCATCGACCGCCAGGACGTCACCGTGACCTTTGTCGAGCCGGCCTCGGCGGGCGCTTTCCACGAGCTCGCGGGCCTGCCCGGGGTGCTCGCGGCCGAGCGCAGCCGCGCGGTCCCGGCGCGGCTCGTCCACGGCCACCGCTCGCGGCAGTCGGCGCTCATCGGCGTCGTCGACGGCGCCCGCCTCCACCGGGTGGTCGACGCTTCGCTGCGGCAGGTGTCGCTCCCTCCGGAAGGGCTCGTCCTGTCGACGAAGCTCGCCGAGATCCTGGACGCCAGGCCGGGCGATGACGTGACGCTTCAGATCCTCGAGGGGACGCGTCCGGTCCGCCAGGTCCGCGTCAGCCACCTCGTCGAAGAGTACCTCGGCACCGCCGCCTACATGGACGCCGGGGCGCTCCACCGGATGATGCGCGAGGGCGAGAACCTCTCGGGCGCCTACCTCCAGGTCGACGCGCTCCAGGCGGAGGAGCTCTACCGGCGCTTGAAGGAGATCCCGGCGGTGGCGGGCGTCGCCTTGAAATCAGCGGCGCTCGCGAGCTTCAAGAAGACGATGGACGAATCGATGGGCATCATGATTTTCTTCAGCGTCTTCTTCGCTTCGATCATCGCCTTCGGCGTCGTCTACAACGCCGCCCGCATCTCGCTCTCGGAACGCTCGCGCGAGCTCGCCAGCCTTCGGGTGATGGGCTTTACGCGGGGTGAGATCTCCTTCATCCTGCTGGGTGAGCTGGCCTTCTTGACGCTTTTGGCTCTCCCTGTCGGGATCGCGCTCGGCTACAGCCTCGCCTGGTTGACCTGCGAGGCCTACGACACGGAGCTTTACCGTTTTCCCCTCGTCGTTTCAGCCCGCACCGCCGGCTTTTCCGTCCTGACGGTGATCTTCGCGGCCATCGTCTCCGGCCTCGTCGTGCGGCGCCGGCTCGACCGGCTCGACCTGGTGGAAGTCTTGAAAACCAGGGAGTAAGAACGATGACTTCTCAGCAGAAAAAGACCCGGACACGGCGCTTTGTCCTCGGAATACTTGGTGTGGCGCTCGTCGCGCTCATCGCGCTCGCGCTTCGTCCCAAGCCGCTGCCGGCGGACTTCGCGCCGGTCGAGCGCGGCGGGCTCTTCGTGACCGTCGACGAGGAAGGCGAGACGCGGGTTCGCGACCGCTTCATGGTCTCGGCACCCGTCGCCGGACGGGTGCTCAGGATCGAGCACGAGCCCGGCGACGAGGTCTTCGGCGGCGAGACGGTGGTGGCGAGCTTCCAGCCTTCGGACCCGATCCCGCTCGACGCCCGCAGCCGGGCGGAAGCCGAGGCGCGCGTCGGCGCCGCCGAGGCGGCGTTGGGGCTCGCGCGGGCGGAGCGCGACCGCGCCCAGGCGGAGCTCGATTTCTCAAGCAACGAGGTGCAGCGCTACCGCAAGCTCGCGGTCGAGGAGATCGTGTCGCGCGAACGCCTCGACTCGGCCGAGCTCGAGGCTCGGACCCGTGAGGAGGCCCTCGAAGCGGCCGGCTTCGCCGTCGCAAGCGCCGAAAAAGATCTCCAGGCGGCGCGGGCGGCGCTTCTCCAGAGCTCGGCGGTGCAGAAAGGCGAAGTCTTGACCCTCTATGCACCGATCGACGGCGTGGTCTTGCGCCGGTTGCGCGAGAGCGAAGCCGTGGTACCGGCGGGCGAGCCGCTGATCGAGATCGCCGACCCGACGCAGCTCGAGATCGTGAGCGACCTGCTCTCGACCGACGCTGTCAAGGTACGCCGCGGGCAGCGGGTCCTGATCGAGCAATGGGGTGGCAAAGAAGCGCTCCAGGGCGTCGTCCGCCGCGTCGAGCCCTACGGCTTCACCAAGATCTCGGCCCTGGGCGTCGAGGAACAACGGGTCAACGTCGTCGTCGACTTCGAGGATCCGCGCGAAGCGTGGGAAAAGCTCGGCGACGGCTACCGCGTCGAGGTACGGATCGTCATCTGGGAGGAAGAGGACGTCGTCCAGGTGCCGACCGGGAGCCTCTTCCGCTCGGGCGAGGACTGGACGGTCTTCGTCGTCGAGGAGGGGAAGGCGTGGCTCAAGACGATCGA
This sequence comes from uncultured bacterium, assembly GCA_965371445.1. Lineage (GTDB taxonomy): Bacteria > Acidobacteriota > Thermoanaerobaculia > Multivoradales > J023 > DASWIG01. Next base: position 7,324 of record CBDUYN010000052.1, on the reverse strand, counting down.
GCTCGGTGAGCGCAACGGCCTTGCGGCGCAGGTGCTTTCAGGGCTTGACGAGGGCGAACGGGTGTTGCTGCATCCGTCGGATTCGATCGTCGACGGCGTCGCGGTCGTCGAGCGGACGATGTAGACCCCCTGCCACGTCCAGGCCTTCCCTCGTCACGTCCAGACCTTGTTTGAGGGAGCAGCTGTCAAGAAGTACTTGACAGCTACCGTTCGCTGATTTGGACCTGAGCGGTCTTCGCGATAGGATCAGGCGGCGGGGTAGCACCCCGAGCGCAGTCGATGGTCTCTAGGAGCCGGCGAGCGCTCCCGAAGAACCATACGGAGCCCAACATGAGCCCATCCATGATCCGTAGGAAGGTCGAAGAAGAGGTCGCGATGGTCCCCGACGAGAAGATCGCGAAGCTCTACGACCTGGTCCATCATTTCCGACTCCGAGCTCGGCCGCCGGTAGATGCGGTCGAAAGCTCCCGGCACCGGAGGGAGATCGGGAGAGGTGGTGCCGATCGCTTAGATGCCGGGCTTCTCGTCATACGAGAGATAAGCCGTCGTCGAGGTGGCCGGATCGCCTCCTTGCTCGCGGATCAACTCCACCTCGCGGTGGACATGGAGCACTTCCACCATCTTGCGGTCGAACTCCGGGTCCCGGCGCTCCAAGTAGTAGTGCAACTTGTGGGGCCGCAGATCGCTGCGGTTCAGGATCTTGGAGACGGTCCCTCGAGAAAGCTGAGCGAGGCTCGGATGCCCTGCTTCTGCGCAATGCTCGCGGGCATGTCGGGCCAGAAGCTCGGTGGTCCAAAGCTCGGAGGAGTAGCCCAACTCTTTGGGCTTCTGGCAGGCCAAGGCGCACAGCCAGGCTCGAGCCTTGGGGAAGATCTCCGCCGGGCGTCCACGGCGCTTCAAGTCGTCAAGGGCCGCCAAAGGCCCCAGTTGGAGAGCTTTGTCGACGAGGCGCTCGACCTTGCGCCGTTCCCAGTCTCTGGGCGAGGGCGGAGATGCTCTCGCCCTCGGCGTACGCCAGCAGGATCCGCGCTCGCTCGACCCGCCGTTGCTGGTCGGTGCGGGAACGGCTGACGGTGGTCAAGGTGCTGCGCTGCTCGTCCGTGAGGATCAGATCGGGTCGCTGTCGCTGGAACGGCATGGGTTCTCCTTGGACCGGCACTGTGGCCCAGGGCCAAGGGTACCAGAATCGGACAGCAATTGCGACACTAACTTGGAATCGATCGTCTAGGTCGCCTAAATAGGACTAGAAAGATCTGCCTGCAAGATTTGACCGCCCTCAGCGCCTTTGCGTTGAGTAAGGAGAGAGAACCAACAGATGGGATGGAAAAGAGATGAATAGGATCAAAGAGCTTCTCAGCAAGTCGATTGCCCTCATGCCCTGGATAGTAAGTCGCTTCAAACTCGTGGCTGCAGAGAAGTACTGGAAAACGCTAGCTGTCATCGCAACCCTGGCCCTCTCCGCCGGAGGATTATTTGTCATAATTCAAGACCAAAGACTGGAGAGAATTAAAGAAGTAAACAAACTACTCGTCGAGGCGGAGACTCTTCTCCAGAACCAGTTTGGATCTACCTACAGCAGAGACGAAGAGTTTATCCAGGACATTCCTGGAGTATTGACTGATGAGCGTAAAGACTCATTGGCAAACGCTAAGGATCTAATCGAACAGGCACGCCTAATTATTCCCGACCATGCTCCCACAGAGCGGCTCGATGGTGTCCGACTCGCCCTTGGAGGCGAAACGGAAAAAGCGATAGCGGCCTATGAAAAGGCTGTCCAGATTGATGCCGAATACGCACGTGCATACATGAATCTTGGGAATGCGTACATGAGGAAAGGCCAATTTGCGAATGCTTTTAAGTATTTCGGTATCGCGATCGAAAAAGATGCTGAAGAGGGTGTTTCAGCTATAACATATGCCAACTATAGCATCATCTTGCGCGAAAGGGGCTACCTGAAGAAAGCAGAAGAGTTATTGAGGAAAGCGATCGAGATCGATCCGCAGAACTACGATGCGCTTAATGGACTCGGAGTCACACTAGATCTCCGGGGAGATCTTGCAGGCGCTCTCGATGCTTTCGACGGGGCTATATCCCTCTCGCAGAGCGGAGTTCTGGCGCGTCACAATCGCGCCGTAATTCTGTTCGCTCTTAAGCGATACGAAGAGGCCCTCAAAGAACATAAACAACTCATTGACGAAGGTCTTGGGAATGCGACTAGCTACGCAGATTACGGCTTGGTCCTTGAGACGCTTGGAGAGCCGGAGCAGGCTCAAGAGTACTACAGGAAAGCTCGGCGCCTGGACACTGAAATTGCGTCAAGAATATTTGAATACGCAACCAGACTGGAGGAGGCAGGGCAGCGCGAAAGAGCCATCGACGAATATCTTCATACGCTGAGTATAGAGCCGGACATGGAAGAGGCGCGGAAGAGACTAGGCGACGTATATATGAAGCAGAGGAAGCCGGAAGATGCTGAAAGCGTCTATAGAGAAATGGCCACACAGCGGCGGTGATCCTGAATCGCTTGAACAAAGAGGCGTTAAGGCGCGCCACTGCCCTCTTAAGCACCCGGGTTCCCCGGTCCTTTCACCTCCGAAGCCCGGCGGACGTCGACCTCAAGCGCCCTCTGCCGCCTTGAAGTCGGCGGCACTTGCGAGCTTCAAGAAGACGATGGACGAATCGATGGGCATCATGATCTTCTTCAGCGTCTTCTTTGCTTCGATCATCGCCTTCGGCGTCGTCTACAACGCCGCCCGCATCTCGCTCTCGGAGCGCTCGCGCGAACTCGCAAGCCTTCGGGTCATGGGCTTTACACAGGGTGAGATCTCCTTCATCCTGCTCGGTGAGCTGGCCTTCTTGACGCTTCTGGCGCTTCCCGCCGGACACCGCGCTGGGTCCTCGGAATACTTGGTGTGGCGCTCGTCGCGCTCATCGCGCTCGTGCTTTGTCCCAAGCCGCTGCCGGCGGACTTCGTGTCGGTCAAGCGCGGTGGGCTCTTCGTGACCGTCGACGAGGAAGGCGAGACGCGGGTACGCGACCGCTTCATGGTCTCGGCACCCGTCGCCGGACGGGTGCTCAGGATCGAGCACGAGCCCGGCGACGAGGTCTTCGGCGGCGAGACGGTGGTGGCGAGCTTCCAGCCTTCGGACCCGATCCCGCTCGACGCCCGCAGCCGGGCAGAAGCCGAGGCACGCGTCGGCGCCGCCGAGGCGGCGTTGGGGCTCGCGCGGGCGGAGCGTGACCGCGCCCAGGCGGAGCTCGATTTCTCAAGCAACGAGGTGCAGCGGTACCGCAAGCTCGCGGTCGAGGAGATCGTGTCGCGCGAACGCCTCGATTCGGCCGAGCTCGAGGCTCGGACCCGTGAGGAGGCCTTCGAAGCGGCCGGCTTCGCCGTCGCAAGCGCCGAGAAAGATCTCCAGGTGGCGCGGGCGGCGCTTCTCCAGAGCTCGGCGGTGCAGAAAGGCGAAGTCTTGACCCTCTATGCACCGATCGACGGCGTGGTCTTGCGCCGGTTGCGCGAGAGCGAAGCCGTGGTACCGGCGGGCGAGCCGCTGATCGAGATCGCCGACCCGACGCAGCTCGAGATCGTGAGCGACCTGCTCTCGACCGACGCTGTCAAGGTACGCCGCGGGCAGCGGGTCCTGATCGAGCAATGGGGCGGCAAAGAAGCGCTCCAGGGCGTCGTCCACCGCGTCGAGCCCTACGGCTTCACCAAGATCTCGGCCCTGGGCGTCGAGGAGCAACGGGTCAACGTCGTCGTCGACTTCGAGGATCCGCGCGAAGCGTGGGAAAAACTCGGTGACGGCTACCGGGTCGAGGTGCGGATCGTCATCTGGGAAGAAGAGGACGTCGTCCAGGTGCCGACCGGGAGCCTCTTCCGCTCGGGCGAGGAGTGGGCGGTCTTCGTCGTCGAGGAGGGGAAGGCGTGGCTCAAGACGATCGAGCTCGGTGAGCGCAACGGCCTTGCGGCGCAGGTGCTTTCAGGGCTTGACGAGGGCGAGCGGGTGTTGCTGCATCCGTCGGACTCGATCGTCGACGGCGTCGCGGTCGTCGAGCGGACGATGTAAGGAAGGTTCGACGCTCTGACTCGGCGCGGGCACCTGGGCGTTCAGCGCGACCCGCTTGCCGCCTGTGCCTGACGAAGCTTCCTACTCTCCTGGTCGTTCATGCCCCACGAGTACTCCTCCAGAATCTTTCTCAGGACGTCTTCCCAGGCCTGCTGGCGAGCTTCCTCCGATCCTTCTTTCAGGTCGGATTCCCGGGAATTGAGGAGACGGTAGATCTCGGAAACGTTGTGATATTCCGGCCAGGCGTCCCGGGCTCCCTTGAAGGAGGTAAGAGCCCCCTCCAGATCGCGTTCCGCCAGATAGGCGAAGCCTTCCTCTTCGAGGCGGGAGGCGTCATCCTCTTCGCTCTGGCTGTGCTCCTCCACACCGCCGGCCTGGGTCTCCAGGACGTCTTCCCGGAGCTCGTCGACCTCTTCGTCCAAGTTGGCCGCAAGGTTCTCGAGCCTCTGGTCGATCTTCTCGGCGGCCTGTCGGATCTCTGGGTCCTCCGACCTGGCAATCAGCTCGGCGACAGATTGGCGGATCTCCTCGAGCTCCTCCGTCGTGATCTCGCTGATCTCTTCGATCCGGCTCCCGAACTTCAAGTCGCCGATCTGGATCTCACGCTCGCGGAGCAAGGTCGAGATATCCGACGAGAAGAAGACGACCGCCACGCCGACGAGGATCGGCCAGATCAGAGTCCGGATGTATTCGAGCACCAGCCTGCCCCTCCCCGTCGGGGCCGGCTTGGGGTCGTCCTTGGCAGGGCTTTCGTCCGTCATCGCCTCTCCTTTCGGGTCTGCGGAGAGGCTATCAGCTCAGCAACCCGCGCTCAAACGAGCGGCGGCCACCGAGATCCGTGTCCGCGCGGTATGATTCCACCATGCCCGTCGAATGGGGAATCCTCGCGGCTCAAGCCGCTGGCTGGGCCGGCGCGACCGGAGCGAAGCTGCTGGCCGGCACCGCCTGGCGCGACAAGGTCGAGCCCGTCTTCAAGAAGGGCGACCTCGCCCACCAGCTCGCCGACGCCTACGAGGCCGCCTTCCGCGCCTTCGCCGACGTCCTGCGCGCCTCCCTCGACGTCGACGAGACGATGGAAGCCCGCTTCGCCGTCGCCTTCGAGGACGACGGCTTCCGCGACGTCCTCGGCCAGCTCCCCTACGTCCGCTTCGACCAGGTCGACGCCGGACGCGCCCGCGAGCTCTTCCTCGGCCTCGGCCTGCCCGGCGCCACCGAGGCCCACTTCCTCGTCGCCTGGAGCGCGCTCGGTAAGGCCTTTCGCGAGCGGGCCGTCCAGAAGAGCCACGTCCGCGGGCTCGTCGAGACAGCGCAGAACGAACGGCAAGAGGTGCTCCTCGAACGCCTCGCCGAGCTCGTCGAGCGACGGCTGCCGAAGCCCCGCGACGAGACCGCGACCCTCACCGCCTACCGCCGCTACGTCCACGAGCTCTACCGCCTCGCCGACACCCGCGGGCTCTTCTGGCGCGAGAAGGAGACGACGGGCGAAAACATCCGACTCGCTGAGGTCTTCGTCGAGACCCTCGTCCAGCGACGCGAGCTCCTGCGCAAGCGCCTCCTGGACGAAAAGGATCGAACGACGGCGGACGCCGCCCCGCGGCAAGGGGACGAGGACGACGAAGGACGCCTGGTCTATCAAGAGGCCCGCGAGGAGCCGCGCCGCGTCGCCGAAGTCCTCGCCCGGGAGCGCCACCTGGTGATCCTTGGCCCGCCGGGCTCGGGCAAAAGCACGCTGACGCGCTGTCTCGTCCTCGCCCTGGTGGCCGACGACGACGGGCGTCCCCTGGCGACGGAGCTGCCCGAGGAGACGGTCCCGATCCTCCTGACGCTCAAGACCTACGCCGCGCGGCTCAAGAACGACGCCACCCTGAAGCTCGACGCCTTCCTGCGCGACGAGGTGGGGCCCCACCTCCCGGACCTCGATGAGATCCTCGACGGCGAACGCGCCCTGGTCCTCCTCGACGGCCTCGACGAGGTCTTCGACGAGGCCCACCGGCGCTGGGTGAGCGACGAGGTCCACCGCCTCATGAGCCTCTACGAACGGGCGCGCTTCGTCCTGACGTCGCGTCCGCACGGCTACCGGGCGGCGCCGTTGCCGGGCTCGGTGCCGATCTTTGACATGGTGGCTTTCGACGACGAGAGAATCGGCCGCTTCTTCACGGGCTGGTTCCTCGCCCTGGCCCGCCTGGGCTTCGACGTCGAACGCGGGCGCACCGCTGAGCAGCGCGCCGCCGAGCTGACGCGCGACGTCCTGGGACGCCCGCGCATCCGGGCGCTGGCGGAGAACCCGATGCTCTGTACCCTCGTCGTCCTCGTCCATCGCTCGCGCTCGGGACGGCTCCCGGAACGGCGGGTGAAGTTCTACGAGGCGGCGGTGGCGGTCCTGGCGGAGCACTGGGAGAAGGCCAAGCACTCGCCCAAGCAGGAGAAGCTCGACTTTCCCGAGCCCGAGCTCATGGTCGGCGTCCTCTCGGAGGTGGCGTGGCGCGCCCAGACTGAGCTCGAAGGACGCGAGATGCCGGAAGACGTCCTCGAGGAATGGATGCTCGACGCCCTCGCCGACCACCCGGAGTGGACCGCGAAGAGGACGAGCGCCGTCCGCGACCTCTTGAAGGTGATCCGCGAGCGGACCGGGCTCCTCGTCGACGCCGGGGGCGAGCGCTACCAATTCGTCCACCTGAGCCTCCAGGAATACCTGGTCGCGTTCTACCTCCTCGACCGGCTCGACGACGCGGCGTGCTGCCGGGTGGTGCGTCACTTCCTGCACGCGCCCGAGTGGGAGGAGATCCTGCGGCTCACCGTCGGCGCGGCGTCGCGGGTACGGGCCGACGCGCTCGTCCGCGCGATCCTGGCGGAGCCGTCGAGCGAGTGGGAAGGACGTTTGCGCCGCGACCTGCGGTTCGTGTGCCGGTGTCTGGAGGACCGCCCTAACGTCGGGGAGGCAGTGCGGGCCGAGGTTCGGACGGAATGGCTGGAAGCCCTCGGAGACCGGAGCGCCGAGGACGAAGCCGGTTTGATCGGCGACGGCGTAGGGCTCGGTCTGACGCCCGAGACGCGCGCCGCCGTAGAAGCGCAGCTGGCGGACGACGACTTTCGCGTCCGGCGTAGCGCGGTGGCGTATTTTGCGCAGATCGGCGCCGACGACGAGAGCACGCGCGCCGCCGTCGAAGCGCGGCTGGCGGACGACGACTGGAGCGTCCGGCTAAGCGCGGTGGCGTATTTTGCGCAGATCGGCGCCGACGACGAGAGCACGCGCGCCG
>CBDUYN010000051.1:0-54668 GCA_965371445.1 uncultured bacterium | reverse complement strand
TCGGGAAGTCCTTCCAGGCTCGTGATCCCGGTTCCTTTCAGGTCGAGAGTGGTGAGGGATTCGGGAAGTCCTTCCAGGCTCGTGATCCCGGTTCCTTTCAGGTCGAGAGTGGTGATTCCCGGTTTCAGCCAGCCCAGTTCGTTGACGGCCCGCGGCAAGCTCAGCTCTTCAACCTGGGCTTGGTAATCATAGAGGTCCCTGGGTAAGTTCCAGCTCTCCAAAGCCTTGCGATGGAGCTCGGCCTGCGTCCAGGCCGTCAACGCCGCGACGCCGATCCCCAAAGCCACCAGGCCGACGGCGGCGCCCAGCCGCCACATGCCCAGGCGCCGCTTCGACCGTTGAACGAACCTGCGCTTCTCCGCATCCCGCTCCAGCCAACGGAACTGCCCTTGATGCCGCAGCACTCGCCGTAGCGAACGTCCCGTCAGGAGATACCGTCGGTGGCGATCCCGCGACCAGACGGCATATTGCCGCTCCATCTCCAGACGCGCCTGATCCGCGTCGGCGAGCAACGCCCCGGTCAGACGGCGCAGGGCGGGGATCAGCCGCTCGTGCGTCAGGCGAAACGGACCCGGCTCGGTCGCCCCCGTCACCCGTTCGAGAATCCGTGCCCGCGGCGAGGCCAGGTACTCCAGCCGCTTGCGAAAACGCTCCGGCTGAAGCGGTCCGACGGCTTCGGCGAGCTCGTCGGCCGTGCGTCCCTCGGCGACGCGGTGGTCCTCGTCGAGTTGGACGAGCGCGAGCAGGGCCTGGAGGAGCTCCGAACGTTCCTTCTCGCCAACGCCTTCCAGGAGCCGCTCGACGTAGCTGACCAGGAGTCCCGTCTGGCCTCCCGCGCTGCGGAAACGATCGACGGAAAACGTCCCCGTCCCGGGAGCGACCTCACTCAGGGCGAGCAGGCTGATGCCGATGTCGACCGGGGAGACCAGGCCGTGATCGGCGACGCTTTCGACCACCTCGGCGACGACCCGGTGCTCGATCGGCAGCCCGCTTTCCTCGACCAGGACGGCGATCACGCCTTCGGCGACGTCGCTGGGGAAGCGCTTGAGCGACAGGCTCTCGACGCGTTGCCGGTCGGCGCCGGGAAGCTCCAACCAGAAGTCCTGCCACGTCGCCGCGTATTCGCGCCGGAAAGCGACCACCCAGGTCGTCGGCGACGCCTCCGTGGCCGCGGCCCGGGCCAGGAGGTCGAAGACCTCCGGATGGCGTTCGGGCGAGAGCTGCTCCGCCTGGTCGACGACGACGACGCGCCGGACGCCGTCGTCCTTCAGGAGATCGTCCTTCAGGAGATCGTCCTTCAGGAGATCGTCTACAGCCCTCGGCGCGCCGTCGTCGCTCCACTTTTCGAGGGCATGGAGCAGCGACGCCATCGGATCGGTCGGCATCGCCTCCCAGTAGAAGACGCGGACGTCGTCGTCCTTCAGGGTGTGGGGCAGCCCGCTGCGCAAAAGCGACGTCTTGCCGACGCCGGACTCGCCCATCAGGGCGACCAGGGGGACGCGGTCGTCGAGGCTCCAGCCGCGCAGGCGGGCGAGCTCGCGTCCGCGTCCGAGGCGGGCGAAGAGCTCGCCGTCCTGGGGACCGAAGGAGGCGGCGCCCTTGATCGCCGGCGGCTTCGGCGCGCCCGGGTCAGGGAGCGGCGCCGTCACCGTCCGGTAGACGCGGACGAACGACGCGGCGAGCAGGACGACACCGAGGGCGCTCAAGGTGAGCGGAAACGCCGACCAGATCTGCCGCAACGCGTCGGGCAGGTCGGCGGCGGCTTTCGGCAGGGCCTGGGCCGCGCCCAGGAGGACGACGCCCGCGGCGGCGAGCGCCGCCTCGCGGGGTCCGTACCGCAGCGTGCGGACGAAAGCGCGCGCCGTCTCGACGAATTGGGTTCCTGTCACCTGGGGCGTCCTCCTGGAAGTGCCGGGCTATTCTAGCCGAGCCTCGGGGCCGGGGCCAGGCCGCGGCGGCCGACTACCCAAGGCCGACTAGCGGGTGAGCCCCAACGCTTCGAGCACCGACGGGATCTCGTCCGCGGTCGAGAGCACCCACACGTCGCGCCGCGCCGGCGACGCCACCGTCGCGGTCAGCTCCTTCGCCACCCTCTCGAACATCGCCTCTCCCAGAGGTCGCTCGAAGATCCCCCACACCACCATCGGTTCCGGGCACCGGCGCCGCAGGGCCTCGCGATAGCACTTGAGCTGAAAGATGGGCGCGTGGAGATTCTGGTTGCCGCTCTTCATTTCCAGCACCAGTCCCACGAAACCGTTGCGCGGCCTCTCGAAGCGTGCCCAGCCGTCCATCCGCTGGTGCAGTAGGGGTTTGTAGAGGGCTTGGGCTTCCCGCAGGCCGTCGTTGAAGATCGCGGTCGACGTCACCTCGTCCGGGGCGAAGGTGTGCTGGTAGTCGTACTCGATCCCGGGAATCCGTACACTTCCTTTTTCCACGTTCTGATCGATCCAGCGGATGCCACCGGGATCCAACCGTCCGGCGAGCCAGCTTCGGCGGCGGCGACGACGCGGGAGGCGTCGTCGCGCTCGACTGTCCTTAGAGGCGTTGCCCAGGTCGATTCCACGAACGCCAGACCAAGACGGAGAGGATAAGCCTCTCATGAGTCGGGCGAAGCGCCCTGGACCCACACCAGCATCTCTTCTCGACGCTATGCCGCCTTGAGAGGAGCCAGCTCCGCCGGGTCCATGGGGGGCAGGTTCAGATCCGCCAGGGCTTGGGCCAGATTCTCCGTCGTGATCGCGCCGGGTGCAGTGATCTCAATGCCGATGGGCTCGCCGCGCTCGTTGAAGTCGACGACCATTCCGGGATCGATCTTGCGAGTACGCTGGCTCTTGTCCCCTTGCCGTCGCGGTAGGTAGAGATAGGCGGCCACTGGCCGTCCACGGCGAAACGTCACTTCCAGGTAGGTCACTTTCATCCTAGGTTTCCCAGACAGGGTAGGCCGTGATGACGAGCAACAACTCGACCTCGGGATCGGGCTCGACGATGACTTCCCAGGACCGCCGCCGGTGTCGGGTCGTGATGCCCCAGCGGCCTTCGACGACGTTGCGCGATAGGAAGTCGCGCGACCCATCATGGCTCTCAGGTCGACTTCGTTGAAGTGGCGATCCTCCATGCGCTTGAGCAGGTGCGGGCTGAGCTCCAGTTCCCACTCCCACCACGGGGGCCAGCTTCGGTCCAGGGCTTGCTCCAGTCTGTCGGTAGGTCCACATCTCAGCTTCTGTCTCTGCTGCTCAAGTGTAGCACGCCAAGCGAAAGGCTCGTCTCTCTCGATCAGCTCTTCCCAGCAAACGGCGGCCTGCGCATGGTGTCGACGGACGGCCGAAAATCACGCCTCGGTGGCGACGACCTGCCTATTGTCCCTACAGAATCTCCGATGATCTCTGTCGAAACGCCATGAGAGTCCGAAACAGAGGGGATGATCCTCTCATGAGTCTGGCGCGACCCTTGACGTCGTATTTGTCGGCTTAGCCTGTGCTACCGACCGTGCTCTGGAAGACATGCTCCCGGTGCCAAGGCAGGTAGCTCCTGTGTGCCTCGGCGAGGGCGACCACCTGCCGGGGGGCGTCGAGGCCGAGGACCAAGCGGTCGGGCTCCGACAGCCGTGGTGACACCATCACCGTCCGGTCGTCGGCGACCGTGATGAAGCCGCGGCCGACTCGCTGGATCACGAGACGCTCGGCCTCCGTGCGCCTGGGAAGCCTGGCGACCTGGCTCTCGAAGGTGTGGAGCAGCTCGTCCGGGAGGCTCCGCGAGAGCTGGAAGGCACGGCGCACCATGCGATGCAAGGACGGGATGTCGGCCACGACACGGCCCGCCGAAGCTCTCTCAGGCAACGAGGACGTCGTGGACGTGCCGTGCTCACCGAGGGCCTTGCTGACGTGGAACTGCGAGAAAGCGGCGACGAAGAGCCCGTCGTCCTGGACGGTGAGCCAGAGGTGCAGGGACGCCTGAGTGCTGGTGAAGACGAACCAGCCGCCCTCCCGGGGCAACTCCCGGTCGAAGCCATTGTCGACCGCGGCCTTCTCCAGGCGGGTGGCGGTGGCTGCGGAGATGGGGGTGCTCATGACGCGACTCGGTTGGCCATGAATTGTCTCCGCACCGCGGAGACATTTACCGGCGCCAATTGTCGCCGCAGTGCGGCGACAATCGGGGGCTGAGACAATTGTCGCCGCAGTGCTGCGAATTTTTGCGGGACATGACCATATGCCATGACACGGTTCATTGATTCTTGCCCATGGTCTTCGTGAGCCATGCCACCCTTACGCTGATGAATTCCCGGTACTCGACTTCGGTCAGCAGTTTTCTTGCCCGCGCTTCTCTCTCTTCGATAGAAACTCTACGATTGCCGAAAACCTTCTCCATGATCTTCCTTTCGCTGTCGATGACCCCTTTCCGTGCTGCGACGAGCTTTCGATCGTTCAGGTTCAGTATCGACTTGCGGGTGCGGTTGCCGTCACTTCTGTCGTCGAGCGCCAGCCCGAGAGCCTTCCGCTGAGCAGCCGACAGAGGGGCGTTGGTTCGCACGTACGCTTTTCCAAGCTTGGTATAGCCGATCCAGTCATGGTAGGGAGCGTCCGTCGGCCAAGGGCAAGTCCTCATCGGTCTCGTCCCAGACAGCCGATAATGACTCTTTGCGCTGTCGCACGCGCCGGACGTCCCGCTCCGCATTCAGTTGCAGCTCTTTGGGGGTGCGTGGTTGCAGAAGGGCAAGCCCCATTGCCAAGCCCTGCAGAAGAGCCGACTTGCCGCCGGCGTTCTCGGCGAACAAGATGGTGAGGTCGCGCTCGAAAGAGAGCTCCAAGGACTCGAACCAGCGGTAGTTGACGAGCTCAAATTTCTGAAGGTGCAACATGTTTCAACTCTCTCTCCAGGTTCGGCACCGGGGACTGGTAGGGCTCGCCTCTTCGGATCGCTTCGTTCATGGCGTCATAAGTCTCCAAGATCGCCCGCTTGGTGCGGTATTCTCCATGATGAATCGCTTCGTCGTTCTTGCGGACCACGGGGAAAGAGTCAAGGATGTAGCTTGCGTCGTCGCGAGAGATTCGGTACAAGTGGAAGAAGGCGGCGTCGAGCTCGGCCCGGAGGAGGAATCGGCGCTCGGGGTCCCAGCGGAACGGCGGTCCTTCGTAGCCGCAGTCGCGAGCAAAGGGTTCGAGGTCCTCGGCAGTGTAGGTCAGCTCCAGGACTCGGGGCAGAAGCCAGTCTCGGTAGACTTCGTTGTGAGACCACGGCGTTTCGGTTAGATACTCGGCTGGACTGAGGATAGGTAACTGCTTGAAGACATGGTATTTCAAGTGAGTTCCTCCAACCTTCTGGCGCGCTGTGTAGTCGAGCGCGAAACTACAAAGATTGGCGTAAAGAGCGGCAACGACCCGAGGCTCGACCGCCGGCATCGCCAACAAGAACGTGTCGCCGGTTCCCGAACGCGGTACCAACGAAGCGATGACCGTCCGTTGATCCGTGCTCCGGCAGATGTCACGCCATCCTAGCAGCCAATCGTTCTGCCATCGGCCTTCCAGCCGTCCTTCGACCTCCGACTCTTCGACCCAATACCTCGGACGCGTCAGCAAATCGGGGTTGGCGTGCTGATCGGCATCGAGCTCGGGCAGTTTCCCCTGTCTGGCCTGGGCCTCGGTCTGATTTTCGTAGGTTCCGAAGCGATGGTCGAAGTGGTGCACCATCTTGGCCTCTATGAGAGGCAGCATGCGCCGCTTGTCGAGTACGTACTGATTGCCTTCGAGCGCCCAGCCTGCCCCTTCGAGCTCGGGCCAGATTCGGAAGAGATTTGAATCGTTGGCCATGTGCAGCATGGCCATAAAGCTCAGGCCCCACGGGTTGCCGTCAGGGTCACCCTCGCGCCAGAGGATTCCTGTTCGACGATACATCGCCAGGTTCAGCTCGGCGTCCCGTTTCGAACGGAAAGTCGGGCAGGTTTTGGTATTCGGGTTTAGCGTGGCGAAGTCGGCCGGCGTCAGCGAGAAGCGCCGCTCAGGGTCAGACAAGGCCGGTACCTGCCGGGCAAAGAAGACGAGGTCCGCCTGCGGACTAGAGCCGGCACCGTCAACCGTCAGAAGTGCGAACCTGAACGCATGGTGAACATCCGGGAAGACGAACTCTTCGTTCTCGAAGCTGTGAAACGCCGAGAGCTCCTGCCGCGAAATGAGGCCACTGAAATACTCTTGAGTAGTGGCATCCGTCGCAATACCTGTAGGAACGATGAAGCCGGCTCGACCTCTACTATTCAACACATGACGGTTGTGTTCTGCGAAGAGCGCATATGTGTTGACGTCGCCTTTTCCGCAGAGCGGGAAACGACCCGAGGAGCGGACAAACTGACTCTGGCCTTGAGCTTCGCGGCTGGCGGTGACCCACTTCTCCCAAAGTTCTGGGGCGTCGAAAGGTAGCCTGGCGATCAGTTTCTTCCGTGCGGCCGCATTTGGCGCGTTTGCGATTTCGTCGCTGTGAGCCGCGAAGAACTCTTTTTCCTGAATCTTCACCCTCTCCCACGGAGGATTCCCCAGCACCACGTCAAATCCATCGCGCGCGAACACTCCAGGAAAGGCCAGATGCCAATGGAAAAAGGCGTACTGCCGCGCAAGCTTGGCGGTCGTCTTGACGGTCAGCTCGGGTGGTTGTCCCAGCTCGTCGCGGATGTGGCTCCACAGATCGTTGGTGGGCGCGGCCTTTTGCAGCGGTCCTGACTCCTTAGGCCAGACGAAAGCCGCGCACCAGGCGTCGGCCACGAACTTCTGATGGCGGTAAGGCCCGGATTTGAGGATTTCCCGCCATTGGCTTTCCTTGCGAACGAGGGCGTCCACGGGGGCGTCCGGCGCGTCTTCCAAGGCCGCGTGGGCTCTTAAGAGCTCGTTGGTCTCGCTCTCCGTCGATGTCACCCACTGCGTGTCGAAGCTTCGTTGGTCGCCGGCGCTTTTCTTGTTGTGCCTCTTGAGTGCGCTCGCGGCCTTCCTGTCGTCCCCTTCGATCGGCTTCCACGCATCATCCGGGATGCCGTCTTTCATCACTTCGGGAGTGGCACCGAGAAGCGCGTTGCCGTGTCGAACATGAGAGTCGAGAAAGGTGAGCGGCATCCCGGGCTCGACCGCTTCCAGCCAGAGACTCACTTTGCAGAGCTCCACCGCCAACGGGTTCAGGTCGACACCGTAGATACAGCGGCCCACCACCTGCCGAAGCGCGTGGCGATACTTCTCGAGGGAGGGCGTGCCGTCCGCCTCAAGGCGGGCGACGTGAGCGGCGAGGCGGCGTGCCGCACCGAGAAGGAAATGGCCGCTGCCGCAGGCGGGGTCCACCACCGAGAGCGAGAGCAGCGCTTCGACGCCGTCCTCGGGATGACTGGCAAGGGTGCTCGCGATCATCGGCTCGAGGGCATTGTCGAGAAGCACCTGCACGAGGCTGTCGGGTGTGTAATAGCTTCCCGTCTTCTTGCGGGCCGTGCCCTCGACGCCCTCAGCGAAAGAGAAGAAACGCCCCCCATGGGTGATCTGCGGTTCGAGCTCCAACAAGCTCTCGTAGACGCTGCCGAGCTCCTCGGGTCCCATGTCCCGCCAATTGACGCGCTCCAGGCCCGACGGCTCCCGCAGCCACGACAGTCGGAAGAGGGCAAGAAGAAACGCACGGTTCGCGAGGCGGGAGGCGTCGAGGGTCGGACACTGGTCCCGGGCGAAGATGCCCGCCAGGGCGGGCAAGGCAAGGCGAGGCTCTCCGTCAGCCAGGCCTCCGAAGACGATCTTCACCGCCTCCCATTGGTCGTGGAAACGGTCGTGGGCGCTACGCTTCACTGAGCGTTCCCGTAAGCGCCGCAGGCTGTAGCCTTCGGCGTAAAGCGAGCAAGCCTCCTCGGGGGCGTCGTCCGGATGCAGCACGCCCCGCTCTTCCACCGTGAGCAGAAAGATGAGGCGATAGGCCAGCCGTAGAAGCTCCTGATAGAAGTCATCCGTGGTTAGCGTTCCGTCCGCCAGTGCGGCACGCAGGGTCTGATTCTCAGGGTGGTCCAGAAAGCCCTGTCCAAAGACCTTGAGCGCTTCCTCTACACCGTGGCGCAGGCGTTTGCGAGCCCGAGTTCCCTCCTGAATGCCGGCCTCGCGCCAGGTCTCGAGAGAACAATCGGTGACCGGCTGCTCCGGTCGTCCGAAGCGGGTCTCGTGGGCCAGTAGCCAGAGGGCGGCGAAGTCGGAGTAGAGCTCCTCAGTGAAGATGCGGCTCAGATCCGCCTCGAGCCACGCCGGACGGGTGAGGCTCGCATTGTCGCGCACGAAGCGCAGCGTCACACCGTCGGAGGCCAAGCCCCACAGCGCTCCGTCGTCGGCGTTCAAAAGCTCCTGACAGAGGCCGAAGGCGCTGCGCCGCCGTCCGTCGTCGCCGAAGGCTGGCGACAGGGTGTCGAGTCCGCTGTCCGCGGACGCGATTACCACCGGCACGCGGCCGTCGAGCGCGGAGAAGCCGGTAGCGTAGACCCGGCCGTCGATCTCGACGGGATCGGCCGGGCCGAGCGAATCGAAGCCGAAGCTCTCGCGCAGCAGGTCCACGACGAAGCGCTCCGCCAGGGCCTGGGACCGAGACTCGGACCCGGAGGTGGCCTCTCGTCCGGCGGCGAAGTCGTTCCACAGGGCTTCGGCGATGCGCCAATAGCGCCCGATCTCGTCGCGCAGGTGGAGCCCCTTGGGGACGCGGTAGTCGGCCTCGGACTGTCCTCCCGCGTCGAGCTTGGCGACGCGGGCGAGCCAGTCGGGCGAGAGCAGCCCTCCCTCGATGGTGAGGGCGTCGAAGGCGAGCCGGGCGTCGGACCGGCGGGATCTCCTGCGCGGGGCCATGGCCTAGCTCAACCTCGGCAAAAGGACGAAGAGACCGATCACGTCGGCGGGCAGGAGCGCCTTCACCGCGTAGCTGCCGCGGGCCTGGGCCGCCTCGCGAACGCGTCGGTGATCCGCCAGGAGGCTCTGTGCGCGGTGCTCGGCAAAGGCGTCGAGCTCGGCTTGCCCGGCCTCGAGCTGCTTCAGAGCCCGGCCAACGGTACGCTCCCTGACACGGGCTGTCGGGTCCGCGACCGGCGGGGCGGCGAGCAGCTCCACGGCTTCTTTGCCGTTGCGGAGCACGGGGTCCGACACCCCGACCCAGGCGACGGCCGTCGCTTCCTCCACCAGCAAGACCGAGGACCGGCTCCCGGCGCGCTGGGTGACGAGCTGATGACGCAATCCCAGGAGCACGACGGTGGTGAGCACCTCGACGTCGTCCGACACCCAGACGCCAACGCGGCCGAGGACGCCCGGGTCAGGTGCGGCTTCGCCGTCGCCGTTGCCGTTCTTAGGAGCTCCGTCTTGAGAGCCCAGGGTGCGCTCGAGCAGGGTCTCGGCCAGCACCGAGACCAGCGGATGGCTGCGCTGGACGGGCCGACAGCCCGACGCGGGCGGGTACTCGAAGTCGACGAGGAGCGTACCCGTGAGCCCTTCGGCCTCCAGCCGCTCGCGCACGTCCTCGGGCAGCGGCGCGAGCGGCACCTTGGCGCCGCGGCGCCGGCGCTCGAGCCCCGAGCCGAGACGGCTCAGGGCACGGTCGGTGAAACGCTCGACCTCCTCGCGGGTGCCGATGGCCGACAGGGTCTTGTGCCACTCGGGCAGGACCTCGTCGGGCTTCAGGCGTTGCTGGGCGAAGATCGTCCGGTTCTGCTTGGCCTTCTCGGCGACGTCCTGCCAGCGCGACTCGACGGCCTGGGCCTCCGCGGTGTCGCCGAAGTCGAGGAGCTGCTGGCGAAACCCGCGACGATGACGCAGGAGGACGGCGCGCATCAGGGCCTGGGTCAGGGTGTGTCCGTCGTCAGGCAAGGGGACGAGGACGCCCAGCTCCTCGCGGATCTTGGCGGCCTTGCGCAGGATGACCTCGAGCACGGCGCCGTCCACGGGGTTGTCGGCACCGTAGAGGAGGGTGCAGCGCACGACGTCCCTGGGCTGTCCGAAGCGGTCCACCCGGCCCTCGCGCTGCTCGTGGCGCGTCGGGTTCCAGGAGAGGTCGTAGTGGACGACCGCGTCGAAGCTCTCTTGCAGGTTAACGCCCTCGGAGAGGCAGTCCGTGGCGAGGAGCAGGCGCTTTTCGGCCTCGCCCAGGCGGTCCACCTTCTCCTTGCGCTCGCCAGCGTTCAGCTCGCCGGTGACCACGCCGGTGGTGACGCCCTCGAAACGGCCTCGGAGGTGACGTTCCAGGTAGTGGGCGGTGGCGATGTAGCGGCAGAAGACCACGGGATGGAAGCCCTCGGCGAGGAGCTCGCCGAGATGGGCGGCGAGGAGCTTCAGCTTGGGGTCGCCTTTGCGTCCGGCGAGCTTCTCGGCCTGCTCGATGAGCGCTTGCAGAGCGGGGTTGTCGGTGGCGGCCGGCGGTTCGACGTCGTCCTCCATCAGGGCGTCGGCACTGCCGTCGAAAAGGCGGTCCCGGAGGACGTCTTCCTCTTCGGCGTCGGCGAGGCCGGCGCGGGTGCGCAGGGCCTGGACCGCGGCGGCGGGGCTCGAGGCGACACAGCGCATGAGCGCCAGGGTCCCCCAGAAGCTCAGGCGTTCGCGGCGGGCGTCGCCACCCGCGGACCGCACGACCTCGGCGCAGTAGTCGAGCACTTGGTGGAAGAGCTTCTCCCAGGCGCCGGTGAGCTTGTAGGTCAGCTCCTTGGTCTCACGGCGCGGGAAAAGCTCGCCTTCGCGCCATTCGGAGATGTCCGGCCGCCGGCGCTGTACGAAGTGACGCGAGAGCCGCTCGCGCAGGCGGCGCCGCTCGTCGCCGTCGGCCTCGGCCAGGCTCTCGAAATCGGGGTCCAGGAGGCCGAGCAGGCGATAGAAGGCCTTTTCGTCGCCGCTGTGGGGTGTGGCGGTGAGCAGGACCAGGTGGCGTCTCGGGTTCTCGGCGAGGCCTTTGAGCAGCTCGTAGCGCTGGTGGCGTCCGCGGCCGGCGCCGGCGCAGGTGTGGGCCTCGTCGACGATGACGAAATGAGGACAGGCGCGGAGGAACTCGCTGCGCCGCCGCTCGCTCTTGATGTAGTCGAGGCTGACGACGGTGTGCGGGTGGGTCGAGAAGATGCTCTCTCCGGGCGGCAGGTGGCGTTCGAGTCGGTTGGCGCTGGCGGCGGTGACGGGCACCGTGCGCATGTGGAAATGCTGCTCGAGCTCGGTGACCCACTGGTCGACGAGGTGGGGCGGACAGAGCACGGCGATGCGGTCGACGTCGCCGCGGTCGCGCAGCTCGCGGGCGATGAGCGCCGCTTCGATGGTCTTGCCGACGCCGACGTCGTCGGCGATGAGCAGGCGCACCGGATCGAGCTTCAAGGCCATCAGGAGCGGCACGAGCTGGTAGGCTCGGGGCTCGACCGCGATCTGCCCGAAGCCGCGGAAGGGGCCGGCGCCGCGGCGCAGGGAGAGCAGCAGGGCGTCGCGCAGGAGAAGGGCCGAGTCGTGGCTCGCCTGCTGCTCGGCTCGGGGCTTCGGGAACTTGGCTTCCCGGACCGGCTCGGCCTCAAGGGCCACGTGGATCAGGGTCTGATCCTCTTCCGAGCCGGAGATGGGACGCACGCGCAGGGTCTCCTCGCCGCTGCCGGTGAGCACGATCCACTCGCGTCCGCGGGCGTGGACGAGGCTGCCGGGGCTCCAAATGGAAGCCGTCACGTTGCGCACCCCAGGGCTCGGGCGAGAGAGGCGAAGGACTCGCTCCACCGGGCCTCACCGTCGCCGAGCACCAGTACCTCGAAACCGCGGTCTTCCAGGTTGGCGGTGACCGCCGCGGGCAGCGGCGCGAAGGCGGCCACCAGGTAATGGGCGCGCCACACCAGCGGCAGCTCGACGCCGTCGTGGGTGACGGGCTCGTCGTCCGGGGGGGGCAGCTCGCGTTCTCTCGCCTGTCCGAGCCAGCGTGTCAGGTCGTCGTCCGCTGCCGTCGCCGGGCTCGGGTGGTGGGCCGAGTCTCGGGAAGCCGTCCTTTCCGCAACGGAGGTCCGTGCCCGGGCGAGCCGCAGCAGGAGCTCCTGGACTTTGGAATCACGCCGATCGAGGATCTCGTGGTCGGGTTGGTTGTAGTAGGACATCAGGCAGCGGTAGCAGGCCGCGACGCAGGACGTGCCCGCCGTGTCGGTCAGGCCGTGGGTGCTGGCGGGAAGACTCGCCCCTTCGGCGACGTCGAAATGCAGGATGAAGAGCGCTTCCCGGGCCACCTCCGCCACCACGCCGGTCTCCGCGACGAGACGGTTGAGCACGCCGGCTCCTCCCTCGGCGGCCTCGTAGAGCAGGAAGCCTTTGCGCTCGTCGCGGCTGGGCATGGGCTCGGCGAGGATCTCGCCCTGCTCGAGCTGGAACCGGGTCTCGATGCCGCGCAGGAGGGCGTGCTGGAACGTCGTGAGCGTGATCTGGGTCAGCTCTTCCTCGGCGGGTTGGAGCAAGAGGGCGTTCTTGCGGTCGCGTACGCACGGCACGATCCACTGGCGGGGTGCCGAGGTCGGGTCCTTCGTCTCCTGGTCCTCGTCTTTGTTTCTCGCCCAATAGCCCGAGACGGGATCGATGCGGAAGCCGTATTGGGTGCAGTCCACCCGGCGCCTGAGTCCTTTGTTGATGCGGGTGACGGTGGCGCCCGGGCCGTAGGCGAGACGTGCGAGCTCGCCGGCGTCGTCTCCGACGGTACCTTGGTGAACGTCCAAGACGCCGTCGCGGACGGCCCACTCGAAGGTGGTCTGAAGCTCGAAGCCCTGGCGCAGGCGCTCCTCGTCGTTGGCGGTGATGCGTTCGGTGTGCTGGGTGGCCACGTTCTCGATGCGGTAGATGTTGTTGACGATCTCGGCGGTGCTCAAGGAGGCGCCGCAGCCGTGGCACATCGAGAGCTGATCGTTGAAGTGTCCGGCACCACAGGCGCGGCAGATGCGGGCCGTCATCGTGGGCAGCCGCGTCTCCGCGGTCGCGCTGTCGCGATGCCCGAGGGAGAGCATGGCCCGCACGACGCGAAAGGAGCGTCCTTCATGGTAAACGAGGCTTCGCGGCCCGAATTCCGACAGCGCCAGGAAGCGGGGCCGTTGCAGGTAGGCCTGACGGCCGCGTCCGCCGCGAGTGGCGGGAACGTAGGCCATCAGAGGCAGGCGCGGGAAGTTGTAGCCGGGCAGGAAGCCTTCCGTCGCCAGGTAGCGGTAGGTGTAGAAGTCGCTGGAGCGCGGATTGTCGCCCTTCTGCAGCAGCTTGAGCTGGTCGATGGCCTGATCGTGGCGGCTCTTGGCGGCGTTTTTTTCTCGCTGGGGTGCCGCATAGTCGTCGAGGATGCGGCGGGCCGCGTCGCGTTGCTGCTCGGCGGCGGCGAAGAGGTCGCGCCAGCGGTTGAAGGCCTTGTCGAAGCTGTCGAGGGCCTGGCTCGCCACCTCCTCGGCGTAGGCGTCGGGGCCGGGGTACCAGGGGGCGTGCTCGGGTGAGAGGTCGGCTTCGAGCAGGTCGAGCACCCGACGGATGCGGCCAACGGCCTCTTGCCCGGCCCGCCGCTCCGCCATGGGCTCGCGGACTTCGGGCCGCAGCGGACGCGTCTCCTCGTCGAGGACGAGCAGCTCGGAGATCGACGGATCGAGGGGTTTTTCGGTACAGGCCAGCCAGATCGCTTGCAGATGGCTTTCGATCAGGTCGCGATTGGCCAGGTCGAGGAGCGGCGGACGCACCTCGCCGTGGACCATGGCCTTGGGCTCGCGGAAGAAGTACTGATCGTGGGGTCCCTGGGCCGAGCAGTAGGTCAGCACGAGCGCGGCTTGTCCGCCGCGTCCGGCGCGCCCGCCGCGCTGGGCGTAGTTGGCGGGCGTGGGCGGTACGTTGCGCAGATAGACGACGTTGAGCGCCGAGATGTCGACGCCGAGCTCCATGGTGGGCGAGCAGAAGAGCACCGGTAGAAACCGTTTGGCTTCACCGATCACCTGGGCGTCGTCGGCCGTGAGCTCTTCGCGTTCCTTCGGGCCGTAGCGGAAGCGCTTCTCGCGGACCTGGCGCACGTCCATGTCGACCTGAGCGGTGTGCTCGCGGGCTTCGAAGCCGAAGAGCGGATGCACGGGCTCGCGGAGCAGATGTGCCAGGTTGGCGTAGAAGTCGCGGAAAAACGCGTTCTTGTCGGGACGAGTCGCGTTGGCCTCGGGTTTTTTCTTCCGGAAGAGCACGCAGCCGTCGTTCAGTTTCCAGCCGATCTTGTCGTCGAACGGAGTCGCCTCCTTGGCGACCAGGCCATGCTCCTTGGCCGCTTGGAGCAAGGCTTTCACCAGATTGTCGAAGTCCTTGGACTTCAAATCGCGGATCGCTCGGTCGTCGCCCCATAGCTTGGGGGAGCGCAAGGTCTTGCCGAGGGCGCTGCGGGAGCCACCGCGTACGATGAGCTCTTCGTCGCGCAGCGTGAGGGTGCGCCGCGTCGGCGACGTGATGAGCAACCAGCGCGAGGCCCCGGGTCTTTCGTCATTGTCGAATCCCCAAGGGACCCGGAGTCGGCTGTGGGACCTGGCCCGCATCTGTTCGATCACCGTGGGCTCGAGGACTCGACTGCCGACGGCCATCCACTTGCGCAGGTGGTCGAAGAGCGCGCTGTAGACCGCGACGCGCACCTCGGCACCGGCGTGGCGTAGGAGGTCCGGCGCCCCGGTCTTGTCGGAGACCTCCGCGAACAGGTCGTCGTCGGAGGCCAGCGCCTCGATTCCCTGATACTCAACTTCCAAGAAGTCGAGCTCCTCGAGGCTCGGGTTGGTGTAACGCCACCCCCGCCGTTGATCGAACCAGGCGCGATAGGCGAGCACTTCCCGCAGGGTCGCCTCGGCCTCTTGCAGGTTGAAGCCGCGAAGGGTCGGCTCGAGGAGCCACTCGGTCCGGACTTCGGGATCCGAACGGTCGAAGCCGAGAGCCTTCTGAAGGGCGGTGCCGAGCTCGTCGCTACGTAGGCCGGCGTCGCCGGCCGCTTCGAGGGCGCCGAGGAAGCCGGCGCGCACGAGGCTGACGAAGAGGAAGTCGTTGAAGTGGCCCGCCTGGAGCGCGGCGTCCTGACGATTGTCGGTGAATCCCAGGAGCTTGCGTTGGTCCTCCCCCAGGCCGGAAGCCTCGCCGTGCATCCAGCGCAGGACGCTGCCCACCAGGACGGTGGTGGCCGAGCTGCGGCCTTCGGCCGAGAGGGACGCCAGGCGGTTGCGGTCCTTCGTGGCGCCACCCTGGGTGTTTCCGCAACGCAGGCAGAACCGGAACTTGCCGGGCAAGAACCAGGCGCGTTCGCCGGAGCCGAGCTTGCCGTCGGGAGCGACCCGGATCTCCCGTGCCCGTGCCGGCCGGTAGTAGGGCTTGATCCGTGGGTTGCCGGCGGCGTCGAGCTCGAGCCAGGTCTCGGGATAGTCTTCGTCGAGGTCCTCGAAGGTGAAGTCCGCGTCAGGGGCGTGCAGAGTGAGAAAGCCGAAGATTTCATGGTCGGAAATACCGTCCGCGAGGTCCTCGTCGCCGGGTCGCGCGGGTGGAGCGTCCTCGATGTCGCGGGCCAGGACCCTGTCCCCTTGGGGGGAGCAAGGGGGGGAGATACTGTGGCGTCCTTCGTCGATCACGTAGCGGACGGGATGGTATTCGTGGCCGCAGTCGCGGCAGAAATGGACCGCGTAGAGCCGCTTGTCGGGGTCGGCGGGCAAGAACTGCTGTCCGTCGACGGTGACCACGCGGCGTCCCGGGGCCTCAAGGGTCGCGTAGGCGTGGCCGGCACCGGAGAAGAATTGGTGCAGCTTGAAGGCGAAGAAGCCGCGCGTACCGAGCAGCAGGTCGCGCAGGGCGGCGCGGCAAGCGTCCGGCGGCCGTTCGGCGTCGTCGGACAGCGCCTCCACCGCCTCGGTGACGGTGAGCGGCCGCGCCCGCAGCCAGCGCTGGTCCTCCTCCGACCAGGACACGCCGAGACGGGTCTCGACCCAGATCGCCAGTGGGTGAACGCGCAGAGCCTCGTCGGTGACGTCAGACGCGATACCCCTGTCGACGGCGGCGCCGAGGGAGGTCCTGACGCTCGTTGCGGTCTGGTCGGGGTCGGTGACGCGCTCGAGGGTCTCGACGACGACGTTGCTCTCGGGGATCTTGACCGCGAAGAGCTTCGAGGCGACGCCCGCGACCACGCGGCTCTTGTCCTCGCGGGAGCCCTCGCTGGCCATCGTGGCCGAGGTGCCGATGCATTGCAGTTTCCGCGGCGACAGCCGTTCGCGCACGCGCCGGACCAGGAGCGCCACGTCGGCCCCCTGGCGGCCACGGTAGGTGTGGAGCTCGTCGAGCACCAGGAATCTCAGGCCCGTGCAGTTGCCGATCACGCGCCGGTCGAGCTCGTCCTGGCGGGTCATGAGGAGCTCGAGCATCATGAAGTTGGTGAGCAGGATGTCCGGCGGATCCTCGGAGATCCGGCGGCGTTCCTGGACGTCGTCCTGGCCGGTGTAGCGGGCGTAAGTGACCGGCGGCTTGCCGGGCACGTTCTGGACGTACTTGTCGAGCTCCTCGAGCTGGCTGTTGGCCAACGCGTTCATCGGGTAGATGACGACGGCCCGGGTTCGTCCGCCGCCGCCGCGCCGTTTCTCTTGGAGCACCTGGTTAACGATCGGCAGAAAGAAGCAGAGCGACTTGCCCGAGCCCGTGCCGGTGGTCACCACGAAGCTCTCGCCGTCGACCGCGAGGGCGACGGCCTCCTTCTGGTGCTTGTAGAGGTTCAGCGGCTCGCCACGAGGCGCGCCCGGCCGCGGCTCGGTGCGGAAAATCTCGGCGCAGATCGGGTCGAGCGAAAACTCGGCGGCGAGCTTCTCGACGGTCTCCGTCCGCTGGTAGTTGGGGTTGATCTGGAGGAGCGGCTCGGGCCAATACAGCTCCTTCCGGTAGATCGCTTCGACCTGCCGCCGGACGTCCTCGGCGCGAATGGGCGTGAACGAGGTGGCGAACTTCTTGTATTCCCCGACTACGGTGTCCCGCAGCGAGAAGACGTCCATGCTCCGTGTCACTGGTCCTTCCAAGGATTTACCTTCCGGCCTGCTTCGTCGTCTTCCTCTCGATGCAGCTCATTCTAGCCCATGGCGGCTCGGCGCGCCCAGAAGACAAGGCCAAGGTGTGGCTCGCGCGGACGTCCTCGGCAGTTCCCTACGCCTCAGCTACGAGCCGCCGTCGGCGTCCCTTGACCTTGCCACCCGGAGCGTGGGAGCTCTAGGAGGGACCCGTCCACGCCGCCTTCTGCGCGTCTCCTCGCGTCACTCCTCGGCCACCGACTCCCGGGTGGCCGACGAGCCCGCGCCTGTGGGCGGCCGCCAGTCCCAGGCGTTTCTGGACCAGGGCGAAGGTCTCCACCAGGACGTAGCTTGTCGAAACGAGAGGCTCGTCTCTCTCGATCAGCTCTTTCCAGCAGGCGGCGGCCTGCGCATGGTGGAGGTCTTCAGCGTCCAGGATCGCCAACAGACCCGAGGTGTCGACGAAGACGCTCACTCGCTGAACGCTTCGGCCAGATAGCGGTCGTGGTTCACCGAAAGGTCACCGACCCCCGAACGAAACCGGCCCACGGCGGCCAGGGCCCGGCGCTTCTTCTTTTCGTGGCTGAGCGGTGCCGCGGATCGCAGAAAAGCGTCCACGCTACGGCGGATGAGCTCCGCCATCGACAGCCCCTCCGCCAACGCCCGCGCCTTGAGAGCGCTGGCCTGTTGCTCCGTCAACTGTACCTGGGTCCTGACCATTTTCTACCTCCGTACGGGGTGCCGGCTTACGTAGACCATCTTAGCACGACGAATTTCCCCAGATCGGTCACGAAATCGCCCCCCGGAGTGTCTAAGCTACTCGGAGGGGGCCGTTCCGGCTCCGTTCCGCCGCTCGAAAGGGGCTTGACCATGAAGATCCACCGTTCGCCGACGCTCTTCGCCGCCGCCGTCCTCGCCTGCGCCGCCTTCGCCGCCTTCCCAGGCCCGCAGGACGCCGACGAGACGCCTTTCGCCGGCACCGCCTACGACGAGCTCCGCGGAGAGGCCGAGGCCTTCTACGCCGAGGGCTCCTATGCCCGCGCCCACGAGCTCTACCGCGACGCGTCGGAGCTGGTCGACGACGAGGCCGAGCGACGCTGGATTGCCTTCCGGCTCGCCGACACCCGCTGGCGCTCGAGCGCCGATTCGGCGGTCCAGGAAGAGGCGCGGCGTCAGCTCGAAGAGCTCGTACGTGCCGGCAACGAGGACGCGTCGCAGCGCGACCGCGTGTGGATCGAGGGACGCGAGTCGCTCGGCGACTTCTACTGGCTGCGCCCGGACCGAAAGAATTGGGGCTCCGCCTGGCCCCACTACCAGGCCGCCCTCGACGCCTGGGCCGGTCACTCCGACCTGGAGCTTGCCCGCCGGCGCTACCTCGACGTCGTGTGGCGCGTCGCCGACGCACAGGAGAGGGGACCCTACGCCCACTACGGCCGCTACAGCTTCCTGCCTCTCGACACCCTCGACAACGCCCTGAAGATCGCCCGCGACGCTGGCGAGCGCGCCCGCGCCCGCTACCTGATCGCCATGACTCTGAAGCTCCAGGGCCAGTGGCAGTCGCGGCTCGTCCGCGAATTCGAGGCCGCCCTCGAGGAAGGCAAGGGCACCGCCTGGTATGACGACGCCCTTTTTCACTACGCCGACTTCCTCACCAACTGGAGCCGGACGGTCCGCCGCCCGGACGGCGGCTCGCGCCAGGTCCGCGACTACCGCCGGGCGGCGGAGCTGTTCCGCCGTTTCCTCGACGAGCACGAGAAGGGCGAGACCGCTTACTACGACCAGGCGCGCCAGCGCCTCGAAGAGATCACCGGGCCGCGGCTCGGCGTCCACCTGGGCCAGGTCTTCCTGCCCGGCTCCGAGGTCGAGTACCACCTCACCTGGCGCAACGTCAAAACGATTGAGCTGACGCTCCACGCCGTCGACCTGGGACGCGACGTCCGACTCGACGGCGACAGCTCCTACGGGGGCTGGCAGCAGCGCCTCGACGTCGCCGGCCGGCCGGCTCTCAAGGCCTGGACTTTCGACACCGGCGACCGCGCGGACCACGAGCCCGGGCAACGGATCCTGCGCCTCGCGGAGACGCCCGAGCCGGGCGCCTACGTCCTCGTGGCGCGCTCCGGCGAGCAGAGCGCCCAGGAGCTCGTCCTGGTGACCGACGCCGCCGTCGTCGTCCGGACCTCGGGATCAAAGACGCTCGTCTACGTCTGCGACGCCCTCGACGGCTCGCCGATCGCCGGTGCCGACGTGCGTGTCCGGGAACGCTTGCACGAGGGGAACGAATGGACCTGGCGCGAGAGGTCTCTGCGCAGCGGCGAAGACGGCCTCGCGGTCTACGAGGGGAGCGGACGCGAGCTTCTCGTCACGGCCTCCGCCGGCGGCCGGCAGGCCTACGCCGGGACCTACCGGGGCTCGGGCAGCGGCAGCCGTGCCGCCTGGCGCGTCTACGCTTTTACCGACCGCCCGGCCTACCGTCCCAGCGAGACGATGAGCTTCAAGCTCCTCGCCCGCCGCGACGACGGCGGCAAGTATTCGACCCCGGCGGGCGCGCTCCTGCGCTACGAGATCACGGACCCGCGTGGCTCGAAGGTGTCCTCGGCCGAGCTCGAATTGAACGCTTTCGGCAGTGCCTGGGCCGAGCTTCTACTCACCCCGGAGATGCCCCTCGGCCTCTATCGCGTGAGCTTCTCGGAAAACGGACGCGGCATCGGCACGGCCAACCTCTTCCGTCTCGAGGAGTACAAGCTTCCCGAGCTTCGCATAAGCGTCGAGACGCCCGAGGAGGAGGGCCGCAAAAAAACCTTCCGTGTCGGCGAAAGAGTCGAGGTCGAGGTGATGGCCGAGTATTACTTCGGTGGTCC
Source organism: uncultured bacterium (assembly GCA_965371445.1). GTDB lineage: Bacteria > Acidobacteriota > Thermoanaerobaculia > Multivoradales > J023 > DASWIG01. Next base: position 34,829 of record CBDUYN010000051.1, on the reverse strand, counting down.
GGCCGGCGGCGCCGACGTCGCGCTTCTGATCTACCAGAAACCTTTCTATCCGTGGTGGTCGCCGCCGCGTCCTTTTCCGTGGTTCTATGAAGCCCGGCAACGCTACGGCGGCTACGGCTACGGTCCGGGACAGCTTCTCGAAACGAAGCAAGGCAAGACCGACGCCCAAGGACGGGCACGTTTTGCCTTCGAGGCTTCCCAGAACCTGGGCAACGATTTCGAGTACCGGGTCGAAGCCCGGGTCGTCGATTCGTCGCGCCGCGAGGTCACGGGCTCCGGGACCGTGCGGGTGACGCGCCAGCGCTACTTCGTCTATCCCCGGGCCCGGCACAACCTCTACCGTCCGGGCGACCGCGTGACGGTCGAGATCAAGGCCCTTGATCCGAACGACGAGGGCGTCGCCGCCGCGGGCACCGTCCGCGTGACCCGCGACCGTTGGCTGGAACGGGGCTACGAGCACGAGGAGGTCCTCGAAACGACGCTGCGCACCGACGGCGAAGGACGCGCCGAGCTCAGCTTCGAGGCGGCGGAGGAGGGCTACTACCGGATCGCCTGGACGAGCGAGGAGGACGACGACTTTCCCGTCCGCGGCGAGACCTGCGTCTGGGTGGCGACGCGCGAGACGCGAAACGTCGGCTACCACCACGACGGCGTCGACGTCCTCGTCGACCGCGACACCTTCCGGGCCGGGGAGACGGCACCCCTACTCCTGAGCACCGCGGCGAGCGGACGCTGGGTGCTGCTCTCGATCGAGGGCGAAGGGCTCCTCGACTACCGGCTCGTCCACGTCGAGGGGACGGTCAAGCTCCTGACCCTGGAGATCGACGAGAGCTACGTCCCCAACGTCTTCTTAAACGCCCTCCTCGTCGAGGACGGCCACCTGGCCATGGACGTCGAGGAGGTGGTCGTGCCGCCGGTCGAGCATTTCCTCGAGGTCGAGGTCGAAGCCGACCGCGAGGCCTACGAGCCACGCGAGAAGGGCTACTTGACCGTCACGACGCGGGACCACGAGGGCCGCCCGGTCTCGGCCGAGGTGGCGCTCGCGCTCGTCGACGAAGCGGTCTTCTACATCCAGGACGACCTGGCCGGCGACCCCCGGCAGTTCTTCTTCGGCGAGAAGCGTCACTCCCGGGTGCGCACGGCGTCGAGCTTCGACGAGCGGCCCTACGGCCGCCTGGAGAAAGGGCGCGAGGAGAACGAGGCCAAGGAGGGCGGCATGCGCTTCGTCGGCGGCAACCTGCCGGCGGCGCGGATGCTCAGCGATGCGATGGCCCCGGCGGGAATGGAGATGGCGAAGTCGGAGCTCCGCAGGGATCTCGCTTCGGCGATGCCGAGCCGTAAGAAGAAGGCCGACGCCGACGCGCCGGCGCAGGAGGACGCCGTCCAGGTGCGCACCGACTTTCGGGCCACCGTCCTCTGGCGTCCGGACGTCGTGACCGGCGAGGACGGACGGGCGCGCGTCGAGATGACCTTCCCCGACTCGCTGACGACCTGGAAGGCCACCGCCCGCGCCGCTGGCCGGGGAAGCCGTTTCGGCATCGCCGAATCCTCGGCGCGGACCCGGATGCCGCTCATCGTCCGCCTCCAGGCGCCGCGGTTTTTCGTCGTCGGCGACCGTGTCACCATCTCCGCGGTCCTCAACAACTCGACCGACGAGCCGATGCGCGTCAGCCCGGCGCTAGAAGCCGAGGGACTGAAGCTCGTCGGCAAGGCGGCGGGGCCGGTCACGGTCCCCGCCGGGGGCGAAGCGCGCGTCGACTACCTCGTCGTCGCCGAGGCGCCGGGCACGGCGCGGCTGACCGCCTCGGGACGCGGCGGGCGCTACGCCGACGCCATGCGCAAGGACTACCCGGTCTACGAGCACGGCCTGACGAAGCGGGAGACGCTGGCCGGCAAGGCCCGCGGCGAAGAGACGACGGTTGTGCTCGACCTACCGACCGAGCGTCGCTCGACGCGCCTCGTGGTCCAGCTCGCGCCGAGCCTCGCGACGACGATGCTCGACGCCCTGCCCTACCTCGTCGACTATCCCTACGGCTGCACCGAGCAAACGATGAGCCGTTTCCTGCCGGCGGTGCTCGTCGCCAAAACCTTGTCGGAGCTGGGTATCGAGCCTTCGGCGATCGAGGGTCGCCTTTTCGGCGGCGTCGAGGCGGAGTCTCGAGACAAGACCCACCCCGATGGCAAGAAGGACCTGGGCGAGCTTGACGCCATGGTCGAGAAGGGCCTCGCCCGCCTCTACGACTTCCAGCACAGCGACGGCGGCTGGGGATGGTGGAAGGACGGCGACAGCGACCACTTCATGACCGCCTACGTGGTCTGGGGCCTCGTCCTGGCGCGCCAGGCGGGGATCTCGGTCGAGGAGAGCGCCGTCGCGCGTGCGGTCGGCTTTCTCGAGCAGGAGATCGTCGAGGCCGAACGCCAGGTGGACCTCCAGGCCTGGATGCTCCACGCCCTCGGACGTCACCACGCCCTCACACGCCGTGGACAGCTGTCGGCACCGGTGTCGCGGGCGCTCGAAAACCTCTGGGAGCGCCGCGAGAGCCTGTCGGCCTACTCGCGGGCGCTCCTGGCGATTGCCGCCCACGACCTGGACGACGGCGAAAAAGCGTCGGTCCTGGCGCGTAACCTGGAGAACGGAGCCGTCGTCGACCGTCCAACGTCGTCGTCCGTGGTCCCCGAGGCCGGCGCCTCGCACGCTGGCGAGATGGAGACGGTCCATTGGGGCAAGGACGGTTTCTACTGGCGGTGGCACAACGGTCCGGTCGAGTCGACGGCGTTCGTCCTTCAGGCGTTCCTGGCGATCGATCCGGAGCATCCGCTGGTGGAGCCGGCGATGAGCTGGCTGGTCAAGAACCGCCGGGGCGCCCAGTGGTCGAACACCCGCGACACGGCGATCACGTTGATGGCGCTCCTCGACTACTTACGTCGAAGCGGCGAGCTCGCCTCCGACCAGGAGGTCGAGCTCTACGTGAACGGCCGGCGCGTCGCGACGCGACGCTTCGCGGCCACTGACGTCCTCGCGGCACCGGGAAGGTTTCCGATCGACACGAGACACCTCCGGGACGGCGGCAACGAGATCCGGATCGTCCGCCGCGGCGAGGGGGCGCTTTATTTCGCGGTGCAGGCCGAGTACGTAAGCTTAGAGGAACCGGTGACGCCGGCCGGGCACGAGATCTTCGTGAAGCGCCGGTATTCGAAGCTCGTCGCACGGCCGACGCTCCTGAAGGGAATCGTCTACGACAAGGTCCCCCTGGAGGACGGCGGTACGGTGACGAGCGGCGAGCGCGTCGAGGTGGTGCTCACGGTCGAGGCCAAGAACGACTATGAATACCTGATCTTCGAGGACTTGAAGCCCGCCGGCTTCGAGGCCGTCGAGATACGAAGCGGCACGCCGCTCTGGGCGCGCGAGCTGGGCTCCGACGGCAAGAAGACGGGAAGCCGGCGCTGGGTCTACCAGGAGCTTCGTGACCGCAAGGTGGCGCTCTTCGTCGACAAGCTGCCGCAGGGGGTCTGGGAGCTCAGCTACGAGCTGCGGGCCGAGGTGCCCGGGGAGTTCCACGCTTTGCCGGTTCTGGCGGAGGCGATGTACGTGCCGGAGATCCGCGCCAACGGACGGGAGATCCGCGTCACGGTGGCGGACCGAGTCCGGTCGGGTGGCAAGGGTGAAGGAAACCGAGATAATGGGAGGCCATGACGAGCCGTAGAAAGCCTCAAATCGGTCTCCTCGGCGCCAACGTCCTCTCGGTCCTGGCCTTCTTCGGACCCTGGCCCACCTACGGCCCCGTGGATTTCGAAACCATGGCCGAGCTCCGGGAGGGGCTCCGGGCCGTCGCCCTGAGCGCCGCGCGGTCGGAAAAGACCCCCAACCCCGGCAGGCTCTCGGCGGGCTGGGCCAAATCGGTTCTCGAGCTCCCCGAAGGGACGCCGCTCGCCGGCTACGGCGACCGCGAGGGACGTCCGGCGACCGGCAGCCACGACGAGCTCGCCGTCCGGGCGCTGGTCCTGAGCGACGGTAAGGACACGGTTGTGGTTGTCGCCTCGGACCTCTTGATCGTTCCCGAGAACGTCGCGGAGCGGGCGCGGGTCGGGATCGCACACCGCCTCGGGATCGCGGCCGACGCCGTTCTCCTGAACGCCTCCCACACCCACTCAGGACCCGGAGCCTTCGCCCCGGGCTGGGTGGGCGAGACGTTCGCCGGGGAGTACGACCCTCAAGTCGTTTCGCAACTCAGTGAGCGGATCGTCGACGCGGTCGTCCGCGCGCACGAGCGGCAGGGGCCGGCGCGGCTCGGCAGCGGTCGCCTCGCCGCGCCCGAACACGTCAAGAACCGCACCCGTCCGGCGGCGGTCGACCCGGACCTTCACTACCTCCTCGTCGAAAAGGACGACGGAAGCCGCGCAGTCGCGGTCGCCTACGGTGCCCATGCCACGGTCCTTCGCGCCGAGAACATGCAGTGGAGCGCGGGCTATCCCGGCTACCTCGTGCGGGCGCTGGAGCGTGACGGGGCCGATCTGGCACTCTTTCTAGCCGCCTCGGTGGGGAGCATGGGCCCCGTGGCGCCGGGCGAAGGCTTTGCGGCGGCCGAGGCGATAGGCGAGGCGCTCGCCGCGCGGGTGTTGCCGGAGCTAGGTGCTCTCGTCCTCAAGGAGCGGCTCGACGTCACCTCGGTCGGTGTCCCGGTCACGATGCCCCCTTTACAGGTGCGGCTCAACCGGCGGCTGCGGCTCTCGCCGCTTCTGGTCCGCTCACTCGGCATCAACAACGGCGCCTGGATCGGGGGCGTCCGGGTCGGGCGGACGGTGCTGGTCGGCACACCGAGCGATTTTTCGGGGGAGATGAGCGGCGCTCTGAAGGACTGGGGCGCGGAACAGGATCTTGACCTCTGGGTTCTGTCTTTCAACGGCGACTATGTCGGCTACGTCTCGCCCGACCGCTACTACCTGACGGCGGAGCGCGGCGGGCGGGAAGGCTACGAGATGTACGTCATGTCTTGGTGCGGGCCGCAGCAGGGGGAGTTTCTCGTCCGGCTGATCCGTCGGACGGTCGAGGCGTTGACGACTGGACAGGGAGTCCGGGGACCTCCGACTCTTGGATGCCGACGGTCTGTGCTAGCCTGGGGCCGCTCGGCTTGGTGACCAACCCGAGACTTCGGTTTCTGTTTGGAAGACAGAAACGAACACGACCAACATAACCGACATCTCCTGACCATGCATGAAGAAGACCTCGTCCGAAAACTGCTGAGTATCGAGGCACTGTTTGCCGGTGCCACGACCGACGGCGAGAGAGCTGCCGCCGGTCTTGCGAAGGACCGTATCCTGGCCCGATTGAAAGAGCTCGAGAAACGTGATCCTCCTGTAGAGTACAAGTTCACCATGCGCAGCATGTGGTCCAAGAAGCTCTTCGTGGCACTGCTTCGCCGGTATGGTATCAGGCCCTACCGATACCAAAGGCAACGCTACACCACGGTCATGGCGAAGGTATCCATCTCCTTCGTTGAAGACACACTCTGGCCGGAATTCGTCGAGCTCGACAAAGCGCTTCAGTCCCACCTTGACGAGGTGACAGATCGAGTGATCAGGGAAGGCATACATGCCGAGCAAGCTGAACCGGAGATCGAGCAGGCTCCTTCACTCGGGACCTGAGCGAGCTCGGTGTTACCAGCGAGCCCGGTACCCTCTGACGTCGATGTGAATGAAGGGTCCGCGGTGAGGCTTCGCGGCGTATCTTCCCAATCCGCCGATGAAAGGCTCATACCAGGGTTCACCGTACATCTCCTCTACCGCGAGGCGGAGGATGTCTGCACCCTCGCTCGAAACTCGATCGGATTGCCTCTTCGCGTCGAGCCCTCACGATCACCTCCCCGCCTAGCGATCCGTCGGCCTTTGGCCCCGCCCGAGAGGATGTCCTCCTCGGTTCGTAGTTGAGTCAGGGGACCGTCGCGGAAGAAGCGAGGACCCGTAGGTTTGCATCACCGGCTTTCGCCGTCTCGCAAAGGATAAGGTGTCCACGACACCGTCGCGCGGCTCCGCAGGGCGTTTTTCCAGAGGTTTGAGGCGATCTTGAAGAACCAGGTCTCGAAGCTCGCCTCGAAACGGAACGTCCCTATCTTCCTGTAGACACGAACGAGCGCGTCTTGGGCCAGATCCTCGGCCGCGGCGGCGGAGAGGCCCTGATTGGCGAAGTAGTGGGTGACCGGGCCGAAGTAGCGATCGAAGAGGCGCTGGAAGCTTTCGTGGCGTCCGTCCTGCGCCTCGCGGACGAGACGTTCGATCTCGTCGCGGTCATGGGGTTGGAGGGCTCCGTCGCCCGACATCAGGGCTGCCGAGTCTATCAGCCCCGACGGAGCTCGCCTGGCGAGCCCGGGGCCAGGGTGAGATCGCCGCATCGCGACGCAACGTCCGGGCCGCTTCCGCGTATACAATGTGGACCCTTTGCCAGGTCTCCCGGCCGTAGCTCGTCCGGGGACCTTCGAGAGAACGAGGAGCCCGAGATGACGACCTCCGACGACCGCCCCGAGCACATCCTCCCCCGCTTCTCCCTGAACCGCCGCGTGACGGTGCTGGTCTTGCTGGCCACGACGCTCGTCGTCGGCACGATCGCCACCCTGGGGATCCCGCTGGAGCTGATCCCGCGGGGCTTTGACGACCCGTCTCTCTTCGTCTTCACGAGGTGGCAGGACGCGCCGGCCGAGGAGATCATGGAGAAAGTCACCCTGCCGATGGAGGAGGAGCTCTCGACGGTCCCGGGTTTGAAAGACACCTTCTCCTTTGCCACGACGGGCTTCACCCGCTGGTTCCTGAGCTTCAAGCAGGGCACCGACATGGACGTCGCCTACCGCGAGGTGCGCGACCGCATCGAGCGCGCCAGGGCGCGGATGCCCGAGGACATCGAGCGCGTCCAGATCCGCAAGCACGACGACGCCGCGATCCCGGTCTTCATGATGGGCCTCGCGATCGAGCCCCAGGCCACCGACGTCTACAACCTGATCCAGAACGAGGTCGTCTTGCCGCTGCGACGCATCGACGGCGTCGCCGACGTCGAGACCCGCGGCCTGGAAGAGAAAGAGATCTTAATCGAGCTCGACCGCGAGCGGGTGAGCTCCGCGGGCCTGAACATCTACGAGCTCAGCCAGGAGCTCGGCACCGACAACTTCTCCCTGGCGAGCGGTCACGTGCGCTCCTCCGGCAAGAAGCTCCTCTTGCGCTCGCTCGCCAAGTACCCCGACCTCGAAGCTCTGGAGAACCGCATGGTCGGTCCGTCCGTGCGCCTGAAAGACATCGCCACCGTGACCTACGACGTGCCCGACAAGAAGTACCGGGTGCGGGCGATGAGCAAGCCGGCGGTGATGATCCTGGTGATGAAGGAGGGCGAGGCCAACGCCCTGGCGGTGACCGACCGCGTCGCCGCCGCCGTCGACAAGATGGACGACAACCCCCGCCTGGCACTGATCGGCCGGGAGGTCTTCTTCAGCCAGGGGGCGACGATTCGCGAGTCGCTCGGCATCATGTTCGGCTCGGGGAGGATCGGGGCGTTTTTCGCGGCGCTCGTCCTCTTTTTCTTCCTCCGCCGATTCCGGATGACGGTGATCATCACGCTTTCGATCCCGCTGTCGATTCTGATCGGTATTGTGGCGATGTATTTCTCCGGCGAGACCTTGAACATCCTGACGCTTCTGGGGCTCATGATTTCGGTGGGCCTACTCGTCGACAATTCGGTGGTGGTGGCCGAGAACATCTTTCGGCTCCACAAGACGGGGCTCGGGCGCCGTGAAGCGGTGATCCGCGGTGCCGGCGAGATCTCGCTCGCCATCGTCATGGCGACGCTGACGACGATCATCGTTTTCCTGCCCGTGTCGCTCGTCGAGGGCCAGGGGCAGTTTTTTCTGCTGCGCCTGGCGATCCCGATCACCGTCTCACTCCTGGCATCGCTCGTCGTGGCTTTGGTCTTCGTCCCCCTGAGTGTCTACCTGACGCTGCCGAAAAGACTCTCGGACGACGAGCGCCCGACGGTTGCCAACCGGTTCCACCACGTCCTTCACCGCGCCTACGGCGCCACGTTCGAGCGCATGAACCACGGCTACAACCGTCTGCTTGCCGTGTTCCTGCGCCGCCGGGTGGACCTCGTGATCGCGATCGTCCTGGTCCTTTTTGTGACCCAGGGCGTGGCGATGAAGGGGGTCAAGCTCGTCAACGTCCAGGACGAAGAGCGCACGAGCTTCGAGATCGACGTCGTCTTGCCCCAGTCGACGACTCTGGAGGAAGCCGAGGAGTACTTCGGAGAGGTCGAGAAAGTGCTTGAAGAAATGCGCGAGGAGCTCGACCTCGACGGCTATTTCATCTTCCACGTCCCGACCTACGGCGAGGTCAGCGGCTGGTTTAACAACCCGCGTACCAACGACCTCTCGCCGCGCACGGCCATCGAGCGTTTTCTCGAGAAGATGCCGGAAAAAGCAGGATCCCGCCGTTATACCGGTCTGGAGAGCGACGACGAGAAAGAATCGAAAAACATCCACATACTAAGCCTCCAGGGCGACGACGCGGCCCAGTTGGAGACGATCGCCGACGACATGGAGGAGCTCCTCCTGGGGGTCGAAGGCGTGATCGGGGTGAAGCGCTCGGGAGACACGCCGACGGAGGAGCTGGGGCTGGTGATCGACCGCGAGCGGACCCAGCGGCTCGGCGTCAACCCGGAGGTGGTGGCGGGCGTCGTGCGCAACTCGCTCGGCGGGCAGTCGCTCCCCAAGTTCTACCGCGAGGGCCGCGAGATCCCCGTCCGGGTGCGTTTCAGGGAAGAGGACCGTGAGGGCTTGGCGGAGCTTTACGACTTTCAGGTACCCACCGACTCGGGCGAGGTCGTTTCGCTCTCGGCCGTCACCACTCCCAAGCGCCTTGACGCCGCCAAGCGGATCTGGCGGCGCAACAAACGCACCTCGCGCACCATCACCCTGGAGCTCGACGAGGAGAAACCGGAGGAGGCCCGCCGCCGCGTCATGGCGTTTGTCGGCAGCCTCGACCTGCCCGAGGGCGTCACCTTTGGCGACGCGCGGCGCGGTGGCGGCGTCGACGAGGAGGCGCAGGCGATGCTCTTTGCGATGCAGCTCTCCGTCGTTTTCATCTACCTCCTGATGGGCTTTCTTTTCGAGAGCTTCATCCTGCCGCTGTCGATCGTGCTGACGATTCCCCTCGCCATGATCGGCGTCTACTGGACGCATTTCCTTCTGGGCTACGACCTCGATCCCCTGGGGCTGGTGGGACTCGTGATCCTGGTCGGCGTGGTGGTCAACAACGGAATCGTGCTGATCGACTACGTCAACCGGCTGCGCACCGAAGGCGAGGGGCGCACCCAGGCCGTGCTGCTCGCGGCGGACCGGAGGTTCCGCCCGATCATGATGACGGCGCTGACGACGATCTGCGCCATGGTGCCTTTGACGCTCGCCGGGACCACCTCGATCGGGCTGAGCTACAAGAGCTTCGGCCTGACGCTCATCGGCGGCATGGCGACGGCGACGCTCCTGACGCTGCTCGTCGTGCCGGTGGCCTACACGCTTTTCGACGATCTGCGCGAGCGGGCGATGTTGCTCCTGGGACGCCTTCGCGTCCGCAGCGAGGCGGCGCCGGTCGAGGGGCCGGAGCCGGAAGCGGTGGCCTGAGGAGGTCCAGCCGTGAAGATCGACCATGTAGAGCTCTACGTCCCCGACCGCCACGAGGCGGCCGCCTGGTACGAGCGCGTGCTGGGTTTCGAGATCATCGAAGAGCACCTCGACTGGGCCGAGGTGGGCGGACCGCTCATGATCACCAACGACGGCGGCGCGACGATGATCGCCCTCTTTGAAGGACCGCCGCAGGGCGACGCCCAGGTCCGCGGGCTGCGGCGGCTGGCCTTTCGCGTCGGCGCGGCGGACTTCGCCGCCTTCATCAAGGGCTCGGCCAAGTGGCGGACCGAGCCGCTGGGCGAGGCCGACGTGCAGGATCACCGGAAGGCCGTCTCCGTCTACTTCACGGATCCCTACGGCACTCCGCTGGAAGTGACTACCTACGAGTACCAGGCCGCCACCGATTCCCTGGGCACGGAGCATGCATAGTTGCCATAAGATGAGGAAGGAGCGGACGTCGAACGAGACCGTCCGTGAAACGACCGAGGAAGCGACCATGTCACAGAGAGATCCCAGGAATCCTGCCCTTCTGCTCGTCCTTACGGCCTTGACGGCCTTCGTCGTCCTGGCCGCTCCCGCAGCCGCGGACCACGACCGCCCGGGGGTCACCCTCTACCGCGACGTCCACTTCGAAGGACGCCAGGAGACCTTCTTCGGGGACGTCTACCGCCTCAACGGCACCCACGTCGGCAACGACTCGGTGAGCTCGATCGAGGTCGACCGAGGCTGCCGGGTGACGCTTTACCGCAACGCCAACTTCCACGGCGCGTCGACGACGCTCACCCGCAGCGTCGCCGACCTGCGCTCCAGCCGGGTGGGCAACGACCGGGTGTCGTCGCTCCGCGTCGAGTGCGGCCGTCCCGGCTACTACGGCGGCGGGGACAATCGTCCCGGCTACTACGACGACGACCGCGACGACGGCCGTGTCGTCCTCTACTCGGACGCCGGCTTCCGTGGCCGCAGCGAGGCTTTTGACGACGACGACCGCGACTTGAGAAACAACCGGATCGGCCAGGACCGGGCGAGCTCGATCCGCGTCGGACGCGGCTGCCGTGTCGTCCTCTACGAGGACGTCGACTTTCGCGGCGACGCCACCGAGATCCGCGAGGACGTCGCGGACCTGCGCTACACCGCCGTCGGTAACGACGAGGTCTCCTCCATCGAGGTCGGCTGCCGGGGCGGCGGAGGCTACGGTGGCGGGCAGGGCTACCGCGGCGTCACCCTCTACGAGCACGTGGGCTTCCGCGGCCGCAGCGAGACCTTCTACGGCGACGACGCGCGGCTCAAGAACAACTTCATCCGCCAGGACGGAGTGAGCTCGGTCCGTATCGACCGCGGCTGCACCGTGACGCTCTACGAGCACGACGGCTACCGCGGCCGTTCGACGAAGCTGCGCCGGGACGAGGCGGACTTGCGCTCCACCTGGGTCGGTAACGACCGGGTCTCGTCGATCCGGGTCGATTGCCGCCGCCGCGGGGATTAGCTCCCGGGGTTCGCCGAGGCTCACCCCGGGTAGGCTTAGTGGGTCGCCTTGTGGATCCGGCGCTTCAGGTTGTGGATCCGCCGTAGCACGGATTTGAGCTGCTTGCGGCGCTCCTTGCCCGCCTCGCCGCTGGAGAGGATCCGGTCGCGCTCTTTCTTGGCCTCCAGGATCTTCGCCTTGACCTTGGCCTTGTTGATGCCCACCACCTCGTGGTGGACGTGGGCCTCGATCCCCAGAGCGGTGCAGAGCGCCTTCACCAGATCTTCCTTGTGCATCGTGGTGTAGCCGTGGATCGCGTCGTGCTCGATCTCCTTGGCGATCTCGCGTAGCTGGGCGACGGTCTTTTTCTTGAGCTCGTCGAAGGTGTGCTCCGTCTCCATGGATTCCTCCGTAACGGGTTGATCTTGAGAAGGGCCATTCTAACCGTAAGAGCCGAAAAACCGAGCCTCTAAATCGGCTAAGCTCGAGGAATGGAACCTCGATCCGCGCGCATCCTGGTCTGCGACGACGAGCCCGCGGCACGTCGTGGGATTCTCCGCGCGCTCGGACGGCGCTACGAGTACGCAGAATGCGCGAGCGGCACCGAGTGCCTGGAGGAGCTGGAGCGTTCCGGCGCCGACCTCGTGCTCCTCGACCTGCGCATGCCGGGCCTCGACGGACGTGCCACCCTGGAGCGCATCCTGGAGTCGAACGCCGCGCCGCCGGTGGTGATGGTCACCGCCGATTCGAGCCTGCGTACGGCGATCGACTGCGTTCAGGCCGGCGCCGCCGACTTCCTCGCCAAGCCCTACGAGATCGAGGAGCTGCGCTGGGCGGTCGAGCGCACCCTCGAGGGTGTGCGACTACGCCAGGAGAACCGGGCGCTGCGCCGTGAGGTCAAACGCCTCGGAGCCTCCGGACGCCTCGTCGGCTCCTCCGAGGCCATGAAGCGGCTCTTCGACGAGCTCGAACGCGTCGGCCCGACCACGGCGAGCGTGCTGATCCGCGGCGAGACCGGCTCCGGCAAGGAGCTCGTGGCGCGCCGCATCCACGAGCTGAGCGCGGCGAATGACGGAGCCTTCGTGGCCCTGAACTGCGCCGCGGTGCCGGAGAGCCTGCTCGAAAGCGAGCTTTTTGGTCACCGCAAGGGGGCCTTTACCGGCGCCGACCGCGACCGTCCGGGACGGTTTCGAGAGGCCCACCAGGGGACCCTCTTCCTCGACGAGATCGGCGACATGCCGGCGGCGGCCCAGGCGAAGCTCCTGCGCGTCCTCCAGGACGGGGTCGTCGAACCGCTCGGCGGCGGCAAGCTCGTCCGGGTCGACGTCCGGGTGCTGGCGGCGACCCACCGCGACCTGGAGGAGCTCTGCCGCGAGGGAAGCTTTCGCGAGGACCTCTACTACCGGCTGCGGGTGGTGGAGATCGCCCTACCGCCGCTTCGCGAGCGGGGCGAGGACGTCCTGGAGCTGGCCCGGACGTTCCTTGCCGAGGCGGGGCGGGGGCAAGTCGAGATCTCGCCCGAGGCGGCGGGGGCGCTCGTGGCCTACAGCTGGCCGGGGAACGTCCGCGAGTTGAGAAACGCCATGGAACGCTCGGCGATCTTCTGCTCCGAGGGGGTCGTCTGCTTGGACGACCTGCCCGCCGAGATCCGCGAGGGGACCGGCGGCGTCGCCGGAGCGGCGCCGGCCGGCACCACGGCCTGGACGCCGGGAGCCGACTTCGCGAACGCCAAGGAGGAGGTCCTGGAGCGTTTCGAGCGCCGCTACTTCAGCGCGCTTTTGGCTGAGCACGGCGGCAACGTCTCCCATGCCGCACGGGCCGCCGGCATCTACCGGCAGAACCTCCAGAAGAAGCTCCGGCAGCTCGAGATCGATCCGCGAAGCTTCCGGGCCGCGGCCCTATAATGAACCCACGGTGAGGGTTCCGGCCATAGGAGAGCTTCCCATGAGAAATCTCACGATCGTTGTCGTCCTCTTGATTCTGCTGATCGTTGCCGGGGCGTTCTTCGCCTGGCAGCAGATGAATCGTCTAAGCGAGGAGATCTCCGGGCTGGGCGGTCAGGTCGAAGACCTGACCGGCCGTTTGGCCGAGGCCGAAGACCGCGCGAGAGAGGCCGAGGACCGGGCAGCGGAGGCCGAGGCGAAGGCGGACCTCGCCGAGCAAGCGGCCGACGAGGCCGCGAAACAGGCCAGCGAGGCCGCTGCACAGGCGGAACAGAGCGCCACCCAGGCCCAGGAAGCAAGCGCGGCTCGTCAGCACGCCGAGCAGCTCCAAGAAGAGGCGACGGCGGCCCGGCTGGAGGCGGAGCAAGCCCGCAAAGCCGCCGAAGAGGAGCGGGCCTTCGCCGAACGGCAGCAGGCCGCCGCCGAGACGCGCAGCGTCGAAGCCACCGTCGAGGCGGAGCAAGCCCGGCTGGAGGCGCGCCGGGCCCAGACCGAGGTCGAGAAGATCCGCCAGCGGATGGAGGGAGAGCTCGACCGGCTGCAAAACGCTCTCGGCCGAATCGCCGACACGCGCCGCACCGCCCTCGGCCTCGTGATGACGCTCGACAGCAGCCAGGTCGAGTTCGACTTCGACAAGAGCGACCTGCGGCCCCGGAATCGGGAGATCTTGAGCCGCATCGCCGGAGTGCTGCTCACCTTCGAGGACTACAGCGTCCAGATCTTCGGCCACACCGACGACGTGGGAACGGTCGAGTACAACCAGACGCTGTCGGAAAGGCGTGCGGAGACCGTGAGCCGCTACCTGGCGGAGGCGGGAGTGGATCCGACCGTCATGTCGATGAGAGGGTTCGGCAAGAGCTCGCCGCTCGTCGAGGGATCGGATCCCGAGTCCCGGCAACGGAACAGGCGTGTCGAGCTGGCAATCGTCTTTTCCGAGGGGGAATACGAGGCCATCCGCCCAGAGGACGCAACTGAAGGTTAGGGGCGCAAGGGCGTCCGGGAACCCGCGAGCCGTCGAGGGGGTCTAATCCAGATGTTGCGAGTGGCCCTCGTGGGTCCCCGCGAGGAGAGAAGGGCATGACGCCGGTCAGGCGATAGAATGGGTCAGATGGAGGCACTCTCGAGATCGAACGGCCCGGGGGGCGCCCCAAAGGGCGCCGCGGTCGAGACACCGGCGAGCTACAGCTCGAATCCGGACCTCGACCTCGCACAGCGCCACCTCTACGGCGACCCCGAAGCCTTCGACGAGGTCTACGGGCGATACCGCGACATGATCTACAATCTGGCGCTGCGGATGGCCGGTTCCGTCGAACGGGCCGAAGACATGACCCAGGAGATCTTCGTCCGCGTGTTCCGGCACCTGGGCCGCTTCAACGGCCGATCGACCTTGAAGACCTGGATCTACCGCGTGGCGTTGAACCACTGCCGCAGCCGCCTTCACCGGCGGCGCTGGTTCATCCTGCCCATCACCGAGGACTACGACGAGGAGACCGGCGGCGTGCAACTGATCGACACCAGCCGTGGGCCCGAGGAGCATGCCCTCGCCCACGACGCCCAGCGCCGGGTCAACCGTGCCCTCACCAGGGTCAAGCCGGTCTTCCGGGAGGCCGTGGTGCTCCGCGACCTCGAAGAGCTGAGCTACGAAGAGATCGCCGAAATCCTCGGCGTGCGCATCGGGACCGTCCGCTCGCGCATCGCCCGCGGACGCGACCAGCTGCGCGGAGCGCTGGAGGCGACGCCATGAGCGCCCATGCCACCGTCGAGATGCTCTCGGCCTACCTCGACGAGGAGCTGACCCCGAGCGAGGCGAGCCGCCTCGAGGAGCACGTCGAGGCCTGCGGCAGCTGCCGGGCGCGCCTCCAGGGCATGCGCAACGTCGTCTCCACCCTCCATCACCTGGAGCGCATGGCACCGCCGCCGACCCTCAACCAGGTGGTCGCCCGGCGCGTCGCCCTGGCCGGCGAGGAGCAGGGGCTCCTCGACCGGATCGAGCAACAGCTGGACAACGTCCAGCGGCAGTCCCCGATCTTCTTTCTCTTTGCCCTGACGATCGCCCTCGCCGTCATCGTGCTCCTCTTTGCGCAGGCGGTAGAGAGGCACCAGAACGCCACGATTCCGGTGATCTTCGAGGACCTGGCGCCAGCCGAAGCGACGGCGCAGCAGGTCATCGCCGGGCGGACTTTCTACCTCGTCGACGCCCCGTCCCCCGGGGGGGATCGAGGCGGGGAGACGCTGTGGGTCGAGGAGGGGGCCGATCCCGCGGCCGTCGACGTCATCCTCTCCGCCACCTCCCCGATGTGGGCCGAGCTGGTGGCCGAGGAGGTGGAGCTCGCCGAGCTCACCGAGCTCAACGGCCCCGTCGTTGTCCGCTTGGCCGGCCATACGGTGCGCCTCGAGCCCGCCGACAGCCCCTAGGGGCTGCTGGCTACGTGCCGCCAGACACGGCCGGAGGCGCGGTTCCATGGAATTCCTACCGGCCGGTCGGTATTTTTTAGCAATTCCCCTTAGCTTTTTGCCTGGATCGGAGTAGTCTTCTCTTTGGGCGAGTAGTCACCGGTCTTCGGCCGCGATGGCCTGGCTTCAGATTCATCTCCTACGGCGGGATGTGACCGAATGACCCTCACGCTGGAGCAACCTACGACCTTGGAGGCGCCGCCTGGCCTCCGGGTTCGACGATTTTGGGGACTATGTGTCCAACCATTCACAGGCACACCGTGCCACAGACCAAGGAGAGCACCATGGAGACTAAGTCCGGCCTTCGCGCAGGCAGCCGCCTTGGGGTCGACCCCCGAGGATGAGCTCCACCCCCGCCGGAGCCGGGTCGCACCCGGCTCCGACTACCTCTTCCGCCCCGGCGGCTGACTTCGGCTACTGCGAGATTTCGACCAAAGGATCCGCCAACAGGAGCGTTTGAAGCTCTCGCAGGATGCTGGTCGTGACATCTCTGCGAGCCAGGGCGTCCTTGAGCAGGCACAGGCTCATCAGCGCTTCTTCGCCGAGCGTCAACGATTCGAAGAAGGAGACGATTTCCGCACAAATAGGGATCGCTTCAGAGAAGCGGTTCACCTCACAGTACAGTATGGAGATGTCGAGAGAGACGAAGGCAGAATAGAACGGCGCGTCGAGATCGTCGAACCCGGAGCGAGCCGCGAGGTATTTGGCTTCGGCCGACTCAAGTCTCCCGTAACCGTGCTCGACCATACCCTCTATAGATTCTACTTGATGCAGCAACAAGGGATTCACCTGTTGACTCAGACGTCTGTCGACCGACGCCAAGAGCGCTTCGGCGCGCTCGTAGCATCCCATGTTGGCCAAGAGGGAGGCCTGACTGATCCAGATCATCAGAGCCAGGTCTTCGGCCTTGAGCTCGTCGGCGATTTCAAGTGCGGCTGCGTAATCCGAAACCGCCTTTTCCGGGAGGCCGGAGTAGGTGGCCACGGTGGCTCTTTGGATCAGCTGGATGGCTTCCTCGCGGCGATCACCGATCCTACGGAAGATCTTCAAGCTCCGGTCCGTCAGATCCATGGCCGGATCGTATCGGCCCTGAAAGGTCCGTAACGAGCCCTTCAAGCCATAGACGAGGCCCGCGGCAAGACAGTCTTCGCCGCTCTTGGCGAGGGACAGCGCCTCGGTTGCGCGCTCGAACGCTGCCTCGGCACCGAGGAAGTCCAGGGCGAGGCGTTTCTGGTTCCCGACCCAGGCTTCGCCCATGGCCCGCTGTTCCCAGATCCGCTCGCCGAGCGCCGTCGCGCTCGCCTCGGCGCTTTCCAGCGCGAGCTCCGCCAATTCGATCCCACGCTTCCGGTCGCGTCGGCCTTGCTTCTGCGACTTCGCCACGAGCAGGTCGAAAAGAGCCGTCGAGGAAAAGCCGTAGCTTCGCACCACCGCCTGCGCCTCGTCGAAAGGAAGATCCCGGACGCTTTTCCACACTCCTTCCTCCGCGTAAAAGCGTTCGAGCTCCGTTCGATCGATGACGGCCGGCTCCGGACCGTCCGGGGGCGCCGTAGCCGTGCCGAAAGTCTTGGGGTAGAGCTTGACGAGGAGACGGGCCAGATCGTCGGCCTCCTCCTGGCTCAGGCCGCCCTCGATCGCTCGCGAGAGCACTTGCTCGGAGTCCGGAGCGACCGCCGGGGGCGAGCCGGACTTCGTGCGCGGGACGTCGACCGGCGAGCCGGTCGCCTGGGCTTGACGGGCCTCACGGCGGAAGGAGGAAGGATTCTGGCCGCCCGACCAGCGCGTGAAGGCTCGGCTGAAGACCTGCAGGGTCGAATAGCCGATGACCTGGGCGATCTGCCAGATCTTGAGCCTGGAGGAGGCGAGCAGACGGCTGGCGACCTCCAGGCGGCAGTCTTCGATGTAGGTGGACGGAGGGGCTCCGACGGCTTCGTGGAAGTAGATCGGTAGGGAGTTGTCGCGGATGCCGCAGGCCCGGCGGAGCTGGTTGACGTCGAGGTCCGGGTCGAAGAGGTGCCCTGCAAGGTGGGCGAGGACGGACTGGATCAGCGACGGAGCGTTGGACCGGTCGGCCTCGATTCGCTCCAGGGTGGGCCGTGCTGCGGTCTCAAGAGCCTTTCGCGCCGGATTCAAGTCGTCTACCTCCTTCTTCTTCTTCGTCGCCATCGACGCTACCGGAGGGCATTATAGCCGATTCCTCTGAAGAATGCGAACGCGAGGGGCGTTTGAGCCCCGCGTGGACGCCGAAGTTGTCGCTCACCTCTACCTGAATCAGGCGCCAGCGGCCCCGCTGGAAGAAGTAGATCGAGAGCACGCACCGCATGAAGTGGCCGATGACCAGCGCCAGCCAGATCTTGCCCGAGGTAAGGCCCGTGGTCAGCTGGAAGAGGGTGCAAAGCCCCAGCGGCAGGGCCAACTGGGCGATCAGGGTGACCACGAGCGGGCTCCGGGTGTCGCCCGTGCCCTGGAGGGCTCCGGTAAAGCAGAGGGAGACGATGAGAAAGACGGTGGAGACGCTCATGAAGGCAAGCAGCTGCTCACCGATCGCAAGGACCCTGGGGTCTTCGATCCCAAAGACGGCCAGAAGACGGTGGGGTATCAGCAGGAAGGAGAGTCCCAGCGGGATGGTGATGAAGAGGCCGACAAGCGACGCGGAGATCGGTGCACGGGCGGCGCGGTCGGACCTCTTGGCGCCGAGGTTCTGCCCCGCCACGGTAGCCGCGGCGCCCATGACGGCGATGCCCGCCCAATTGACCAAGGAGAACAGCTGTCCGTAAGCGACGGTGTAAGCGGCCTGGGCCTCGGCGCTCATCGGCAGCGACCCCACGAATCGGATCAGCATGGCACTGCCGAGGTTGATGGCGATCCCCTGGAATCCGGTGGGCAGGCCGAAGCGTAGCAGCGCGGCGATGATCTTCCAGTCGGGCCTGAGCCCCGAGTCGAGGTCGAAGCCCACGACCATCTTGCCCCGTAGGATCATCACGATCCCGATCACCGAGATGACGGCGTGGGCGGCGGCGGTGCCGATCGCGGCACCCAGGGTTCCAAAGGCCGGGATGAAGCCGAAGCCACGGACGAAGATCACGGAAAGCACCAGGTTCATCGCGGTCATGGCAAATCCCAGACGCATGGGGGTCAGGGCGTCGCCCGTGGCGCGAAGCACACCTCCAAGGACGAAGAAGATTAGCTGGCCCCAGCTGAAGAGGAACAGCGTCCGCAGGTAGGGCAGGGCTTCTGCCTGGACCTCGGGGGCGGCCTTGACCATGTCGAGGAGGATGGGAGAGGCGAAGTAGCCCACGGGGGCGAAGACGGCGAAGGCCAGAAAGCTGGTGACCAGGAAAGCCTGGTAGAGGACGCGGTTGATCTTGCGGACCTCGCCCGCACCGGCGAAGCGGGTCACCAGCACCCCCATGCCCGTCGACACCGAGGTCACGAAGACCACGAGGACGATGAAGACCTGCCAGCTGACACCGAGGGCGGCGTTGCCGTGGTAGCCGATGTAGTGCCCGACGACCGCCTGGTCGACCACCCCCTGGAGCCCCGCGACAAGATTGGTGAAGAGCGTCGGCCAGGCGATTCTCCAGACCGCGGAGTGAATCGGGCCTTCGATGATCCTGCGATCAAAGGTCGAAGCAGTCGGTGTCTCGGCCATGCCGGCTCCCCTATCGCCGTCTTCCGCGCCTGCTCGTTCTTGGGGTCGGGGGGGCTGAACCGGCGGCCAGTGGCGTTTCGGGACCCTTCAAGCTAACAGAGAACCCCCCGCCAACGGTAGGGGCCTTGGGGATGGATTTCGCTCCGCCGCCGCCGGCCCACAGCCGCCAGGAGACCGCCGCGGCGGCGGCCTCGCCGGAGCTTCGGCGGAAAAAGTCGATCCGGAATGTAACTTCCCACCCCCTTGCCGCGTTTGAAGGGTGCAACGCAAACCGAGGAGGTAACCATGAAGACGAAGATTTGGAACAGCCTACTGATACTCACCCTGGTCTTTGCCACCGCCGGCCTGGCGTCGGGCACCGACGACAAGTGGATCCACATCAAGGTCGACAACGGCGACGAGCAGGTGATGGTCAACCTGCCGCTCTCGCTCGTGCGGGCGGCGCTCGCGGTGATCCCCGAGGACGTCCATCACGAGGTCCATCACGAGATGGAGGTGGCCTTCGACGAGTTGCACATGGAGTGGGGCGAGCTGCTCGAGTTCTGGCAGGCCGTCAAGGAGGCTCCGGAGGCCACGTTCGTCACCGTCCAGACCCACGACGAGAAGATCGAGGTCATGAAGGAGGGCGACTTCCTGCTGGTCCAGACCAGCGAGGTGGGGGACCGGGGTACCGAGATCGACGTCAAGTTCCCGCTCGCGGTGATCGACGCCCTGCTCTCGGGCGAGGAAGGGACGCTGAACTTCGAGGCGGCCATCGAGGCCCTGGCCAACGAGGGCTACGGCCACCTGGTGTCGGTCAAGGACGGCAACGACACCGTCAAGATCTGGATCGACGACAAGAACGAGTCCGACGGCTAGTGATCTCCCCCCTCAGTTCCCCCCAAGGGGACGGTGATTCCCCCCCTCGTTCCCCCCAAGGGGACGGATTCGACGTAACAACCGGCACCGATCGTCGTATGATTGGGTAGGAGGCTGCCAGACGGCCTCCATCACGGTCCACGGAGGTAGATACGATGTCCCAGAGAAGGACTTTTAGCCGTTTCATGGCGTTCGCCCTGTTCCTTTTTTTCGCGCCGATCTTCGTCTTCGGGGCCACCATCGCGGTCACGGGGATGGTGACCGTCGACGTGCGCACCGCCGACGGGCCCGACGTCTACGTGCCGGTCCCGGCCCTTCTCTTCGACATCGCGATCCTGCTGGCGCCCCTGGTGGTCCCCGACGACGCGCTGGCCGAAGCACGCCGCGAGGTGGAGCCCTACCGGGAGTCCCTGGAGCTGATCGCCGACGAGCTGCGCGACTGTCCGAGCGGTACCCTCGTCGAGGTCAAAGGCCGTCACGAGTACATCAAGGTGTCGAAGTCCTGGCGCTCGTTCGAGGTCAACGTCGACACCGAGGACGTCGACGTCAACGTCAAGGTGCCGGCACGGCTCATGAGCCGCGCCCTCGACGTCCTTTAACGGCAAGCTCCAACCAGCGGAGCCTGCCCTACGGATCCCAGCGGAAGCGGGGGAGCGGGATCCGTCCGCGCTCGTCGAAGACGACGCCTTCGTCCTCCAGCATCACGCGTTGAAGGGGCTCCGAGCCAGGGTCGGACCGCGGGCTGATCTCGCCGCGGGCGTTCACCACCCGTTGCCAGGGGACGTCGTCGTCGTCGAGGGCATGGAGCGCGTAGCCGACCTGGCGGGCGTGGCCCTTGAGGCCGGCGAGCGCCGCCACCTGGCCGTAGGTCGCGACGCGTCCCTCGGGAATCGCGCGGACCACGTCGTAGATACGCTCGTAGACGTCCGTCCCCTTGGAGGGACCGAGGGGGGAAATCGCAGTGGATCTCTGGCTCATCGCGTGTGCTACCCTGCGCCGAGAGTACCCGAAAATCACCGTCCTTGAGGAAGAAGACCATGCGGACGCTCGCTTACTCGCTTTCCCTCCTCGTCGCCCTCGCCGTACCGTCCTTCGCCCTCGCCGACGAGCCGCCGGACGGCTCCGAAGCGCTGGTTTGGCAATCCGACGAGACCTGCCGCCAGGCGCTCAAGAAGGGCGCGCGGATGCCGTCGTCCGATCCGGACGCCCTGCGCGTCGCCAGCTGGAACCTCCGCTGGTTCCCCCGCGGTTGCCACCCCAACGAGACCTGCGAGGACACGGCCACCGACCTCGACTGGCTCGCCTGCACGATCGCCTGGATGGACGTCGACCTGATCGCCCTCCAAGAGATCCTGACCGACGCCGGCGGCGCGGCGGCGATGCTCGACTTGAAAGCCGAGCTCGACGAGCTGACCGGCGGTACCTGGGTCGACGACCTCCAGGACTGCGGCACCACGCAGTCGCAGCGCGTCGGCTTCCTGTGGAACAGCCAGCGGGTGACGGTGGAAGAGGCCCAGGACGTCTGGGAGCTCAACGGCCGCGCCGAGGACTCATCCGACGCCTGCGTCCAGAGGATGCGTCCCGGCCGCTACGCCCGGGTCCGTACCGACGGCGGCGTCGACTTCCACGTCCTCTCGCTTCACCTCGACAGCGGTACGGGCGAACGCGACTTCCGGACCCGCCGGGCCGCCCTGGCGCGCCTCGCCGCGGTCCAGGTCGACGGACGGCCGATCCTCGAGACCGACGCCGACGTCGTGGCGATCGGCGACTACAACACCATGGGACGACGCGAGGGGACGGCGGTGACGGCGGCCGAGGAGCTCGAGAGCTTCGTCGAGGAGCTCGCGCCGGCCTACCGGCCGTTGCCGAGCCGGCCGAATTGCACGGAGTATTACCGGGGGCACGGCGGCGTGCTCGACCACATCGTGACGTCGGCCGGGATGTCGGAGGCGGCGCAGAGCGTCACCGTGACGGGATACTGCGCTGTCCTCGACTGTGCCGACGCCGAGACGCTTCCCGCCGCCTATGAGAGGCTTTCGGATCACTGTCCGCTGGTCTTGGAGATCCGGGACGTCGACGACGATCCGGCCTCCACGCACGAGCCGGACAGCGGGTAGAGGACGACCAACTCCCGGGAGCCGGCCGCCGCGCCTTCGCGCAAGACGCTCCTCGGCTCGCGGGCCAGGCCGTCCCCGGAGCCGCTGGCGACGAGGCTCCTCAGGAGCCGGGAAAGCTCCACGGCGTGCCGCTCGGCCTGGGCGGCGCGTTCGGCCATCTGTCCGGCGTCCCGGCTCACACGCGCGATTCGATGCTCCTGGACGAGGACGACGATCACGACCGCCGCCAACGCCGCCGCCCACCACCGCCAGCGGGCCGGGGGCGCGGCGTCCGGGACCGCGGCGCCGCGGTGTGCCGCGGCCAAAGGCCCGCCGCCGGTGATCTGAGCTTCTCGGGCCTTCGGCTCTTCGCGGGACCGGGAACGTAGCTTATAAGCCTCCTCGGAGAGCCGGTGGGAGTCGACTTGCATCGCAAGCGTCCCCTCTCCCTGGGCCTGGCGCGCCTTGGCGGTGTCGGCGGGGGGAGTCAACGGAGCGAAGCCCTCGACACCGACCTCGAAGATCCGCAACGGCAGCTCCAACCCCGCGACCCGGTAGGCGCCGTGGCAGACCCAGGAGACCTGCGGGCCCAGAAGCGCCCGATCGACCGCGGCGCGGCGGGCGAGCTCAAAAGCGCCGCGGGTCAGGAGCGTCTGGTGGCCCTCGGCGAGCGACATCAGCCGCGCGGCGATCGGCTTGGCCAGGCCCTCCACCTCGATCGGCTTCGCCCCTCGTGCCACGTGCTCGGACGGGTTGGTGCGCAAGAACACCTCGCCGAGATGGATGCCGACCCGAGCCGCCAGCTCGATTCCCGATTCTTCGCCCCAGCGCGCCAGCTCCTCGTGGTAGGCGAGCGCGAAGCACACCGCGCCCAGCGGTCGGTCAAAAAGCAGCAAGAAACCGTCCGCCTTGTCGATTTCCAACCCTTCGTGGCACGCGACGAGCTCCCGGGCCATGGCGTCGTGGCGCGCAAACAGCTCGGCCGTCCGGCTGTCGCCCAGCTCCTCGATCAGATGCGTCGAACGCACCAGGTCGGTCAGCACAAGCGTCTTCAAAGAGGCTCCGGTTTCAACGGGCGTGGTCAACAACAAAGCGCCGGCTCCTTTCCGCCTCCGAACGGGGAGGTGGCTCGTGGGAAAGGACGCGTAAAACGGCGCCGAAACGGATCATCCATCGCCCAACTTTTTCACCCAGCCATCGTGGGCGAAGAGAAAAAGATAAGGGGCTGCGGTGGGCAAGAGGACAAGGACACACACCGCAGCCCCGAAGGGAAGGTACTGAGGAGCCGGGGACCGCGGGGACGGAGCAGCAAGATCCCCGCGGTCCGCAGTCAAATCATCCGCCGGTCTCCGGATCTTCCTCTTCCCCGGCCGGCAGGGGACAGAGGCGGCCGCCGTTGCGGCTGGAACCGTCAATGACTTCGAAGTCGCCCAGGACCAGGCCCGCGCCGATGGGCTCGGAGCAGCTGGTGTGGATCGCCCCCACCCGCTCGCCTTCGACGTAGATCCGAATCCACGGACCGAGCGTCTCCTGCTTGCTGACGCCGTAGACCGAGAAGGAGTCGCCCTGGGCGACGAGCTCGTCGAAGATCGTCACCTCGACGCCCTGGATGCGCTGCGTGACCTCGACGTGGGCCTTCTTCGCGTCGCCGTTGTAGCGCAGTGCGAGGTCGGTGACCTGGCCGTCGCACGCGGCGCAGTCGGGCTCGGCACCGTCGCCGCCGCCGTCTTCGCCGTCCTCGGTGAGCGGACAGAGCCGGCCGCCCTTGCGGCTGTAGCCCTCGATCACCTCAAAGGGACCCGATCGGAGGCCGGGGCCGATCGCTTCCTCACAGCTTGTGTGCATCCGTCCGGCCACGTGGCCGTCCACCACGAGGCGGATCTTCGGTCCGAGGGTCCCCTTCGAGTTGGCGCCCTCGATCGTGACGTTGCGCTCGCGGGTCTCGTGAAGCTCGTTGTAGATCAACACCCGGTGGTCATTCTTCACCCGCTGGGTGACCCTGATCTGGGCGGGAAGCTCACCGTGGTAGGCGAGCGTCAGCTCCGAGACCTGACCTTCGCATTCGTCACAGTCGGGATCCTCTTCGCCGTCGTCTTCGCCGTCGTCCTCACCGTCGTCCTCACCGTCGTCTTCACCGTCGTCTTCGCACTCGTCTTCGCCGTCGTCTTCGCACTCGTCTTCGCCGTCGTCTTCGCCGTCACACTCGGCCTCTTCCGCCTCGACCACCGTAAAGTCCCCGCGCGTGTAGCCCTCTTCGAGATCGACGGAGCAGTTGGTGCGGATCGTCGTGTTCATCTTGCCGTTGACCCGGATGCGCACCGTCGGGCCGAGCTTCCCGTCGTCGGCTCCTACGAGGGTGAATTCTTCGCCGGGTTCGACTTCTTCATTGAAGATCGTCTCGTTCTTGCCGCCTCGGACGGTTTGCTGCACCGACACCTCGGCGGCTTCGTCGCCGTTGTAGACCAGGGTCAGCTCGCTGTAGCTACAGGAGCACTCGCCGTCGTCGGCGAGGGCGGGCATCGCGACAGAGGCCAGTAGCAGTATCGTCGGAAGGATCCATCGGTGGGCTTTCATGCTCTCTCCTCGGTGGTCGTTTGCCCCCTCAACCTATGTATCCAAGCAAATATCTTGCCGCCGGGCTATGGCAGGAGTCACAGCGTTTTTGTGGAATGGCTCACACTTGGTGCTGCTAAGATGCCGGCCACCATGAGGTTCGACGCGTCCGCGGTCCGCGCCTTCCGTTTCGTCTCCTACGGCTTCGACGAGGCGGCGATGACGGCACGCCTCGACTACGCTTTCGACGACGGCTCCCACCGCTTCACCGAGGAGGTCACCTTCGCCGGCGGATCCATGCCCGCCGACGAGGCGGGCCGAGCCGCCCTCGACCGCTGCCTGAGGCATCTCCACCTCGTCGCCGGGATCAGCTACTACAAGGCGGCACTGTCCCCGGAGGCACCGTCTTCAGAGACACGGGCGCCGGAGATCGTGGTCGAGACCGGCGGGCTCGCGGCGTCGACCGCGAGCTTCCTCGACAAGCTCTACCTCCTCGGCCTCGGAGAGCTCGCCTACAAGAACGACCTCGACCTGCGCGGACGGATCCGCTTCCCCGCGCGGGATGCCGTCGAGGCCCGGCCCGTGCCGCTCGCCCTGCCGCGGCGAACCGCGGTCCCCGTGGGCGGCGGCAAGGACTCGGTGGTGACGATCGAGGCCTTGAAGACGGCGGGCGAGCCCATGGTGCTCTTCTCGGTCGGCGACTACGCGCCGATCCGCGAGACCGCCCGCGTCGCGGGTGTCGAGCGCCTCGTCGTCTCCCGGCGAATCTCGCCGGCGCTCCTGGAGCTGAACGAACGCGGCGCGATCAACGGCCACGTGCCGATCTCGGCGATCATCGCCTTTCTGCTCGCCACCTCGGCCGTCCTCTACGGCTTCGACGCCGCGGCGCTCTCGAACGAACGCTCGGCCGACGAGGCAAACCTCTCCTGGAAGGGACAGTCGATCAATCACCAGTACTCGAAATCGAGTGAGTTCGAGCGCGACTTCGGCGAGCTCAACGAACGGGAGATGCTGCCGGGTTTTCGTTACTTCTCCTTTCTACGTCCGCTTTCCGAGGTGGCGATCGCGGCCGCGTTCAGCCGCGTGACGCGCGGCTACCACGAGGTCTTTCGCAGCTGTAACACGGCGTTTCGCCTCGACGAGCCGCGGCGCGGCCGACGCTGGTGCCGCGACTGTCCGAAGTGCCGCTTCGTCTTCCTCGCCCTGGCGCCTTTCCTGGCGCGCGACGAGCTGATCCGGATCTTCGGCGGCAACCTGCTCGACGATCCGGCGCAGGAGCAGGGCTTCGCGGACCTTCTGGAGATCGGCGGGCACAAGCCCTTCGAATGCGTCGGCGAGGTCGAGGAGTGCCGGGCGGCGCTCGCCCACCTCGCCGCCTCGCCCGGGTGGCGCGACGACGCGGTCATAAAGCGTCTGCGGCCGCGCGTCTCGCCGGCGCGTCCGCTCGGCGAGCATCTCTCGCCGGCGTCTCTCGAAACCTTGCCGGACCGCTACCGGCAGATGCTGCCGCGGATCCCGCCGCCGCGGAGCCCGGCGTGATGCGTCTGCGGGACCTCGACACACGCCGCGTCGCCCTTTGGGGCTTCGGCCGCGAAGGGCGCGCGACGCTGCGTGCCCTCCGGCGCGTGCTGCCGGAGCAGCCGATAACGATCGTCGACGAGGCGCCGCCGACGTCCGAGACCCTGACCGACGCCTGCGGCGCCGAGCTGGTGACGGGTCCCGACGCCGTCGCCGCGCTCGACGGCTTCGACGTCGTCGTCAAGTCGCCGGGGATCGGCCTCTACCGTCCGCAGGTCGAGGCGCTTCGCCGCCGCGGCGTCACCGTCACCTCGGCGACGCGGTTGTGGTTTGCCGAGCCGCGGCCAGGACGCGTCCTCGCCGTCACCGGCACGAAGGGCAAGTCGACGACGGCGTCGATTCTCGCCCACCTGCTGCGCGCGGCGGGCGAGGAGGTGGAGCTGCGGGGCAACATCGGCCGGCCGCTCCTCGACGAGCCCGAGCGGGAGCCGACCGCCTGGGTGGTCGAGCTCTCCAGCTATCAGACGGCAGACCTTGACGCCGACCCCGACGTCGCGGTGCTCTTGAACCTCTACCCCGAGCACCTCGACTGGCACGGCGACGTCGAGACCTACTACCGCGACAAGGTCCGCCTGGTGAACGGCCTCGACCGGGGCCAGGCGGTCCTCAACCGGACCGACCAGGAGACCAAGGAGCTCCTGGGCGACGTGAAAGGCGCTGTCTACTTCAACGACCGCGCGGGCTTTCACGTCGAGGGCGGCGCGCTGCGACGCGGTCGCCGGACGCTCGTCGACGTCTCCCGGATGGCTCTTACGGGACACCACAACCACGAGAACGCCTGCGCGGCGCTCGCGGCGGTCGAATGCCTGGGCCACGACGCCGCCAAGACGGTGCCGGCCCTCACCGCCTTCCGCGGCCTGCCGCACCGGCTCTGCCCGGTGGGCGAGAGGGACGGCGTCCTTTATGTCGACGACTCGATCTCGACGACACCGCAGTCGGCGATGGCGGCGCTCCGAACCTACGCGTCACGTCCGACGACGGTGCTCCTCGGGGGGTACGACCGTGGCCTTGACTACGGCGAGCTGGCGCGGTTTCTCGTCGCGGAGGGTGTCGAGGCGGTGGCCACCCTGCCGGACTCGGGACGGCGGATCGCCGCCGAGCTACGCTCGCTCGGGGCCGCGCGTCCCGAGTTGCTCGAGGCGGCGGACCTCGAGGAGGCGGTGGGCTGGGCACGACGCAAGACACCGGCGGGCGGCGTCGTCCTGCTTTCGCCCGCGGCGCCGAGCTACGGCGCGTTTCGCAACTTCGAGGAACGCGGCAAGGCGTTCGCGCGGGCGGCGGGGCTTTGAGGTAAATGCGCGGTGGCCGATTCTGGCACGCCGCTTGCTCTCTTCTCCCGCGAGGTCGCCTTGAAGCACACGGCAGAATAGGAAGAAACGACCATGAGCTCGCTGAAGGACGTTCCCTCCGGGGACAGACTGTCCCCGGCCGAGGACGCCGAACGCCGCGCCTGTGCCTGGCAGAGTCGGCCGCGGATCCTGGTCTTCGTCCTCGCTGCCCTGGCGGCGGCAGGCGCCGCCGCCCAGGTCGCGTCCGAGCAGACGGTATCGATCGTACGCCCGCCGGCCGGCACCCCCCTCTTCGACCAGGTCGACGTCGCCCTCGAAGTCGACGCCGGCGCCCGCGTCGAGCTGCTCCTCGACGGCCGCAGCGTCGGCATCCTCGACGCGCCGCCCTACGAGATGCGCATCGACGTCGGCTCCGAGAACCGCAACCGCCGCCTGGAGGTGATCGTCCGCGGCACCGACGGCGAGGTCGTCGCCCGAACGGCGGCGAGCTATCCCGCCGTCGTCGTCCACGACGAGGTCGACCTGGGGCTGCGCCAGCTCTACGTCATGGTCAGCGACCGCAAGGGGGAGCGAGTCCTCGGCCTGGAGCACGGCGACTTCACGGTCTACGACGAGGGACGGCCCCAGAAGCTCGTCACTTTCGAGGGCGGCGACATCCCTTTCACCGCCGTCCTCCTGCTCGACGGCAGCGGCAGCATGCGGGGCGGACGCCTGGAGCTCGCCCTGGCCGGAGCGCGGAGCTTCGTCGACGGCATGCGGGAGTACGACGAGGCGCGGGTCGTCGTCTACTCGGACCGCATCCTCGAGGCCACCGCCTGGCACGGCCCCGACTCGGCGGCGGTACTGGACGCGACCGCCGAAGCACAGGGCGGCACCGCGGTCCTCGACCACCTCTACCTCGGCCTACACATGCTCGAGGAGCGCCAGGGACGGCGGGTCCTCGTCCTGCTCAGCGACGGCTGGGACCTGCAAAGCGTCCTCGACGTCGACCAGCTCGAGGAGGCGGCACGGCGCAGCGAAGCGATCCTCTACTGGGTGCGGCGTTCCGACGAGGGCCCGGAAATCGAGCTACGATGCGCGGCGCATCACCATCGGTACGGGCCGCTGACGTCGTGGCGCGACAAGCGCAAGCTACGGCGTGTCTGGCAGCGCCTCGAGCGCATCGTGCGGCGCAGCGGCGGGCGGGTCGTCCGCATCGCTGGCGTCAACGAGGTGGAGGCCCCCTTCCGGGAGATCCTGCGGGAGCTCCGCGAGCAGTACGCCCTCGGCTACTACCCCGACCCGAAGCGCCACGACGGCGCTTGGCGCCAAGTGGAAGTCTCGGTCAAATACCAGGGCGCGCGGGTCCGGGCCCGGGAGGGATATGTCGATGAATAAGCTCAGAACGTTGCTCGCCGTTCTCGGCCTCCTCCTGGCGGCCGCCGCCGGCGCCCAGGGTCAGCCGTCGGGCAACGCCACGGCCACTGCCAGCAACTACCTGCTGCTCCTCGAGAGCTGGAGCAGCGGCACGAACGCCGACGCACCCCGCCAATTCGCCGTCTTCGAAGAAAAGGTTTTCAGGAGTCTGGCGGGCAACCAGAAGGCGATGCAGAAGATCAGAAGCCAGCCAGCGACGTCGGCGCGGGGCCATACGATCTCCCCCGCGGGGCGTTGCATCGTGGAGCTCGACCACTACCTGCTCGAGAGCGTCAGCGAGCTCGGGCCCGAGGGCCTGCTGCCCCTGACCTTCTTCTACGTCCAGGTCTTCATCACCCACACCACCGCCGACCAGCCGTGGCTGGCGAAGGGAGCGAAGATACGATACAAGTTGGTGCTGGAGCGTTATCCGCTGCGCTCGGAGCCCCACGCCGAGGCCCGGCGGCGCAACTCGCAGATGCTGGTGGCGATCGCCGCCCGCCTCTCGAGCCAGAGCTACCTGGCGCTCATCGAGATGGCCCGCGACGACGCCCTGCACGCCGTCTCGCTGACGCCGCAGAGCTACGCCGCCCTTTACTGGGCCGCCTTCCTCGAGGAGAAGCTAGGGCGTCACAAGCAGGCCCTGGATCTGCTGGTCAAGCTCTTCAAGCACCACGGCGACGATCCGGAGATCCGCCTGCGCCGCGGCGTCAACCTGGCGCGTCTGGGCAAGGCACGCGCCGCCCGCGCCGACTTCGAGAGCGTCGCCCGCGGCGCTCACGACGACGCCTGGCGCGTCCTGGCCTACCAGGAGCTGGCGCAGCTCGATCGCAAGGCCGGCGATCCCCGGGCCGTCGCCATCCTCGACGAGGCGCTGGGCGTCTTCCCGGACGACCAGGGCCTGCGTCTCTTGGCAAGCTTCCACGGCCGGCCGGTCGATCCGGTTCTGGCGGGCGACGTCCCCCCATCGCCGCGCCTACGCTACGAGAGGGTCCGCGAAGCCGAGCTCGTCGCCGCCGATCAGGAATTGATCGGTGAGGTCGAGAGCCGCCTCGGAGGATTGAACAACACCGTGGCCGAGATCCGCGGCCGCATCGAGCGCGACGAAACGGCCGAGAAGGCGTTCAAGGCCTGCCGCGACATCGACCTGCGGTAGCGTCCGCCGCCAGCCACGGTTCCTCGGGCTCACCCCCGGGGTCACTCGGGTGGCGGGGCTCGAGGAGGACTGAAGGGGCGATTCGATTCGCCTACAGCGTCGCCAACCGGGCCTCCTCGGGGATCGTCTCGCGACGCTTCGGCGAATCGCCGCCTTGCGGATCACCGCCCTACTCCAGAGGCGGTTTGAGCCACGCTTCGCCCCGAAAACGCAACCCCAGCAACACCGTCATCACCGCCAGGTGCAGAGCCAGGCAGGACCACGTTCCGATCAGGCCGAACCGAGGCGTCACGACGAAGAGAGCGGGTATGAACAGAAGGTAGACGCTGCCGACGTCGATCCACATCGGCACCTTTGTGTCGCCGGCACCTCGCATGGCTCCCGAAAGCACCTCGTTGACCATGTCGAGGACCAGACAGAAGACGACGATCACGAAAAGCGGCCGGGCGAGGGGGAGGAGGCGTTCGAGGTCCTCCCCGTCGACGAAAAGCGCCATCAGCCGCTCCGGCAAGAAGACGTAGACGATGGCCATCATCCCCATCAGTGCGTAGCCGAGCTTCAAAACGCGGTGGACGGCCCTTCGCGCATCGCCCTCTCGCCGGGCGCCGATACATTGGCCGGCCAGAGCCGTCGCGCCGGTGGCGAGGGCGACGGCACCCATGAAGGCGACGCTCCAAGCCTGGACGACGATGTTGGTCGCGGCCATCTCGGCGTCCCCCAATCTTGAGACGAAGGCAAAGAAGATCGTGATGCCTCCCATTCCCAGGAAGAACTGGACCGCGATCGGAAAGCTCAGGCGCACGAGCTTCGCGAACACGCCTCGCGCAAAGCGCCAGGAACCGCGGACCTCGAAATCCCGGTGGTGGAGGACCCGCCGGAAGAGAAACGTCCCGACGGCGAGCTGAGCGAGGACCGTGCCCCAGGCCGCGCCTCTCGCTCCGAGCTCCGGGGCGCCGAGCTTGCCGAAGATCAGGAGATAGTTGAGGGAGCAGTTGAGCACCAGTTGGGCGAACCCGCACCCCATCATGATCTTGGTGCGTCCGATCCCGCGGTAGAAATTCTCACCGACCAGGAGCAGGGCGAAGCCCACTCCGCCCAGCAGCCGAATCTGCACATATCCGTCGGCGATCCGGAGCACCTCGGGCGAAGCGCCGGTCCAGGCGAGGATCCATGGCACGAGCGGCCAGAGAGCCGCCAGGCCGACCGCCAGGACGAGACCCAGGTAGGTACCCTGCCAGAGGGCGACGCCCACCGCCTGAGTATTTCTAGCGCCTACAGCCTGCGCCACCAGGGTGGTCAATCCGGTGATCATCCCTTCGACGGCGACCAGGAACCAGAGGGCGATGAAGTGTCCCAGCCCGACCGCGGCCAGGGCGGTCACGCCGAGATGGCCGATCATCATCGTGTCGATGACGCCCATCGCCGTGTAGCTGAGATGGTGGACCATCACCGGGGCGGTGATCTCGGCGATGCGGCGGTAAGAGATGTCGATCTCGGGTAAGTGGCTCATGGCGTCCTTTCCCCCTAATGAAAAAGCCCCGGGTCCTTCCAGGGACCCAGGGCTTTTGAATTCGTGCTTCGTGGTGCGACGTAGCTAGTCCGGGTCTCCCGACACTCCTCCCCGGGAATCCGGGAGAGCGCTGTAGGTGTTGACTGGGATGTGTCGCATGGGGGTATTCCTCGCCTGAGCCCTGCAGGGTACCGCAAAAGGCGTGGCTTTGTCAAGGAGAGACCGGATTTCGGCTGGCTCCGCCGCGCGCCAAGGGGAGAGCCCGTTCGGGCTTGCGAGAGCGGCGTCAGGACGTTCCAGGGCCAGCAACGCCTGACCCCGAGTCAGCTCGGCCATGGCCTGGGGGACGAGGTCGCCGGCCCCGGCCAGCGCCTCCACCGCTTCACCCGCCGAAGTGGGTGGCACCGACTCGATAGGATTCCCCTCGAGATGTGTCCGCTCTCGAACGTCCGCACCGGGGTGGTGTTCCAGCTGAGCGATGACGAGTTCGAGGCTTTGAGATTCCAAGTTGGAAGAGCGTGTTGCGGGCGATGTTGCCGTCATAGTCGCTGTGGTGGTGAGGTCCTGTGGTGGTGGGGTCCATTCGCTCCCACCGCCGAAGGGCCAGATTCGCCAAAAAGTGACGATTTTTGTCAGGTTTTCCTGAAAATCGGCCTGGTAACGCTGGCAAGCCCGTTTTGCCCGATTTAAGAGCCCATTTTTCAGGACGGGACGTCTTTTGCCCTGAAAAACGAGCCTCCAGCCTCAAAATTTTTCTCTTTTGCGAGCAAATCGGAGCGATCTGACGGCACATGGAAGTCTTCGGTCGGGCAAAACGGTCATTCCGGCCTCACTGGCGAGCCTTGTGCCCGGGAATGTGAAACGAAATGTTGCAAGGCCACGGTTTGGCCCCGGACAAATAAGAAGCCAACGCCGTTTGGTTCTTATTTGCCCAGGGCAAAAGACCGCCCT
The DNA here is from genome assembly GCA_965371445.1 of uncultured bacterium. GTDB lineage: Bacteria > Acidobacteriota > Thermoanaerobaculia > Multivoradales > J023 > DASWIG01. The sequence goes on along the minus strand of CBDUYN010000051.1, from coordinate 2,279 downwards.
TTCAGGAATGGACGCTCTGAGCCCGCAGCGAAAGACCTCCCAGCGCCACTTGTTCGCTTTTCGCCGCAGACAAAAGACTTACTAGTCTGAAATGTTCGCGATTTTCCCGGGCAAAAGACGTCCAAGTCCGGAATGGGCGCTCGGGTCCCCCCCTGATTTCGGCGACCGGGAAGGCGAAATCTAGTCCCCCAGGAGGTTCCCCCAGGAGGTTCCACCCGTTTCACAAGGCGGCTCCTCGCCGGGCACCGCCGCCGCGACGGTCACCCCCAAGACGCCGGGCTCAGCCTTCAGTTGCCGGACCAACTCGGCCTGGAGGGCGCCGAAGCGGGAGGCGAACGGGCGCTGGTCGCCCTCGGTCGCGGTACTGGCCAGCATCTCCCGGTCCATCGCGAGCCGGGCGGTCAGGAATTCCTCGGCCGCGAAGCCGGGGCCCAGGTTGCCCTTCCGGATCGTCCCCCAGCCCATCTCGACGGTTTGCGTCTGCTTGACCCGGGCGGCGATCCGCTTGCCACCCAGCTTGCGGGATGACCGTTCAAGACGCCCCGAGCTACGCGTCCTCGAATTGGACGTTAACGTAGATCTCCGACAGGGGCTGGTCGAAGCCGATGCTCTCGAGACGCAGGCGAGCGTCCTCCTGACGTAGGAGGTCCGTCAACCAGCGGCCGTCCGGCAGGCGGCGGTGAACCTCGCAGTAGAGCTGTTGCTGGTCCACCAGGACGATCTCCCGGACCGACGAAATCGCCCGGTAGTCCGGCAGCTTGACTTTGCGGTCCTTGTTCTCGGTGGACGGCGAGAGGATCTCGACGATGACCCGAGGCTCGGGAGTCAGCCGTTGGCCCGGCTCGTGAGGGTGGCAGGTCACGGCCAGGTCGGCGACGTGGCAGGTGTCGTCAGAGTCCTCGACGGCGATGGGGGCTTCCGCTCTCGCTGTGCAGGGCGGTTGATCCTTGAGAGCGTCCTTGAGGTGGTACCCGAAGTTGACCGCGAGGATCTGGTGGGCGGCGCTGGGGGCCGCCATCGCCACCGGGACACCGTTGACGAGCTCGTAACGGCGGTCGTCGCCGCTGTCCCATTCCAGGAAGTCGTCGATCAGCAGAGGCTTGAGGGCGGGCATCGTCATGGCTCCTATCCTACACCAGGCGACCTCCATCGCGCCCCTATCCAGCGTTTCTCTTCGTCGCGGAGGGACGCGAGGGTCCAGGCCCGGGTTTTAACCCGGGGCAAGGTCAAATGGGCGTCGAGGGCGAAGTGGAGGAGGAACCGGTAGGCGGCTCCGTGCCCCACGACATCACCGTCGAGGGCAACGCCGTCGCGGTCGTCGTCCGCGAGACCAACAACTTCTACCGATGGATCGAGCTGCCCCCGAAGCTGGTGCGCATCACCTACTACTTCAACGACGCGGGCAAGGTCGAAGGCACCCTCGTTGACTCCGCCGAGGATCCCCCGGACCGTTTCGAGGAGGCCAAGGCCTGGTTGGGCGAGCACCATCCGGCGGAGCTGAGGCGCTGATGCCCGAGGGGAAGATCGTCCCCAGCCTCGAGAACGCCAAGCTCTGGCACAAGCTCCTCAACGAGTGGCGCACGAGCGTCGGCCTGCCGCGGATCGAGTGATCCCCTCACCTCAGCGTCCTCCGCACATCCGGTGCCGGACGTTCGGATCCGTCGCCGCGGCCGGGTCCGCCGGGCGCCCGAGGAGAGCCGCCGCCAGCTCGGGGTCGAGGGCCGCGCCGCCGCAGAGAGCCCGCAGCTGCGGCCGTCCCTCCCAGCCCGCCGCCAGGATCAGACGCCAGGTGGCGGCCGTCGCCTGGAGGAGGGTCGCCCGTGAGTCTTCGAGGAGCTTGGCGAGCGCCGTCCCGTCGCCCGCCACGGCGCGCGGCACGACCTCGACGCGTCCGCCTGTGGTGAGCGGCAGCAGGAGCTCGAGCACCGAGATGTCGAACGACAGAGTGGTGACCGCGGCGAGGACGTCGTCCTCGCCGACCCCGAGGCTCCGGGCCATGGCGTCGAGGAAGTTTGCCACCCCGGCGCGCTTCACCTCGACGCCCTTCGGCCGGCCGGTCGATCCCGAGGTGTAGATGACGTAGGCGAGGTGGTTCGGGTCTCTCGGGAGCGGCACGCCGTCGAGGGCCGCGTCGGCCGGCACCGGCTCGGCCGCGAGCTCTTCCAGAGTCACGCGGCGTACCGCCGCAGTACGGCGCGAAGAGGGTGGCACCTCTTAAGAGGGAGAGGAGGATCGTGAGGATCTCCTCGACGGGACGATTCAAGTCTCCGCGGGTGTAG
>CBDUYN010000050.1:0-54888 GCA_965371445.1 uncultured bacterium | reverse complement strand
GAGGAGGGCACTTCAAGACGCTCGAAGCGTTTTTGAGACGCACCTCACCCGTGACTCCTGCGACTACAACCCCGGCGAGCGCCACTACAACCGAGGGCTGCCGCGTCGGCTCGTCGCGGTGATCGACGAGCGCGGCGACGAGCTGCGGCGTTTCTACAGCCCCGCCGCAGGTGGCAAGCTCCCGTCGGGGAGGTGGCGGCAGGGGTCGAGACGGTAACCGCGCTCCGCGGCCTCGATCATGCGGGCAGATCCCGACACGTAGTCGTCTTCGAATCCCTGTAGTCGTTGGTCATGGCCTGGCGGACCTCCGGGAGCTTCGAGAAGAAGAGCGGCGGTGCCGGGGACTTCTAGCTGACTCCGATCGGCTGACACCGATCCTGGGCCAGGACCTTTTCGACACCCAGGAGAGCCGGCAGGATGCCGGCGCTCCCAGCGAAAAACCGCCGGGATTCACCGGCGCCGTCCGAAATCGGGACGAATTCGCCAAAAAGTGACAATCTTTGTCAAGCTCTCCTGAAAATCGGCCCGGTAACGCCGACAGGCCCGTTTTGCCCGATTTAAGAGCCCATTTTTCAGGACGGGATGTCTTTTGCCCCGGAAAAATGGCCTCCAGCCCTGAAAATTTTCTCTTTTGCGGGCAAATCAGTGCGATCTGACGGCACAGGGACGTCCTCGGCCGGGCAAAACGTCTTTTTCGGACTCACTGGCGAGCCTTTGGCCCGGAAATGTGAGACGAAATGTTTCAAGGCCGCCGTTTTGCCCCAGGCAAAAGACGAACAAACGCCGATTGGAAGTCTTTTGCCCTGGGCAAAAGACTTCCCTTTCTGGAATGGCCGCTCTTGGTTCGCAGCAAGAGACCTCCCATCGCCACTTTCTCGCTCTTCGCCGCAGATAAAAGACTTACAAGTCTGAAATGGCCGCGGTTATCCCGGGCAAAAGAGGAGCCATCGGGGACTGCGCGTCAGACCCGAATCGACTTCCGAGTAGCGGTGAGCTCAAGATGCCCCCCGCGGCGGTCGGCGAAAGAGACGGGGGCGACGCTACGGCTCGCGGGACATAGCGAACATTTCCCCGAACGCTTCCGCGACGAGATCGCGACGCTACTGACCGAGCTCACCTCGTCCTCGCGCTGGCAGCTCAGTTGAACGAGAAGCTTCCTTTCCAGCGGCCGTTGTCTTCACTCCGAACGCCGTTTCTCTGGCTGCCCTGGTAGGCGTCGCGTCCGTGCCGGATCCTCAAGGTGACGAGCCCGCCCTCGCCCAGGGTGATCTTGCCGGCGTGGACCGCGGCGGTGCAGATCGAGGAGTCGTCGGTGTAGATCTCCGTCCCCCAGACCCCCGCCGGCTCGCCGCCGGGCGGGCAGTGAAGGGTCAGGCTCTCGCCCGCCCTCGGACGCAGGATCTCGGCGGTCGCCGCCCAGCCGAGGGTCGTCACGTCCCCCTCGTAGGCTGCACCGGAACGGTCGAGGAAGGCGAAGCTCATCTCCCAGCCGTCGCCGTAGTCCTGGCTCGTGACGGCGTGAGCGGCGCTACCGTGGTAGAAGTCGCGGCCCGCGAGGACGCGCACGACCACCGTACCGCCCTCCTCTGGCGTCATCCTCCCAGCGTGGACCGCGGCGGCGCAGATCGAGGAGTCGGAGGTGTAGATCCGCGTACCCCAGACGGTGCCGGGAAGCGGGGCTCCCGCGGCCGGGCAGGTGAAAGCGAGGTCGCGGCCGATCTCGGGGGAGTGTTTCTCGAGAGCGCTCACCCAGTCGATCGCAACCGGTCGAACCTCCTTGGTCTTCGGCGACGGCGCGCTCTTCTGGGCCATCGCGGTGGCCGGCGTGAGAAGAACCGTCCCGAGCATGGCGAGGACGGGGTAGAACCCCAACGCCCGCCGCAAAGCGTTGGGGGCAAGAGGCGTCTTCATTTCGCATCTCCTTCGGGATCTCCGTTGTGGCGTCCAGCTCAAGCTTACACCTGCTTGCCGAGCTCACGGGCAAGATCGGCAGGAACCTGGAGGTCGACGGCCGGCTCACCCGGCCCTGGGATCCGCGCGAGCCGTGGCCCGTGGCTGTGCTAGGATCTCCGACATGCAAGGTCTCTACGCGACTCTGTTCTGGTCCTGCCTGGTGCTCTACGCCCTGATGGTGGCGGCCCAGCTTTACGATCGGGTTTTCGACAAGCCGCGGGTCGGAAAGATCGCCCCCTGGGGGATCGGCTTCACCTTCCTGGTCCACACGGTGCTCGTCGCCTGGCGCTGGATCGCGACCGGCCACGTGCCGACCATCGGCGACTTCGAGAACGCCCTCATGGGCGGTTGGTTCATCGTCGCCATGACGCTCTGGGCCGCCTGGCGCGAACGCTACCCGCTGCTCGCCGCCGGTACCCTGCCCTTCGCGCTCATCGTCATGGGCTGGGGCGCGATGTCCGACACGGCCGAGCGGCCGATGCTGGCGGTCCTGCAGAGCTTCTGGCTCTACATCCACATCTTCTTCGCCTGGCTCGCCTACGGCGCCTACACGGTGGCCTGCGGCGCCGGCATCGTCTACCTGGTGAAGACGGGCAAGGGGAAAGAGCCCCCTCCCGAGGAGCAGACGAAAAAGCTCGACGAGCTGATGTTCCGCTCCACGGTCTTCGGCTTCATCACCGACGCGATCATGATCGCCGCCGGCTCGATCTGGGCCAAGAACCTCTGGGGCGCCTACTGGTCCTGGGACCCGGTCGAGACCTGGTCGCTTCTCTCCTGGCTGATCTACGGCGTGGCGCTTCATCTACGAATCACGCTCCACTGGAAGGGGCGCCGGCTCGCCTGGATCCTGGTTTTTGCCATTCTGGGCGTCTTGATCTCGTTCTGGGGCGTGAACGTCGTGATGGAAGGCACTCAGCACGTCTTCAACGTCGGCCCGGTGCCCACGGATGCTCCATAGGGTCCTCTTTGCTTGCCGCCGCCTGACGCTCGACGCCGGCCGCTGGCTGGGATCGTGGCGGCTGTCGATCGTGACGATGGTGGCCCTGGCGCTCTACCAGGCGCTGCTCGCGATCTGGGCGACGTCGACGCCGCCGCACGTGGTGAAAAACATCGCGGGTTTGACGATTTTTCACCTGGTCTACTTGTTAATCTTGCTCAACACGGTGGTCTGTTTTTGGCGCCGTCTGCCGCAGCTCAAGAGCAAGCCGGGAAGCTTTCTCTTCCACGGCTCTTTTCTTCTCGTGGCCCTGGGTTTCTTGTTGAGTTACACGTCTCGCCAGGAGGCTTCGTTTTGGGTGGCCGCGGGCGAGCGTTTCACGAGCCAGCCGGAGCAGATCCTTTCCCAGTCGCCGCCGCGAGTCCTTTCTCTCGACATCCCGCTGATGGATTTCACCGTCGAGGAGATTGTGCCCGAGCTCTGGCAGGACCAGATGCTCTTCACGCGCCTGGAGGCACGGCTCACGCTTCCCGGCGGAGAGGTGGCCGCCACCCGGATCAATCGGCCGTTGCTCTGGGATCCGATCACTTACCTGCGTCTTTCCGGCTTCGGCTACGCGCCGCGTTGGGAGCTGCTCGACACGAGCGGACAGGTGCGCGACACGGCCTTCGTCAAGCTCAACGTCTTTCCGCCGGGGCAGCGCGACTTCTTCCGGCTGCCCGGCCTGCCGCACCGCTTCTACGTCGAGCTCTTTCCGGATCTGGCCCGCGACGAGGCGGGCGAGCCCTTCACCCGGACCCTCAACCTGCGCAATCCGGGCGTCGTGCTGCGGGTGTGGCGCGGCCGCGTCGACCTGGGCGGCGCCCTGATCGAGTCGGGGCAGGGCTTCGAGTTCGAGGGTCTGGTCGTGAGCTTTCCGGAGATCCGCTACTGGGGAGAGCTCACGGTGGTCCGCGATCCGGGGATGCCGGTGCTCTTCGCGGGCTACGCTCTGGCGCTCGCCGGCCTGCTGTGGAAGCTTGTGAGGAGGGCCGGCTAATGGCGGCGGTACGGCTCTACGACGTCCTCCTCGGCGTCTGCGCGGCGGGCTTCCTGCTCGGTTTCCTCGCCTGGCGCGTCCCCAGGCTGGCACGGCTGGCCACGGTCTGGACCTGGCTCGCCTTCGCCCTGGCGGCTCTCTGCTGGTGCCTGCGCTGGTTCGAGGCCGGGCACTGGCCGATCTTCGGCGTCTGGGAGAGCGCCTTGTCGTTGGCGTTGGCGGTGCTCGCCGCCGGGGCCTTCGTCTGGCGTAGCGGCGCGCTTCCCGGCGCGGTGGCGGCGGGGGTGGCGGCCGGTGTGCTCGCCCACAGCCGAGGCTACGAGACGGCGGTCTACGCGCTCACGATTTCCGAGCGGTCGCTCGTCGTCGACCTCCACGCCGCCGTCGCCTGGGCCGCCTTCGGTTGCCTGACGGCGAACGCCGGCTGGGCGGTGGCGTCGCTCTTGGGCCGCCGGGAGGTCGAGGGTGCCCTGGTGAAGACCCTGCAATGGGGTTTTTTCCTCCACACTGCGATGCTCACGACGGGCTCGCTTTACAAGTTCATGCTCTTCGGCCGGGGGTGGAGCTTCGATCCCATCGAGACGCTGGGGCTCCTGGCCTGGCTCGCCTACGCAACGTTGCTCCACATGCAGCAGCTCGCCGGCTGGGGAGGGCGCCGGCTGGCCGGGTGGTGCGTGGCGCTTTTCGTGATCCTGGTGGTGAGCTACCGGGCCATCGTCTACTTCCCGGCCTGGAGCACCTACCACATCTTCGACATCGGCCTACGGCTGCACCTCACGTGAGAACGGTCCTGCCCTACGGCGCCCTGTCCCGAAGGGTGGTGACGAACCCCCGGAAGGTGTGTATCGTTCACACCTGGGGCGACGCCGAGACCAAGCCGTCGAGAGGGCGACGGCACGCGGCACACCTCACCTGACAGGGGGAGCAAGATGATCGAAGCGATCTTCGTGATGATGAACAACTACTTCCACGACCTGGCGGTGGCCTTCCTCTTCGCCAGCTGCGTGATGGCGCGCCTTGCGCTCCACCACTGGCCGGGGCCGCCGTCGCCGCGCGGTGTCGAGATCCTGCGCAAAGTGGCCTGGGGGAGTCTCGCCTGGGTGCTTTTGGGCGGCGTGGTCCGCGTCTACTTCTACCAGGAGTACGAATGGCTGCCCAAGGCCGGCACCGCGCAGATCCCGGCCCTCGCCATGAAGCACGTCGCCCTGGTAGCCTTGACCGTGTGGGGGCTGATCGGTGTCGTCCGCCTCAACAAGCGGCTCGACGAGGCACCGGATCCGGCCGGGGAAGGAGATCTCGCTTGACGAAGCCCAACTTCTTGATGGTGACGCCGCCCTACCACTGCGGCGTGGTCGAGGTGGCCGGACGCTGGCTGCCCTTGAACCTCCTCTACGTCGCCGAGGCGGCGCGGCGCGGCGGCGTCGAGCCGGCGCTCTACGACGCCATGAGCCTCTTCGTGGGCTGGGACGAGATCCGTCAAACCCTGCGCGAGCGCCAGCCCGACTACGTCGCCTCCTATGCCATCACCTGCACCCAGCCGATGTGCCTCGAGCTCGGCCGCATGGTCAAAGAAGAGGTGCCGCACGCCAAGTACATCCTCGGCGGCGTCCACCCGTCCTTCATGTGGAAAGACGTCCTAGAAACCGAGGACTCTCCGGTCGACTACATCGTCCGCGCCGAGGGCGAAAAGACGACCGAGGAGCTGTTTCGCGCCCTGACGAACGGCGGCGATCCGACCACCGTCATGGGCCTCGCCTGGCGCGCCGAGGACGGCACGGCCAAGACCAGCGGCCTGCGTCCTTTCCTCTCCGACCTCGAGGAGTACCCGGCCGACTTCTCGGTCGTCGACTGGCCGACCTACCGCTACTTCGTCATCCCCAAGTCTCGCCTCGGGGCCGTGGCGACGAGCCGCGGCTGCAACTTCGTCTGCAACTTCTGCTCGCAGCAGGAGTTCTGGAACCGCTCCTGGCGCGGTCGTGACCCGGCGTCGGTCGTCGAGGAGATCCGGAGGCTCCACGACGAGTACGGCGTCAACGTCATCCTCTTGACGGACGAGTACCCGACCCCCGACGCCGGCCGCTGGGAAGAGCTCCTCGACCGGCTGATTTCCCTGCAGCGCGAGATCTACTTGTTGATGGAGACGCGGGCGGGAGACATCGTCCGCGACCGCGCCATCCTCCACAAATACCGCACGGCGGGGATCATCCACGTCTACGTCGGCCTGGAGGCGACCGACCAGGCGACTCTCGACCGGGTCAACAAGCACGCTTCGGTCGAGGAGGGCCGCGAGTCGGTGCGGCTGATCCGCGAGTACGGGATGCTCTCGGAAACGTCGTTCGTTCTCGGCTTTCCCGAGGAGACCGAAAAACACGTGCGCCAGACGCTAGAATCGGCAAAGTACTTCGATCCCGACATGGCACATTTCATCGCCATCACGCCCTGGCCCTACGCCCAGATCTACAAGGAGCTCGAGCCCCACATCGCGGTCGAGGACATCTCCCAATACAACCTGATCGAGCCGATCATCAAGCCGATCGCCATGACGCTGCGCGAGATCGACCAGGCGATGATCCGCTGCTACCGCGACTTCTACATGCCGAAGATGGCGTCGTTTCACAAGTACCCGGACGAGTTCCGGCGCCACTACATGCTCGCGTCGATGAAGCTCATCATGAAAAGCTCCTTCATCGTCAAGAAGCTCGGGCACCTGGGCATCCCCGAGGCCATGCGCAAGGTCATCGACGCGGCGAAGTCGCCCGCGCACGCGCACGCGGGAGTCGTGAGCTGAGGCAGTCGGCCTACGGCTTCTGTTTCGGGCGCGGCGGGAAGCCGTTGCGCATCCAGGCCGCGGGATCGGCGGCGAGGCCGTATCCCATCGGGTCGTGGTCGACGCCATGACAGGTCAGGTAGCACTGACCCGAGCCGGGAGAGGACGACTCGAAGCTCAGCCGGCCGCTCGCGGACGGCGACACGCCGCCGATCACCGTCTCTTCGCCGAAGCGGACGAGGGCGCGGTTGTTGATCGAGCCGTGGGCGCTGTGGCAGGTGGCACAGGAGGCCCCCTCGCCGCGCACGTGCGTCTCGTGGAGAGGAAAGGGCGAGAGGTCTTCGAAGATTTTTTCCCGGACGTGGCAGGTGTAGCACAGGCGATAGGCGATCACCGACTCCTCGCCGTCGCTGGTCGAGTACGCGCGCCGCAGGATGTAGCGCACCGCCGAGCCGTGCGGTCCCCGCGGTCCTGAGGGGTCGCTGTTGCCGTGGCAGTCGGTGCAGTTGACCTCGCGTCCGGAGAGCGCCGCGACGACTGAGGGCGAGCGCTCCATCGCCGAGGCCTGGACCGGATGGTAGGACCGGTTGGAGAGGTCGAAGAGGCGGCTGACGTCGTCGAGGCTGCGGGTGGTGGCGCCGCCGCTGCCGTGGCACTCCTGGCAGAGCTCGAACTCGAAACGGCTGGGATCGCGCGGCGACGGCTTGCGGGTGCCCGTCAAGATGGACCCCGAGCGGTCACCAGGCATCGAGCGGTGCGGCGAGTGGCAGGAGGTGCAGGTCACGACGTTGGGCTCCAGGCGCGAGAAGGCGCGCTCGCTCAGCGGATGGCTGAAAGGCTGGGAGAAGACGTTGAAAAGCAGCGGGGGCTCGACGGAGGAGCCCAGACGCCCTTCGAAGATCTGCCGGCTCAGCTCCGTACGGCTACCGTGACAGCGGTTGCAGACCTCGACCTGGGTGTCGGCCAGCATCGGCGAGCGCGACATCCCGTGCCCCTCGTGGCAGGAGAGGCAGCCGCCGGGGTTCAAGGTGACGTCGACGTGGGGGTTGACCGACTGCCCGGCGGCGCCGGAGGCCGTCAGACACGCCGTCGCCAAGAGCCACGCGAGCCGTCTCACCGCAGGTCGTGACATGTGAGGCAGACCTCGTCGACCGTCGGCTTGACCCAGAAGCGGGGCACCCTGCCGGGGATGTAGTAGCGGTCGCTGTGCGGGTCGTGGCAGGTCGTACATTGCATCTTGCCCTTCTCGTCGAGCCGGACGTCGCCGTCGCTGCGGATGGCGCCCAGGGGCCGCAGGCCCATGTCGCGGCCGCTCCCAGAGGGCTCGGTCCCGTCGACGACGAAGGATATCGGGTGGCTGCCGGAAAGGTCCGTCCCCAGAAAGCCCCTGCGGCCGGGCGCCAGGCGCTGGGCGCTGCCAGTGACCGGGATCGGCCGCCGACTGCCGGCCACGTCGCCCAGGGCCACGGTGCCGTCGTGACACGACAGGCAGAGGCGCGAGGCGCCGTCGGGCTGCGGTGTCTGGCGGCGGACGTTGCCGCTGCCGCTTCGCACCTCCGGCATCTCGTAGCGCTGCACGTCGGAGAGCGCGTGACCCCAGAGGGGAGCCGGGACGACCGCGTTGTGCGGGATGTGACAGAACTTGCAGACCTCGGTCTCAGTCGGGGACCTGATCTCTCCGGGGCCTGAGACCGACAGGTTGTGCACGGTGCCGATCACCAGGCCCTGCTGCGCGGCCAGGGGCCCACCGGCGCCGAAGGCCACGGCGAGAAGGGCCCCGAGGGCCGCAACCGGCGTCGCGGCCCGGTGGGCCGGGCGAACGATCGAAGCGCTTGGGTTCATCGATTCTCTCCCGCGGCGGGTTCGGTTGCCGGCGGCTCGATCACGGTGAAGATCTGGAGCCGCCGGTTGATGGAGTCGGCCACCGCGACGCGGCCGTCGGGATGGGCTGCGACGCCGGCCGGGAAGGAGAGCTCGCCCGGTCCCTGGCCGGTGCGGCCCAGGCTCATCAGAAACGTCCCCTCCCGGTCAAAGATCGCCACACCGTCGAGGTGGGCGTCGGAGACCCAGACGTGTCCCGCAGCGTCGATGGCGACGTCCTTGATGCGGGGTGTCTCGCCGAGGGCGTCGCCCAGGGCGCCGAAGCTTCCCAGAATTTCGCCCGTCGCGGCCGCGAGGCGCAGGACGCGAAAGTTGAGCGTGTCGCCGAGCCACAGCTCGTCGCCGTCGGCGGTGAGGGCGGTCGGGAAGTTGAAGTGTCCGAGCTCCTCGCCCCGGCCGCCGGCGACCACCTCGTAGCCCTCGGCCACGAGCCGCAGGAGCCGGTGCTCTCCGGTCTCGACGACGTAGACCCCGCCCCCGTGGCAGGCCACGCCCGTGGGTCGGACAAGCCCCTCGGCGAGCCAACGCACGAGGTGGAGACGATCGTCGAGCAAGGCGACTCTGCCGCTCTGGGAGTCGGTGACCACGACCCCCTGGGGGCAGGCCGCCACCCCGATGGGACCCGCGAAGAGGCCCTCGGGCGAGCGCAGGATCTTGCGCCCGGCGGTCAGCCGCAGGACCACCCCGGCCCCCGGGTCGCTCACCAGCAGGTCGTCGCCGGCCCAGGCGACGCCGTAGGGACGCCTGAAAAGAGGCGCGTTCTTGTCGCTGCCGATCCAGGAGCGCAGCCCGCGGCGGTCAGCGTCGCGCCGCCGGGCGACGACCCTTACGAGGCGCACCCTGGGGTCCTCCGGGGGCCAGGCGAAGAGCTCGGGGTCGAAGCCCTCCACCCCCACCGTCGCACCGCTGCAGCCGCCGAGGAGCTCCGAGACCAGGACGAGCGCCGCCAGGGAGCTCGCCGGAAACCGGAGCGCCGGCCGCCAGAATGCCGGCCGCGACCGGCCTCGCCTCACCGGATCACTCCCCGGCGCTGGGGCGCCGTGACGATCGGCAAAAGGCCCGAGAAACCGCGTGAGATCGACCAAGACACTCCCTGGTTGGTCCGCTCCGGTCCGACGCCGGAGCGATCGATCGCTTCGTAGACCTCGCCGTGCAGCTTGAAGCCGCCGAGCTCCAGCGAAACGTCGAGCGAATAGTACTCGCTGTCGACCTGGGGGAAAAGCTCGACGGCGAAGTCCCGTTCGCTGACGCGGTAGGTTCCGCCCAGGGTCAGCAGGCGCCAGGGCCGGTAGCTCAGGGTCACGCTTTGGGAGAGCGAGCTGTCAAGGCCGTCGGGATCGACGATCTCGTTCTTCCCGAGGGTCGCGGTCATGGAGAAGCGCCGGCTCTGCACGTAGAGCTGGTGCACGATCCGGTCGAGCTCGACGTCCTCGTTGACGAGGTCGGGCGCCCGCAGGCGGTTCTGCCACTGGCTCTGGAGGCGCGTCGAGATCTGCCGGATCCGGCGGCTCAGCGTCAGCTGCACCTCGATCCGGTCCTCGGTGCCGCCCAGAGCGAGGCTGGTGCCGAGGTCGGGCAGGTCACCTGGCAGCTCCTGGGCGCTCAGGTCGTCCTGCGCGAAGAGCACGTCGAGATCCGTACGCAGGGTCCTCGTGCTCCCGAAGCCGACGCTGCCGCCGGCGGTCAACGAGGTGACGCTCTGGCTGAAGTCCTCTCCGGACTTCAAACCCGAGACCTCCCCGACCAGAACGGAGCCCACGGCGAGAAGGTCCACCCGGCGCAGGTCGTGGCTCCAGGTGACGTGAACACCCGCCTGCGGCGCCTCGAGCCGGGTGTTCGGAGTCTCCTGGTAGTTGAAGGAGACCTGCGGCGCCAGGTGCCAGCCGTTGGTGAAGTTCCAGCGGTACCGCCCTGAAAGCGTGTGGCTCATGGTGTCGCCGGCCACCGAGCTCTGGAAAGCGGAGCTCTGGCTGATCTGGAGCTCCCGGGCCTTCACCGGATTGTGGGTGAAGAGGTTGCGCAGGAAGAAGGTCTCGAAGTCGTTCGTCTCCTCCCGGATCGTCGTCTCCCGCAGCGTCCCGTGGCCCGTCAGGTGCCAGTTCCAGTGCTCGGCGATCGAACCGTACTCGGAGAGGTTCAGGATCAGGTCCTCGTAGCTGAAGTCGAAGCTGCCGTAGGAGCGCTCGCGGTGCTCCAGCCGGTAGCGGCGGCGCAGCTTCTCGCCACCGCGGCTCCATTCCAGGTGCTGGCTCTCGTCCTTCTGGGTCCCCTGCTCCGGGTCGATGAAGTCCATGACGGAGCCGCTGAAGCCGGCGACGAGGCCGCGCAGGAAACCGCCGCGCAGGAACACCTCGCCTCCCCAACTGGTGGCGTCGGCCGGCAGGCCGAGGAGGGGGACGGGATCGGGGTCGGTCGGGTCGGTCGGCGTCGCCTCGCCGTACTCGAACTGCTGCTGGGAGAAGCGCAGCCGGGTGTGGACCTTGCCGCGCGGGAAGAGGTCGATCTGACCGCGGACACCCAGCTTCTCGGAGTCGAGCGTGCCGACGTTCTCGTAGCTGGAGACGAGCGCCGAGAGCCCGAGGTTGAACGAGGCGACCAGGGGATGGACGACGAAACCGTGGAGGTTCAGGCCGAGGCGCAGGCGCTGCTGCTGGTACTCCGAGGCCGGAAGGCCCTCGACCAGGTTCTCGTAGGCGGACTGCTCGAACCCGGCCGACGCGCTCCACCACCACTGGCCGAAGGCCTGTCCGGCGGCGGGTCGGGCCAGAGTCAGGATCGCGGCCACGGCCAAAGCTGTCTTGCTCCACCTCTGCATGACCTGGTCTCTCGGATGGGACGCCAGGAATCGCCGAAGGACCGCCGGAGCTCGGCAGGACACGCCACCGCCGGCGGTCCCAGGTCGTTCTTGGCAAGAAAAATGGCGGTCACACGGGCCGCCATCCGGTTGTCAAGCGACAACAGCTTAGCAGGACCTCCCCCCGGACGGCTCCGGGAGGAGGTGGAAAAACGGGGGCTACTTGACGTGGCAGGTCGTGCAGAGCGCGCTGCCGCCGTTCGACAGCACCAGGAACGGAACGTTCGAGTTGTCGTGCGGGTCGTGGCAGGTGGCGCACTGGATCCGGCCGCCAAAGAGCGTCAGGCCGCCGGCGGCGGCGACGAGCTCGCCGTCGGTGGCGAACGAGGTCGCATAGTCGAGGTTGACCGGGTGGTCGTTGGTCAGGTCCGTGTCCAGGAAGGCCGGGCCGGCGTCGAGCAGACCGTCGGCCTGCTGCACGCCGCCGCCGGGGCTGTCGGCGGTCAGGGTCGGATCGACGTCGCCAGGTCCGGGACCGTTCTGCAGGAGGTTCACCGCGACGGTCCCGTCGTGGCAGGACATGCACAGCGCCGTCGACGTGTTGTCGTTGCCGTTGAAGTCGTCATAGCCGGCGGCCGGCGGATGCTGCTCCATGGTCACGCTGTCGTACACCGTGAAGGGCCCGGCGACGCTCAGCTGGTGGTTCCACAGGGGGTACTGGTTCGTCGCCCGCGGCGCCTGCACGAGCGCGTCGTGCGGCGTGTGACAGAACACGCAGACCTCGGTGGTGTTGGTGAAAGTGCTCAGGTCGTGGGCGGTACCCGCCACCTGGGCCATCGCCGGCGCGCCGAGCAGCGCGACGAGCGCGAGGGCGAGAAGAGCCTTTCTCATTTCCTATCTCCTTGAACCTGATTCAGGGGGTCGTAAGACTTCATGACACCCCACACCCTAGCAATGGCCGTGCCAGGCCAGGGTCCCCGGTGCTTCCAGGCGGCCGAGGCAAGACCGCCCCCGCCCTTCCGGCGGGAAGGACCGAGAGATCAGGCCCGGAAACCGGCGGAGCCGGGAACGGGGGGAGGGGTCCGCAGGGGAGCGTTGGGGAATATTCCTCACTCCCGGCGCCGGCGTGGGGATTATTCCCCGCGGTCGAAGAGGTAGCGGAAGACCTGGACGCGGCGGTTGGTCTGGTCCGCCATCGCCATCCGCTCGCCCATCACCGCCACGCCGGCGACGTTGCTGAACGCTCCCGGGCCGAAGCCGCCCTGGCCGACGAAGGTCAGGAGGGCGAAGTCGACGTCGAAGATCTGCACGTTGTTCAAGGCGGCGTCGGTGACGTAGATCAGGCCGTAGCGGTCGACCGCGACGTCCTTGGGCCGGACGAGCTTGCCGAAGCCGACGCCGCGCTCGCCGAGCGTGTCGAGGTGCTCGCCCTCGGGGGAGAAGATCTGAATCCGGGCGTTCAGCTGGTCGACCACGAAAAGCTCGTCCTCGGGGCTGAAGGCGAGGGAGGTCGGGGCGAGCAGCTGCTCCGGGCCGTCGCCGGCCGTGCCGAACGAGAAGAGCTTCTGGGCGCTCGCCAGGTCGTAGACGACGATCCGGTGACCCTTCGAGTCGGCGACGTAGAGCGTCTTCGCGTCGGGGCCCACGGCCGAGTCGGTCGGGTTCTCGACTTCTCCGGGCTTGCCGTACACCCCCTTCAATTCACCGTCGCCGCTGTAGGCGACGACCTGCTGCAGGCCGACGTCGGCGACGTAAATCGTCCCGTCGGGGCCGACCTCCAGGCCCACCGGCTGGCTCAGCCGGACCGCCCCGCGGGTCCCGAGCACGTCCATTTTGCGTTCGCCGAAGTCGAAGCGTATCACCGCTCCGAGGATCGAATCGGTGACCAGCAGCCGGTCCTCGGTCTCGAAGGCGACGGCGTGGGGCTTTTGCAGCTTGTCGTAGGGGCTCGCCGGCGAGGCCGAGAGGAGGGCTTTCTGCAGCCGGCTCTCGCCCTCCAGGTCGATGCGGCCGGTCAGGATGTCGGTGAGCCCGACACGCGGCTCGTCGGGCGGTTTCGGCCACACGTACTCGGCATAGGGGTTCTTCTTCGGGTCGGAGGGGGCCGTGGTGGCGCAGCCGGCGGCGAGCACCGCGAGGAGGGCGATCGGCAGGATCGCGCAGAGAGGGTTGGGGAGTCGCATGGTTTTCTCGGACCTCCTGGAGTCTATTTCTCGCGGTGACAGCGGGCGCAGAGCTCTCGCCCCTTCAAGCCGTCGACGAAGAGCCTCGGCGAGCGCCCCTTGTGCGGGTCGTGACAGGTCAGACAGGTCAGCTCGCCGCGAAAGCTCGTCTGGGTGAGCTTGAGCTCTTCCTCGGTCGGCACCCCGAGCGCCCGGTGGAAGGGCGAAGGGTGCCCCTGCTCGCCGTTGCCCTGGAGGCTCAGGCTGGCCGCCGCCACCGCTTCCTGCGTCGACACCTCGAAGCGGTCGAGGAGGGTGACGACGCTCTGGCCCTCTTCGATCTTGAGCCGCGACTTGTCGTGGCAGGAGAGGCAGAGCTCGTTGCCGGTGACGCGCAGGAGCTTTTCCTGGCTGCCACCGTGCGGCTCGTGACAGGCGCGGCAGCCGAGCCGGCCGATCACGCTGTGGGCGAATTCGTCCTCGCCGGCCTCCATGTCGTCGTGGCAGTCGACGCAGGGTCCGGCGCCGGGGGCCTTGACCAGCCGTTCCTGGGGCGAGGCGTGGGGGTTGTGGCAGTCGGTGCAGGATCCGAGCTCCAGGGCCGCGTGCGGCACCGCGGCGGCGGCGGCGGCCGCGGTCACGTCGTCGTGGCACATCTCGCACAGCGCCGTCTGCTCGTCGAGGAACGCATTGTAGGTCTCGTCGTGGCAGATGTCGCAGCCGTCGAGCACCGGCGGATGGAGGTGTTTCGCCAGCAGCCGGCCGTGCTCCGAGCCGTGCGGGCTGTGGCAGCCGGTGCAGGAGAGCGCCGCAAGGTCGGCGCCGAGGTGGGCGCTCCGGAGACCCTCGTCGTCGGTGTCGTGGCACAGCGCGCAGACCTCGTCGGGCGCCTCGCTCAGGAGCTTCGGGTGCTCGGCGTCGTGCGGCAGGTGGCAGATCGTGCAGTCGTCGGCCGCCGGCGGATGGCCGCCCTCGGCCGACGCCTGCGCCACGGCCTCGCCGTGGCAGCTCTTGCACACCTCCGGCCCCGGCGCCACCAGCAGCCGGGCGTTGGGGCTCATGTGCGGGTCGTGGCACGAGAGGCATCCTTTCTGGTCGCGGCGCGCGAAGATCGCCGGATGGGCCGTGTGCCCTTCCGTCAGGAGATTGCCGTGGCAGGAGAGACAGAGCTTCTCGCCCCGCTTGCGCAGCCGCACCCGCCCGGCCATCGGCGGCCGGTGGCAGCCGTTGCAGCTTCCCTCCTTGAAGGGCGCGTGCAGGCGCTTGGCGACCAGCATCGACGGGTTCTGTCCGCCGTGGGGCTCGTGGCACGACTGGCAGCGCACGTCGGCGGCCAGCTGGCCGCCGTGCGACTCGTCGAGGTCCGCCATGTCGTGGCACTCCGCGCAAAGCTCCTTGACCGGCGCCTTGAGCAGCCGCTGCCGGGTGCTGGCGTGAGGGCTGTGGCAGCTCGTGCAGCTGTCGGTGACCGGAAAGTGCGGGGTCTCGTAGTCCGCTTCTGCCGCCGCCGTCAGCTCGTCGTGGCAGAGCAGGCAAAGCGGCGGCCCCTCCTCCGTCAAGGCCACCTGCATGCCGTCGTCGGACTTCGAGAGCTCGTGGCAGGTCGTGCAGTCGTCCTCCGCCGGGGGATGGATCGCGGCGCTCTCTTCCCAGAGGTCGTCATGGCAGTCGGTGCAGTTGGTGGAAGCCACGTCGACCAGGCTCGGGTGCTGCGCTGGCGTCGCCGCGGCGGCCGTCGATACGGTGCCTGCCGTCCATCCCGCGAGAGCGATGAGCACCGTCAGTATCGAAGTCCTTGTCATGTCTCCACGCCTCCTTGTCCCCACCCTGGGTCTACCAGGCCGCCGCTCGATCTCGGGCCGTGGGGTGCCTCAGCATAGCGATTCTGGCGGAGGAGGGCCAGACTGATTCTGTCGCCGCGATTTCAGCTCAAGGGCTCCGGGCTCCGGCATGCACCAGCGGCTCTGCGGGTTTTTCCCCAATTCCTGGGGAAGTTTCCCCAGCTTCGGCCTCCCCGTCGAGGCCCAGCAGCCGATAGATCTGGCGCCGCAGCTCACAGGCCGGCAGAGGCTTCGGACAGTAGTCGTCGGCGCAGTCCGTGTGCCTCATCTCGTCGGGCTCGAGGTACGTACAGGGGTGAAAGAGCGTCGGGATCGGCGGCTCGTGGGTGTGGCAAAGCCGGTGGACTTCGCTCCACGGCCGCGTCGAAGGGTTGCCGTGGAAGAGAGCCGCCTTGGGCGGACGCAGACGCAGGATCGTCGTCACTTCGTCGAGCGTCGTGGCGTGCATGACCTCGACGTCCTCCGGGACGAGGTGGCGAATCACCCAGGCCATGAGAGAGGTTCCGCCGACGATCAGGAGACGCATAACGAAGGCTTTCCATGCAACTCGCATTCCAACCTCGCCAGCTCTTCCCTTCTGACCTCCACCTCGTTGTCCGGGCAGGCGGCTTCAGCCATCCGGAGGAAGGAAATCAGCCTCTGCCCGATAGCCCCGCCCCGCGTGGATTCCTAAGCTCATAGACAGCGGACACGGGACTGTCGGTGTTGCTTTCCGCACGGGCGACGGACAGCTTCGCCTCCCTGAGCTGAAAGAAGCGGTTTATGAATCGAAGCGTCAACGTCGGCGGCCTGATCGGAGGCGCGCTGTGACGGTCCCGAGGTGGACGAGCGAGACGTTGACGGTCCTCGCCTTGGCGGCGATGGCGATCGAAACCTCCCTCGCCCAGGCGGGAGAGCCGACGACGGTCGAGCCGAGCGTCGCGACGATCTCGTCGTGCCGTCAGATCACGGTGACCGTGCCGTTTTCCGGCGACGCCGACGGCGACGGCTCGAGCTCGGTCGAGGTCAACACCACGAACGCCTGGCCGGCCACGACGGCCTGCGCCGTTGTGACCGGGAGCTCGCCGCGCCAATGCCTGGTGACGGGCCTGCTGCCGGGCTCGACCTGCTTCCTGCGGGTGATCCACTCCGATCCCGACGGCGTCGTCGGCTTCAATTTCGAGGTCCTCGGACCCCTGGCGCTGCCGCCCTGCGGCGCCGACCAGGTGTCCCCCACCGTGCTGGTCACGAGCCCCGGACGCGACGCCGTCGTCGGCGCCACCGAACGCGTCAAGGCGCAGGTCTTCGACCAGGGCGGCCTCGCCGCCGTCGATCCGGTCGAGGTGGCGGTCGACGACGCGGCGCTCGCCGCCGCGGCGGCCAACGGCAACTACGACTGCGGACCCGGCTGCGCGGTCTACGAGATCGACGTCGACACCACGGCGCTCTCGAACGGTGCCCACTCCCTCGTCGTCCGTGCCACCGACGCCGCCGGCAACGTCGCCCGGGTCGACCGGTCTTTCACCGTCTCGAACGCCGGCGCGACGTCGGCCGGCGGCGGCACGCTCCTGCGCCGGAGCTTCGGCATGCGCTTGTGCCAGGACTGCCACAACCTCGCCACCCATTCGAGCCAGGCCACCGGTGCGCGTTACGGCAACTGGGCCGCCGGCTGCCTCGACTGCCACACGCCGCACCGGACGCGCAACGTCCACCTGGTGCGCGAGACGATCCGTACGCCGTCGAGCGGCGAGGCCACGGTCGACTTCCGCGTCGACGACGCGGCAGGCGGCACCAACCCGCCGTCGAGCTACCTGGGCGACACCTCGGGTCCCGGCAGCTCCCCCTACGACGACGGAATCTGCGAGGTGTGCCACACGAAGACCCAGCACCATCGCAACGACGCCTCCGGCGGCGACCATAGCCACAACGCGGGGACGCGCTGCGTCAGCTGTCACCGACACCAGCTGGGTTTCCTCGGCGGCGGTGTCGGCCAGGCCCACACGACGCACCTCTACGAGCCCTACGGTCCGCGGATGACGTGCGACGGTGGCGCTCTCGGCTGCCACGGCGGGGAGCCGCCGCCGCTGCTGAGCGACGGGCTCGATCTCGCGTCGACCACGGTGTGTGACGGTTGCCACAGCGCGGGCGGTGCCTACAACGGCGTCGTGTCGGTGGCGGGCTCGGTGGGTGCCAAGGACGGCTGGCCCGGCGGCGTCTACGACGGCGCCGGCCTGGCGGCGGGCAAGGAGAAGTGGTGCGTCGGCTGCCACGACGAGGCGCCGGCCGTGGTCAGCGGCGAGACGGCAGCCAACAAGGCGGGCGACGACACGACCTACGGCTACTACGTGACCGGGCATGGCCGCGCGGTCTCCTACGCCCGCATGTCGTGGCAGGAGCTCGGCGCCGCCGGCAATCCCGGTGCCGGCAAACCCTGCACCGCTTGCCACCTCTACACCGCACAGCACATCTCGACGTCTTCGTCGTCCCACCGCCTGCGCCCCGGCTACGCCCCGGACCCGGCGAACACCGGTTGCAGCCAATGCCACCCGCCGGGCACCGCGGCGACGGCGCCACCGCAGCTCTACACCGACTCGGCCGGCTTCGAAGGCTCCGCCCACGGTGACTTGCTCTGCGGCGACTGCCATGACGTCCACGGCTCGGCCGGCCCCTACGCCGCCATGAGCCAGGCCGACGGCGAGACCCTCTGCTACCAGTGCCACACCGAAGGCATGGTGCCAAACGACGCCCTGGCCAACAACCGGCCCGGCGGCTACAGCTCCGCCGACGACATCGAGCAGGCCTTCGGCAAGTCAACCCGGCACGACCTGGGTGCCTCGTTCAACGTCGGCGGCAAGAGCTACACCCTGGAGTGCGTCTCCTGCCACAACGTCCACGTCGTCACCGGAAAGTACTGGGACGCCGAGCAGGGAAAGAGCCCCGTCACCCGCTTCCCCGGCAACGCCGATGGCGTCGCCGTGACCGAGGTCTGGGGCGACACGGCGGGCGAGAAGATGGACGACTTCGCGGCTCGGGCGTCGGGGACCGGCGGCTGGTACTACAGTGTGGCCCGGGGCCGTGTGCTGGTCTCCGACCAGCCGGCGAAGTACCAGCCCCCGAAGGCGGGCAGCGGCTGGAAATTTGAATACCCGGGCGACGTTTTGCCCGACTACACGACCTTCTGCCTCGACTGCCACAGCTCCCAGACGTCGTCCTCCGTGGGGCCGGTCAACTGGGGCCAGGGCATCGGCTGCGGCTATCCGGAGCCGCCCGGTCCCGGGTACGTGAGCTGGGTCACCTGTTCCTCGCCCCACGGCCTGGCCTCGGCCGACCGGCCGTCGTACTGGCTCGGCAGCGGGGGATTGCTCGGTACGGCCGGCAACCCCGACCCGATCTTCAGCGAGCCCGGCGTCGAGCGCGGGCGCGGCGCCGGACACTTCATGCGCTGGCCCTACGACTCGGTCGACAAGAACGCCGGGGTGAACTTCGTGATGTCGTGCACCGACTGCCACGAGGCGCACGGCGCGAACCGCGGCGGCATGATCCGCGAGCGCTTCAACGTCAACGCCAACGGCGACTGTGGCACCGGCGGCAACTCCGACCCCGACGGCGAGAACTGCTCCGACGGCGGCAACTGGAACTCGTTCTGCAACGCCTGCCATTACTACTACGGCGGCCAGCACGCCGGCATGAGCTGCGGCAACGCCAGCTGCCATGAAACGAGCTCGATCCACCGCATCAAGAAAAACACCGGCGGCGGCGGACCGTGGCTGTGGACCGAGCCCAGCCGGCCGACGACGACGCCCGAGATCGCCACCGTCGAAGGCGACGCCGGTTCGAACGAGCTGACGGTGAGCTTCACCCAGGGCGTTCGGACGAACCGCGATCAGACCGGCGCCCTGGTGGCCGAGGACCTCCTGCTCACCGACACGGGCGGCGACAACCCGAAGACGATCACCGGCGTCGCCCACACGGCCGGCGACAGCGTCGCCACCCTGACCCTGAGCGCTCCCCTGATCGAAGCCGACCTGGGGAGCGACCTCCTGGCCACCCGCGGCATCTCCGTCTGGGATGCGGATGGAGATCCGGCCGGACCGTGGACCCTCTCACCGGCCGGCGGCTTCGTCGTCACCGAGGTCCTCGGGGTCGACACGGGATACGAGCTCTACGTCACCTTTTCGGAAGGTGCCTACGCCAACGCCAACGGCACGGGAGACCTTGAGGCGAGCGACTTCGTCTTGACCGACGCTGGCGGCGACAACCCCCGGTCGATCGACGGCGTCGCCCACACCGCCGGCGACACCCGAGCCGGCCTCACCCTGGACGCCCCCAACCAGGCAGGCGACTTCGGCGCCGACACCCTCGCCGCAGCGCCGGGCTCCGTCTTCCAGAGCGCGGGCTACGCCATGGGCACGACCGCGGTGGCCCTTGCGGAGCTTACCGACGTCCAGATCCCCGCTCCGATGATCACCTGGACCGGCAGCTTCGACGGCAGCTCCAAGGTCTACGTGACCTTTTCCGACCACGCCTACGCCAACCGCGACGGCAGCGGCGACCTCGGGGCGGGCGACTTCGTGCTCACCGACACCGGCGGCGACAACCCGAGGTCGATTGTCGCCGTCGCCCACACCGCGGGCGACCGCAAGGCCGTCCTGACGCTCGGCGCCGCCACCGCCGCCGCCGACCTGGGCGCCGACACCGTGGCGGCCGCGGCCACCTCGATCTTCACCCGGGGCGGTTTCGCTTTCGGCATCGTCGACGTGGTGATCTCGGCGATCACGGCTCCCCAGATCACCAAGGTCGAGGGATTCGCCGGCGGCACGAAGCTCTACGTAACCTTCTCCGACTTCACCTTTTCCAACGCCGGCGGCTCGGGCGCCCTGGTGGCGGGCGACCTGGTCCTGACCGACACCGGCGGCGACAACCCGAGGTCGGTCACCGGCGTGACCCACACGGCCGGCGACACGGCCGCCATCGTCACGATGGACCAACCCCTGATCGCGGCCGATCTGGGGAACGACACCCTGGGGGCGGCAGCGAGCGAGATCTGGAACGACGTCGACCATCCGTTCTCGACGAACGCCCTGGCGATCACCGGCCAGGCGTCTCCGGCGATCGTCGTGGTCGAAGGCGCGGTGGGCTACGACCGGCTGCTGGTGAGGTTCGACCGGGGTGTTTATACGAGCCCCGGTCCGGCAGGCGCCCTCACGGTCTCCGACTTCGTCCTGACGGACGCCGACAACTCGAGGACGATCGACAGCGTGCAACACGTGGCGGGCCAGGCGAACGCCATCCTCACCTTGAGCTCGGCGCTCGACAGCACTAACGACATCGACGTCGATACGCTGGCCGCGGCCGCGAGCGCCGTCTACAACAACGTCGACAACCCCGCGGGCACGGCGGCGGTGACCATCACCGGCAACGACTGCCCGTCGTGGGGAGCGGCCTTTCAGCTCGACGAGCCGCAGGCCGCCGCCACTACCGCGGACGATACCGGCCTCTTGGTCGGCACGGTGGGCAACCCGACGTTCGCGTTCCCCGATCCGGCCAATACCGCCTTTAACGGTGACGAGAACGAGGGCACCAGGATCAGCGTCGACAACAACAACGCCTGTCTGATGTCGAACCGGGCGCTCACCGTCGAGGCGCGGGTCAAGCCGAACGCCGTCGACCTCGACTTCGCGGACGCCGACGGCGACGGCATCGACGACAACCTCGATCGGAGCACCACCTTCAGCCGGATCTTCGAGAGAAGGCGAAACCTCATGATCACCCTCCTGCACACCTTCTACCGGGGCGACACGATCCCGGAGCAGGCCGGCAAGGCGGCGATCGAGGTCAAGTACCGTACGGATGCGAGTGTCCGGCACACTTGCCCGCATCCCAGCTATCCGACCGATACCTACGTCGGCAACGACGTCTGGATGCATCAGATCTCCAGCGACGCCAATACGCACCCCCTCGTCAACGATCACTGGTACCGGATCCGGGTGGTTTTCAACTCCGACAAGCCGAATTTCCCCGTCGACATCTTCGTCGACGACCAGGGGACCGACGGCGTCGCGGAGCCGCTGGCCGGCCTGGCAGAGCTGTGGTCCGGGTTCAAGAACATTGCCAGACCGGACCCGGAAGACGGCTGCAAGTGGGGAGCGTTGCCCGGAGATTTCATCCAAACCAGGAACGAGCTCACGTACATCGGCAGCCCGTGGAGCAGCAGCAACACCACCCATCTCTTCAAGGGGTTGATCGACTGGGTGACGTGGAGCCCGATCGCCGACTACACGGGCGTCGACGATCCGCCGCACTAGGCCGTGATTCGCCCGGCAAGGTTTCGAAGGAGGCAAAAGGATGAAACACAGCTGGCAAGGACGTCGGGTCTGGCTCCTGCCCTTCCTCTTGACCGCGGTGCCGGGCCTCTTACGCGCCTTCGAGCCGCCCCACGCCCCGGGGCCGTCGATCTATATTGACTGTTACACCTGTCATTCGATCCACGTCGCCCTGGGGGAGCCGATTACGCCCGCGGCCAACGTCAACCTGTGCCTGAGCTGTCACAATCCGGCCGGCATGGCGAGCGACCTGCCGGTGCTCCCCTCCGACGTCGCCGTTCCCGGCGTCGGCGGAACGTCCCACGCCTTCGACGTGCCGGCCTTGAGCGCCGCCTACGACGTCCAGCTACCCGAGAACGCCGAGATCGCCGAACGGGTCATGGAGGGGATGCTCGTCTGCTCCACCTGCCACAATCAGCACCGCGCGATCGCGGCTTTCGGCGGCACGCCGCGGGTCAGCCCGCCGAAGAGGTTGACCGTTCTCGCCAGCACGGGAGCTCTCTTCTCCGGTGGCACCTTCACCGGCGACGTCGGCGTCTGGTACCTGATCGAGATCGAGGCCGCCGGCACCGAATCGAGCGCCACCTTTCGCTATTCCAAGGACGCCGGGACGTCCTGGATGGCGAGCGGCGTCGCCGCCGGCAGTGAGGTGGATCTCGACAGCGGCGTCACCGTCACCTTCGGGGCTGGCACCTATCAGGCGGGAGAGCAGTGGCGGTTTTACGGCTCCTGGCCTTTCCTGCGCGCCGCGCTCGACTCCGGAGACAACACGAGCGGCGCGAGGTTCTGCCGCGACTGCCACCGTGCCTGGGCCATGGACGACGTCGACGTCAACGACGGCGACGGGACCTACAAGAGCCACCCTGTGGGTGTCGGGCTCAACAGCGGCTCCCGGAGCTACGACCGCGTGGTCCCCCTCGACGGCAACGGCGCGGCGCAGGCCGACGCCGGCGCCGACGAGAACCCCGGCAACGACCTGCGGCTCGACGCCTTCGGCTACGTACAGTGTCTGACCTGCCACGCAGCCCACGGCGCCGACGGCAACACCCAGACTGGAGGCCGTCCATGAGGAAGGCGCTTGTCCTCGCGGCGATCTTGCTGGCCACGCCGGTGGAAGAGGTCCGCGCCGGTGAGATCGAGGCGGACCGCACCCTGAGCGCCGGCCTCGTGGCGCCGCAGCGCCTGGCCACGAACGCGGCGGGCGAGCTTATCGTGGTCGATTCCGAGGGGCTCGTCGTGCTCGGCCTCTACAACGGCGAGGTGATCTCGCGCCTGCCCTACGAAGGTCTGGGCAGCGTCGCCCTCGACGCCGCCGGACGGCTGCTCGTGGGCGGCCGGTTCGGGGCGCGTCTGATCGACCGCGACGGTGCCCTGCTGCGCGAGCTCGTGCCCTCCGCCGGCCCCCTGCCGGCGACCGACGTCGCCGTCGCCGTCCTCGCCCAACGCTACCTGGTCCTTTACGGCGACGCCGCCCGGGTGGAGGTCTACGACGCCGCGGCGGGCGCGTTCCTCTTCGGTTTCGGGACGTCGGGATCGGGTCCGGGAGAGCTACTCACCCCGCTCGCCCTGGCCACGAGCCCCGCCGGCGAGATCCTGGTCGCGGACTCCGGGCACGGCCGGGTCCAGGTCTACGGCGCCGACGGCAGCTTTCGCCGGTCCTTCGGCCGCCTCGACTCTGCGCCTGGCGGCTTCCACCAGATCCAGGGCCTTGCCGTCTCGGGCGACGGCCTGATCTACGCCGCCGACGCTTTCTACAGCCGGGTGCAGGTCTTCGAGGCCGACGGCACCCTGCGGGAGGTCGTCGGCGGCTACGGCGACGCCCTCGGGGAGCTGCGGACGCCGGTCGGCGTCGCCTTGAGCGACGTCCACGGCCGTCTGGCGGTGGCGTCGCTCGCCTCCGGCACCGTCCAGGTCTTTCGGCTCCCCGCGGCGGCCACGGGGCCGTCGGCGACGTTCGACCGGCAGTCCCTCGATTTCGGCGACCAGCTGGCCGGCACCGAGAGCGTGGCGC
The DNA here is from genome assembly GCA_965371445.1 of uncultured bacterium. GTDB lineage: Bacteria > Acidobacteriota > Thermoanaerobaculia > Multivoradales > J023 > DASWIG01. The sequence goes on along the minus strand of CBDUYN010000050.1, from coordinate 31,201 downwards.
AGAGCCTTCTCCTCGCCAACCCCGGCGACGTGGAGCTCCACCTGTGGCAAACGGTCCTCGGCGGCGAGTTCGCCCTCGTCGCCGACGGCTGCGGGGCGCGTCTCGCGCCCGGCGGCAGCTGTTGGTTCGAGGTGGTGTTCGCTCCCAAGGTGGCCGGGCCGGCGAGGGGCTGGCTCACCCTGGCTGACAGCGCGCCCGGCAGCCCGCACCGCGTCGCTCTCACCGGCCGCGGCACGCTCGTCCCGGCAGACGTCGAGCCGCCGCGAGTCGTCGCGGTCGCCTCGGTGGCCGCCGGCGGCGGCATTTTGAGCCAGGACGAGACGACCGACGTCGAGATCCGAGAGCTCCTGGTGAGCTTCAGCGAGGCGATGATCCCCTCGCAGAGCTTCCGGCTCCTCGCCGCTGGCGGCGACGGCGCTTTCGCCACCACCGGCTGCATGGACCCGGCGGCCGGGGACGATCTTGCGGTGTCGCTCGACGCCGTCCTCTACGACGAGACGGCGGCAAACGCGACGCTTCACATCAACGGCGGAGAGGGCCTGGACGTGGGGGGCTATCAGCTCACGGTCTGCGCCACCGCCACCGACCTCGCCGGCAACGCCCTCGACGGCGACGGCGACGGGATACCCGGCGACGACTTCATCCTACGTTTCAAGGTCCTGGAAGCCGCGATCTTTACCGACGGATTCGAGACCGGAGACGCGAGGTCGTGGTCCGCGAGGATTCCTTGATGAAGCGAAATCTCTACTCTCCGACGCGGCGCCAGGCCCGTGTCCTTCTTACCGGCGGCGTTTTCGCCGCGCTCGTCATCGTGGCGCAGCTCGCCACAGCGACGGTGGCCGGCTCGAACCACGACCTCTCCACCTCGGGGGACTCGAACCGGGTCTGCGCTTTTTGTCACACCCCGCACGGCGCCAACACCAACGTCATCGCGCCCCTGTGGAACCGATTCGTCGACCTGGACCAGAGCTTCATGCTGTACGGGAGCGTGACCCTGAACACGCTGCCCGGCCAACCGACCGCCAGGATCTCCGGGATCTGTCTCGGATGCCACGACGGGACCATAGGTACCGCGGTCTTCAACTCGATCATGGGGAGCACCAAGCACGACCTGATCAACGCCCCGGGGCCGGGCGGCACCCCCGACACGACGTCGAATCCGAACTGCCGCCGGTGCCACGGCGAGCTCTACGGCGATCCTCCGGCCTTCTGGCAGGGGACGGACCTACGCGACGATCACCCGATCTCGATGAGCTATCCCACGCCGGCGCAAGACGCCGCTTTCAACCTGCCGCCGGATCCCTCGCTGGGCTGGCCCGCCGTGCCCCTCTACGGCGGCCGGGTCGAGTGTCCCTCGTGCCATGACGTCCACGAACCGATCATCGAGCCGTTCCTGCGCATCTCCAACGCCAACAGCGCGCTCTGCGTGACCTGCCACATGAAATAGGCGTCGGCTTCGCCGACATGTGCGAGAATGCTCCCGGGATCGATCGGGTCACTTTGAGGTGCTTGGCAAGCGATGACGCCTGAGCCGCGAAGGTACTTGAGGATCGTGGTGCTGGCGCCCGTCGTGGCGCTGGCCGCGCTTTTCCTGTCGCTTTACCATACCTACCTCAGCGCCCTCGCGTTGACCAAGGACCAGCTCGCGGAGCAACAACTGTTGCTGGCTCGGCAGACGGTCGTGGCGATTCGCAAGAGCCTCGATTCGCTGGTCCGGGAGCTGCGGTGGCTCGCGTCCCACCCGGCGATACGATCCGGCGACGTCGAGGCCTTCGCGACCCTCGCCGAGGACACCTTTCGCTACGTTCGAGGCGCCCACGTCAACGACGTCGCTCTGCTCGACGCGGCGGGTGTCGTGAGGCTCCCCTTGCGCGCCCCGCAGCTCGCGGGCAAGGACCTCTCCTATCGCACCTACTTCCAGAAAGCCCGGGCGGCGGATCGGAGCTTTCCCGCCTATGAGCTGATCACGTTCCAGGGGGTCGCCGCGGGTGGCAAGGGTATCGTCATCGCAATGCCGGTCCTCTCCGACGATGGCGCTTTCGGCGGTGTCGTGCTCTTCACGATCGTCGTGGCCGAGCTGATGCGCGGTCTGAGCGAGCCCAAGCCGGTAGGGATTCGCTCGTGGGTCGTCGACAACCGCGGCCACGTGATCTTCCATCCCGTCTTCCCGACGGGGACCCGGCTGGGCGAGCTTCCCGAGGCGGGCATGCCCTTCAAGGCGTTCGTCGCCACCGCCGCGTCGGGGCAGACGGCCAAAGCCGAGTACGTCTCTCCCGACGGCAGGCCGACGATCGCCGCCTGCTTTCCGATCGCGATCGCGGGGGAAACCTGGTCGTACGTGGTCACGAGCGACGTCGAAGTGGCCCGTGACCTCCTGCGGCCTTTCACCGTGGACTATGGATGGCTCACCGCGACGGCGTTTCTCTTCGTCCTGGTGGGCTCTGCGGCGCTTTTCTGGCGATTCCACCGCTGGAACCGGGAGCTCGAGGAGACCGTGCTCGTCAGGACGCGTGACCTGAAGCAGCACCGCGAGCAGCTCCGGTCGCTGGCCGCGGAGCTGTCCTTGACCGAGGCGCGGGAACGGCGGCACATCGCCACCGAGCTCCATGATCGCATCGGACAGTCGCTGGCCGTGGTGAGCCTGCGCCTGGGGGCGCTCGGCGAGTCGGTCGCCGCGACCGCGGCCGAGGGCCAGCTCGCGGAGGTCCGCAAGCTGGTCAAGCGGACCATTGAGGACACCCGCTCGCTCACCTTCGAGCTCAGCCCGCCTGTCCTTCACCAGCTGGGCCTCGAAGCGGCCGTCGAGTGGCTCGCCGAGGAGATGAAGGAGCAGCACGGCCTGCGCGTCGAGCTCACCTCAGAAGGCGTGACGAAACCGATCCAGGCCGACCTGAACGACCTCCTCTTCCAGGCGGTGCGGGAGCTGCTCTTAAACGTCGTCAAGCACGCCGGGGCCGAGAGGGCCCGGGTCGGCGTCCACTACGACGGCGACACTTTGCGTCTCACCGTCGAGGACGACGGCGCCGGCTTCGACCCTGCCGTGCTCGCCTCCCGCCCGTTCCGGAACGCGGGCTTCGGGCTCTTCAGCATCCGCGAGCGCCTGACCTTCTCCGGTGGGGGCTTCGAGATCACCTCCGAGCCCGGCAAGGGGACCCTGGCGACGCTGGTGGTCCCCCTCGAAGCCCGCTACGCTGCGGAGGAAGGAGGCTGAAGACTGTGACGACGAAGATCCTGCTGGCCGACGACCACCGCATCGTGCGCGAGGGGCTACGTTCGCTCTTCGAGAAGGAGTCGGACCTGCTGGTGGTGGGCGAAGCCCAAAACGGACGCGAGGCCGTACGGCTCGCCACACAGCTTCGGCCCGAAGTCGTCGTCATGGACCTCTCCATGCCCGAGCTCAACGGCATCGAAGCCATACGGCAGATCCTCGCGAAGCTCCCCCGGACCAAGGTGCTGGCGCTTTCGATGCACTCCAACAAGCGCTTCGTGGTCGAGGCCCTGCGGGCCGGCGCAGCGGGTTTCCTGCTCAAGGACAGCGCGTTCGAGGAGCTGGTCCGGGCTCTGCGCATCGTGCTGGAGAACCGCTCGTACCTGAGCCCGGAGGTCACCGGCGCGGTGATCGACGATGTCGCCCACCGCGTACCGGCCGGGCCAGAGTCCGCCGTGCTGCGCCTGTCGGACCGGGAGCGCGAGGTGCTCCAGCTCCTGGCCGAGGGTCGCTCGACCCGCGAGATCGCTGAACGCCTCCACGTCAGCGGCAAGACGGTCGACACCCACCGGCAGCACATCATGAAGAAGCTCGATTTACACAGCGTGGCCGAGCTCACCAAATACGCCATTCGCGAGGGCCTGACCTCGATCGAGCCCTAGGTGGCGTGGCGCGGCGTGATCCGAGAACCGCTATACTCCGGGCCATGACACAGGCGCTCGACGAAGAAACCCTCTGCGGTTGGGGCCGCCAAGCTCTCCCAGGGCAAGAGGTCCTCGGTGAAGACCTCGAACGCCTCACACGAGACGTCGCCTTGAGCCGCGGCATGGGCCGCTCCTACGGCGACTCTTCGCTCCCGCCGCCCGGCTCGACCGCGGCGGCGACGCGACTCGCCGACCGCATCCTCGGCTTCGATCCGAGAACCGGCCTGCTGCGCGCCGAGGCCGGCCTCCAGCTCCTCGAGATCAACCGCATCTTCCCGCGCCGAGGTTTTTCTTCGCCGATCCTCCCCGGTACCCAGCTCATCACCCTCGGCGGCATGGTCGCCTCCGACGTCCACGACAAGAGCCACCACAGAAACGGCACCTTCGGCCGCCACGTCGAGAGCCTGCGCATGCGCCTCGCCTCGGGCGAAATCGTCGACTGCTCGCGCGAGGAGCACCCGGAGCTTTTCCGCGCCACGCTGGGGGGCATGGGTTTGACGGGACACATCCTCGAAATCGCATTTCGTCTCCAGAAGATCCCCTCACCCTGGATGTGGGTGGAGACCGAGCGCATCGGCGACCTCGACCAATTCCTCGACGGCCTTGCCCGCGCCGCCGACGCCTGGCCGATGACCATGGGCTGGATCGACTGCCTGACCCGCGGCAAGCACATGGGGCGCGGCATCCTCTTCCGCGGCCGCTGGGCCGGGCCCGAGGAGGCTCCGAAGGAGCCGCCACGGCGCAAGGCGCGCCTTGCCGTGCCCGTCGACTTCCCGGGCTGGGCGCTCAACCCGCTGTCGATGCGGCTTTTCAACTTCGCCTACTACTGGAAGCAGATGCCGCGCGAGAAGAAGGGAATCCTCCATCCCGAGTCGTTTTTCCACCCGCTCGACGCGATTCGCGACTGGAACCGGATCTACGGCAAGCGGGGCTTCACGCAGCACCAGGCTGTCTTGCCCAAGGCGTCGGGCGCCGCCGGGGTACGGCGTTTCCTGGAGCTTCTGACCAGCCTTCAGGCGGCGTCGTTTCTCTGCGTCATCAAGGACTGCGGCGAAGAGGGCGAGGGGATGCTCTCCTTCCCCATGCCCGGCACCTCGATCGCGCTCGACATCCCGGTGCGCCCAGGAACGCCCGAGGTCGTCGCGCGGCTCAACGAATGCGTCATCGCCGAGGGCGGACGCGTCTACCTGACGAAAGACACCTTCACGACGGCCGAGCATTTCCGGGCCATGGAGCCGCGCCTCGACGCCTGGCTTGAGGTCAAGCGCCGCTACGACCCGGAAGGAAAGATCCGCAGCGCCCAGGCCGAGCGTCTTTTCGGAGACCTGCTATGAGAATCCAGGTTTTTGAACCTCGGCCGCCGAACTCCGGCCGAAGCCGTCGACAAACGGCGAGGTCCGCGCCGACGGCAGACGCGCCAGCTAGAACACCCCATGGCCTGACTTTGTTGGACAAGGTGCCGTCGCGAAGCTCAGTCGGATGAAGGTCTCGCTGTGGGCTTTAGCCCGCGAACGTGGGGGCTTCGTCCCCCACGGCGGGCGGGACGCCCGCGGTCCCAGCATTTCTTGCAAGACCTCACGGTCAGTGGGCTTGGCCGTGGCCCCGCGCCCCCTCACAGACGTCGCCAGCACCCGGGGATTTGTCCCCGGGTGGGGCTATCGCCCGGGTGGGGCTATCGATTCAGGCGTTGCTGTCCACGAGGCGCCCGCCCGCCCGGGGTCCGCTGGACTCCTCGGGAATATCGTGGTATCATATGACGTTAGTCCATACGGAGACGCGAAGATGCCCTCGACGAAGACCCCGAAGCTCGCCCGCCGCTGCCGCCGTACCGAGGAGGCCACCGAGGCCTACGCCTCGGTCGCCGGCAACGTCCTCGACGAGCGCATCCGCCCCTTCCTGAGCGACGAGGAGGCCGCCTGTTTCCTCCTGGGACCGTCGCCCGGATCCTGCGGATGGCTCCATGAGAATCGAACGGCTCCGCGGCGAGCTCGGCCGTCTCCTCGACGCGATCAAGCTTGGCAAGCTCCACGAGAGCGTGGCTCTTCGCGAACGGCGCCATGCCCTCGCCGAGTGCGAGCTTTTTCAGCTCCACGGCTCGCGCCTCGTCGAGTCGGCCCTGGGCCTGGCCGGCCGCCCGGACCTGCTTACCAGATCCGCGGCGTCCGACCGCCGGGACGGCCCCGCAAAGCTCTCTCCGTCCGGAATTCGGGCCAAAACGTGGTGCGAAAGGCTCGGGAGAGTTTTGCCAGGCTCTCGGCGGCGGTGCGAAGAGCTCGTGAGAGTTTTTGGTCGCGTCGACGCGGCGTGCGAAGAGCTCGCGAGAGTTTCTCGTCGCGGCCCGGCGGCGTGCGAACGGCTCGCGAGAGTTTCTCGTCGCGTCCCAGCGTCGTGCGAAGAGCTCGCGAGAGTTTCTAATCCCCCAAAACGCTCGTTGGAAGGCGACGATCCCGTCGTCCGGGGCCTCGGGCGCTCGTCGGAAGGCGACGATCCCGTCGTCCGGGGCCTCCGGCGCTCGTCGGAAGGCAACGATCCCGTCGTCCGGGGCCTCCGGCGCTCGTCGGAAGCATCTTACGTCGCTACGCGACGGCATCACGGGTAGGAACACCTGCCGCAATACCTACGGCCTCCCGAGGCCTGGGCCGCCGTGCGACTCTTCGAGGTCCTCCATGTCGTGGCATTCGGCACAGAGTCTGAACCGGAGCGTTGAGCAGCCGCTCCTCTCGACTCGCATGGGGGCATAACGGCCCTGGCGGGGAAGAGCCAGGGCCGCCCCTCAGATCCGAGATTCGCTATACTCCAGGCCATGACCCGCCTGTTTGGAGACCTGCTATGAAAGTTGCCATTCTCGGAGCCACGAAGGGCATGGGACGCTCCCTCGCCCGGTTGATGGCGGAGCGCGGAGACGAGCTTCTCCTTCTCGGCCGCAACGCCCAAGACCTGGAGAGGAGCGCCCGAGACCTGGAGGTCCGGGCCGGCGGCGACGCGACCGTCGGCACGGCCGGCTGCGACCTCGCGGACCCGTCGAGCTTCGCGCCGGCCCTCGACGCCGCGCGGGAAGTGCTCGGTGGGCTCGACACCGTCGTCGTCACAGCCGGCGTCTTCAAGACCCAGGAGGAGCTCGAAAGTGACACCGCGGCGGCCCTGGAGCTCGTGACGGTAAACTTCGCCAACACCATGGCCTTCTGCGAGGAAGCACGAAAACGGCTCCTCAAAAGTGGCGGTGGGACGCTCTGCGTCTTCAGCTCGGTCGCCGGCGAGCGTGGACGAAAACCCATGGCGATCTACGGGGCGTCAAAAGCGGGCCTTTCGCGCTACCTCGAGGCCCTCGACCACAAATACCGCTCGGAAGGGCTCAAGACGGTCTGCGTCAAGCCCGGCTTCGTCAAGACGGGAATGACGGCGGGATTGAAGCCACCGCCCTTCGCCGGCGAGGCCGACGAGGTGGCGCGCGACGTCCTGCGCGCGATCGACCGCGGTACGCCGGAGGTCTATACGCCGTTCATGTGGCGATGGGTGATGCTCGCGATCCGCAACCTGCCGCGGTTCGTGATGCGGCGGATCGCCTTCTAGGACCGCCGCTTCATCTCCTTTTGTACCACCCGCAGGTAGGGATAGAAGTCGACCTGGATCGTGTGCCGCGACGAGGTGACGTAACGCTTCGCCATGGCGTCGAGGTCGCGGTTGATCTCGCGCTCCATCACCTCCGGCGAGGGCAGGCCGCACTCGCCAGCGAGAAGCCCCGCCACCCACTGCGACTGCGCCTCGGCGATCGGCATGACCGCCCCCAGCGGCTGGACGAGGCCGATGAAAAAGAGGTTCTCGTGCCGCGGGTGGACGACGTAGCGGAAGAGCCGCACCCGGTTCTCGCTGTCGCCGTTGGTGACGAAGCCCTCCTCGAAGAACGGGAAGCTGATCTTGTAGCCCGTCGCGTAGACGATCCGGTCGATCTCCTCTTCGGTTCCGTCGGCAAAGCGCACGCGATCGCCCAGCAGGCGCTCGACGTCGGGCTTGATCCGAATCTTGCCGTGGCCCACCAGGTTCAGCAGATCCGGCGAGATCGTCGGATGGGCGGCCAGGATGTCGTGCTTCGGCTCGGGGACCCCAAGCCGCTCCTGGGGTCCGCGCACCAGCTTCAGGATCACCTGGAAGCCGAGGCGCTGGATCCAGGTCGGCAGACGGCTCGAGAACGGCGTCGTGTAGAAGTCGATCGGCGCCCCAAAAGCGTACTTCGGCAGGATGTGGGCGCTGCGCCGCGTCGAGAGGAAGCACCTCTCGGTCACCCGCGACGTCTCGCAGGCGACGTCGACGCCGGAATTGCCGATTCCCACCACCAGGACCCGCTTGCCGCGGTAGGGGTCGGGCGTCTCGTAGGCGTGGGCGTGGATCACCTCGCCCGAGAAGTCGCCGGGGAAATCAGGCCAGCGGGGGTCCCAGTGGTGGCCGTTGGCCACCAGGACGGCGCGGTAGCGTCCGGTCTCGGCGTCGCTCGTGCGCACGTCCCAACCGCCGTCCTCGGCGCGGTGGATCCGCTCGATCGCGGTCTTGAAGCGGATGTCGCCGCGGAGGCCGAAGTGATCGACGTAGCTCTCGAAGTAGTCGAGGATCTGGCTGTGGTGCGGGTAGTCGGGGTAGTCCTCGGGCATCGGATAGTCGGAGTAGGCCATCCGGGTCTTCGACGTGTTGATGTGGAGCGACGCGTAGGCCGCCGACTGCCCGTTGTCGTTGTGGAAGCGCCAGTTGCCGCCGATCCCGGAGCCTTTTTCGAAGCAGTCGAAGGGAATGCCCTTCTCCTTCAAGACCTTGGCCGCCACGATCCCCGAAGATCCGGCGCCGACGATGCAGACTCTTTCACTCATACCGGTCCGGCCATCCAGTTTTCGATCTCGAGCCCCGCAAGCGGCTTGAAGTCGGCAACGTTCGCCGTCACGAGGACTAGGTCGTGGACCCTGGCTACGGCCGCGATTTGTGAGTCCCGAAACGGTACCGAGCGGCCGGCCTTCTCAAGCCTCGCCCGCTCCCGAGCGTGCCACTCGGCCGCCCGTTCGTCGTAGGCCAGCACAGGCATTGCCGAGCTTCGTAAGTCCTCCAGGTAGCTCCCGATGGCGTCCTTCTTGCGCGACGGGGGGAGCTTTTCCAGGCCGTACAACAGCTCGTGCCAGACCGTGGCCGCCGTGGCGATCTCGGCACGATGCGCCTCCAGCTGCCGGACCAGCTCCGGATCAGGGCGTGGACGCGTGGGCTCGGAAAGGACGTTGGTGTCGACGAGGTACCTTGGGGCTACCATGAGAAGTCCCTTCCCGGGGAGGTGTCCCGCTCGACGGCGAACACCTCGTCGGGCTCGATGTCCAGAGCCTCCAAGTCGTAGGATTCCCGCAGCTTCAAAACGGCGTCCCAGACGTCGTGGCGGGGCGTGGCAAGCCGTTGGTAGTCGCGGATCGAGACCACCATGGCCACCGGTTGACCCCGTCGCGTGAGCTCGACGGGTGGACCGGCTTCGACCTGGTGCACCAACCGTCCGAGGTGGCTCTTGGCTTCAGCGATCGAGTAGCTCTTCATCGGCAGACCCCCTTGAAGATGGTCATCTTGGTGACCATCTTATCCTGGAAGCCATCGAAGACAAGCGGATCGCCTAGCCCAGCTCGCGGACCAGGACCTCGACTCCTGCGCGCAGGTTGTCGAGGTGGTAGCCGCCTTCGAGCATCGCGACGATCGGCGCCCCCAGGCCGCGGAGCTGACGCGTCACCTCGGCGTAGTGCTCGGCCTCCAGGGTGAAGCCCGCCAGGGGATCGCCGCGCATGGCGTCGAAGCCGGCCGAGATCAGGACGAGCTGCGGCGCGAAACCGTCGGTGGCTTTTTCGATCGCGGCCTTCAAGTCCGCGACGTACTCGCCCGGCGGACGCCCCGGCGGACGCGGGACGTTCCAGACGTTGCCGACGCCGCGCTCCTCCTCGCGGCCGGTGCCGGGGTAGAGGGGCCACTGGTGCAGTGAGACGAAGTGGACGTCGGCGTCGTCCTCGACGAGGGCCTGGGTGCCGTTGCCGTGGTGGACGTCCCAGTCGACGATCAGGACGCGCTCGGCGAGTCCCGCGGCGCGGGCCTCGGCCGCCGCCACGACGACGTTGCCGAAAAGGCAGAAGCCCATGGCCCGCGCCGCCTCGGCGTGGTGCCCCGGCGGACGCACCGGGGCGAAGGCGTTGCCGCCGTCCTCGCAGGCGAGGTGGACGGCCCGGACGCCGGCGCCGGCGGCGCGCAGGGCGGCGCCCCAGCTCAACGTGTTGACCGAGGTGTCGGGGTCGAGGGCGCCGCCGCCCGAGAGGCTCAGGTCACGGACGCGCTCGACGTAGGCCGCCGGATGGACGCGCTCGAGCTCGGCGCGCGTCGCCTCGGGCGCCGCGTGCCAGGCGAGCTCGACACCGTCGACGCCGCCGCGCAGGAGCTCGTAGATCGTCCGCAGCCGCTCAGGCCGCTCCGGATGGCCCGGGCCGCCCTCGTGGCCGAGGCAGTCTTCGTGGGTCACGATATGTAGCGTCATGGGGCGTTCTCCCAGGGTCGCGCGATTTTCTCCGGATCAAAGCCGTTTCATCTCCCGGGCCTCGGCGCGGACGCTCCCCGGGTCAGGGTTGTCGCCGACTCCACGCTGTCCGGCCTGCTGGCCTTGTTGGGAGCTGGCCCTGGGCTGGGTCGCCTTTGTCTTGGCCCCACCACCGCTCCGGCCCTGGGCCTGCGCCAGCGGAACGGCCCCGAGGGCCCAGGCCGCGACGGCAACCCATGCGAGAGCTTTTGCGAGTGTCTGTGTCTTCATGGCTGTTCTCCTTCTTCATCAATTGTCGAGACATGGAGGGAGGCTGATCGCGGGTTATGAGTATCGCCTTGTCGTTTTCGTTCTCACGGATCATTACCTCCTGATCGTTTGGAGACACGAGACCCATCTGAGGTTCCCGATTTCTTCTCGATACCGCTGTCAGACTTCTCGAGATGGAGGAGCGCCGCGTCGACGGCGGTGTGGTCGCCGGCCATGACCAGAGTATCGCCCTCTTGTAGCACGAGATCGGGCTGCGGATGGGAGAGCATCTCCTCATCCCGGAGCACAGCGAGGATGGTCGCCCCGGTGGCCCGGCGCAGGTCGAGTTGGCGGATGCTGCGTCCACAAGCCCAATGGCTCGACGCGAGAAAGAAGATCTCGGCGGCGCCAGCTGCGGCCACGCTCAAAAGTGTCTCCGACAAGCCGGTACGTGGCCGGGAAGAAAGCAAGGCCGCATAGTGGTCCTCATGCAGGTAACTTGCCGCCGTTCGGATCAGCTGGCGCGGCAGGCGCAGCTTGCCAAAGACGCGCCGCGTTAGCTCGATGCACGTCTCGAGGTCCTGGGTGACGACCTCGTCAGCACCGAGACGGGCAAGCTCAGCGATGGCGTCGATCTGCTTCGTGCGGACAATGATGTGGAGTCCCGGGTTGAGCGAACGCGCCAAGCTGACGGCGCGCCGCAGCGCGGTCCGATCCGAAATGGCGAAAACCGCGACCACGGCTCGGTCGATCCCAGCCTTCAGCTGAATATCGTCGCTGGCAATGTCCCCGAAGAGAATCGGCACGCCTTGGGCTCGAGCTTCCTTGACAACCGCCGCGTCGAGGTCGACGACGCGGTGGCGAATGTCTCCTTCTCGCAGGATCCGCGAGAGAAGGCGCCCGCTGAGGCCCCATCCACTGATCACCACGTGGTTTGTCATGCCTTCGCCCCCTGCCTCCGGTATGGCCAAAGTCCGTGGGCTCCGACCGGAGATCCACGACGCCAGGCGTGAAGCGAAAGTCATCATGAGAGGCGTCAGCAGCATGGTCAGAATGCTCGCGGCAATGAGCAGAGCGTAGAGGTCGTGCGGTAGCATGCCTTCCCTTTTCCCCGCCTGAAGCAACACGAAGGAGAACTCTCCGATCTGGCAGAGACCGAAAGCCGTGACCACCGCGGGCCGCAAAGGAAAGCGCAGCATCCGCGCCACGATCCAGACGATGACGGCCTTCACGGTCAGAATCGCGGTCGTCGCGGCGAGAATCCAGCCCACGTTGGCCACCACGAAGCTGAGGGAGAGAAGCATCCCGATCGAAGTAAAAAAAATGCTGGAGAAGACATCTCGCAGAGGCGCGATCTGGGCCTGCATCTGATGACGAAGGTCCGATTCTGCGAGAGCCACTCCCGCAAGAAAAGATCCCAGCGCCATCGAGAGCCCGAGATGGTGGGTGATCAACGCCGTCCCCAGGCAGGCGAAAAGGGCCGCCAGCACCAACAGCTCACGAATGCCTGTTCGCGCGAGGATGCCGAGCAGGGTCGGGAAGAGAAAACGGCTGGCCAGAAAAACGCCGACCACCACCACCAGCCCTTCGACAAGACGGCCTAGCACCGCTACGGCGGAAAGGCTGCGATCGCCGGCAAGCACCGGCACGATCAACAGCATCGGGACGATGAGGATGTCTTGGAAAAGGAGAATTCCCAACGCGAGGCGACCGTGGGGCGCCTCGATCTCCCGGCGGTCGGTGTAGATCTTGAGGACGATGGCGGTGCTCGACATGGTGACCACAAAGCCGCAGAAGAGGGCAAGCGGCCAGGTGGCGCCGAGCAAGCGGGCGGAAAAAACGCCGACCACTGTGGTGAGAACGGCCTGGAGCATACCGCCCAGGACGATTAGCCGACCCAGACGGCGCAGCTCCGCCGACGAGAGCTCGAGGCCGATGACGAAGAGCATCAGCGCCACCGCCAACTCGGCGAAGGCCTCCACGTGGCGCGTGTCCGGCACCAGCTCAAGACCGTACGGACCGATAAGGACGCCCGCCAGCAGGAAACCTGCTACGGGCGGGATTCGCAGGCGGTGGCTTAAAGCGATGACTACCAGCGCCGCACCGAAGACGAGTACGATCTCGAGCAGGATCGGAGAATCCGGCATCCCATCATCCTACGTGCTGCCAATTCGTTCGTCAATAGGGCATAAACGAAGTCATCGTTCGCTGGGCTGCGAAGCGCCCGCCACCGTAGACCCAGAATACCTGTCCACGATAGGTATGCCGCCGCGCTTCAGCGCTTTGGTCGAGTGCCCGGAGCGTATCCTCGACCTCCTCGGGATCCCATCGCCTGAGGGTGGCCACAAGCTCCTCTTCGCGCATCGAGTGGCGGCGCAAAACATCGACGACGGCCTCCACGACGGGTACTCCTTCCGGCAGGCCGAATCTCCTCGGCAGGAAAGAAGTCTTGCCGCGTGTGGGTCACCGGCATCGTACGGCCCAGCTGGCAGTAGACGCAGTTGTAGTTGCACGTCTTGAAGGGGATGGGATCCACCCCCAGCGATTGGCCCAATCGCCGGGAGGGTACAGGGCCGAAGACAAATCTCATGGCGATTCTGCACTCCTTTCTGTCACCTCGACTCAGCCTGGCGCTCTCAGCTGGCCATCGGCGACAGCGCCTTCGAGCTCGGCGCCACCTGCTCCGGTCCTGGAAGCGCATCGAGCGCCGATCGGAGGTCGTTCATCAGATCCTCCGTGTCCTCACAGCCCACGGCCAGTCTGATCAGGTTGTCGGTGATGCCGGCATCCTCCCTCGCCTGCCGGCTCATGCTGGCATGGGTCATGGAGGCCGGGTGCTCGATCAGCGTCTCGACTCCGCCAAGAGAGACCGCGAGAGTCGGGATGGCGACCTGCTCCATCAATTGCCGGCCGCTTTCGAGCCCGCCGTAGACCCCGAAGCAGAGGATGGCGCCCGGTCCGTCCATCTGTTTGGCCACCAGCTCGCGCTGAGGGTGATCGGACGCGCCGGGATACCTGACCCATTCCACAGCGGGATGCGCATGGAGCAGCTCCGAGATCCCCTGAGCGCTGCGTCGAGAGACCGAACACCAGGCTGGCGACGAGGGGGATGAGGAGCTGAGCCTGCGTGCTGGTTTCCATCAGCAGAGGCAGAAGACCGGCGACCGTCGTGAGTGAGGTCAAAACGATGGCGCGAAACCTGTCGCGGGCCGCCAGGCGGGCCGCTTCAGCGACGTCCGTTCCGTGACGCTGACGCTCCTTGATGAAGGTCACCAGCAGAATGCTGTCGTTCACGACAATTCCAGCCAAAGTTGCCAGACCGACCAGGCTCGGCATGGACAATTCCAAGCCCAGCGCCAGATGCCCCCAGACTACGCCGATGAAGCCCGTAGGAATCGCTAGCATGACGGCAAGGGGCTCGAGATAGCTTCGAAACTGGAAGCAGAGGATCAGGTAGATGCCGGCCAGACCGACGAGCAGGGCGGTCTGCAGTGAGCCGCCGGTCTGGGCGCTTTCCTTGCCCTGCCCCTGGAAGGATACCCGTACGTCCTTGAATCTCTCCTTCAGCTCGGGCAGGAAGCGCTTCTTGGTGACGTTCATCAACTCCCTGGCGTTGGCGACTCGGGTATCCAGGGCGCCCTGAACGGTCACCGTACGTTGTCCATCGATCCTGTGGATGCGGGCAAAGCCGCGAACCCGATCGATATCTGCAATTGCCGACACCGGAACCGACTCCCCTTCCCGCGAGGCGACGACCAGATAGCTGAGCTCGTCGAGCTCGTCGCGATCCGTACTGTCCAGTCGTACGGCCACGGCCTGGGACTCTCGCCCGAGCTGAACGTCGAGGTTCGTGCTTCCTTGCAAGGCGGCGCGGATTTCGTTGGCGACATCGCTTGCCGTAATGCCCAGCGAGCCGGCTCCGTCACGCAAGCTCACCCGGACCTCAGGCTTGCCCGGCCTGAGGTCGTCGGAGACGTCTTTCACGCCCTTGAAGCCGTTCAGCCATGCCTGAAGCTCCATGGAGGCCATTTTCAGCCTCTTTAGATTGTCGCCGTGAAGACGGATGTCGACGGCCTTGCCAGCCACGCCACGCTCCTTGTCGGTGAACTTCAGGCTGATCACGTCGGGCGGGGTTCCCACCAGGCCCCGCCACCGCTCCAACATGTCGTCGATGGCGCCGACTCGCTGGTCGGCTGCGGTCAAGTCCGCGTTGACCGTCGCCAGATGGGGGCCGCTTTCGAACGCATCCACGTTGACACCGAACAGCACGGAAACATTCCTTACCAAGCGCGCGCCACCCTCCTGCCGCGCCGAGAGCTCTTCATCGACCACGTTGAGGGCCTCGACAACTTTGTCGACGACCGACTCCGTGCGCGCCAAAGGGGTTCCCTGAGGAAGGAGAATGCGTGCCTGGATCACGTCGCTCTCGAGCTCCGGAAAGGCCCGGTATTTCAGCAGGCCCGCGGGCAGGGTCGCGGAGGACACCAAGAGACCCCCGACGATCAGTCCGAGCGTGAAGTAGGGGTTGCGAGCACTCAGGTCCACGACTCTGCCAAACACTTTTTCGCGAAAAGCGTCGAAGCGCGCGTCGATCCAAACATGGAAGGCAGACCTTCGCGACGAAGCCATATGGCTAAGCGAATGCCTCAAGTGAGCCGGCAGGATCAGGAACGCCTCCACGAGGCTGACCACAAGGGTTACCAGCAGAACCGCGGGTAAGTCTCTCAGCACCGCTCCGATACGCCCTGACATGAAAGCAAGGGGTCCGACGATCATGACGGTCGTCAGAAACGAGGACAGGACACCCGGTAGCACCTGCCGCACTCCGTTGACGACCGCTGCTCCCGGGTCCTCGCCCCGGCCGATCCGAGCGGCCACGGTCTCGGAAATGACGATGGCGTCGTCCATCAGAAGCCCGACAGCGACCAAGAGAGCCACCATGGTGATCATGTTGATGGAATGACCCAGGAACCGCATGGCGAAAACGGCTCCCAGAAATGACACCGGCAACCCCATCGCGACCCAGAAGCTGTAGCGAAAACTGAAGAACGCCCACATGGTAAGAAAGACCAGGACGAGTCCGACACCGCCGTTCTCAAGCAGTATTCGGAGACGGTCACGGATGTTGGACGTCACGTCCTGGCTGATCTCCAGGTTGACGCCTTGGGGCGCTCGTAACCGCTCCCGTTGCAGGTTTTCCTCGATGGCATCCATCGTCTTGAGGGCTCTCCAGGCGGAGCCGGGGCCGGCGGCCGCTTTCGGCCAAGGCGACGACCGCTTCCGCCGCCGCAAGCTCGGCCCGCGCTCGGGCCACCTCGGGGTTGGTCGCCAGAGCACGGGCGACGAGCCCGCCGCGGCGCGGTGGGTCGGCGGCCTCCAGCCGGACTCCCTGCAGGCGGGAGGCGCGGGTGGCCCCCTCGTCCACGCCTACGAGCCGGGCGAGGTTTCTCTCGGCGACGTCGAGCGCCGATTCCAGGCGTACCCGCTCGGCGGCGGCGGCGGCCGTGGCGGCCTCGATGCGCAGCAGGTCCACCTCCGCGGCCCGGCCGACGGCGAGGAGCTGCTCCACCCGGTCCTCCTC
The DNA here is from genome assembly GCA_965371445.1 of uncultured bacterium. GTDB lineage: Bacteria > Acidobacteriota > Thermoanaerobaculia > Multivoradales > J023 > DASWIG01. Next base: position 14,927 of record CBDUYN010000050.1, on the reverse strand, counting down.
CGCGGCGAGGGCCGCCAGGCGCGCGTGGTGAGCGTCGAGAAACCTGAGCCAGGCCCTGGACCTCCAGGTAGGACGCCACCGTACGCAGGACCAGAGCCTGCTCCCGGTTTCCCAGATCCGCCTCGGCGGCGGTGGCCAGGGAACGGCTCCGGTCGATGCGGGCTTTCCGGGCGCCCCCTTCGTAGAGCTCGTAGCTCGCCGTCAGACCCGCCTGGATCAGTGTGTCGTCGAACTCGGGAGCGGCCCCGGTCGTGAAGCCGTGGATCGGCGTCACGACCATGGGCTCCTCGTAGCGGGTGGCAGCGGCGGTCAGGGAGAAGGAGGGCCAGAGGGCGGATTTCTCCAGGCCCGCTTCGGCCTCGGCGGCGGCACGTCGGGCACGGGCAGCCCGCACCCCGGGCTCCTGCTCCAGGGCCAGAGCCACGGCATGGCTCAGAGTGAGGGTGGAAGCCGAGGGCTCACTCGCCACGGCGGGAGACGCCACGGCGAGCGCCGCAACGGTGCCGGCGAAGGCTGCCCACCGGTGAACCGCGTGCGGGCTCACGACGCCGCCTCCGACACGCCGCCCTGAGTCAGGAGCCGCTGGCGCAGCCAGTCTCCGGCGTCGTCCAGCGCCGTCGCCACCACCGGCACGAAGACGAGCACCAGCAGGCTCGACACCAGCAGCCCGCCGATGGAGACGAGGGCCAGGGGGGAGAGACGCTCCAACCCCACCGCAGTCTGAAGTGCCACGGGCAGCATTCCCACGATCGTGGAGACGCTGGTCATGAGGATGGGCCGGGTGCGCCGGCGGATGGCCTCGGCGACGGCCTCGCTCCGAGGGAAACCTTCCTGGCGCAGCTGCTCCATGACGTCGAGCAGCAGGATGGAGGTGTTCACCGCCACTCCCCCCAGGAGGATGATCCCCATGAAGGCCGGCATGTTGGCGGATTTGAAGGTGACCATGAGGGCCCAGATCCCTCCCGCCGCCGCCAGGGGCACGGCGGACATGACGGTCACCGGGTGGCTCCAGGACCTGAAGGTGGGCACCAGCACGCCGTAGAGGAGCACCAGGGAGAGGACCAGAGCTCCGCCGAGGCGGCCGAAGGCCTCCCACATCTCCGAGATCTCCCCCCTGTGGGCGATAAAGTAGCCGGCGGGAAGCTCGAGATCGGCCAGGGCGGCCTCCACGTCCTCTTGCAGGTGGGTCACGGTAGTGCGACCCCGGTTGGCGGTGACGCTGACGGTCCGGAGCAGGTCGCGGTGGGTGATGACGCCGGCAGTGCGGATCGTCCGAAACTCCCCCATCGCGCCCAGGGGCACGGGACCGGCCGGCGTCGTCACTTGGCGGCCGGCCAGCCGTTCCACGCCGGTGCGCTCGGCGGCCGGCAGGCGTAGCACCACCGGGAGCCCCCGTTGGGCGGGCAGGCGCAGACGGGTCACCGGGCGGGGGCGGAGCCAGTCCGCCAGCTGGCGGGATACGGCCTCGGGGGTGGTGCCGAAACTAGCCACCCGCTCGGCGTCGAGGTCAAAAACGGTCTGGCGGCTGTCCCGTCGCCAGGAACGGCGCACCGACGTGGCGCCCCGTAGCCGGGTCCGCAGCCGCTCCTCCACCTCCGCCGCCAGGACGTCGAGGCCTTCGAGATCCGGGCCGGCCACCTCCACGTCGACGGTGGCCTGCATGGTTGAGAAGGGGGTGGCGCCGTACTCGAAGATGGCCAGGCTGGCGATCCCGGGCACCTCGCCCAGCGAGGCATAGAGGTCCTCCTCGATTTCCCAGATGGAGGCATCGCGGTGAAACCGGTCCACCAGGTTCGCTCGTCGCGGGAGGTGGAGGTCACTTGGCGAAGCCCGTCAAGGCCTGCCATCTCCGTTTCCAGGTGACGGCTCACCTCGGCCTCTACGTCGGCCGCCACCGCCCCCGGCCACACCGTCACCACCGCCGCCTGGGGCCGTTCCGAGTCGGGGAAGAGATTCAACGGTAACTGGAAGAAGGCGTAGACGCCTACCGCGGCCCCAGTCAAGGCCAGGGAGAGGACCAGGTAAGGCAGACGCAGCCAGTGGCGGACGAGGTTCACGGTGTCTCCTCCAGGCCGGGAGCGCCCGCGACGCGGACAGGCACCCCGCCGGCCAAGGTCATGAGCACCGAGGGGTGCTCCACGATGACTGCCGCTCCTGGGGCGAGGTCGCCGCGTACCAGCAACTCGTTGTCGCCCCGGGCCAGCACTTCCACCGGCACCGCCCGGGAGGTATCCCCGTTCAAGGTGAAGATCCAGGCCCCCTCCGGCCCTTCGAGCAGGGCGCGCCGAGGGATCACCAAGCCCTCGCCCGAGCCGAGCTCCAGGGTGACCTCCACCGCGGCCCCGTCAGGCAAGCCGAACGGAGGCTCCTGAAGGTCGATCTCCAGGGCCACCAGGCCAGCAGCGTCGAGGCCGGCGGCGACGCGGGACACCCGGGCCAACAGCGCTCCACCGGAGGCGGCGACGGTCGCTGGGATGCCGGGAGCCACCCGCCGGGCCTCATCCTGGGCCAGGCCCATGGAGAGCCAGCGCCCTTTCCTGGAGGTTGCGTGCTCGGAAGCTTCAACGATCATGACGGGGTCTCGCGAAGAGTGAACACGTTGCTTCTCATCGTGAATCCACGACAGCTTTCATCTCGTTCGGCGCGCGGCGACGCGTACCAGGAGCAAAGTCAGATCGTCCTGCAATCGCTCGCCGCCCAAGAACGCCCTCAACCGTCGCAGAATCTCCCCTTTGAGCTCGGACAGAGCCAGACGTCCATGTTCGCGAAGCGCCTCCTCGAGGCGCTTCTGCCCGAATTCGACACCTTCCGAGTTTGCGGCCTCGACCACCCCGTCCGAGAAGAGCACCAGGTCGCTGGGGTTCCCGCGGCCCGGAAGGGCGCGCGAATCGGGGCGCGTCCGCGAGGTCCCTGGTTGAACGCAGCGTGAAGACTGCGGCGCAGCGACTCGGGGAGATCTCCTCCTTCGATCCAGCGGCAAGCTTCCACCGTGAGATCCAGGCTCTGGAAAACCGCCTTGCGCGGCTCTCCAGACCACCGACGGGTCGGGCGTCGCCGCGTCGACGCGACGAGTCACCCTTGCCAGGACCTCAAGTCGACCGGGAGAGGGACCCTAGCCCAACTCGCGGACGAGTACCTCGACCCCGGCGCGCAGGTTGTCGAGGTGGTAGCCGCCTTCGAGCATCGCGACGATCGGCGCCCCCAGGCCGCGGAGCTGACGCGTCACCTCGGCGTAGTGCTCGGCCTCCAGGGTGAAGCCCGCCAGGGGATCGCCGCGCATGGCGTCGAAGCCGGCCGAGATCAGGACGAGCTGCGGCGCGAAACCGTCGGTGGCTTTTTCGATCGCGGCCTTCAAGTCCGCGACGTACTCGCCCGGCGGACGCCCCGGCGGACGCGGGACGTTCCAGACGTTGCCGACGCCGCGCTCCTCCTCGCGGCCGGTGCCGGGGTAGAGGGGCCACTGGTGCAGTGAGACGAAGTGGACGTCGGCGTCGTCCTCGACGAGGGCCTGGGTGCCGTTGCCGTGGTGGACGTCCCAGTCGACGATCAGGACGCGCTCGGCGAGTCCCGCGGCGCGGGCCTCGGCCGCCGCCACGACGACGTTGCCGAAAAGGCAGAAGCCCATGGCCCGCGCCGCCTCGGCGTGGTGCCCCGGCGGACGCACCGGGGCGAAGGCGTTGCCGCCGTCCTCGCAGGCGAGGTGGACGGCCCGGACGCCGGCGCCGGCGGCGCGCAGGGCGGCGCCCCAGCTCAACGTGTTGACCGAGGTGTCGGGGTCGAGGGCGCCGCCGCCCGAGAGGCTCAGGTCGCGGACGCGGTCGACGTAGGCCGCCGGATGGACGCGCTCGAGCTCGGCACGCGTCGCCTCGGGCGCCTCGTGCCAGGCGAGCTCGACACCGCCGCCGCCGCCGCGCAGGAGCTCGTAGATCGTCCGCAGCCGCTCGGGCCGCTCGGGATGGCCCGGGCCGCCCTCGTGGCCTAGGCAATCTTCGTGGGTCACGACATGTAGCGTCATGGGGCGTTCTCCCAGGGATCGTTTCGGAGCTCCGACACTTTACAGGACGGCCGGCCTCGGCGACACTAGGCTCGTCATGAACGTCTACGCCCTCGTCATCCTCGCGACGCTGTTTGCCAACTTCTGCCTGACTCTGACGGCGGACCTCTTGAACCTGAAGGCCCTGAGCGGAAAGCTCCCCGAGGAGTTCGCCGACGTCTACGACGCCGAGATCTACCGCAAGTCCCAGGATTACACCCGGGTGCTCACCCGGTTCGGCTTCGTGACGGGGACGTTGGACCTCGCGGTGCTCGTCGTCTTCTGGTTCGCCGGCGGCTTCGAGCTCCTCGACGCCTGGGTGCGGGGCCTCGGTTTCGGCTCCATCGTGACGGGGATCCTCTACATGGGGCTTCTGGTCGTGGGGCGCGGGATCCTCTCGATTCCCTTCGCCGTCTACTCGACGTTCGTGATCGAGGAGCGCTTCGGCTTCAACCGCACGACGGCAAGGGTCTTCGTCCTCGACCTGTTGAAGACGCTCGTCCTGCTCGCGGTGCTCGGTACTCCGATCCTGGCGGCGGTTCTCTTCTTCTTCGAGCGCGCGGGAGCGGCGGCCTGGCTCTACTGCTGGGCGGTGACGACGGCGTTTCTCGTCTTCATCCAGTACGTCTTCCCGACCTGGATCGCGCCGATCTTCAACCGCTTCGAGCCGCTCGCCAACGGCGAGCTCAAGGAGGCGCTCCTGGGCTATGCCAGGAAAGTCGACTTCAATCTCGACGGCATCTTCGTCGTCGACGGCTCGCGGCGCTCGACCCGTGGAAACGCGCTCTTTGCGGGCTTCGGCCGCAACAAGCGGGTGGCGCTATTCGACACCCTGATCGAGAAGCACACGGTGCCGGAGCTCGTGTCGGTCGTGGCACACGAGGTCGGGCACTACAAGAAAAAGCACATCCTCCAGGGCGCCGTCCTGGCAATCGTCCATGCGGGGCTGATGTTTTTTCTGCTGTCGATCTTCCTTGGCCACGAAGGCCTTTTCGAGGCTTTCGGGATGGAGCGGATGTCGATCTACTCGGGGCTCGTCTTCTTTGGACTCCTCTACGCGCCGATCGAGATGATCCTGCAGATGTTCCTACACCTGCGCTTACGCCGTCACGAATACGAGGCCGACCGTTTCGCGGCGGAGACCGCCGAGGCGCAGTCGCTGGTCACGGCGCTCAAGAAGCTGTCGGTCGAGAACCTGGCGAACCTGACGCCGCATCCGTTCTACGTCTTTTTGAACCATTCACATCCGCCGCTCCTGCAGCGCATCGCGGCGCTGCGAGCCCTGGCAAGAAGGTAGAGAAATGAGCGACGAGAAACCGATCCTGGTGGCAGTGATGATGGGCAGCCAGTCCGACTGGGACACCATGCGCGACGCCCGCGAGACCCTGGAGAGATTCGAGGTGGGCCACGAGTGCCGGGTGATCTCGGCCCACCGCACCCCGGATCTCGCGGCCGAATACGCCAAGGACGCCGCCGGGCGCGGCCTCGAAGTGCTGATCGCCGGAGCCGGCGGCGCCGCCCACCTGGCGGGGATCGTCGCGGCCCATACGCCGCTGCCGGTCCTCGGTGTGCCGATGAAGGGCTGGGCTTTGAACGGCCTCGACGCGTTGCTGGCAACCGTCCAGATGCCGGCCGGTGTCCCGGTAGGGACGCTCTCGATCGGCAAGGCGGGGGCGAAAAACGCCGCGCTCCTGGCCGTGCGTATCCTGGCGCTGTCGCGCCCGGAGCTTGGCGAGAAGCTCCGCGCTTTTCACGCCACGGAGGCGGAGAAAATCGCCGCGATCGAGCTCGACTAGCCGACGGCAGGAAAGAGCTGGCGCAATTCGAGGGCCACGCGCTCGTACTCGGCCTCGGCTCCGTCGATCGAGCCCTCGCACTCGGCGAGGCTCTCGCCGCCGTCCGCGGTCTTCTCGATGTCGCGGCACAGGGCGGCGAGAGAGCTGGCGCCAAGCATGGCGGCGTTCGAGTAGATGGAATGCGCGGCTCTCGTGAGCGCTTCCGGATCGCCCTCTTCGACGGCGCGGCGCATCTCAAGAAAGCTGTCGGCGCCTTTGGCGAGAAAAAGCCCAGCGACGCGGCCGCCGACGTCGCGGCCGGTGGCGCGGCCAAGGCGCCGCAGCGATTCGAGGGTGGAAGCCTCCAGGACCGGCTTTTCCTCAACCGCTCCGCTTTCGCTCGGCTCGGCGCTTGCCGCGGGTGTCGCGAGCCAGCGCTTCAAGACAGCGGCGATCTCCTCCGCCTGGTAGGGCTTCGTGACGTAGTCGTCCATGCCGGCGGCGAGGCATTTCTCGCGGTCCCCCTTCATCGCGTGGGCGGTGACCGCGACGACGGCGATTCCCTGGTCGTCGCCTTCGCGTCGGCGGATGCGCCGGGTGGTCTCGTAGCCGTCGAGCTCGGGCATCTGGCAGTCCATCAGGATCAGGTCGTAGCTCTCCTGGTCGAGAGCTTCCAGGGCTTCGGCACCGTTGGTGACGACGTCGACCCGGTAGCCGAGCTTCTCGATGAGCCGCTGTCCGATCATCCGGTTGACGGGCTCGTCCTCGGCAAGGAGCAGCCGGTAGCTCGTGGGATCGCGCGGCTCGCGCGGCGGGAGCTGCATCGTCTCGCGCGCCGCCGGTGCCGCACGGGCGGGCTCAAAGGCGGCGGCGAAGGTGAAGGTCGAGCCCTCGCCGGGGATCGACTCGACCTCGATCTCGCCGCCCATGCGCTGGACGATCTCCTGACTGATGGCGAGCCCCAGGCCGGTTCCGCCGTAACGCCGCGAGGTCGAGGTGTCGGCCTGGACGAAGGGCGTGAAGAGCTTCTCCCGGGTCTGGTTGCCGATGCCGATCCCGGTGTCGGAGACGGTGAATCGGAGCACGATCTCCTCGCCTTCCAGGCGCTCGCCTTCGACGTGGAGGTCGACCCGTCCGCTCTGGGTGAATTTGACGGCGTTTCCGACCAGGTTGTAGAGGACCTGGCGCAGGCGCGACGGATCGCCGCGCAGCGCCTTGGGGAGGCCCTCGGCGACGTCGAGCACGAGCTCGATCCCCTTGTCCTGGGCCGTAAGGCTGAGCAGGTCGACGACTTTCTGCAAGGGCTCGAGGAGGCGGAAGTCCCGCGTCTCCAGGGTGAGCTCGCCGGCCTCGACCTTGGAGAAGTCCAGGACGTCGTCGATCACTCGCAGCAGGGCGTCGGAGGTGGAGCTGACGATCTCGACGAGCTCGCGCGCGGCCTGCGGCAGCTCGATTTCGCCCAGCATCCGCGCGGTGCCGATGATGCCGCTCAACGGTGTCCGCAGCTCGTGGCTTATGTTGGCCAAGAAGTCGTTCTTGACGCGGTTCGCCTGCCGTGCCGCTTCCTCGGCCCGCTTGCGCTCGCTGATGTCGCGAAGGATCGACGAGGAGCCGACGAGGTGTCCGCTGGCGTCGTGGATGGGCGAGAGGGTGAGCGAGACGTGAACCGGCGTACCGTCTTTTCTGAGGCGCACGGTCTCCAGATCGCTCACGTAGCGGCCGCGGCGGACGTGGGCCAGGAGCCGTGCCTGCTCCTGACGCCGGTTCTCGGCGACGAGCATCGCGACGTGACGGCCCAGGACTTCTTCGGCGGAGTATCCGAAGAGGTTCTCGGCACCGCCGTTCCAGCTCAGGATCCTGCCGTCGAGGTCTTTGCCGAGGATGCCGTCGTCGGAGTCTTGTACCAAGTTGGCGAGGTGCTGTGCCGCCTCTTCGGACCGCTTCTGCTCGGTGACGTCACGAGCCACGCCGTAGAAGAGGTCGCCCTCGACGACGGCGTGCCACGCCAGCCATCGGTAGGAGCCGTCGCGGCAGCGCCAGCGGTGCTCAAATACGAGCGACGGCGTTCCGCCGGCCAGCTTCTCGAGGCTTCCGAAGGCGTCTCGACGGTCCTTCGGATGGACGAATTCCAGGAGCGGCCGGGAAAGAAGCGTCATCTCCGAATGCCCGACGAGGGCCGTGAAGGCCGGGTTGACCTTCTTCAGGTAGCCGTCGACACCAACGATCGCCAAGAGGTCGCGGGTGAGGTGAAAGAGGCGTTCGAAGCGGTTCATGGCAGGGCCTCGAAGCAGCCTAGCACAGCCGGAGGGAGGCGTTGCCGAGGGGACTTGCCCGCAGGGGGTAGGCGCGGACGGCGATGCGGCTTGGAGAGGATCGGGAGACGGGTTAGAATCGGGACCCTGCGGCGCACGCCGCCGTGGCTTTCCCCCCCCGCGATCCCCCTTTTGGGGGACGAAGGCGGCCTTTGAGGCCTACCCAACAAGGAGAGGACATTGAGCGTTCTTGATGAGCTGAAGTGGCGAGGGCTGCTCTACGATGCGACCGAGGGCGTCGAAAAACACCTCGCCGAGCAGAGCGTCACCCTCTACATCGGCTTCGACCCTTCCGCCGCGAGCCTCCACGTCGGCTCGCTTCTGCAGATCCTGTCGCTCGCCCGCATGCAGCGCGACGGCCATTCGCCGATCGCCCTCGTCGGCGGCGGGACCGGGATGATCGGCGATCCGAGCGGCAAGACCGAGGAGCGCCAGCTCATGAGCGTCGAGGACGTGGAGCGCAACTGCGAGGGCATCCGCTCTCAGCTGGAGCGTTTCCTCGACTTCGAGGGGAAGAGAAATCCCGCCCGGCTGGTCAACAACGGCGAGTGGCTCAACACGATCCCCCTGGTCGAGTTCCTGCGCGAGGTCGGCAAGTACTTCACCGTCAACTACATGCTGGCAAAAGAATCGGTGCAGCGCCGGCTGGGCTCGGAGGAGGGCCTCTCCTACGCCGAGTTCAGCTACCTGCTTTTCCAGTCCTACGACTTCGTAGTCCTGAACGACCGCTACGGCTGCACTCTGCAGATGGGCGGCAGCGACCAGTGGGGCAACATCACGGCCGGGGCGGAGCTCTTACGCAAGCTGCGGCAGAAGAAGGCCTACGGCCTCGTCGGGCCACTCGTCATGACGGCCTCGGGCGTCAAGTTCGGCAAGACCGAGGCGGGAACGGTGTGGCTCGACGCCGAGCTCACTTCGCCCTATCGCTTCTACCAGTTCTGGCTCAACACGGGCGACACCGACGTCGTGAAGTACCTGAAGTACTTTACGTGGATCGACCGCGACGCGATCGCCGAGCTCGAAGCGGCGCACCAGGCCGCGCCGGAGAAACGCGAGGCGCACCACCGGCTGGCCCGGGAGATCACCGCCATGGTGCACGGCGAGACGGCCGTCGAGCGGGCCGTGCGCTCCTCCGAGGTCCTCTTCGGCGGCGAGGTGAGCGATCTGGCGACCTCCGAGATCCTCGACATCTTCGACGAGGTGCCGTCGACGACGCTGCCGCGATCCGAAATCGACGGCGACGGCCTGGCACTGACCGAGTTGCTCGTCACTTCCGGCCTCGCGGCTTCGAAGGGAGCAGCCCGGCGGCTGATTCGCGACGGCGGCGCCTATGTCAACAACCGGCGGACGGGCGACGAGCGCGCCAGGGTCGGCACCGGCGACTTCCTCGACGGTGCGGTCCTCGTCCTGCGCAAGGGCCAGAAGAAGTATCACCTGGTGACGCTTCAGGGGGCGAGCGATGTCTGACGCCGCCCCACGGCTCTACGAAGAGCTCCCGGAGGCCCTCGCGGGCCTGACCTTCAAGAAGGACGAGGTGACGTTTCTTCTGGGCAGCGACGAATGGATCCCGCGCGAGACCCGCGTCGCCTTGACGCCCCGTCACCTGGCGGAGCTGCGCACCGTCCTCGCCGGAGCTGGCCTGGGGCTTCGCCTGCTGGTGCTCTCCGGCGCCGGTGATCGCGCCGGCTTCAGCGACGGCGACTACCGGGCCGTGGGAGCGCGGCTCCTCGAGCGCCGGGAGATCCAAAAGCTTCAGGGGGTCGACGTCTTCCATGCCTTGAAGGAGCCCACCGCCTACGAGAGCGAGATCCCGGGTCCGTTTCTGCGGATCGGGGCGCTTCACCTGGCGAGCTATCCGCCGGGGGTGGGACAGCTGCTTGAACGCCGTAATTTCGCCGCCATCCTCGACGGGGGCACCGTGGGAAGCTGCTCCTACGCCGTCCTCGGCGGCGACCGGACGCCGATCGTCGCCTCGATGTCGCGATTCGCCGGTGCGGTCTCCGGGAGAAAAGTCGTCGAGGGCCTGGAGCAAAACGGGCACGGCCCCGGCCGCATCGTCGTCGTGGGCGGCGGTGTGGCGGGTCTCTCGGCCATTGAAGAGATGCGTCCGAAGATCGGCCGCCTCCTGGTCGTCGAAAGCTACCCCCCGGCGCGCGAGCGCTTGCCGGAAATCCTGCGGAGCCTGGGCTGCGAGGACTTCGAGGTCCTCCCTGAGATGGCGCCCGAGATGCTCGACGGCGCCGTCGGCCTGGTCTTCGCCCACCGTTCCGGGGCCCAGGCGGCGGAAAAAGTCTGCGACTACGAGGCCGTCTGCCGCATGGCCAAAGGCGCCGCCATCGCCGACATCGCCATCGACCAAGGCGGCTCGATCCTCCACGACGGCTACTGCGAGGACGACGACGCCCTGACCGCCCGCGACAAGTACCGGGAGCTCCTGCAAGGCTTCTACTACTTCGCCGAGACCAACATCCCGCGCCATGTGCCGTGTGAGGCGTCGGTGAGCCACGGCGACGCCTCCTGGGGCTACGTGGCGACGCTTCTCGCCCTCTCGGCACTTCATGGCGGGCCCCGGCAGGCGGCTGAGGAGCTCCTGCGCCACGAGGTGCGGCACTCTCCCCCTGGGGGGATCAAGGGGGGGAGACACCGCCGCGGCAACGAGTCTCTCGACGGTCTCTCGCTCTTCGATTGTCTCGTCCAGGACCTGCGTAACGGCGTCCAACTGGCCGCGAACGGTGGCCGGACCGTGATCGCCGACCCCGACATCGAAGAAAACGAAACCCTGGTGCGCTGGATCCATGACCATACCGCCAGCTCCTGAGCCCCCGAGGGGGACAGCCCCGGCCCCGGTTGCTAAGGTAGCGGGACGATCCATTCAAGAAATCTCGAGGAGCCTTCCATGAAATCCACAGGCCATCTCTTTCTCGTTCTTGCCACGCTCGCGCTGGCCTCTTGCGCAGGCGAGCCGAGCGTCGAAACCGCTGCGGGACCAGGCCCCGCCACCGCGGCCCTGCCCTCGCCCTCCGACGCCATCACCCTGGAGAGCGAGGAGCACAAGCTCCTCTACATGCTGGGGATTGCCACCGGCGAGCGCCTGCCCCAGCTGCGCTTGAGCGAGGACGAGCTCAACTACGTCCTCGCCGGGATCCGGGACCGCGCCATGGAACGTCAGGTCGCGGTCGACGAGCTGCAATACGGCCCCCGGCTTGGGGCCTACGCCCAGCAAAGGATCCAGCAGGCGGCGGCTTCCGAGCCGGAGCTCTCAGCCGAGTTCGTGGCCGCGCAGGCCGCGGAGCCAGGCGCCGAGGTGACCCCTTCGGGGATGGTCTACTTCGAGATCACGCCCGGCAGCGGGGCGAGCCCGGGACCGAGCTCGACCGTCGTCGTTCACTACATCGGGATGCTTCGCAACGGGACCGTCTTCGACAGCTCCTACGTTCGCGGCGAGCCTTCCACCGTCACTCTGGCCCAGCAGGACGACCAACAGGTCATTCCCTGTTGGAACGAGGGAGTCCAGCGGATGAAGGTCGGGGGCAAGAGCCGCCTCGTGTGCCCGGCGGAGATCGCCTACGGCGCCGCAGGCGCGCCGCCCAAGATCCTGCCCGGTGCAGCGCTCTCTTTTGAGATCGAGCTCCTCGAGGTGACGGCCGCCGAGTAGCTCTACATCTCCTCCAGCGGCTCCAAGGCAAGGAGGCGCAACGCGTTGCCGAGGACGGTACGAAATCCCTCGAGCATCGCCAGACGGCTTCCCCGTACCGGCTCCTCGGAGCGCAACACCGTGTGGTCGTGGTAGAAGGTGTTGGCCGTCTGCGAGAGGTCGACCAGGTAGTTGGTGAGCCGCATCGGGTCGTAGCTTTCCGCCGCGTCAGCGACGACGGAGGGGAAAAGCAGGAGCTGGAAGAGGATTCGCCATTCGATGTCCTCGCCGAGCGCAAGCTCCGCCGGCGCCTCCCACTGCCCGGCCTTGCGAAGGATCGACGACACGCGGGCATAGGAGTACTGGAGGTAAGGCCCGGTCTTGCCTTCGAACGACACCGACGCCTTGGGATCAAAGGTCAGCGCCGTGTCGCGGCCGACGACCAGGAACTGAAAAGTGATGGCCGCGAGCCCGATCGCCGTCGCACGCTTGTGAAGCTCCTCTTCCGGGAGGTCTTCGTGGCGCTTCAAAAGCTCGGTTTTCGCCAGGGCGGCGAGCTCGTCGATCAATTCGTCGGCGTCGACGACGTTGCCCTCGCGCGACTTCATCCTGCCCTCGGGCAAGTAGACCATGCCGTAGCTCAGGTGAAAGAGCCCGTCGGCCCACTCGAAGCCCAGGAGCTTCAGCGTCGCAAAGAGCTGCTTCATGTAGAAGTCCTGCTCGGAGGCGATGCAATAGAGCGACTTCGTCAAGCCGTGCTCCTTGAACTTGATCGTCGCCAGGTTGATGTCCTGGGTGATGTAGAGGCCGGTGCCGTCGGCGCGCAGCACCGCCTTGTCCTGGAGCTCGGTGTGCTCGGAGAGCGGCGCGATGACGGCGCCGTTTTCGGCGCGCTTGAAAATACCTTTCTTCTCGGCCGCGAGGATGATCTCCCGTCCGCCTGCGAAGATCTCGCTCTCGTAGTAATGCTTGTCGAAGCCGAGGCCGAAGCGCTCGTAGGTCTCTTCGAAGCCGTCGCAGACCCAGCCGTTCATCTTCTGCCACAGGGCGCGGACGTCCTCGTCGCCGGCCTCCCAGCGGCGCAGGAGCTCCCGGGTCGCTGCGAGCAGCTCCGAAGCCTCGTTGAAGCGGTCCGCGGCGTCTTTCGCGGCCGCCGCGTCGAGCTTCTTGCCAAAGAGGCCCTCGGCTTCGTACCAGGCGTCGCGCTCAATCTTCAGCTCCTGGTCGAAGCGGACGTAGAGATCGCCGACCAGGTGGTCGCCTTTCTTGCCGGCGCTTTCCGGAGTCATCCCGTCGCCCCAGCGCTCGTAGGCGAGCATCGATTTTGCGATGTGGATACCGCGGTCGTTGACGATCGAGGTGCGGATCACCCGGGCGCCCTGGGAGGCGAGAAGGTTGGCGACGGCGCGGCCCAGGATACCGTTTCGGAGGTGCCCGAGGTGGAGGGGCTTGTTGGTGTTGGGCGAGATGTACTCCATCATCGCCACCTCCGAAGCCTGGCGGTCGCTCGTGCCGTAGCAACGGCCCTCGGCGCGGGCGGTGGCGAGGATCTCGGCGCCCAGCTTGTCGCGTCGCAGCTCGACGTTCAGATAAGGGCCGGCGGCTACGAAGCGGGCGACGACGTCGTCGCCGCCGAGCTCCGCGGCCAGCTCCGCGGCGATCTGGGCCGGATTTCTTTTCCAGGCGCGAGCCAGCTCAAAACAGCGGAACGAGAGGTCGGCGCCGGTGTGGGCCGGCGCAACGGTTAGCGCCACCTCCTCGGCCTCGACGGCACCGCGCGACGCACCGGCGATCACCCCGGCCAGGTGGCGGTACACCTTTTCGACCGCCGGGCCGACGACAAAGTCATGGGTCAGGGCTTTCATGCGATTGTCTCCTGAGAAGAGCCGCCGGGGTGGAATCAACCGCGGCGAGAATACCACCTGGCCAAAGAAAAGGCCGGCCCGAACGGGGCCGGCCTTCCGGATCGATGGTTGAGGCAAGCGCGGCTTACATCATGCCGCCCATGCCGCCGCCCATGCCGCCGCCCATGCCGCCGCCGGGCATGCCGCCACCGCCTTCGTCCTTCTCCTTGATCTCGGTCACCATCGCCTCGGTGGTGAGCATCAAGCCGGCGATCGAAGCGGCGTTCCAGAGCGCGGTCTTCGTGACCTTGGCCGGGTCGATGACACCCGCCTTCACGAGGTCCTCGTACTTGCCCGTGGCGGCGTTGAAGCCGTCGTTGCCCTTCTGCGCCATCATCTCGCGGACGACGATCGAGCCTTCCTCGCCGGAGTTGGCGGCGATCTGACGCGACGGCTCCTCCAGAGCGCGGCGGACGACCTTGACGCCCACGGCCACGTCGCCCTCGACCTCGAGTTTATCGACGGTGGAGATGGCCCGCAGGAGCGTCACGCCGCCGCCGGGGACGATGCCCTCCTCGACGGCCGCCTTGGTGGCGTGCATGGCGTCCTCGACGCGGGCTTTCTTCTCCTTCATCTCGGTCTCGGTCGCGGCACCGACCTGGATCACCGCCACACCGCCGACGAGCTTCGCCAGGCGCTCCTGGAGCTTCTCGCGGTCGTAGTCGGAGGTGGTCTCCTCGATCTGCGCCCGGATCTGTTTGACCCGGCCGGCGACCGACTCGCGGCGATTCTCCGAATCGGTGTCGGTGACGAGCGTCGTGTCGTCCTTGGTGATGACGACTTTCTTGGCCTCGCCCAGGTCCTCGTAGCGGACGTTCTCGAGCTTGATGCCAAGGTCCTCGGTGATCACCCGGCCGCCGGTCAGGATCGCCATGTCCTCGAGCATGGCCTTGCGGCGGTCGCCGAAGCCCGGGGCCTTGACCGCCGCCACCTTGAGGGTGCCGCGGAGCTTGTTGACGACGAGCGTCGCGAGCGCCTCGCCCTCGATGTCCTCGGCGACGATGAGGAAGGGGGCGCCCCCCTGCGCGACCTGCTCGAGGATCGGCAGGAGGTCCTTCATCGAGCTGATCTTCTTTTCGTGCAAGAGGATGCGGGGGTTCTCCATCACCACTTCCTGACGCTCAGGATCGGTCACGAAGTACGGCGAGAGGAAGCCGCGGTCGAGCTGCATGCCTTCGACCACCTCCAGGGTGGTGTCGAGGCTTTTTGCCTCCTCGACCGTGATCACGCCGTCCTTGCCGACCTTGTCCATCGCCTCGGCGATGATCT
>CBDUYN010000049.1:0-54969 GCA_965371445.1 uncultured bacterium | reverse complement strand
GCGGCCGGCGTACCGGCGGCCGGCGTACCGGCGGCCGGCGTACCGGCGGCCGGCGGCCCGGCTCCGGGAGCCCAGGCGGACGGCAGCCGCCAGGCCGAAAGGTCACAAATTTCGATCGCCTCGGCCGCTATGGCGCGAAAGGTCCTGGCACCCGACTCGCGCACCAGGATCCGAAACGCCGGCAACCGGCCGAGGAAATCCGTCTCCCGGAGCCGCCCTTCGCGCCGCGCCGCGATCTCGGCGCGCAGCTCGCGGCGGTCGAGAGGGACGGGGAGGTTGGCGAGGTCGGTCCTGTAGACCTCGCCGTCGGCGGTGCGGGGACGGTGAAAGAGCGACGCCGAGAGGCCGAACGGATGAAAGGTGTAGAGGCGTCCCTGGTAGACCTTGTTGCGCGAATGCATGCGCCGCGGCGTCGCGCCGCGCACCGGGAAGCTCCGGAGGCGCCAGAAGGCGAGCCCCAGGGTCGAGAGGTTGTATCCCCCCGGGACGCGCGGCGTCACCGGATGCTGCGGATGTCCCGTGCGCACATGGACCGTCCGCGGGGTCGTCGAAAAAGGCCCTCCCAGCCGGGTCAGCTCCGTCGACGCCCGCAGGTCGACGGTTCCGCCCTCGCCGGCACGCAGGTTGGCGAGCGATGGCGTCGCCAGGACGTGGCGGCGGTACTCGATCAGGTGACAGGGCCAGCCGGTGGCCGCCTCCGCGGCCCTCGCCAGGGCGGCCGGCGTCCCCTTGCGCCGCCGGTAGGCGATCGTGTCGGCCACCCGCGTCCGCTGGGTGGGGACCATCTGCCCCGGTTGATCGAGACCCCGGACGCCGAGGAGCTCGGCGAGGTAGGGGACCTTCCACTCGGCACAGGTCTCGACGAACCAGCCTTCGTAGAGGTCCTCGATGTCCTCTTCGATCGCGTCGAGCGGTAGCTCGAGGGCGGCCATCAAGGACTCCAGAGGCTTCTCTTCGTAGTGGTCCCGGAAACGGATCCACTTCGGAAGGAGCTCGTAGAGACGCTGCTTCACCGTGCTCACGGCTCACCTCTCAGCTCGATCTTGCAGAGGCCGGGGTCAAAAACGATCAGCTCCGCGGGCCGCGGATCCTCGCCTACGGCGTCCTTGTCCCACCAGGCGGGACGCGGCCGGAGCTCCAGGGGCTCTTGTGTAGCATGGGGCAGGAGGTCGTTCAGGTCGACGGCCCGCACCCCCTCGACCTCCTGGATCACCCGGATCACCTCGGCGCCGCGAACCGCATCGCCGAAACGGCTCCGGTCGAAGCCGAAACGCTGCTCGAGGGCGACGAGGACTTTGGATCGTACGTCGTCCCAGGCGTAGGTCGGCTGCAGCCGAACCGCGGCGTCGATGCCAAAACGCACCTCCTCATAGGCTGCGAGGTAGACCGGCTCGCGACTCGAGCGCACCTCGTCGATCGCCTGGCGCAGCCGGTCCAGGAGCTCGGAGCCGACGCCGGGGCGATGCGTCTCGCCCCAGGTCGCGACGGTGACCTGGACGGCCGGGAAGCCCCGCACCTTGAGCGCCGCCGCCGTGGCCTTGACGACGCCCGGATAGTCGAGGGAGAAGTCCTCGTAGTCACAGACCGAGACGATCCGTCCAAAGGTCCGCACCCGCGTCGGAGCCCGGGCCACGACCTCCTCGCCGGGCTCCGCGGGCGTGCCGGGCGTGCCGGCCACGGGATTGGTCGCCTGCGCCAGGCCGAGGGGCTTGGTGGTCAACGTCACCGTACCGGCCGGCAGCTCGCCGTGGGTCATACCGGTGCGGTAGGTGGCGACGACGTTGCCGGCGCCGCTCGGCAATCGGGCGCCGTGGACGCCGTCGCCGAAGACCACGGTCGCGTTGCCCATCGAGTCGAGCTCGACCTCGTAGACCTGGCTCTCGCCGTCCTGGCCGTAGAGCCGGGGCACCTCGGTCCAGCGATGCCCCTGCACCCGCACCTCGATCGAGGCCCGGGGACGCGGTGCGCCACGTTCGTAGGCGAGCGGCTGGCGCAGCGGGAAACGCTGCAGGGCCCGCGCGGCGACGCCGTCGCCCAAGGTCTCGTCGCGCATCGTGGCGCCCTCGGTCGTCTCCGCGACGTTGCCGCGCACCTGGAGCGTCAGGGGGTAGACCCGGACTTTTTCGGCCTCGGCGGCGACGTCGGAGCGGATCGCCGGACGGCGCGCCGTGAGCAGAAGCGGCGCCTGGCCGGTGGCCTCGGCAAGCTCCGAGTGGAGCTCGCCCGCGGTGGTGACGTGGACGTAGGTCGGCCGGGTCACCTCCGCCGCGGCGGCCTCGCCGGATTCCCTCACCAGGACGCCGGTCGCGATCACCGGCCTCTCGGGTGCCATGGCCTGGAGCACCGAGCGCAACGACGCCAGCGCCAGCTCCGGATCCGGCGGCAGCTGGCGGGGCTTCAAAGGCAAGAGCTCGCTGCGAACCCAGACCTGGGTGGGGCGCAGGCCGTAGAGCCGGTGCTCGGGATCGCTCTCCACCTGCATCCGGGTCACTCGCGCGTCGAGGGTGAAGTCGCGGCGCCGGATCGTCGAGACTTTTTCGACGCGCTCGACTCGCGGCGGCGGCGCGTCTTCGAGCTCGGCGTCGCTCGCCAGGGCGACCCAGCTGCGCTCGGGGATGCCGCTCACCACGGCCTCCAGGTCGATGCGGCCGCCGGAGACGAAAAAGCTCGGCCACTCGTCTTGCGCGAAGCCGCCGAAGGGCGAAGCGGCCGCCAGCCGGGCGCCGCGGGGACCCACCGCCATCGACTCGACGCCGCCGGGCGAGCCCAGCTCGACCTCGCTCCAGCTCTCGCCGTGATCCTCCGAGACCCAAAGCCCCTGCGACGAGCCGGCGAAGAGCCGGATGGTCACGGTGATCGGATCGTCGAGCACGGCGAGCGAGACGATCTCCACCCCCTCGCCGGAACGCCGGCCGCCGGAACGCCGGCCGCCGGGACGCGGCAGCCCCTTCTGGGCGCTCTGCCAGCTCGCCGCAGCGTCGGCGGAGCGAAAAAGCCCCTTCGCCGTCGCGACGAGGAGGTGCTCGGCGCGCCGCCGCTGATCCGTGTAGGCCAGGAGAGCGCGCACGCCGAGCTCGCTCACCCCGGTCAGAGGATCCGTGTCCGGCAGGCCGCGGCTCACCGACTGCCACTTGCGGCCACGGTTTCTCGTCTTGAAGACACCTCCCGAGGTCCCGGCGTAGAGCGGGGCGTCAGGACCTGGCGAGGCGAGGACCTCGATCACCAGGTCCGTCTCTCCGGTCTCACCATCGACGCCCGGCAGGCCCTTGTTGCGCGGTTGCCACGAGTTGCCGAGGTCCTCGGAATGATAGACGCCGCTGTCGGTCCCCGCGAAGAGATGCGAGACCGCACCCTTCGGCGCCGCCCACAGGGTCCGGACCGCGGTTTCCGGGAGGCGCTGGAGACGCTTCGTGCGGCTGGGGACCCGCCAACGCGACGTGGCACGCGCCGCTCTGCCGGTGATGAGCGTCCAGATCTCGCCCTGGTCGGTCGAACGGTAGACGTCGCCGTCGGCCGTGCCGGCCAGGATCGCGCCGCGCGGATCGGCCGCCAGGCAGCGGACGTCGAGTTGGACGACTCCGCGGTCGCTCTCGCGCCAGGTGTCGGCGTCGGCCAGCCGCCGGTAGACGCCCTGCCCCGCGGTCCCGGCGAAAAGGTTGCCCTGGGCGTCGAAGGCCAGGCAGCGTACCGGAACCGACGGCAAGTCCTCGTTGATCGCCTTCCAGGGCTCGGGAGGCGCGAGCAGGCGCACCCCGCCCTCAATGGGACGATAGCGGCGCCGGACCTCCAGGGGCTGCTCCTGCCAGAGCGGAGCGTGGGCGCCGAAAAGCGCTGCCGATTGGCGCAGCGCAAAGACCTCCGCCCCCTCGACGACGCTCTCGCCCCGCTCTTCGTCGAGGGCTTCGCTCCAGCGGATCTCGGTCGACGTGGCGCGATCGCCGCTCGACGTCTCGACCGCGGAGAGCAGACGGAAAGCCCGCAGCTCCTCGCCGTCGATTCGGCCCGTCACGAGGATCGCGCTGCCGGCCTCCAAACCATGGCCGGCGCCTTCCAAGCTCACCCGGGTCGTCTCTCCCCGCAGCACCGGCGGCGCCGTCTCCACCGGTGCCGACGGCCGGACGAGGTTCCAGTCGGAGCGCGCCACGAGCGGCTCGGAGGTCTCAAAGACCAGAGTGCCGCCGTCGGGCGGCGTGCAGTGGACGACGTGGCGCCGCGCCAGCTTGACGCGCCGCGGCAGGCCGTCGACGTCGGAGGCCGAGAACGCCACGTGGACGATGCCGCCCACCCCCGGCAGTGGGCGCACGTCGAGCATCCGCACCAGCTCGTGGATCGAAAGGCGCTCACGGGCGGTCGCGAAGTAGCCCTCGTTCGCAATCCGCTCCTGGTAAAACGTCAGGACGTCGCCCACCGTGGCCCAGGACTTGAGCAGCCCCACCAGCCAGTTGTCGTCCTCGGTGAGGTTGACCCGGATGCGGCGCTTCTGCGACTCGTCGAGGCGGTCGCGGCCCTTGTAGCTACGCTCGTCGACGACTTCGGCAGGCGTCGAGGCCAGCCGCTTCTCGGAGCTTAAGAGCGCGTCGAGCATCTCCAGCAAGAAGGTGTGGAAGGTAGCGCACCGGTAGCGAAGCGACTTTAGGCCCGGCTCGTTGTAAAGGCCTTTCAGAACCTCGTCGCGGCCTTCCAGCAATGCGTCGGTCAGGGCGGGGCGATGGGCACGGGTGCTCATGACTCGGCCACCGTGATCCTCAGGATGCCGCGCTGCGGCGCCGAAGGGTTGTTTTCAAGCTGCGCGATCTCCAGGTCGGCGATCGGGATCTCGCCTTGCTGAAGCTCACCCCGGGACTCCTCGCCCCAGCGCTGAAAAAGCTCGCCCTGGACATGCCCCACCTCGGGGATCTCCATGGTCCTGGCGATCACCTCGCTCAGGTAGACCGACTGACCGAAGGTGAAGTAGTCGGGATCGAGGAATTCTACGGCGCCGTCGGCGAAACGCCCCAGGAGCTTGCGCCGAAACGACTCGACGTGCACAGCCGGCTCCGGCCAGACCTTGAGATGGACCTCCAGAGGCACGTAACGCGGCGGTACGACCTCGACCCCCCATCCGGCCATCAGGAAAGGCTCCATGTGGCGTCCCAGGTGGCGCTCGAAAGCGGCGTCGACGCCCCGGCTCCCCTGGCGCTGGACGTAGAGGCGGGCGACGTTCCAGGTGCCGCTCCAGCTGTAGCGGGCGACGGCCCGCAGGACCTCCGGATGGCGCTCGGCGACTTCGGCGAAGTCGCTCTCGGTGACG
This sequence comes from uncultured bacterium, assembly GCA_965371445.1. Taxonomy (GTDB): domain Bacteria; phylum Acidobacteriota; class Thermoanaerobaculia; order Multivoradales; family J023; genus DASWIG01. The sequence goes on along the minus strand of CBDUYN010000049.1, from coordinate 49,679 downwards.
CATCGCTGGAGCGAGACCGAGGAGCCCAGGGCCTCCGGGGCGAAAAGCCTCGCTTCCTCGGCCGACTGCCGAGCGGTGCCCCCGGTTCCCGGCAGGTGGTTCTTGGCGTCGATGATTCGGAAGCCGAGCTGAGGCGCCCGCACCAGGGTGTCGAGCTCGAGCACCACGTGCCGGATGGCGTAGGGTCCGACGTTGCCCGACGGCCCCTGGCCGATCCGGTAGACCGCTTCGAACGTCGTCCCGGGGGATGGACGGCGGCCGGCCTCGCCGTCGCCGAACCGAAGCCTTGCCGTGCCGTCGTCCTCCATCTCGACGACGAAGTCCTGGGCGAACAGGCCACTTCCCAAGAGGTCCCGGCGAGGTTGCCAGCGCTCCCAGGGCGACGGCTCGGCCTCCGCGCGGCGCCGGGCGCCGCCGGCCTCCTCGGGCGCCACCTCATAGAGCTCGATCGCCGGTGCGGCGCGGTGCGGGGCCGGCTTCAAAGCGGCGTCGGCCGATACCAGCCGCGCCGCCTCCGGGTCGAAAGGCACGGCGTGGGTCAGGCCCCTCTGGGTCAGCCGTGGCCGGTAGCGGCCCCGCCGCGGCACCGCCGGAAGCACCTCGCGCCGCAGCTCGCCGTGGTCGACGAGGACTATGTTGCCCCGCACCACCGTCAGGTCGTCCTTGAGCCGGCCCGGGAGAGCCTGGTTGACCGGGAAGTCCTCCCGGAGGGCGTCCTCGCCGAGCCACTCGACCTCGGTGATCTCCTCGTCCGCCGTCGGATCCGACGTCAGGACCGGCGGCTGGCTGAGCCGTACCGCCTGCCGGTGCCGGGGGTCCATCTCGGCCGAGCCCTCGTCGCGGCGCTCGAAGAGCAGCACGTCGCTGGCCTTCAAGTACGGGTGATGGCCGCGGAGCGCCGCCCGGGTCGTCCCCGCCGGTAGCGAATAGGCGCGGGTGTCCCAGTCGTAAACCCGGAGCCGGTTGTGCTCACGAAAGAGGGTCACGTCGTGCAGGGTGTGGAACACGAGAGCGCCGCGCTCGCGGGCTCGCAGGTCCTCACTCGAGCCCTTCTCCAGGCAGCCGGGGAGCCTGCCGCCATAGGTCAGGACCTCGGTATCCTTCGGCAGCAGGAAGCCAGCGGGCGCCCCGGCCGGACGCGGGACGTTCCAGTCGACCTTGACCTGCACCCAGCAGCGGGCGTTCGACCCTTCGTGGAGGTGATAGCCCACGAGCCGTGCATGGCGCCGCACCGACACCCGGTGACGCGCCGTCTTGAGGTAGGCCTCGGTCGCCACCGCGTCCTGGTAATAGGCGAGGAAGTCCGCCGCGTAGGCGAGGGTCTCGACGATCGTCACGCCGAGGTCGGCGGGGCTGCGCTCTTTCCAACTGGGGACGTAGCGGGCCATGCGCTCGAGCATCAGCTGGCGGAAGCTCTCGAAGTCGCGGGCCAGGTAGTCGATGTCCGGAGGGACGGGAAGCTCCTCGATGCGGGGGAACCGGAATGCCGTCCCGGGATCGGTGCCGCCGTGATGGAAGACGAATTCGGCGCGGGCGAAAAAGCGGTCGACCTGAGGCAAGCCCACGAGCACCAGGGTGTAGACCGGCAGGTCACCCGGGTCGGCGTCCTCCTCGGGCGCCCCTTTCTGGACCCGAACGTGGAGCCCCGTCTCGTCATCGTCGGGATAGGCGACGCCCACCACCCGCAGGCCCGGATCGATCGCGCCGCTCAAGGTGACCTCGACGTTTTGCGCCGTCACACCTTCGGGCACCGCCCGCTTGCCGTGCCGCTCCGACGGCAGGAAACGCACCTCGAGCTCCCAGAGCTCCTCCTCGCCCCGCCAGTAGGCGGTCACGAAATCGATCCCGACCTGGTGTCGGCTGCGGAGCAGCCGCTGGCGGCGCTGGTCGCGGAACAAGAGCTCCGAGCGGGTCACATATCCCACGGCGCGCCTCGCGGTTCGAACGTCGCCACGTAGATTTCCTCGTCGCGCTTCAGCTGATACTCGACGCGGACGAAAAGCGTCGAATCTCGCGGCTCGACCTCGACGGTCCGCACCGAGATCACCTTGCCGAGCCACTGCTGCAGCGAGGCCTGGGCCATCAACGTCAGGGCGCTCGCCTCCATGGTGTCGGCGTCGGCGGCAAAGACTTTTTCGAGAAGCCCGCAGCCGAAATCAGGCCGGTTCACGCGCTCTCCGGGCGAGGTGAAAAGCACCAGCTCGATCATCTCACGCACGTGCTGTTCATGAGACGGATCGTGGACCCGCCCACGGCTGTCGATCTGGAAGGGAAAACCGACCTCGATGCGTGAATCTCTCTCCAACGTACGGCCTCCGGCCTAGTTGATCTTGACCATTCCGCCCTTGATCGTCGTCGTGGCACTGCCGTTGACCTCGACCGCCGCCGACTTGACGGTCGCCGAGCTTGAGCCTTCGAGCGTCGCCGCCGTCGACGCCTTGAGCGTCATGTTCGTCTTGGCGGTCGCGTTGACGTTCTGGCCTTCGGCGGAGAGGTCTTTTGCCGCGGTGACGCTGACGGCGCCGTCCGCCTTGACCGTCAGGTCCTTGGTGACCGTCACCGTCATGTTCTCGCCCACCGTCATCGCGGTGTCCTTCGTCGAATTGGTGGTCAGCTTCTCGCTGTCGGTCGAGATGAGCTGCGGCGTCTCCGTGATCTTGCTCGTCCCCTTGCTCCCGGAGACCGTGATCGCGAGACCCGACTTGTCGAGGGTGAAGTTGACCGTCACCGGATCGTCAATCGTAGGGTCCACATACTCCAGGACCACCTGGCCCTTCTTGTCGGTGTCGTCGATCCAGAGCTTGAAGACCCGGGTCTTCCAGATCTTGACCTGCGACGGGTCCTCGGAGTTGAGCTGGGCGACCTCGGTGGGAACCTGATCGGCGCCCCAAAAGGAGCCGACCCAGATCGGCTGGTCGACGTTGCCGCCTTCGAACTCGACCCAGACCAGGGCGCCGATCGGCGGGATGGCGTAGAAACCCACGTCCGGACCGGCGTAGGGAGCGCAGGGCACCGCCCAGGCCTGGTCGACGCCGGGAATCGCCGGCACCTTGACCTGGATCCGGCCCCGGCAGGACGGGTCCTTGTTCTCGACCACGAGAGCACGGTACTTCCCGAAAAAAGTAAGGCTTCCTTCCTGCTCGTTCACGGTATCGTCACCTCGGAGATCGTGGTCCCCGTACCGCCGCGCAACAGGTCGAAGCTCTGGGTGTAGCTCCAGCTGCCGGGCGCCAGATTGATGCTGTGGGAGACTTTCTTGACGAAATAGGTGCCGTCGAAGCGGCTGCCCACACCCCGCAGGTCGACGCATCCCCGAACCTTCAAGATGCCGCCGTAACGAAAGGTGTCGAGCTCGCCGCTGACGGTGACGCACTCGCGCACCGACATGTCGGTGGCGTTCTGGGCAAGGTTTTTGGCCCTCTCGAAATCGGAGCCGACCGTCTGCCCCCGCTTGTAGAGCGTCCCACGCACGCTCAGGTCTTTCAGCTTGTCCGTGTAGGTGTCGGGGCTCGTGGCCAGGCTCGCGAGACTTCCCGGAATCGGCGCATTCGAATAGTAGTCGGCGGTCTTGTCGTCGACGACGCTGCCGATGGCGATCTGTTGAACGGTCATATCGCTGTCCTGGTCGAGAAAAAGGCCGTAGGTCATGGTCGGAGCCAGGCCGTTGTGATTACAGCTCGCCGAGCTCAAGTTGTCGGCCGGTCCCATGTTGATCGTCAACGCCTTTTGCGGCGACCCCGGAGCCTCCGGCGGTCCCCAGTAGACTGTGTTTTGACCGAGCGAGGTGCCCGGCTCGATGTAGAAGATGCAGTCGTGAATGTGGGCCATCTCCTGTAAGAACTTGAAGTCGGTCGCCTGCTGCTGGCGCGGCTTGTCCGGCTGGTCCTCGTTCTCCGGTGCCGTGACGCTGCCGTTGAAACCGATCGCCGCGTAGGGCCCCAGGACCGTCGAGGCGATCTCGGAGTCCTTGATCCCGACGGTCTTCTCACCGTCTTTCTTCGAGTATTCCTTGTAGACCTCGAAAAGATCCATCTTCACCGAATCCTCGCCGGTGACCGAGAGGCTCGATTTGTCGTCGGGCTTGGCACTGATTGAGACCTTGGTGACGAAGCCGTCCATCAGGACCGTCGTCGTGTCACCGATCGTGACCTGGACCTGCACTCGGCAGAAAGGATCGAGCACACCCGTGGCGAGCGCCGGATACTCGTCGGCAGAATCTCCCGTGTCGGACGGGTAGCGGTCGGCCTCGAAGCTCAGCGAGAAGCCGCAGGGAGCCTCGTAGTTGCGCGACACGTCGACCTTTCGCAGCGTCAACGCAAGCTCCACCGGCAGCGGCGCGGGATCGCTCCCGGGCGCCCCGGCCAGCACCTCGACGCTGATCTCCGGAGTGATCTGAAACACCTCAGAGCTCCGGGACGAGGAGCGACCGGCCGTCGGTCTCGTTCAGCTCGAAGGGGTTCAAGACGCGGTTCGCGTCGCACAACCGCCAGTAGAGGCCGGGTGCCTTCAGGGTCCGGAAGGCCAGGAGGTCGATCCGCTCGCCCTGCCCCACCGCGGTGCGGCCGGCGAGGCGCGGCTCGCCGCGAACGAACCGGCGCTCCTTGTAGGTGTGCCGGCGGCCGTTCTCGTCGACGTGGACGAGATCGCCCAGGGGGTAGTAGCGGCTCTGGCTCGTGAACACGACGCAGTCCCCTCGCGCTCGCCGCTTCAGAGGAGCAGCGAGGCGATGTCGCTGATCGCTTCGGCCGCCTGCTGCGTCTGAAACGTCACCTTGCGCACCTCCATCCGCACCAGGTTGGCGAGCAGCAGGCCGAAGTCGGTGCCCTCCGAGTACTCCAGCGGCAGGACGTCCATGCTCAGGTCGACGTCGGCGAGGATCGGACCCAGCGCGGGATTGAACTGGGTCTCGTTGATGTCCATCTTCTTCAAGGTGACCGGCAGGATCCTCCCAGGTCCCCAGATGAAGAGCGTCCGCGGCGACTGCGGCGGCGCTGCCCAGAGCTTGGCGCTGTGGACGTCGTCGTAGTACTGGACGAACTGGACGCTCGAAGGGTAGATCAGAAGCTCCATCGCCGCGAGCCGCGCATAGAGGCTGTCGGCCGTGCCTTTGACCAGAGCGTCGACGGCCTGGAGCTGCACCTTGAGGCTCAGGCTCTCCGTCGGTGCGCCGGTGAAACGGATGTCGCCCTTGGCCGCCTGGTAAGTCTTGGGAGTGAGCGAGCGCTTCACCTCCAGCGGGTTGTACTGAAACGGCACGAAAGAGGTGTTGAACGGATTGTCGAGGTCGACGCCCACCAGCGCGCCGCGCAGCAGCAGGGTCCTTTGCGAGGGTGGCTGAGGTATCGGCATCTCGAATCTCTCCATCTACGCCTTCGCCAGGGAAGCAGAAATCGGAAAACGCCTGGATCGACCTGGACGACGGCAAGACCCTTCGGGGCCAGAAAACGTACCCGTCATTCTATGAGGCCGGCGGTTTGGAATCAAGCGCGCCCTCGGCCCCTTCGGCCCCTGCCCCGGACGGCGCCTCCGCCGCCGGCTTCGCCCGATCCAAATCCACAGGCAAGCTTCCTCCGGCCTGGCGATGCCAGCTCGTGATGAGCTCGCGGGCGATACGGCCGGCGATCTCGCGCACGGAAGCTCCGGGGCGCACCTCGAACGACGCCAGGTCCAGCTTCACCGCGCCACCGTCGGCCATCGCCGGCAACCCGTAGAGCTCGGCCTGGCGCTCGAGCTCCGCCTGGATGGCCGCGGCCACCTCGTCGGCCGTCGCCCGCGAGACGCCCTGGAGCGTCAGACGGTCGATCAACAAGTCGATCTTCACGGCCGGTCTCCTCTCAGCTCAGCCAGTCCCGAGTCTCGGCCTCGGACAACGGCCGCTCAAGCTTCGCGAACTCCCGCCGCGCGGCGATCAGGAGATCGCGCATGCTGACCGGACGGTCCTCGTCGGCGGCCAGAAAGGCGGCGTTGATCGCGATGTTTCGAATGTGTCCGCCGGCCAGGTTGAGCCGCGCCAGGCGGTCGAATCTCAGCTCCGCGGTCGGTGTCTTCGACGGAAAGGTCCGCCGCCAGATCTCCCGCCGCTGGGCCACGTCGGGAAAGGGGAACTCGACGATGAACCGCAGCCGCCGCTTGAAGGCCGGATCGAGGGCATCGCGCAGGTTGGTGGTCAAAATCGCCAAGCCACGGTAGGTCTCCATCCGCTGGAGCAGGTAGCTGACCTCGATGTTGGCGTGCCGGTCGTGGCTGTCTTTGACCTCGCTGCGCCGGCCGAAAAGCGCGTCGGCCTCGTCAAAGAGCAGGATCGCGCCGCCGAGGTCGGCCGCGTCGAAGACCCGCTGGAGGTTTTTCTCCGTTTCGCCGATGTATTTCGAGACCACCGAAGAAAGGTCGATCCGGTAGAGGTCCAAATCGAGCTCCGCGGCCAGGACCTCGGCCGCCATCGTCTTGCCGGTGCCGCTAGAGCCGGCAAAGAGCGTCGACACCCCGACCCCACGGCTCGACTGCTCCGCGAAACCCCAGGTGCGGTAGACCTTGCCCCGGCGCCGCACGTGCACAGCGATCTCGCGCAGCGTCATAAGCTGCGCTTCCGGCAGGATCAGCTGCTCCCAGGTGGCCCGCGCCACGACGCGCTCCGCCAGGTCCGCCAGCTCCGGACGCGCTCTCTCCCGGCAACAGGCCCACAGGGTCGCCCCGAGATCGGCCGGCTTCTCCGGCGCCTCTTCGCCGCCGTCCTCCGCCGCGGAATCGAGGCGGCCCAGGGCGTCGAAGCAGGCGTTTCGAATCTGTTTCACGTCGAGGTGGAACTGCTCGATCAGCGTCTCGACCTGGGCCGCCGTCTCGGCGTCGGACATCTCGACCGGGGCCAGCGTCTCGTGCCAGAGGTCGCGTTGCTCTTCGAGACGGGGCTTGGCGACGTCGATGCTCAACACCGGTCGATGCGGCCGTCCGAGGCGCCGGCGCCGAGTCACGATCAAACCGCCGCGGCTTAGGTCGACAAAGCGGCGCACCGAGGCCTCCCGGGCGTCGTCGCGCCCCACCTCGTCGCCTTCGAGCAAGAGCGCCGCGCCGCTTAAGATCGCGTCGCGGTGCCACAGCCGGATCAGGCCGTCGAGGTCGTGCGCTTCTTGGGGCAACGCCTCGACCGGCAGCGCGTGGAGCTTCCAGCCCAGGCGGGCGCAGGCGGCCGCGGCGATCGAGCGTTTGCTCGACACCTCCGGGCCACAGAGCTCGACGACGGGAAAGTCCGCCGTCCCGAGCGTCCGCTCCCAGGTCGCCACCAGGTGCTCGACGATCCGCCGGTGCGACGGCACGAGATCCTCGTCGTAGCCTACTGGCTCGACGATTCCCGCCAGCCGCTCGTCGCGGCACTCGAAGCCCAGCAGGTAGTGCAGGATCCGTTCGTCGATGCGAAGCTGGCCGGTGGTCAGGTTCTCCCCCGGGTCGATTCGCACCAGTTGCCAGTAACGCAGCGGAGCGTCGGGGAGCAGCGCCTGCCAACTCGCCCCGGGAAGCGCCGCCAGAGCGAGGCCGAACGTCGGATAGGCCCGTTTCGGATCCGCCTGGGCCTGGGCGCACAACGGCGCAAAGACGGCGTCCAGCTCCATCCCGGCGCAAAGCATCAGGACGTCGCGCGCAAAAGGCGAGAGCTCGAAGACCTTGACCAGCGTCGCCAGGGTCTTGGGAGCCTGGGCGGCCTCCTCCGGTGTCGCCGCCGATTCCTCTTCGAGCTCCTCCAATTGCACCGCTGCTTCCGGGTCGTAACGCGCCGCCCAGCGGATGAGCGCCCGGCGGACCTCCTCGAGCGCCGTCAGGTAATCGGCGGGTTGCTGCCAGCGGGTGGGGTGATCCAGGAGCTTCACGGTCCTCGCCTCAACGAACGGTGATCACCGGACCCTTGTAGTGCCGGTAGGTGGGACTTTCCGGATCCTCGTCGACGGTGAGCGGGCTGGGGACGCCACGGATCTGGACGCGGACGAGATAGCGGCCCGGCAAGAGGTCGGCCGCCACCTGCAAGACGTCGGGCAACGACGGCTCCGCCACGCCGTGGAAGGCATAACGCCGCGGTGCCCTGTCACTCGGCAGCGGCGACTCGTTGAGCATTAGCACCACCTCGGTCCGCGCCCGCACGGCCGGCGCCAGCTTGACGTGCAACAGGCGCCGGACGGCCGGCGGTTGCGGTGGGTCGGCCGGTTCCCTCGAATCCTCCGGCACGGCGCCGGCCGCGGCCTCGAGGACCACCGGCCGCAACAGAAAGGCCAACGGATGGGTCTCGACGTCCCAATGCACCTCGCCCTCGGGCCCAAGCGGCCTGCCGTGCGCCACACGGACCAGGTGAGCGCCTGCCTGAATACCGTCGGGCAGCAAAACGGTGACCTCCGTGGCCGATCGCCGGATCGGCTCGGCGTCGAGCTCGCCGACGAGCACCCGGAGGAGCTTGGCGTCGAGGCGGCGCCCTCGCAGCACGAGCTCCGCTCCCGGAGCGTAGCGCAGGTACTGCGGGGAGACCTCCTCGAGCTGCGGCTGGGCCGTCGAAAGGGTGTGGATGACCGCCTGGCGTACCGGCAAAGCCGGCTCCGGGACCACCAGGGGCTCGATCAGGACCACCGTCGCGAGGTAGGCCACCGAAAGGCTGTAGGGAAAGTGGAAGAGCGTCGACCAGATCTGGGTGACGTCGTCCTGCCCCGGCGGCAGGAAGGTGAAGTAGAGCGGATGGGGCTGGCTCAAGAGCCCCGCGCCTCCCAGGTCCGGCGATTCGCTCGGCACCTGCAGGTCCCCCCGCTCCTCGGCGGGATCGCCGTCGGCCTGCGGCACATGACGCGTGCTCGGATAGGGCTCGGCGTGAAGCGCCGACATGGAAAGGCCGAGCAGCAGCGTCGGGATCTGCTTCGAATCGTCGCCGTAGAAAGTCAGGAGATAGTGCAGGTCGAGAGCCATCTGGGGCCTGCGGATCAAGGTGCCGTCGGATCGCCGGTAGGGGAGCTCCTCGTTGCGCCAGGTGGCGTTGGGGTAGACCTTGTAGAGGAAGACGTTGACGACTCCCTCCGAGCATTCGTGCGACTGGAGGTCACGCGGCGGTCCCGACGTCACCACGGCGCCCGGCACGGGCTCCTTGATCGCCTGGCTGAGCAGGTTCTGCAGGGTCACGGTGGTCGCGGCAACGGCGCGGTAGTCGCTCACGAGTATCGTCCTGCTCGGCGCTTTTCCAGATAGGTCTCCAAATCCGCGGTGGCGCTCGGCCCCTCCGGCGCCGCGGGCACCGCGGGCGGCTCGGGCGGTGGCGTCGTGATCTCCAGCCGGCCGATGCTAACCCGGAATGCCGGACTTTCGCTCCGGTCTTCGCCTCTTCGCTCCCCAACGAGCGGTTCCGGAACCGCCTCGGGAAAAACGACCCAGGAGGTGTCAAGACCAGCGGACCGTGCGTCACGAGAGCGCCTCGGCAGGGGACCCGCCCTGCCAAGGACGGCCCGGTCGGCCGCTTCGAGCGCTGCCAGCGCCGCCTCTTCCCTGGAGCTCAAAAAGGTCGCCTCGGCGTCGGCCGTGGCCACTTCCGCCGGCATCCCCACGTCCGCCGGCAGTGCCGGCTCGGCGGCGAAATCCCTGGCGGCCGACGGCTCCTGCCGGCCGCGGACGACGTCTGGCGGCGAGATCCGGCGCAACGAGACCTCAAGCCGCGGCGGGGGCTCGCGGTCCCACCTGGCCTGCGCTGTTTCCGCAGCCACGGGCCGCCCCTCGGCCGGCCCCCCAAAGATCGATGCGGGCTCCGCAGACCGCTTCGGCGACGCGACCTGCCGTGAAAGACTCGTGACGATCGGCACGACGGAGACCGCGGCCTCTCCGGCCGGTCCCGGCGCTCCCACGCCCACCGCACCCGTTCCCGAGCTCCCCACGGCCGCCGGAGCCCGCTGGACGACGCTACCGGCCACCGCCGAAACGGCCCCTCCCACCGCCGGCGCCGACTTCCGGGCGGCCGGGGCTCCGCTCCAGGGCGACGCTTGCGCGGCAGCCGTTTCGCGCCCCTGGGCTGCCAGGACCGGCGCGTCGGACGCCACGAGCTCCCGCCGTCCGGGTACCTCGAAACCCACCGACTCACCAGGCGTCTCCACCCTCTCTACCGCCGATTCACGTCGAGCCTCCGGCGCGAAGACCTCGTCCTGAGCGGCGAAGGCCTCCGTGACGGCCGGTGGCGGCTCCGCGGCCGACGGTGGCTCTCGATCCATCGGCCCTTCCGCGAACCGCGGCTCCCGAGGGGGGGCGGGACGAACCTCCGAAGACTCCGACGCCTCCTCGAACGGCTCCTCGATCACCTCGCCGCGCGCTGGAACCGCGTCGGCTCGCGCCGAGGCCTCGGAGGGCGGCGACGCTTCGACACCTCGCGCCTCCTCGACCGGCGCTTCGACGATCGGCACATCGACCGAGGAAGCTTCAACGGAGGAAGTCTCGACGGAGGGAGCTTCGACGGAGGGAGCTTCGACGGACTGGGCCTCAACGGACGGAGCGTCGCCTGACAGCGCGTCGGCGGAGGCTTCGTCGGTGGGCAGCGGCTCGCCAAGGCGTGATGTTTCGGCGAAGCTCGACGACTCGATTGTGCTCTCCGGCACAAACACCTTGCTCTCCTGTACGGGAGCTGTGCTCTCTGGCACAGTATCCGTGCTGTCCAGTGCAGAAACTGTGCTCTCCGAGGAAGGAATCGTGCCTTCCGGCACGGAGCTCGTGCTCTCCGACACGGCTTCCGCTGCCGACCGCGGGCGCTCGACCTCGGAAGCCCGCACCGGCTGTGGCGTTGAAGACCGCGTGCGCTCCTCCTCCGCTGCGGACGGTGAGGCCGGCGAAGACGGCCGACCCCGCACGTCACGAGCGGCTTCATTCGCTGACTCGGCCTTCGGGGGCCCCACCGTCGGCGACAGCTCATCAGCCTGTTGTGCGTTCGAGAACACCCCGGGCTCCCGACGCGCTGACTCCAACCCTGCCGTTCTCGGACGCCTGGACGCATCCGTATCTTCCACCGTACGCGACACAGGCGGCGAGACCGCCGACCGCGTCGCGCGGGAAGGTGCGGCCGGCTCCGAGGTCGAACGCGGGAGCTCCGCCGACGGCGCGACGCGCTCAGCGCTCGGCAACGATTCCAGCTCCCGGCGTGCCGACTCGATCTCGCGGGGAGCGGGGCCCCTCACCCCAACCCTCTCCCCGACCACCGACTTTGCCTCGGCCGACGGCTGTGCCGGGGAGAGGGGGCCGGAGGAAGACAGGGTCTCCGAAGGTTCAGGGCTCGAGCGTCCTGGCACGTCCGTGGGCTCCGGCGATGCTGGGCTCGGACGTCCAAGATCACCGGTCTCCTTCGCCGTTTCTTCCACCGGCAAGGACGGCGGCTCGGTGTCCGTGGCCTCCGACCGCCAAGCTTCTGAGGTCGGCGACTCCGCGGATCGAGTCGCGGGGTCGCCGGTCGCCGAGGGCGGGATCTGCCCCGCCGGGGCCGACGAGGAAGGAGGTGGCTCGGCCTCGTCGCCCGACGGTGAGGACTCCGCCGCCGCCTCTTCGCCGGGCGCGTCGGCTCCCTCGGCCTGCGCGCCTTCGCCGGCAAGCTCCCCTGTCGCCGACGGTTCTTTGGCCGCCACCTCGCCGCGGCGCAGGCCGAGCCGTTCCAACCAGGAACGCCCCTCTGCCGGACGCTCCTCGCCCTTGCCGGAGGCGGCCACCGGCTTCGCCTCGGTGGCTGCTCGACGCGGGGCCGAGGCCCGGCGCGGATCCGAGGGTTTGGGAGGCGGCGTGTCGAGGACCAGAATCTCCACCTCGCCACCGGCCCACTCCTCGCCCTCGAGGTGCAGTCGCTCCGACTCGTCGGCAAAGCGAGGCAGGATCCGCGCCTGCGCGAGAGGCGCCATGCCGAGCGCCCGCGCCGCCAGGCGGGTCAGGTAGTCGGCCCTCCGAGGCTCTGCCATTTCCCCTTACCTCTTACTAGTCGCCTTTCGGCTTGACCTGGCTCAGATAGGACCTGCGCCGGGCGGCGCTCAAGCTCAGGATCTCGGACTCGGTCCACCCGTAGGCTCTCGCCAGCGTGTGGACCTCGTAAAGCAAGCTCTTGGCCGAGGCCTCGACCTCGTCCCACAGCAGGACCCCCAGGTCGAGCAGGATCTCCCACGCGTAACCGCAGCGGCCGCAATCGATCGCCAGCGGCAGCTCGGCCAGCGGATCAAGCTCCTCCATGCGCAGCCCCACCGCCTCGACCACCGAGGCCGGCAACTCCGCCGGCGAGACCTCCTCACGGCCCCGGCGAGCTTCGAGGAAACAGCGGTCGATCAACATCTGCCGCGCCGTGCCGAGCTCGGTGCCGTACTCGGCGAGGAACCTCATGTCGAGGCTGTTCGGTAAACGGAAGAGGATCTCGTAGCCGTCGACCGAGTACCGCTCGGCCGGCGCTTTGTGAGCCATCTCCGCCTCGGCGTCAAAAGTGCGCAGGTCGAGCGTGAACTCCAGCGGAGCGTCGCACTTCAGACAGCGGGCGAAGCACCTCTGCTCGCGCCCGAAGGTGAGCTCGCGCAGCCGGATCAGCAGGCCGTCGCGTTGCCCAACCGGGAGCTCGGCCAGCCGCTCGGGGAGCGTCTCCGGCGTCGCCGCAGACAGCAAAGCCAACGCCCGGTCTACGGTGTCCAGGCGTTGGCCCCGTTCCCAGGCCTGAAGGGCCTGTTGACCGGTCAGAGCTCGCATCAGGAGGGCGGCGCGCCTCCAAGCGGCTCAGCCGGCTCGGCATAGCTCGGATAGGCCGCCGGCGAGAACGTGGTGTCACGCGCCCAGCCTTCGTTGGCCAGCGTCAGGGTCTCCAGAGCCACCGTCGCGCCGTCCTGGGCGTTGAGCTCCGGCACCGCCTGATACTTCGTCGGCCAGGAATTGAAGATGTAGTAGACGAACATCACCTGACCGGCCTGGTTGCACATCTCGATTTTGAGCGTCTTGCGAAAATCCGCCAACGAGACGTTCTGGCCGAGAGCGTTCGAGTTCTCGTAGAACCAGATCTTGTTGGCCCACTGCTCGAACTCGATGTCGAGAATGATGCCGCGCTCCAGGTTGATGTCGTCGTACTTGGTCTGGCCGGGGATCTTGCGGGTATGCATCGGCGCCGCGCCTTCGCGATACTCCGCGACCTCGGTCGAACGAGCCAGCGGTCCGATCTTGCTGACCCCGGCAACTTGTTTCAAGTCTCCGCCGGTGACGCCCCAGCTGACGATGTACTTGAAATTCAGCAGGGGATCCATGACCGAGGAACGAATGGATGTGGGCAGTCCCATAGTGACCTCCTCGAGGTTTGTAATTCTCCGCGATCAAGCAGCTTGACCGGCCATCTGTTGGATTTCCAGGACGACGAACTCGGCAGGCTTCGACGGTGCGATGCCGACCTTGATGTTGACGAGACCCAGGTCAACGTCGAGCGGTGTCGTCGTCGTGCCGTCGCAGAGGACGAAGTACGAGCTCGCCGAGTCGGCGCCGCGAAACGCGCCGTCGGAGAAAAGACCTGAGAGAAACGTCGCGACCTGAAGAGAGATCGTCGACCAGAGCTTCTGATCGTTGGGCTCGAAAACAGCCCACTTCAAGCCCTGGAAGAGGCTCTCTTCGATGAAGTTCGTCAGCCTCCGGACGTTGATGTACTTGTATTCGCTCGACAGCGCGTCCGCACCGGCCAGGGTGCGGGCGCCCCAGGTGACCGTACCGTAGATCGGGAACGAGCGCACGACGTTGACCCCCCGCGGGTTCAAGAGGCCGTTTTCCGTGTCGGTGAGCTTTTTCGTCACCTGGGCCCCGCGGACGACGGCACCGATGCCGGCCGGCGCCTTCCAGATCCCGCGCATGGAATCCGTGCGGGCGTAGATGCCGGCCATCGTACCGCTCACGCCGACGTTTTTCGGCCGGTAGTCCTGGAGCGGATCCGGCATCACGAGGCGCGGGTAGTAGACCGCCATGTGATAGGCGTCGGCGCTCTGGTAGGTGTTCGTCCAGCCGAGCATCTTGTCGACGCTGTCGACGTTTTGTGAGATGTCGCAGATGAAGAATGCCCGTTTCTTCTGGCAGTAGGCCTGGACGTTGGCGATGGCGACGAAGGCCTGGGCGTCGGGCAGGTTGGCGATCGCCGGGATGCACATCAGGTTGAAGATGTAGGGAGCGATGTATTCGAGCGACATCATGGCGCCGTCGGCGCCGGTCAGCTGCATCGCGTCGGCGAGCCCGCCGTCCTCGCCCGCGCCGAGGAACTTGCCGTCGACCTCGGCCGGAAACGCACCGGAGACGAGCGGTCCGATGTACTCGAGAGAGATGAGGCTCGAAGCGCCGTTGACGACCTCGATGGCGTTTTTCTTGTCGCCGACTTCGAGGTTGACCGAGTTGTAGGTCTCGCCGTTGACCTGCTTCGTGACGCCACGCTGGGTGACCATCTCGCGGACGGCGAGGCTGAAGTTGGTACCCAGCGTCACGATCTCGATCTGGATGTTGTCGCCCCAGACGCCTTCGTTGGCGGCCTCAATGCGTAGGGTCGGCGGACGGCTCGCCTCCTCGTTGGCGTCGACCGCCACGTGGGCGGCGTTCGCCGCGAGGTCGGCGCCGAGTGACGCCTCGACGGCGACCTGAGAGGCCGCGACCGCGGCTTTCTCCAGCCCCTCCGCCGCGGCCACGGCGTTGTTGGCGGCGTTTAAAGCCGCCTGGGCCGTGTCGACCGCCACCTTGATGCTGTCGGGATCGGCCTCGGCCAAGGCTCCGGCAACCTCCGTGGCCTTGGCGGCGGCCTCGGTGGCCGGCTTGACCGAGAGCAGCGCCGTCATGTTCGCCTGGTTGACCTGCAAAGCGATGGCCTTGGTCTGCTTGAAGGCGTCGGCGGCTTCCTTGGTCCGCTTGTGGGAGCCGGCCACGACCTCGCGGGCCGCCATGTTGACCGCCGCCGAGCCGACGCAGCTCGCCGCGACCTTGGCGTCGTCCGCGGTCTTGTTGGCGGCCACGGTGGCGGCCTTGGCGGCGTCGGTCGCTTCGTTGATCGCCAGGATGGCTTTCTCGACGACCGAGCCTACCGCCGTGCGCTCGGCGGCCTCCTTGTCGGCCGACGCGGCGCCTTCGGTGGCCGCCTCGGACGCCATCGCGAGAAGCGACTTCAGAGCCGAGGTGGCAAGGGTCTTGGCGCCCTTTTCGCCCTCGGTGACCGCCAGCGCCTGGCTGGCCGCGTCGGCGGCCGCCTGGGCGGCGGCCTGGGCGTCTTCCAGGGCGAGGCAGGTCTGGGCGTCCCAGGCGGCGCCCCCGGCGGCCTTGGCCACCTTCTGAACCGGCTCGTCAAGCGCCTCGGCCGACGTCACGTCGGCCTCGGCCGCGGCGAGCTTGTCGTCGGCGCCTTCCTCCGACTTGTAATGGTCGCGCACCGTCTGGACGGCCAGCAGCACGCTCTCGACCGCCGCCTCGGCCTGCTCGGCCGCTTTCTCGGCCGCCATCGCCGCGCTCACCGCCGCCTGCTCGGCCGCGGTCTTGTCGGTCGACTGCTGGGCCTCCGTGTTCTTTTTTTCGGCGGTCCTTGCCGCCGCCGCGGCCGAGCTGACACCGTCGAGGACGGTCAACAGCTGCTCGGCGGCCGCTTTCGCGGTGCGCGCCGCCGCGCCGGTCTTCAAGGCCTGCCCGGCGACCACCGCCACCTGCTGCGCGGCGCCGATGATCACCGGGCTCTGCTTGGCGGCGTTGGCCGAAGCCTCGGCGGCCTTGGCCGAGTTGCGGGCCGCCGTCGAGGTGCGGCTCGCCACCGGACCCGAGCCCGCCGCGAGCTTGGCGATGGCGATGGCGAGCTCGTCGCTCGAAGCCTTGGCCTCCGCCGCCGCGTCGCGGGTCGCCTGCGCCGCCGCGGAGGTCTGGTCCCCTGCCGTGTCGGTCGAGGCCTGCAACCGCAGCAACCCCTGCTGGCGCTCCTGGTCGGTGATGTCGCCCTGCAGCGCCTGCAGCGCCTCGTTGGCCGCCTCCGCCGCCTTGTGGGCCGCCTGCTGCGCCTCGTCGGCGAGCTCCGAGTACTCCGAAGCCCAGAGGTAGCGGGTCGCAAGCCCCGGAGTCTTCACCTCGACGTCGAGGCGCGACTTCCTCGCCGTACCGTCGCCGGTGCGCACCACCCAGGCCTGCTGGCCGCCGTTCAGGAAGTACTGCTGGAGCGCGTAGCTCGCTTCGCTCTTCGCGTGCAGCCCCCCGAAGTCGCGGTTCACGTCGGCCATGCTGAACAGCAGCGTGGGGGTCTCCATCGGACCCCGTGAAAAGAAGTCGACGAAAGCCGTCGACGCCGTGCTGACGCCTGGCACCGTGGGTTCGACACCCGGAATCTCCTCGACGTAGACGCCTGGGTAAGAGACTTCGATAGGCATGTATCCTCCTCGGCCCACTCCGGCTCTGGCTATTGGTTGCCGCTCTGCTTCTACTCCGGCACCCTCTTCTCCGACCCGAAAAGCCGTTGCGAGGACCGAAGCCGTCTTTATCAAGAAAGCTCAAGTATTACTTGAGCTTTTCGGACCCATCTGCTATCTGCGGACAGTCTAACCTCCGTTCCTCGGCTTTGGCAAGGGCTAGAAGGCAATTTCTTGCCGGATTTTCAAGGGCCAAATCGGGCGGAGGGAGAAAAGAATCTCTTCAAGGGGTTGGCACGAGAGCTACGGCTGAGATATGCTCTAAGGTGACTACATGTCCCTGTTCCAAAACGGGAGGCTCTAAGGGGTCCATATGTACGCGTTTTTGTTCGACAAGAGATCGTTGACGGTGCTCTCCGTCGCCTTCGTGCTCACCGGTGCCTTGCTCTTCGTGGCGGGCATGTTCGCCGGTGCCAACCTGCGCCTGGAGAGGCTCGCCAAGGAGGCGAAAGAGCTTCCCGGGAAGACCGCGTCTCCCGAGGCCCTGGCCGAGATCGCGAGCCTGGTGACCGGGGCGGCCGCCGCCCGCAGCGAGCCGGTCGCGGTGACCGAGCAACCGCCACGGCAAGCCACGAGGCGCGCCGAGCCTCCGGCCCCAGCGCCCCCGGCGCAGCCGCAGCCGGCCGAGACACCGCCGCCCCCTGTCCTCGTCGTCCAGCCGCCGGTCGTCGCCGCCCCGGAGCCGGCGCCGGCCGAGCCGGCCGCCGCCGAGCCTGAGCCGACGGCGGACGAGCCGTTTGAAGACCTCGACGTCACGCCTCCGCCTTCCGTCTTGCCCGAGATCGACATGGCTCCGGAGGTGGCGCCACCCGAGCCGGCCCCCGCCCCTCCCGCGGTGAAGGCCGTCCACCCCGAGACCGTGCCGACGCCTCGGGCGCCCGCGCCGCGATACACCGTCCACGCGGGGGTCTTTCGCTTCGGCCACAAGGCCAAGCACCGAGTCGCCGCGCTCAAGGCCGCCGGCTTTCCCGCCCACGTGGAGCCGATCTTGAACGACAAGGGGCGGCTTTTCCACTTCGTCCTCGTCGGACGCTACTCCGATCTCTCCGCGGCCAAGGACGAGGCGGTGCGCCTCGCCGCGCTGCCGGACGTCTGGAAGAAAGACGAGGTACCCCGGGCCATCCTGCTCAGAGAGCCCGCTTCGCCTTGAGAGAGGCTCACGGAATCGTGACGTCCTGCTGCACCGAGCTACTGCCGGCCAGGTTCGTCACCGTCAGCGTCACGGTGTAGGTGCCGTCGGCAGCATACACGTGCAGCGGGCTCTGCTGCGTGCTGGTCGTGCTGTCGCCGAACGACCAGCTCCAGCTGATCGAGTCGCCGGTCGACGCGTCGTCGAGCTGCACCCGGCGCAGCGTCGCGTCGACGACGGTGAAGCTGAACGCGGCGCTCGGCGGATCCATCTCGAGCGTCACCGTCACGGTCACGCTGTCGCTCGACGAGGCGTTTGACGCGGTCAGCGTCACGTTGAACGTCCCCAGCGCGGTGTAGGTGTGGGTCGTGCTCTCGGCCGTCGACGTGAAGCCGTCGCCGAAGTCCCACAGGAAGTCGGTCGCGTTCTCCGAGGAGCTGGTGAAGGTCACCGTGGCGCCGTCGACCGTGAAGCTGAAGGCGGCGACCGCCGGATCGAGCCCGACCGTGATCGACTTCGTCAGGCTCGCCGAGCCCGCGGAATTGGTCGCCCGGAGCAGCACGTCGAAGGTCCCGCTCTCGGCGTAGACGTGCTGCGGGTTCTGCTCGGTCGAGGTCGAGCCGTCGCCGAAGTTCCACAGCCACTCGGTCGGCGAGCCCGACGAGTTGTCGGTGAAGTTGACGGTCAAAAGGTCGGAGCCGGTGATGCTGGCGTCGAAATCGGGCACCGGCTCCTGGGTCGGCCGACAGCTCGTGTCGTTCGGGACGTAGCCCAAGATCCCCGTCTGCGTCGAGATGCAGCCGGTCGACAGGTAGACGACTTCGACGTCGACCGCCTTGGTCTGGTATTGCAGGCCGTCCCCGTCGTCGCAGTCGGCCTCGTCGAGCTGGCCCGTGAAGGCCGGGACGGCGATCCGCAGCCGGCTGTTCGTGTAGCTCTCGATCGTCGCCCGGGCGCCGTTGATGAGCACCACGGTGTTGGGCTCCTCGAGCTTCTTGTGAAAAGTGCCGTCGAGCTTCAGCGTGCCGCCCGACTCCGGCAACTCCGCGGGGTCGATCGACACCAGGCTCGGGCTGTCGGCCGTGTAGGAGAAGTCCGGCCCCACCGAGACCTCGCCGGTCGTGGCGTCGGTGATCCGGACCGCGCCCGACGGCGGGTCGCAGTCCTGGACCTCGACGTCGCGGACGGTGACTTCAAGCGTCGTCGTGCCGTTCGCCGACGTCGAGCGTACGCAACTCGTCGACCCCGACGGCGAGCAGCGCCGCTGGGTGACGCCGCCGAGCTCCACCACCAGGGTGGCGCTCGTGTCGAGCCCCTGGCTGCGGATCGTCACCACCTCGCCGCCCTGGTAGGAGGCCTCCTTGGGATCGACCTCGATGATGATGTCCTCGTCGACGTAGGTGAAGACCGACCCGGCGAGCGTCGCGAGGCCGGTCGAGAGGTTGCGGATCAGGATGTCGACCGTCTGGTTCTGGAGCGCCGGGGTCGCCCGGGGAAGCTTCACCTGGATCTCGGTCGACCTCACGGTGCCGACGATCTCGGCCTCGACGCCGGCAAAGTCGTCGGGGCTCGTGCCGATGCCGAACATCACCAGGACGCCGTTGGTGTCAAAACCCGTCCCGGTGATCGTGATCTTCGCGCCACCGCGGTTCTGGCCGCTCGCCGGCACGACCGAAATCACCGCCGGAGGCTGGGTGGAGCCGCCGTGACCGTAGGTGAAGGCACCTTGTAGGGTGTCGACGCCGGTCGCTCCCGAGCCGTCTTCCGGCAGCGTCACGGAGACGTCGACCACCAGCGTCGCGCCCACCGGCACGTCCTGCGGGGCGGGCGGTGTCTCGACCTTGATCTGGGTGGGCTTGACCGACTTCGAGATCAGGGTCGCCGTGGCGCCGCCAAAAGTCACCCGCGGCGTATCGCGGAATCCCTGGCCGACGATCGTCACCTCCGTGCCGCCCGACGGCGGGCCGGCGGCCGGCTCCAGGCGCTCCAGGAAAAGAGGCGTCGACTTGACGATCTCCACCAGGGCGGTCTTCGAGGCGCCGCCGGCCGCGGCGACCAGGCTCGCCGAGCCTTCCTGGTCGCCGGGGAAGAGCTTCACGGTCACCGTGCCGTTGGTGAGCGGACAGTTCGTGTTGTTGGGGGTGCACTCCAGGGTCCGGATGAAGTTGCCGGCGTCGTCCTGGTAGAAATAGCCGAGGCTCGTCGAGAGGCCGACCTGGGTCGGCGCGTCGCTGCCGGAGACGGTGACGACGACGCTCGACGTCTCCGAGGAGCTGACCGTCAGCGTCGTAGGATCGACGGTGATGGTCAGCTCGGGCGCGTTCTCGACCACGTCCCTCGGCTGGGGCCCGGAGCTGCGGTCGGGCTCCGTCGGGCTGGAGCAGGAGAAGAGCACGACGGCCACGGCCACCGCGGTGGAAACGGCCACCGTGGGTCCGAGAGGTCGTTTCGCTGCTCCAGGTCGCGTCATGCTCGTAGCTCCTGGCGACATCCTAGCGCAAGCTGGGATCGGCAGGCACAGCCGCCTGCCCTACGTCGGAATTGGCCGAGAAGTCGTCGTGTGGGTAAGACACTGCTCTAGTACCCCAGGCCGCTGAAATCCGGCAGCGCATCGGGGAGCTCGACTTTTTCCTTCTTCTTGATCGTCACCGAGACCTGCCACGTGTCGCCGCGCAGCATGCCGGCCAGGTCGTCCGAGGTGCTCATCCGCTCGACGTGACGGATCCACTGCACGC
Organism: uncultured bacterium; assembly: GCA_965371445.1. GTDB lineage: Bacteria > Acidobacteriota > Thermoanaerobaculia > Multivoradales > J023 > DASWIG01. The sequence continues at coordinate 29,415 of CBDUYN010000049.1, read as the reverse complement.
CCACCTGGAGCCAGTCGAGCCCGACGCCCGCCGAGACGATCTGGCGATCGGTGTCGACCAGGAAGGCGTTGACCATCTCGGCCGGCTGCGGCGTCTCGTCGAAGACGAAGCCGAAGCGGTACTGAAAGCCCGTCGGCGAGGTGTACTGGGCCCCCAGCCGGTAAGTGAACGTGTCCTCGAGCTTCATCGGGATGTTGTCGTCGAAGCTCGGGAACGGACCGACCAGGACGTCGATCTCCTGGATCGAGCTCCAGCCGGTCCAGTTGACGTCGAGGCCGGTGTAAAACCTCCGGGTCCAGAGGAGGCCGACGCCGAAGCTCGCCACGTCCGGGAACTCCAGCGACGTCGTGATCGGCAGGTCCTGGTCGAAGGGGGTCGAGGCGGCGAGCGCCTCGTCGAGCTCGTCGTCGCCGGTCGCGATCTGGGTGAGCTTGCCGGTCCCGCCGTAGTCGATCTTGATCTTGCTGCGGTAGGCCAGGCCCCAGGAGAAGCGTTCGCTCAACTTGTGCAGGATCCCCAGGTTCCAGCCGAGGCCCGCCTGCGGGTCGCTCTCGATCTCCATCAGGGCGAAGTCGACCACGTCGAGGTTGGGCGAGGGCTGGGTCTGCAGCCGCCGCGCCATCGCGAACGTCGAGGTGCGTACGATCGCGCCGACGCCGACGCCGAAGCGGCCGAAGCGCGCCGCGGCCGTAAAGTTGGCGTCGAGCGTTCGGATGGTCGAGGAGACCGCGGTCGTTCTTCCCGGGAAGCTGTCGGGGTTCTGGTGGTTCATGTCGAGGTCAAAAGGCGAGTAGACCGAGACCCCGACGTTCAAGCGCTCGGCGATCGGGAAGAGCGTGAAGGCGTGGGCCAGGACCGGCGCCGGATTGTCCTGGCCAAAAGTGCCCGCGACGACGTCCGGATCCTCGAGCTCTTCGAGCGAGAGGTTCCGGACGGCGCGGTAGAGCACGCCGGCTTCGACGTCCTGCTTGGTCAGGAAAGCGGCGCCGCCGGCATTGTAGAAAAGCGTCGCGGGCGCTTCGGAGAGCGCCGTCACCGCACCGCCCATGCCGATGGCCGCCGCGCTCTGGTCAAAAACCGCGAAGCCGCCGCTGAAAGCCGCCGGCGCGCTCAGCAACGTCCAGGCGACCGTCAGGGCCTGGACGATCCTCTTTCGATCCACCGCTCTACCTCCTGTTCCTACCGCGTGGAAGCACCAAAGCCTTTGTCCATGGACCTTTAGGCCGACTTTAAACTATAGCCGCCGCGGCGCGGACGGGTCAACCCGACCAGCTCTACCGAGGCACCCCAAAGCGCGAGGAAGCGACGGACAGACGTCGCTCGGGGAGCCAGAGTGACGCGCGGAGATAGATCCGACGTCACTCAGGGAACCTTGGTGACGCCCGACGATGGGGCCGACGTCACTCAGGGAGCCCCAGCCATGGTGGTTGCGCACCTGCATCGGCCGCAGCGCCGCCCAGTCTTCCGGGCTCTCCATGCCGAGCTCCTGGGCGAGCCAGTCGAGGTCTCGCCCGGGATCACCGAAAAGAACCACTCCTTCCAGTCGTGCTCCGGCATACAGAGCCTCAGGATGTCGATCGGCACGTGAGGAAAGTGGTAGGAGCAAAGCGTCGACCCGTGTTATCGTAGCCCCGAGGCCGTCCTGTCGTGTCGTCGAAATCCTCCAGCGCTTCAAAGCTCGCCGAGCTCCTCTACCGACGACGCCGTGCCACTCTGGCCATCGTCTTCGCCGTCACCGTCCTCGCCCTGCCGCAGCTGCTCGGCCTTGGTACCGACAACGCTCTCGAGGCCTGGATCGACCACGACAGCGAGGCCTGGCAACAGTACCAGGGCTTCCTGGACACCTTCGGCAGCGAGGAGTTCATCCTCGTCGTCTACCCCCTCCCCCAGGAGGTCGGGCTGGCCTTCCTCGAAAGGCTGACCGACCTGCGCTTCGAGCTCGAAGAGATCGCAGGCGTCCGCCGCGTCGACGACCTCGCTGGCGTCTATGGACGCTTCTTCAGCGTCCACGGCCTGGAGGCGTTTCGCCGCGAGCTCGCCTCGCCCTTCCTCAAGAACGTCCTCGTATCCGCCGACCAGAGGCTCGCGGCCACCTGGGTCCACCTGGAGACGGGCGGCACCCACCAACGAGAGCGGATCGCCACCGCGGTCGAGGAGGCCGTCGAGCGCGCCCCGCCCGGGGGCGAGGTCCACCTGGCGGGCTCGCCGATCTTGAACGCCGCGCTCGACCGCGCCTCCCGCCGCGCCTCCCGGACGTTGTTTCCTCTGGTCTTCGTCCTCTCCGCCGTCGTCCTCTGGGTCTTCTTCCGGCGGCTCGGGGCCATCGTCGTGCCGTTCGTTTCGGTCGGAGCCGGGATCGTCTGGACGCTGGCCCTCCTGAAGCTCCTGGGCGGCACCCTCGACATGGTGACGGTGGCGCTGCCGCCGCTGGTCTGGGTCCTGGGGCTTTCGACCTCGATTCATCTCCTGGTAGCCCACGAGGTCCAACGCAAGCGCGGCGCGTCGGCGGAGGAGGCCGTCCGGCGGACGCTGGCCGAGCTCGTCCGGCCCTGCGCCATGAGCGCCGTGACGACCGCGATCGGCTTCGCCTCCCTGGTCCTCAGCTCGATGCCTCCGGTGCGCCAGCTGGGAGCCTTCGCCGCCCTCGGGATTCTTCTCTGCCTGGCGAGCAACTTTCTCTTGTTTCCGAGCCTGGTGAGGGGTTCTCGGAAAGAGAAGAGCGACAAGGATCAAGTTGAGGCTTCGCACTTCTCCGGCGCCCTCGCGGATTGGCTCGTCCGCCGTCCCAGGACGGCCCTCGCCGTCTCGGCCCTGCCGCTCCTCATCCTTGGAATCGGCATCGTGCGGCTGCGCGTCGAGTCCAATCCGATCGAGTTTTTTCGCCACGACGCGCCCATCGTGCATGTCTACAAGGACGTCCTGGCCGACTTCACGGGACCCTACTCGTTGGAGGTCGTCCTGACGCCACCGTCTCCCGTCGCCTCGGCCAAGGTCTTCATCCGCCTCGCCGGGATCGTCGACGCCATGGAAGCCGAGCCAGGCGTAGCCCGGGTGGTCTCGGCCGTCGACCTGGTCCGTCGTGCCCACCAGGAGAACGCCGGCGGCGGCGGCGAGGGCTACCGCGTCCCCACCGGCGAGGAGGCCTTTGCCGATGCCTGGGAGCGGCTCGCGGCGGCCGAGGACGAGCTGCGTCCTCTCGTCTCGGACGGTGAGGTGCGACTCTCGGTCGTCGCCCGTCCCATGGGCTCGCAGGCTCACCGCCGTCTCGTCGAGACGGTCGAGGCACACCTCGCGGAAGCCGTCGCGTCGTGGCAGCCGCGCCTCACCGGGATCGTGGCGCTCCTGGTCGACATGCAGGACCAGCTCGTCCAAAGCCAGATCCGGTCCTTCGGCCTCGCCTTCCTGCTGATCGGCGCGGTGATGGCGGCGCTCTTGCGAAGGGGTGCCTACGCTCTTGCGGCCTCCGGTCCGAACCTCCTGCCGATCGTCTTTGCGCTGGGGGTCCTGGGGCTTTTCGACGTCCCCTTGAACGCCGCCACGATCATGATCGCCGGCATCGCCCTGGGAATCGGCGTCAACGACACGATCCACTTCCTGGAACGCTACCGCCGCGCCCGTCGCTCGGGCGAGGTCGCCGAGGACGCCGTCACCACGACGCTCGCCGCGGTAGGACGCCCGATGGTGGTGACGTCGGTGGTGGCGGCTTTGGGGTTTCTGATGCTGTTGTTTTCCGAGTTCGTGCCGCTCTTCCACTTCGGCCTGCTGACCGCCGTCACGGTTTGGGCCGCGCTGCTCGGCGACCTGGTGATGCTGCCGGCGCTGCTCCTGATCTTCAAGCGTCCTACGACGACGCCAGGCTGACGTCGTAGGCTCTGCCTGCCGGCGGTGCTGCGTTCCGGCACGCACGGTGTTAGAGTGGCGCGCTGAAGACCGGAGAGAGGAGCCCATGAGAACCTTGATGCGCACGACTCGCCGGAGCCTGCCCTACCTGCCGGGCTGGCTCTTCGCCAGCCTCCTGCTAGGCGCCGCGGCCGGCGGTGCGGAGCTGCGCGGCCAGGTCGAGATCCTGAAGAAAGGCGGCACGAGGCGCTGCCGGACCTGCGACGTCACGCAGGCGGTGGTCTACTTCGAGCCGGCCGGCAAGACGGCGCCGCCGGCCGCGGAGAGATTCAAGATCCGCACGACCGGGAAGAAGTTCGAGCCCAGGGTCCGGATCGTCCCCCGCGGCAGCACCGTGAGCTTCCCCAACGACGACCCGATCCTGCACAACGTCTTCTCGGTCTCCAAGGGCAACGCTTTCGACCTGGGCCTCTACAGGGGCGAGACGGTCAAAGCGGCGACCTTCGAGACACCGGGGGTGGTCCGCGTGTTTTGCAACGTCCATCTCTCGATGGTAGCCTACGTGCTCGTTCTGGAGACCCCCTACGTCACTTCGCCCAGCGACGACGGGAGCTTCGTGCTCTCCGACCTTCCCGCCGGCAAAGGCCGGTTGACCGTGTGGCACGACCGCGCCAAGGCCCAGACCTTGGACGTCCGGGTGCCGTCCGCGGCGCCGGTGGAGGTACGGATCGAAGCCAAACGGGCGCGGGTCCCCGCCCACCTGAACAAGCTTGGCAAGCCCTATGCAAGGTCCCGACGCGACAAGTACGACCGGTAGGCGCCTGCGCCTGGCGACGAAGATCTTCGTGATCACTCCGGCGGTGATCCTGCTGGTGATGGCCGCGGCGGCTCTTCTGAGCTCGATGCTCGCCAACCGGATCGCCCGCCAGGCGATCGTCGCCGACTTGGCGGGGGGCTACTCGGGCCAGGAGATGTTTCAGGAGAAGCGCTACGAGCAGCTGCAGCTGATCTCGCGCCTCTTTTTGACCGACCCCACCGTGATCGCCTACGTCGCCGAGGCCGTGGAGACCCTCGACAGCCTGTCGCTCCTGGACCTCCTGAGCCAGCGCCAGGACGACCTGGCCTTCGACTTCGCGATCGTCCTCGATCCGGAGGGCCGGGTCCTCGTCCGCACCGACCGGCCGGAGGACTATGGGGAGGACCTGTCGCACAACGCCCTGGTGGCGGTCGCCCTGGAGGAATATCGGGCGGTCGGCGTCTGGAGCCAGCGCGGCAGCCTGTACCACGCCGCGGTGGTGCCGCTGGTGCAGGGTTTCGACTTGCTCGGCTTCATGGTGACCGGCTTCGCCCTGAACGACACGACGGCCCTGGAGCTGCGACGCGTCAGCCGGACGGAGGCGGCCTTTCTGTCGAACGCCGACGGCGAGCTCGCGCTCGTCGCGTCGACCTTGAACCCGGAGGTCTCGGCGCAGCTCCTCAAAGACCTCACCGCGCGCTCGGACCTGATGCAGCGGGTGCTCGAACGGGGAGAACGCATCGACGGGGTCGAAGTCTCCCTTTCCGGCGAGCCGTGGCTGTGCCTGCTGGCGCCGCTCCTCGACGCCGCCGAGGAGCCCGTGGGGGTGACGGTGGCCCTGGCCTCGCTCGGGGAGGAGCTGGCACCGTACCGGAGGATCGAGACCCTGGTCATCGTCTCGGGCGCCGCGGCGGCGATCGCGGCCTTCCTCCTCGCCTTTGCTTTCGCCCGCCGGACCCTGCAACCGATGAAGCGCCTGGCCGCCGCGGCATCGGCGGCGCGCGACGGCGATTACGACCACCCGATCCCGGTCGAAGGCGACGACGAGGTCAGCGAGCTCGCCTGGGCTTTTCACGACCTGCTGCGCGACCTGCGGGAACGCCGCGACATGGAGACCTACCTAGGAGAGATCTATCGCAGCCTGCCGGAACGAGAGTCGCAGCCAACCTCCGGGTTCCTGCCAGGCACTCCTTCCCGCCACGGCGCTCCTTCCCTTGTTTCCGAAGGCGAGGATCCAACCGGGGTCCTGGCACGGACGATGGCAGGACCGACCGGCGCCTCGACCCACCCGCGGCTCACCATCTCCCATATCGTCCCGGGGCTGGTCCTTGGCCAGCGCTTCGAGATCCTCTCCGAGCTCGGGGCCGGCGGCATGGCCGTGGTCTACAGGGCCCACGACCGCCAGCTCGACGAGATCGTGGCGTTGAAGGTCTTGAAGGTGGACACCTGGAGGGACTCCGACCAGTTGGAGCGTCTCAAGGAAGAGCTCAAGCTGGCCCGCAAGGTCACCCACCGGAACGTGCTGAGGACCTACGACCTGGGCGAGATCGACGGCATCTCCTTCATCTCCATGGAATACGTGCGGGGCATTACGCTGCGCGGCCTCCTCCAGCGCACGGGGAGCGTCCCCTACTCGGCCGGCCTGCGGATTGCCAAGGAGCTCTGCCAGGGCCTGGCGGCGGCGCATGAGGAAGGGGTCATCCACCGCGACATCAAACCCGAGAACCTCATCCTGGACCCGGCCGGCACGGTCAAGCTGATGGATTTCGGCATCGCCCGTCCGATCCGGCCGAGAAGCGGCACGGACACCGAGGAAGGGACGCTCGTCGGCACGCCCCTCTATCTCGCGCCGGAGCAGATCGAGGGAAAAACGCCCGACGTCCGGGTTGACATCTACGCCACGGGGATCGTCGCCTACGAGGTGTTCACGCGTCAGCTGCCGTTCCCGAGCGGCTCGATCCGCGACGCCATCCTGACCAAGCTGCAGAAGGATCCCGAGCCGCCGAGCACCCACTGGGCGGAGATCCCCGAAGCGCTGGAGCGGCTGATCATGAGGTGCCTGGAGCGGGAGCCGGAGAAGCGGTACCCGACGGTCCGGGAGCTGCTACGCGATCTCGACGCCCTGAGCGCCTGATGGGCCGTAGAGCTTGAATCGCTGGTAGATCCCCTGGGTGGTAGGCCACGCGGTGAGAAGGTCGCGCGTTGCCTACCGGCGCCGGCCATGAAAGGATCGGCGCCTCCGGTCGGCATCCGCGACCGAACCACGAGGCCAAAGTAACGTGAATCGTGCTGCGATAGCCGACATCCTGCTGCGCATCGTCGACCGGCGCCGTGAGCGTCTCTCCGAGGCTCGCTCGAGGCTTCCGGAGGCGCCCCGCCTCGCCGGCGAATCGCCGCCGGGCGGCGAGCCGCCCTTGTCGCCCGGCGAAAACCTGTTTCTCGACGTCCTGACCCGGCGCCGCCACCGCCGGGCGGTGATCGCCGAGGTGAAGATGGGCTCGCCCAGCCTGGGCTCGCTCGTCGACCGTTTCGATCCCGTGGAGCAGGCGAAGACCTACGCTCAAAACGGCGCGACGGCGCTTTCCGTCGTCGTCGAGCCCGACTTCTTCCACGGCAGCTACGAGCTCCTGGCCCGGTGCCAATCGGCCTCGGGGCTGCCGGCGATCGCCAAGGACTTCATCGTCGACGACCTGCAGCTCGTGTGGGCCAAAGAAGCGGGGGCGAGCGCCATCCTCCTGATCACCGCCCTCTACAGCCGCGAGGACCTCCTGGCCTACGCCGGCAAGGCCCGTGCCCTGGGGCTCGTGCCGCTCGTCGAGACCCACGACCTCGCCGACACGAAAAAGCTCGCTGGGGCGGCCTGGGAGCTCGTCGGCGTCAACAACCGCGACCTGCGCGACTTCTCGGTCGACCTCTCGACCTCCCGGGCGCTCCTTCCGAGCTTGCCGCCGCGGGCGGTGAAAGTCTCGGAAAGCGGCTTGAGCTCGCCTCGCGACATGGACGAGCTCGGCGCCCTGGGCTATTCGGCCTTCCTGATCGGCGAGGCCCTGGTCACGGCTGAGGACCCCGCCGCCAGGCTCCGGGAGCTGCGGGGATGAGCCCGGAACGGTCGCCGGGCGACGTGGACGAGAAACCTCTCAGCCGGCCGCGGGTCAAGATCTGCGGCGTCACGACGAGCGGGGAGGCGCTCTTGGCGGTGCGCCTCGGAGCGGACTACCTCGGCCTCAACTTCCATCCCCCGAGCCCGCGTTACCTCGCGCCCCGCGAGGCGGCGCGCATCGCCGCGGCGGTCCGGGACGCCTCGAGGCGCGAAGTCACCCTCGTCGGTGTCTTCGTCAACCGTCCGGTGCCGGAGGTCGAGGCGGTCCTCCGCCAGGTGGGTCTCGACCTGGTACAGCTCCACGGCGACGAGCCCCCCGCCGAGGTCGCCGCCTTCGGCGGACGGGCGATCAAAGCTTTTCGAGTTCAGGAGCGCTTCGAGGCCGATCTCGTGAGAGGATATGAGTCGGCCTGGGGCTACCTCGTGGACTACCGCGATCCCAGACTCTACGGCGGCAGCGGCCACAGCTGGGATTTCTCGACGCTCGCCGGCACCCGGCTCGGGAAACCCACCTTCATCGCCGGGGGCCTCGGCCCCCACAACGTCCGCGCCGCCATCGCCGCCGCGCAACCCTGGGGGATCGATGTCTGCTCGGGAGTCGAGTCGGAACCGGGCAGAAAGGACAGCGAGCTTCTGCAGCGACTCTTCAAGGAGATCGAGGATGGGCAAGGCCCTTTTGCGTCCTGACGGACGCGGTTATTTCGGACCCTACGGCGGACGCTACGTCCCCGAGACGTTGATGACGCCGCTCGACGAGCTGGCCCGCGGCTACGACCGCTGGAGCCGCAAGCGCCCCTTCCGCAAGGAGCTCCGAGAGCTCCTCACCCACTACGCGGGCCGCCCGACGCCGCTTTACTACGCGGCACGCCTCACCGATAAGCTCGGCGGCGCTGCCGTCTACCTGAAGCGCGAGGACCTGCTCCACACCGGCGCCCACAAGCTCAACAACGCCATCGGCCAGGCCTTGCTCGCCAAGACCATGGGCAAGAGGCGGGTCATCGCCGAGACCGGTGCCGGTCAGCACGGCGTGGCGAGCGCGACCGCCGCGGCGCTCTTGGGTCTCAAGTGCACGGTCTACATGGGCGTCAAGGACACGGTACGCCAGCGCCTGAACGTCGACCGCATGAAGCTCCTGGGCGCCGAGGTGGCACCGGTCGACGCGGGTAGCAAGACCTTGAAGGACGCCATCAACGAAGCGCTGCGCGACTGGGTGACGACGGTGCGCGACAGCCATTACCTCCTCGGCTCGGTGCTCGGTCCCGACCCCTACCCGCGCATGGTGCGCGACTTCCACCGGGTGATCGGCGACGAGGCCCGGCGCCAGCTCAAGAGCCAGGCGGGGACGGCCTCGCCCGACCTGGCGGTGGCCTGCGTCGGCGGCGGCTCCAACTCGATCGGGCTTTTCACCGCCTTTCTCGACGACAAGAAAGTCCGGTTCGTCGGAGTCGAGGCCGGGGGCACGGGCGAGGCCCTGGGCGAGCACGCGGCACGGTTCTCGGGCGGCAGGCTCGGGGTTCTCCATGGCACGCGAACGCTCCTGCTCCAGGACGAGGAAGGCCAGGTGGCCCACACCCACTCAGTGTCGGCGGGCCTCGACTATGCTGCGGTCGGCCCCGAGCACGTGATGCTCCACGACGCGGGCCGGATCGAGTACAAGAAGGCCTCCGACGCCGAAGCGATCGAAGCGTTCCACCTGCTGGCGGTCACCGAGGGCATCCTGCCGGCGCTCGAAAGCGCTCACGCGCTGGCCTACGTCAAGAAGATCGCTCCAAAGCTTTCGAAAAAGCACGTCATCCTGGTCAACCTCTCGGGACGCGGCGACAAGGACGTCGAGTCGGTCCTCGCTTACGACGCGGCGCGCCGCGACACGGGAGAAGAGGCGGAAGCGGCCGAGGTGACGATGCACCCCGCGGCGCGCGGCTGGGCCCGGCCCGAGAACGAGGGAGAGGAGAAATGAGCGCCATCCAAGACGTCTTCGCGCGTTGCCGCGCCGAGAAACGCGCGGCCTTCATCCCTTTCCTGAGCGCCGGCGATCCGGACCTCGCCGCCACCGGCGAGCTGATGGCCGCCATGGTGCGCGGCGGAGCCGACATCATCGAGCTTGGCGTACCCTTCTCCGATCCCATCGCCGACGGACCGGTGATCCAGCGGGCGTCGACGCGTTCGCTGGCTGGCGGGACGACGCTCTCGGCGATCCTCCAACTCGTCGCTCGCCAGCGCGACCGGCTGGGAGCGCCGATCGTGCTGTTTACCTACTTCAACCCGGTCTTCGCCCGCGGCGTCGAGCGCTTCGCCGAGCAGGCCGCGGCCTCGGGGATCGACGCGGTGCTCTGCGTCGACCTGCCGCCTGAGGAGGGCGCCGAGCTGATCTCGGCGCTCCGCCACCGGGGGCTCGACACCATCTTCCTGCTGGCGCCGACGAGCACCAAGGAACGAGTCAAAAAAGTCAACGAAAGCTCGACCGGCTTCGTCTACTACGTCTCGCGTACCGGCGTGACAGGCGCGCGCCAGAGCTTGCCCGAGGAGCTCCTGAAGGAGACCAAGCGGCTCCGCCGGCGCCTCTCCCATCCGCTGGCGGTGGGTTTCGGGATCTCGACGCCGCAACAGGTGAAAGAGGTGGGCGGCGTCGCCGACGGCGTCGTCGTCGGCAGTGCCCTCGTCCAGCTCATCGAGGAGAAGTCCGGCGCCGAGAACCTCGTGGCGGCCGTCGAGCAACGTGTCCGGGAGCTTGTAGCTCCGCTCGGACGGTAACGCCAAGGACGGTGACGATGAAGCTCGCTCTCGCCCAGCTCAGCTCGAGCGAAGACCGCGAGGAGAACCTGAAACGCGTCCTCGACGCGACCGACGAGGCGGCGGCACAAGGTGCCGACGCGATCGTCTACCCGGAGATCGTCCTCGAGCGTTTCTTTCCCCAAGAGCGGGGCTGCCTGCCGCAGGCGCTCGGCGGCGCCGAGCCGATCCCCGGGCCGACCACGGAGAAGCTGTCCCAAAAAGCACGCGAGCACGGCCTCGTCGTCGTCATGAACCTCTACGAAAAAACCGACGACGGCCGCACCTTCGACGCTTCGCCGGTGATCGACGCCGACGGGTCGCTGCTCGGCGTAACCCGTATGATCCACATCACCGACTACGAGGGTTTTCACGAGAAGGAGTATTACCATCCGGGCGACACCGGAGCGCCGGTCTACCAGACCCGTGCCGGCAAGATCGGAGTCGCCATCTGCTACGACCGGCACTACCCGGAGTACATGCGCGCCCTGGCGCTCAAGGGGGCGGAGCTGGTCGTGATCCCTCAGGCCGGCGCGCTGGGCGAATGGCCTGACGGGCTTTTCGAGGCCGAGGTGCGGACCGCGGCCTTTCAGAACGGTTACTTTGCCGCGTTGTGCAACCGGGTCGGCCGCGAGGAGAAGCTGGTTTTCGCCGGCGAGTCGTTCGCCGCTGACCCCGACGGCCGGATCCTCGCCCGCGGCAAGCGCCTGGAGGACGACCTCCTCGTCGTCGACCTCGACCTCGAACGCGCGTTGGGCTCGGTCGCGCGCCGGCTTTTCCTTCGCGACCGCCGGCCAGAGCTCTACGGCGATTGGCTGAGGTAAGATGACCGCGCTCTACGACACTCACAAGGACCTTGCACCATGGATGAGAGCCTTCCCGACGCCGGCCGCCGGAGCAGCGGCCGCCGGATGGCCGGCCCGGCCAAGACCACCCGGAGCTCGGAGCCGCTCGTGAAAGAGCCGCCCAGGGCCCGGAAGATTCCCAAAAAGCTCGTCTGCCACGGCGACGTGCGCATCGACGACTACTATTGGCTGCAAGAGCGCGACGACAGCGAGGTCCGCGCCTATCTGGAGGCCGAGAACGCCTACACCGAGGCGCTCATGGCACCGACCCGGGACCTGCGCGAACGCCTCTTCGAGGAGATCAAGCGCCGCATCAAGGAGGACGACATGAGCGTCCCCTACCGGCTCGACGACTATCTTTACTACCGGCGTGACGAGCCGGGCCGGCAGTACTCGCTCTACTGCCGCCGCGAGGGCTCGATGGAGTCCGCCGAAGAGGTCATCTTGGACGTCAACGAGCTCGCCGCCGGGCACGACTTCTTCCACGTCCCGCGCCTCGCCGTCAGCTACGGCCAGGACTTGATCGCCTATCCGGTCGACACCGTGGGCCGGCGCTTTTACACGATCCGGTTCAAAGACTTGAAGACCGGCGAGACCCTCGCCGACGAGATCCCTTCGGTGACGTCGACCATGGCCTGGGCGAGCGAGAACCGGACGCTTTTCTACGCCAAGCAGGACCCTGTGACGCTGCGCTTCTCCCGTATCTACCGCCACGTCCTGGGGACCGACGCGCAAGAGGACGTCCTGGTCTACGAAGAGCATGACCCGACGTTCATGTGCTTCGTCGTGCGGACCCGCTCGAAACGCTATCTCATGATCGCCTCGCACCAGACCCTGTCGAGCGAGTACCGTGTGCTCGAAGCGGACGACCCCGGCGGGAGCTTTCGGATCCTCTTGCCGCGCGAGCGAGGCCATGAATACGGGGTCGACCACTTCGGCGACCATTTCTACCTCCGTACCAACTACGAGGCAAAGAACTTCCGCCTGGTCCGCATGCCCGTCGGGGGCGCGGATCGCGAGAGCTGGGAGGAGGTCGTGGCGCACCGCGAGGACGTCTACCTGGAGGACTTCGACGTCTTTCGCGACCACCTTGTGGTCTCCGAACGCCGCGAGGGGCTTTTGCGGCTCAGGATTCGCCGCTTCTCGGACGGCGACGAGCACGAGGTCGACTTCGACGAGCCGGCCTACACGGCCTATACCGCCGACAACTACGACTTGGAGACCGACGTCCTACGCTTCCGTTATACCTCGCTCGCCACGCCGTGGTCGACCTACGACTACGACATGGCGAAGCGCGAAAAGCTCCTCCGGAAGCGCGACGAGGTCCTCGGCGGTTTTGACCGCGACCGCTACCAGACCGAGCGGGTGTGGGCCACGGCCGGCGACGGCATGGCCGTGCCGATTTCCCTCGTTTTTCGCCAGGACCGGCGGCTCCCGGGCGGGAATCCGCTCTTGCTCTACGGCTACGGTTCCTACGGATCGAGCCGCGATCCCTTGTTCTCGTCGGCCCGGATCTCGCTCCTCGACCGCGGCTTCGTCTATGCCCTCGCCCACGTACGCGGCGGCCAGGAGCTCGGCCGCTCCTGGTACGAGGACGGAAAGCTCTTCAAGAAGGAGAACACGTTTACCGATTTCATCGCCTGCGGCGAGCACCTCGTCGAGTCGGGCTGGGCCGACCCGGAGCGGCTCTACGCCGAGGGCGGAAGCGCCGGGGGGCTTCTGGTCGGCGCGGTGATCAACCTTCGCCCGGACCTTTTCAAAGGGGTGATCGCCAAGGTGCCGTTCGTCGACGTCGTCACCACCATGCTCGACGATTCGCTCCCCTTGACCACCGCGGAATACGACGAGTGGGGCGATCCCCGGAACAAGGATTACTACGACTACATCCGCTCGTACTCACCCTACGAGAATCTCGAGGCCAAGGGCTATCCGCATCTCCTCGTGACGACAGGCTTTCACGATTCCCAGGTGCAGTACTGGGAGCCTGCCAAGTGGGTGGCCAGGCTGCGGACGATCAAAACCGACGACAACCGCCTGCTTCTAAAGACCGACCTCGGCGCCGGGCACGGCGGTCCGACGGGGCGCTACGACCGGTACCGCGAGGCCGCTTTCGACTACGCGTTCCTACTCGATCTCGCGGGGCTGGCGGAATCGTGACCTGGCGCCGGAGCGCGCCGGACGATAGGGTGCCGGCACCATGGAATGGGTTCTCGAGCTACGCCACGAGGCGCTGACGCCGGTCTTCCTTGCCCTGAGCTTCCTGGGCGACGCCACGTTCTTCCTCGTCGTCCTGCCGCTCGGCTACTGGCTGGGACGCCGCGACCTCTTCTACCGCCTGACGCTTCTGCTGCTCGCCACGGCGTTCTTGAACGCGGCCTTGAAGGGCCTCTTCCAAGTGCCTCGGCCGACGATCCCGCATCTCGCCGAGGCCGACGGCTGGTCGTTTCCCAGCGGCCATGCCCAGATCGCCGCCGTCATGTGGGTCTACCTCGCCTGGGAGCTCCGGCGCCGTTGGTTCTGGGCAGTCGCCGTGACGCTCGTCGCCGGAGCGGCGGCGAGCCGCGTCTACCTCGGGGTGCACCGGCCCATCGACGTCCTGGTCGGGGCGACGGTGGGCGTCGTGACCGTGGCGCTCGTACGCCTTTGGCTCGAGCCGGCACCGCCCTGGTGGACGAGCCTCTCGCTCGCCAGGCGCTCCGTGGTGATCGCCGTCGCCACCCTGACGACGTTCTTCCTCCTACCCGGCGGCCCGGCGGGCGCGAGCCGCGTCGCCGGCTTCATGGTGCTTTTCTGGATCGGCGCGCTCTACGAGCCTCGGCACGCGGGCTACGTCCGGCCCGAAAGCCTCGGGCGGCGCTTTGCCGTCGGCCTCCTCGGCCTCGCGGTGGCCTTCGGCCTGCGCGTCGGCTTGAAGCTCGCCTTGAGTGCCCTGCCGCTCACCGCGGTTGGGGCCGACTTCGTGCGCTACGCCGTCATCGGCGGCTGGATCGCCTACGCCGGGCCCTGGCTCTTCCGTCGCCTGGGCCTGAGCGGCTGACCTCCGGAGTGAGACCACCCTCGACCTGAGGACGCAATCCCGCTCGTCACCCGAGATTTCCGGCCAGAAATCGCGGCCCTACGAAGAGCCGGAGCAGAGCACCCTCCCCTGGGTCTGCGTTTGACGCTCGTCGGGAGGAGATTTCCGGCCAGAAATCTCACCTCTACGAATCGGTCTGTCAGGTTCTTCCGCGGGTCGCCGCCTCAGGACGCCCGTCGGCACGAGATTTGTCTCCAGAAATCTCGTCCCTACGGCGACCGGCCCGCTTTTACCCCCCGATCCACACCTTCCGACCTCAGTCAGGACGAGATTTTTCGCCAGAAATCTCGTCCTGACGGCCATCGGGACCCACGAAGGGGTACTCCGACACCTGCCGCGCTCCGTAGGGACAAGATTCGTCTCCAGAAATCTCCTCCCGGCGAGCGTCAGGACGCGATATTCTCATGGTTTATCCGGGCAGAGCTCTAGAATCGCCCTTTTCGGGGCCTGAAAGATAACTTGAGACAGGGAAAACCCGGATTTCTGAAGGCGGCTCGCGCACGGTTCGAGGCGATGCGACGCATGGCCGACGCGGGCTGTTGCCTTCTCTACATCGCCGTCATCTCCTACCTGCGCCAGCTCTCGTCCTTGGCGCGAGAGCAGCTCTGGGAGGCGGCCGGCAAGCTTCGCGCCTCGGGTTACACGGATCTCGCTCTCGGGGTGGAGACCTGCCAGGACTCCGGTCTTCTGCTTCATGGGACCTCCGAGGAAGACGTTAGAGCCGGCCGGTCCATCAGGCACCCCACGCGGGCGAGCCGTGGCCGGCAAGCCAAGTCGGAGGTGGTCGGGTCGTGGGGTCCTCGCGGCACCCGGCGGATGCGGGGCATCCCGTGGAGGGGGCTGCCGCGGTCCGCCGATCCCCAGGCAGCCGACGTGGCACCGATCCCTCCTTGGCGGCCGGAAGGCTCGCGCCATGGACTCCGTCCGGCCTCTTCACGTCGACGTCGGCGCTGATCCTGCCACAGCCGGGCGACGTTGACATAACCCCCCCCTTAAGGTGCCACCCATTTCTTCAAGAAATGCGTCCTACTTCAATGGGGAATGCCCGGAATCGCGGGTCCGATATCACGTCAGGCCGCCGTCACCCCAAACGAACGACACTCACAGCTCGCCTTCTTCGAGCTCTTCGTTCCCGTCCATCCCCTGCGAGCCCAGAACGACCCAGCGCACGGTCTCGACGTGCGCGGCCAAATCGGCCACCGTCGGTCCCTCAAAGAGGCGCTCCAGAGGTAGCTCGATCTCCAGGAGGCTTCTCAGGCGGCCCATCAACTGGGTCGCCAGGAGCGAATGGCCGCCGAGGTCGAAGAAGTTGTCCAGGCGTCCGATCCGCTCGATCCCCAGGACTTCCTGCCAAACTTCGGCGATCTGACGCTCGACGTCGCTTGCCGGCTCCTCAAAACGGGTTTCGATCTCCGGCCGCGCATGAAGCTCGGTGGGAGCCGACGGCGCCCCGCCGCCGCGGACCCACAGGTCGTGGCGAGCCTCCAGGTCGCCTGTCGCGACGACGACCTGCCCCGGCAAAGGCGCGCCGAGGATCCGCTGCAAGGCGTCGGTGCTCTCCTCGCGGGTCATCGAGAGCTCTGCCATGCTGGTCTGAAGGAGCCGCTCCTCCTCGACCGGCCACTCGTCCCAGTCGGAGCTGAGCCAGCGTCGGCCGTGGCGGGCGCGGTCGAGGGCGAAGAAGTCCATGAAGGCGTTCGCCGCCGAGTAGGCGACGAAGCCGAGGCCGCCGAGGATGGCGGCGTTGGACGAGAGCAACAAACGGAAGTCGAGGTCACGGTCGGCGAGCACCTCCTCCAGGACGTAGAGGCCGTGGACCTTGGGGGCAAACTGCGCCTCCGAGGCCGCGCGGTGGATCTCGGTCAACGGCCGGTAGATCGAGTCCCCCTCCAGGACGCCCGCGGCGTGAACGACGCCGTGGAGAGCGCCAAAACGCTCTTCGATCGTCGAGACGACGTCTCGCATCCGGGCCCGGTCGGTGACGTCGGCGGCCAGCACGAGCACCTCCGAGCCCAGCTGCTCCAGGGCCGTCAAGCGGCGGATCTTGACCGCCCGGGGGTCGTCCTCCCCCTGGGTCTCCAGGTAAGAGCCCCACTCCTGCCGTGCCGGAAAAGCGGAGCGCCCGAGAAGGACGAGACGCGCCTGCGCGGTCCTCGCCAGATGCTCGGCGAGCAGCAGGCCGACGTTGCCCAGGCCGCCGGTGAGCAGGTAGACGCCCCGTTCGCGCAGCGCTCCGAGCCCTTCCGCCGGCGCCAGCTCCACCGCCTCGTAGGTCTGCGTCCAGCGCCGCGCGCCTCGCCAAGCGACCACAAGATCCCCGTCCTCGGCGTCGACCTCGCCCAGGAGACACCGTGCGACAGGCGCCGCGTCCTCCCGGCCAGGCGCCACGTCGACGACCCGGCAGGAGACGTTCTGATGCTCCTGCGGGATGACCATCGCCGGGCCGAGGAGCGTCGCCTTCTCGGGCCGCGTCGGCTCGGTGCCGGTCAGGTCGTAAAGGCGGCTCGCAGCGACCACCAGGCGAAGCGGCGTCTCGACCCGGGCCGCGGCGAGGGCTTGAGCCAGGGAAAGGAGGCTGAAGTAGCCCAGGTCCTGGGACTTTCGAAAGAGCTTCCAGCTCGAAGGTGCGCCGTCGTCGTCCGCCACGTTCCAGAGATGGAGGACGACGTCCGGCGGCGAGCCCAGATCGCCGAGCAACCGTTCATAGTCGCCACCTTGCGCCGGATCGATCGTCACCTGCGAGCCGGAGCGGGAGTAGGCCCCGCCAGCGCGGACCCACGTCACGTCCTCCTCCGCGAGCCGTTGGACGAACGCACGGGCGAAGTCGGAGTCGTCGACGAAAACAAGCCAACGGCGCCGCTCTTGCGAGGTCTCCGCGGCGGCGGGCGCCGGTGCCAGAGTGGCCTTCCAGGCCGGGACGTGAAACCACTGGCCGATGTCGTGGATCTTGCGGATCCGGCCTGGAGGCCGGCGGTGGCCGGTGGCCATTGGTTGCCGCTCGATCCAATACCTCTGCGCTTCGAAGGAGTAGGTCGGCAGCGCCACGCGGTGACGCTTCTCGTCGCCGTAGAAACCCTCGCCGTCGATCTCCACACCGCCGATCCACAGGCGGCCGAGTGTGCGCAACAAGAAGCCGAGCTGGGAGCGCCGGTCACGGGGATGAGGCAGCGACGCCACGATCAGCGTCTCGGCACGCTCTGCCGCCGTTTCCTCGGCAAAGGTGACCAGGGTCTTGCCGGGACCGACCTCGAGCAAAGCTCGCCCCGGATCTTCGAGGAGCTCCGCCACCCCGGCGGCGAAGCGCACCGGTTGACGGACGTGGGAGGCCCAGTACCCAGGATCGGTGGCCTCCTCGTCGGTGATCCAGGTGCCGGTGACGTTCGACAGGAAGGGGATCTGCGGCGCCTGGAGCTTGAGCTTCGCCACCTCGTCGCGGAAGCGTTCCAAGACCGGGTCCATCATGGCCGAATGGAACGCGTGGGAGGTCTTGAGAAGCCGCGTCGCGACGTCCTCCGCCTGGAGCTCGCCGGCCAGGGCGTCGATCGCCTCCGGAGGACCGGCCACCACGGTCCGCCGCGGCGCGTTGACCGCCGCCAGCGAGAGATCGGCGCCAAGGCGCGGGAGGATCTCCTCCTCGCAGAGAGGCACCGACAACATCGCACCGGCGGGCATCTCAGCCATCAGGCGACCGCGCGCCGCGACGAGAGCGAGGGCGTCTTGCAGAGAAAAAACGCCGGCCCGGCACGCCGCCACGTATTCGCCGATCGAGTGGCCGATCATCGCCGCCGGCACGACTCCCCACTCCTGCCACAGCGAGGCGAGGGCATACTCGACGACAAAAAGCGCCAGCTGTGTCGAAGCCGTCTGGCGCAGCGCCTCCGCCTGCGCCGACTCGCCGCCCGGCTCCGGGTAAAGCAGCTCGCGAAGATCGTGGCCGAGGAGGGGACGCAGCATCTCGGCCGAGCGGTCGACCTCGACGCGAAACGCCGGCTCGCCCTCGTAAAGCTCCCGGCCCATGTTCGGATGCTGGGCGCCCTGTCCGGAGAAGAGAAAGGCCACCGGACGCTCGGCCAGCTTCTGCGTCCCCCCGGAGACCTTCTGAGGGTCACGAGCACGAAGCGCCGCCAACGCCTCGTCGCCGTCCCGGCAGACGACCGCACGCCGCTCGCGGAAGCCGCGGCGGCCGAGCTTCAAGGTGTAGGCGACGTCGGGTATCGGCAGGTCGGGGTGGGATTCCAGGTGCTCGCACAACCGGTCCGTGGCGGCTTCGAGAGCCGATTTGCTGCGCGCCGAGAGCACCAGGAGCTGCCAGGGCCGCGACGCCCCGGAGGCCTCCCGGGGCGGTGCCTCCTCGAGAATCAGGTGGGCGTTGGTGCCTCCGAAGCCGAAAGCGCTCACCCCGGCGCGCCGCGGGGTGTCGGTGCGCGGCCAGTCACGCAGCTTGGTGTTGACGTAAAAGGGGCTCGAATCAAAGTCGATCTTGGGGTTCGGCGTCTCGAAATTGAGGCTCGGCGGGATCTTCTCGTGCTCGAGCGCCAGGACCGTCTTGATGACCCCCGAGATCCCCGCCGCCGCGTCGAGATGGCCCAGGTTCGTCTTCACCGAGCCGATGGCACAAAAGCCCGTCCGGCGTGTCGAGGTGCGGTACGCCCGGGTCAGGGCCCGAATCTCGATCGGGTCCCCGAGCTCGGTCCCGGTGCCGTGGGCCTCGACGTAGGAGACGGTGTCGGGCTCGACGTCGGAGGCGACCAGGGCCTCGAGGACGACCCGGGCTTCACCGCCGACGCTGGGCGCCGTGAAGTTGGCCTTGCCGGAGCCGTCGTTGTTGGTCGCCGACCCCTTGACCACCGCGTAGATCCGATCGCCGTCGGCGAGGGCGTCGTCCAGGCGCTTCAGCACGACGGCACCGAGGCCGCTGCCGAAAAGGGTCCCCCGCGCGGCGGCGTCGAAGGCTCGGACGTGGCCGTCGGGCGAGGCCAGGCTCCCCTCGCGGTAGAGGTAACCGCTCTTGTGGGGGAAGTCGATGGCGACCGCCCCGGCCAGCGCCATCCGGCACTCGTCGAGCAACAGGCTCTGGCAAGCGAGGTGGATGGCGACGAGCGAGGTCGAGCAGGCGGACTGCACGAAGTAGCTCGGCCCCTTCAAGTCCAGCTTGTAGGACGTGCGCATCGCGAGCAGCGCGATGTCGTTGCCCAGCCCCACCTCGACGGTGTCGAGCGAGCGGGCGAGATCCGGGTTCGAGTGGATGTTGAAGACGTAGGTGCTCATCTTGCCGCCGGCAAAAACACCTACCGGGCCGTAGGTGTCACCGGCTCCGTAGCCGGCGTGCTCCAGGGCTTCGACGCCGCATTGGAGGAAAAGCCGCTGCTGGGGGTCCATGAGCTCGGCCTCGCGGGGCGAATAGCCGAAGTAGCCCGCGTCGAAAGAGTCGACCTCGTCGAGGATCGCTGCCGCCCGAACATAGGCAGGATTCGCCAGCTCCTCGGGTTCGACCCCCGCCTCCAAAAGCTCTTCTGCGGAGAGGGAAGAGATCGACTCGACGCCCTCGGCAAGCAGTCGCCAAAACTCCTCGACGTTCTTGGCCCCTGGCAGGCGGCAAGCCATCCCGACGATGGCGACATCGCAGCTATGGTCATTTCCGCTCATGATGGTTTCTAGCCTCACCTCGTCGTTCGTTTCAAGACTTGGCCGATCCTCGAATCAGAAGGAAAAGGTCACCTTGCTGATCAGCGCCCGCTCACGGAGCGCGAGGGCCCCGAACGGCCGATCCCGCAGATCGCGGAACTCGTCGTAGACCAGGTAGAAAGTGGAGCCGGGACGGTATTCCCACTTGAAGGTTGCCTTGGTGCTGAAGTTGTCGTCCCCCCGCCATTCGATGAGCGCCCGAATCGAGATCCACGGCGAGGGGGCATAGACGCCGTTGATGGACACGAGCTCGTCGGTGAAGTCTCCGGCAGGAAAGTCGACGTCGTTGCGCTCATAGGAGACGATGGTATTGAATCCGCGGATCGGCCGCAACCGCGCGCCGACGACCACATCCTGAAAGTCACCGTCGTAGAACTCGCCCGCGTCAAGCCGAATGAAAGCGAAAACCGGGCGGCTCGGCACCGTCTGTGCGCCAAAAAAGTAATGCGTAAAGTCGTAGCGCCCCGGAGGAATCACGACTCCCGGGCGAATCTCGAAGCTGAACGGAAGCGCCTCCACGTGGTCGAAGACTTTGACGAAGATTCCGGCTTGCGTGTGCCAGATCATGTCCATCTCCAGCCGGTTGAGCTGCGTCTCCACGTTGCCTTTACGGTCGGTTACACGGGTAAATTCATCGTAATAGTAGATATCGCGAACTTTCTTCTCCTTTTTGGTGACATGATAGACAAAAAGCCCCCGCCACTCTTTGATCCCCAGCCGCGAAAAGAATCCCATCTCCGGATTGAAGTCCTCACCCACTTCGGTGTAGGTCAGCTTCGAGAAGACCTTCGGACTTTGCCAGACGACATCCATCGACCCCGCCCATTCGTCGGCCGCGCGCCCCGGCGTCTCGGTCTCCGCCACGAAGCCTCCGGTTTTCAAGAACTTGCCAAAAGCCAGGTCCCAGTCGAAGCCCGCGCCGCTTGTTGCGGGGCCGCTCTCGACGTCTTTCCTGAGGTACATGAAGCCGATGGCCGACTTCTCCAGAATGTCACGCTTCAGGCGCGCCACAGTGTAGTTGGTCTGTGCCTCGAATCGTTCGACGCCGTCTCGGTCGCCGTAGCGATGCTCGTCGGTCGTGAGATTCAAGAAACCGATACTGTACCGCCCTGCGCGACCGGAAATCTTGGCGCCGCCAAGCACCTGGACCTGCTGTTCTCCGTCCTCCGTCAGGCCGATGCGGCGGCTGAAAAAAAAGATCTTGTCCGGCGTCTTCAGGAAATCCGGACGCTCCCCGAAATAGAAGAGATTGGCCCCCTCGAGAAAGAAATCCCGCTGCTCAGGAAAAAAGAGCGGAAAGCGGGTCAGGTTGAGCTGTTGACTGTCGGCTTCCGCTTCGGCGAAGTCCAAGTTGTAGGTCAGATCGAGAGTCAGGTCGGTGGAGAGACTTTTCTTGACGTCGATCCCGGCCTCGAAGTCGCTCTCGTCAGCCGTGCCGGAACGCCGATCGATGCGGCCCAAAACGTACGGCTTGAAATCGAGCGAACGCCCCGGCTCGATGCCGGCGAGCCCGACGAGCTTCCCGGCTTGTGACACCTTGAGCAACGACGAACCCGCGGTGACCCGCGGTACCGGCTTCCAGAGGACGGTCTCACGCCGGTGAATGATCGTCCGCTGAATATTGAATCCCCAGGACTGCGACGCCGCCTTCGGAAAGCGCAGCGCCCGAAAGGGAATCGCGATCTCCGCGACCCAGCCCGTCTCGGTTCGCGACGTGGCCGAGAGCCACAGGCTGTCCCAGGCGTAGTTGACGTCGTCGCCTTCGTTACGGACCAACGCGTCGAACTGCGCACCGAGGGGATTCACCACGAACAGAAAGCCGTTCTGGCCGTCGGCAAAAGTGTCGAAGACGACCTGGAAGGAATCCTCGTCGTAGAGCCGCCCGTCGCGGTCGAGCACGACGGAGACGACTTTACCCGGTTCCTTGTAGTCGCAGCGCGCCGCGATGTAGAGCTTTTTCTGGTCGTAGCCGATCAACACCACCGTCGACTCGGTCGACGGCGAGCCTTCCTCAGGCTCCACCTGGATAAACGTGTCGATCTCCATCGCCTCCTGCCACACCGGATCGTCGAGACGACCGTCGATCTTCGGCTCGGCGGAGAGAACCGGAGCGTGGAGCACGTAGGGCTCCTGGGCGTGGACGAGCACGGTTGTAAAGAGGATCGTCGACAGAATGAAAAGATATCTCATCACGGTCTCCATGATTTCAAAACAACCTCCTGGCATGGCGCCCCGAAGGGTTCATTCCTCATCCATCTCTTCCAGCGAACGCAGAAGCTCCTCTTTTCGGCGCCGACGCGCTTGCTGGTGCTGGTGCCGGCGCTGGCGCGAGGCCACGAGCTCTGAGAGGCGCTCGGCCCCGGCGTCTTCTTCCTCTCCCTCTTTTTCCAGGATGGCGACCAGGGACCGGATGTTAGGACCTTCGTAGAGGCTGACGACAGGGATCTCGCGACCGAGCGTTTCGCGCAGCCGGGTCATGGCCTGGACCGCCAGAAACGAGTCGCCGCCAAGCTCGAAGAAGTTGTCGTCGACGCCGACCCTCTCGACCCCGAGCTGCTCTTGCCAAACCCTGACGACGAGGCGTTCGAGATCGCTGCGCGGTGCGACGTAGTCGGTCTCGATCTCGGGACGGTCGTAGAGCTCCCCCGGCGGTTGGGCGGCGGTTTCCGCGGCCGCCTTCGGCTCGCGGCCGGCACCATCCCGGGGAGGCTCGATCCAGTACCGGCGGCGCTCGAAAGCGTAACCGGGCAACGGTACCCGGCGGCGGCTTTCCCCGGCGAAGAGGAGCCGCCAGTCGATTTGCCGCCCGGCGAGCCACAGACGCCCGAGGGCCTGGAGCAGCGCCGCGACGTCGGAGCCCTCCTGGCCCGGGTGACGCATCGACTCGATCGCCGTCAGCTCACCCTCCGCCTGGCGTGCCAGGGTCGAGAGGGTGCGGCCGGGTCCGACTTCCAGCAGGACGCGACGCGGCTCCCGGGCAAGCTCCTCCACACCGTCGGCGAAGCGCACCCTACCCAGGAGGTGACGCGACCAATACTGCGGATCGGTCGCCTCCGCCGGGGTGATCCAGGTCCCGGTCAGGTTCGACACAAAGGGGATCCGCGGCTCGCCCAGCTCCACCTGGGCAAGCTCTACGGCGAGGCGCTCGGCGGCCGGTGCCATCATCTCGGAGTGGAAGGCATGCGAGGTGTGGAGCCGGGCGCTCTCGACGCCGTGGTCGGCCAGGCGGGTCCGCAGCGCCTCGATCGCCGCCTCGGGACCGGACACGGTCGTTCGGGCCGGCGCGTTGACCGCCGCGAGCGAGACCTCGCCGCCGAGGAGCGGCTCCAGCTGCGCAGCCGCCATGGGCACCGAAAGCATGTCCCCGGGCGGCATTTCCTGCATCAGGCGCCCACGCGCCTCGACCACGGCGAGCGCGTCCTCCAGGGAGAAGACCCCGGCAAGGCACGCCGCCACGTACTCGCCGATCGAGTGGCCGATCATCGCCTCCGGCTCGACGCCCCAGGCCGCCCATTGGCGCGCCAGGGCATACTCGACGGCAAAGAGCGCCGGTTGGGCCCTTCGCGTCTCGGCGAGGCGCTCGGCGGCCGCCTCTTGCTTGCCCGCCTCCGGATAGAGCGTACGCCGCAGGTCCTCGCCGAGGTAGGGCTTCAGGATCTCCACGCAGCGGTCGAGCTCACGGCGAAAGACCTCCTCCTGCTCGTAGAGGTCACGCCCCATGCCCACGTGCTGAGCCCCCTGGCCCGAGAACATGAAGACGACGGGACGCTCCCACGGCTCTACGGAGTCGGCCTGCGAGACCAGGCGGCCGGCCGGCCGCTCGGCCAGGACGTGGGCCGCGTCCGTGAGGTCGCTCGTGACGAGGACCCGCCGCTGCTCGAAAGCCTTGCGTCCGAGCGCCAGCGTGTAGGCGACATTGGCCAGCGCCGGCTCTTCGTTTCCAGCCAAGCCCTGGAGCGTTGCCCCCAGCGCCGCCGTTGCCTTCTCTAGCGAAGCCCGGGTCTTGGCCGAGAGCACCAGCAGCTGCCACGGCCGCGAAGGCGCCGCCGGCTGGGGAGCCGGCGCCTCCTCGAGGACGACGTGCGCGTTGGTGCCGCCGATCCCGAACGAGCTCACCCCGGCTCGCCGGGGCGCTGCGCCGCGGGGCCACGGTAGGAGCTCGCGCGCCACGTAGACCGGCGAAGACGCGAAGTCGATCTCCGGATTGGGCTCCTCGTAGTGGAGGCTGGGCGGGATCTCCTCCCGCTCCAGAGCCAGGACCGTCTTGATCAACCCGGCGACGCCGGCGGCCACGTCGAGGTGGCCGAAGTTGCTCTTCAACGAGCCGAGCGCGCAGAAGCCCGTCCGCTCGGTGTGCTCGCCGAAGGCCCGGGTCAGGGCCTGGACCTCGATCGGATCGCCGAGGCGGGTGCCGGTGCCGTGGGCCTCGACGTAGCCGATCGTCTCGGCGTCGACGCGAGCCACCGAGAGCGCCTCGAGGATCACCCGACTCTGCCCTTCCACGCCCGGAGCCGTATATCCCACCTTCACGTCGCCGTCGTTGTTCGCTGCCGAGCCCAGGATCACCGCACGGATCGGATCGCCGTCCTCCAGCGCGTCCGCCCATCGCTTCAGCACGACGATCCCCACGCCGGAGCCGAAATACGTCCCCCCGGCGCGAGCGTCGAACGCCCGGCAGTGCCCATCGCTGGAGAGGATCGAGCCTTCCTGGTAGCGGTAACCGGTGCGCTGCGCGACGTTGATCGACACCCCGCCGGCCAACGCCACGTCACATGCCTCGTTCAACAGGCTCTCCACCGCCAGGTGGACGGCGACCAGCGACGTCGAGCAGGCGCACTGGACCGTAAAGCAGGAACCCTTGAAGCCCAGCTTGTAGGCCACCCGGGTGGTCAGGGTGTCGGCGGCGTTGGCGGTCAAGAGCTGAAACGGGTCCCAGGCTCCCATGTGGGGTAGGAGGTGGAAGAGCAGGTAGGTGCTGGTCGTGGCGCCCCCGTAGAGCGACACGATCCCGGGCACGTTTCGGGGGTCGTAGCCCGCGTCCTCCAACGCTGCCCAGGCACATTCCAGAAAGACGCGCTGCTGCGGATCGAGGATTTCCGCCTCGCGGTGACTGAAACCGAAAAAGGGAGCGTCAAAAGCGTCGTGGCCGCGCATCTCGGCGACCGTCGGCACGTGCTGCGGATCCTTCAGCAACGCCGGATCGGCACCGCGCTCCAACAGCTCCTCGGTGCTCAGAGTGCGCACGGATTCTCGGCCCTCCCGCAGGTTGCGCCACAGCTCCTCGACGCTGTCGGCTCCCGGGAAACGGCCCGCCATGCCGACGATGGCGATCCGCGAATCATCGGCTACGTTGCACACCTTTGCTCACTTTCCTCGTGCCGTCCTTCATGGAGGTGTCAGCCTGAGGGTGCTCTCGGCCGCACCCTCGACGCTGCCGCGGCTGAAGTAGACCGGATGGAATTCCACGTCCTGCCACAGCGGGATCTGGTCCTCGCGGTGGCGATGGAAGAGGTGGGCGCACTGGCCGGTGCTGTTGATGGCGAGCGACCTCCCGAGATCGGCAAGGTCGGCGATGAAGCGCTGCGAGGTGCCACCCCCGATGGCGAACGGCTCGCTGAGGCTCGGCGTGGTGGCGAAAACCGTGAACGGCCCGCCGCGGCCCTCCATGGGATCGCTGTTGAAGAGGTTGTCGATCATCGACTGCCCGGTCTGTCCCAGGGGCTGGTGAGTGAACACCATCGGGTGGAGCCTTCCCCAGCGCCAGGCGGCGGGATCGTCGCCGTGGTTCTCGACGAGCCAGGCGACGGCGTCGGCGAGGCTGCGCCGGACGATGTCCTCGCGCGTCTCGACCTCCGGCGTCGTCCTGTCGTCGAACCAGGGATCGTCGGGGCGAGCCATGATCTCGTCGAGGGGCGAGTGCTGCTGGTAGACGACGGCGGTGTCCTGCTCGAGCTTTTCGGGGTCGCCGAGCTCGTCGGCGACGATGTTGCGGTAAAGCCGCCACTGCCAGACGTAGTAGACCGCGGCGCCGATGCGGTCGGCCTCGTAGCGCAGGTCCCAATCCCGGACCTCCCGCAGCGCGCGCTCCGCCAACGCGTCGGACGGCTCGACCGCCAACAGGTGGGGACGCAGCTCCTCGGCCATGACCGCATAGGTGTCGCCCTGGATACGGGCCATGTCCTCGCGGGTAAAGCTGTTCCCGTCGGCCAGGAGGTCGGAGATGCGCTGGGCGCGGCTGGGGTCGGCCCAGTCGCCGGTGAGGTGATAGGGATAATCGTCGGAGACCGTCTTGTTGTTGGCGGTGACGACGACGCCGGACGGCGGATTGAACGCCCACGGGAGCTCGGCGGCCGGGATGAACTCGCGCCAGTCGTGCTCTCCGGTCCAACCGGGCACGGGCACCGAGCCGTCATGGCCGGCGGTGCGGATCGGATGCCGGCCCGTGGCCTGGTAGCCGATGTTGCCCGCGACGTCGGCGTAGACGAAGCTCAAGGCCGGTGCGTCCCAAAAAGCGAGAGCGCCGCGGAACTCGTCCCAGCTGCGCGCCTGGTTGAGCTCGACGAGCGCGCGCAGCAGGCGCATCTCGCGGAGGGCGGTCCAACTGAGCGCCATCGGCCGTTGGTCTCGGATGCCCTCGAAGAGCTCGTTGACGAGCGGACCGTGGTGGGTGGAGAGAATCCTGAGCTCCTCTGGCTCGCCCCCACGGACCTCGATCGTCTCGACGCGTACCTCAAGATCGCGCCACTCGTCCCGGTAGCGGTATCGGGTGGGACCGTTCTCACCGTCATCGAGTTGCTCGATGAAAAGGTCCTGGGTGTCGGAGGCGAGGCTGGTGATGCCCCAGGCGATGGAACCATTGTGCCCGGTGACGACCGCCGGCAGGCCTGGAAAGGAGAAGCCGACGACGTCGAAACGGCCGCCATGCAGGCCGTTCTCGTACCAGACCGACGGCATACCGAGGCCGAGGTGGGGATCGTTGGCCAGGAGCGGTTTGCCGCTCGCGGTACGGCTACCGTGGACCACCCAGGCGTTGCTGCCCCACGCAGGGGTGTGGCCGAGTAGTGGCGAGAAGCGGCTCAGGTCGGGTTTGAGGCCTGCCAGGCGCAGAAGATCGACCCAGGGCCCGCGCCCGGCGAGACCGCGAAGTGCTGCCCGGCCGGCCTGGCGGGTCTGCCCAAAAGAGGAGACCTCGCGCCGCGCCACCGTATCCGGTGAAGGGCCGCTGGCCGGAGCCGGCGACACGATGACCGGGCCGTCGTCCGGGTAGCGGGCGAGGATCCGCTCGGCCGCCTCGCCCCCAAGCTCGTCGCCGAGCCGCGCCTTCAGGTCGACACGGGCCACCTCCCGGCTCATGTTCAGGCCGATGTTGAGGCTCAGGACCTTGGTCCAGGTCAGGGTGTCGATTGGCGTCCACGGCTCCGGCTCGACGCCGAGGAGGCGGAATTCCAGTCCGAGATGCCCGGAATTGGCCTCGATATAGGCGTTGACACCGGCGCTGTAGGCTTCGAGGATCTCTCGCAGATCCTCGTCGAGCCTTTCCCAGTCGCGCGCGGCGGCCCAGCGGAGCGAGAGGACGCGCAGCAGCCGATCGGTTTCCACGACGCTCTCGCCGAAAAGCTCGGCCAGTCGCCCGGCGGCGACGACGCGGCCCATGTGCATCTGCCACAGGCGATCCTGGGCGTGGACGTAGCCCTGGGCCAGGAAGAGGTCCAGCTCGTTTTCGGCGTAGATGTGGGGGATGCCCCAGTCGTCGCGGATCACTTCGACCGGAGCCCGGAGCCCGGTCACCGCGACTTGGCCGTCGGCCATCGGCCACGGGCGGCGCACCATGTAGACGATCGTCGCCATCAAGACGACGAGCAGGACGGTGGCGCCTACGGCCACCCACTTGACGACTCGTTTCATCTTCTTCTCTTCCTTTTCTCTCTGTTCCAGTGTGACGGCGGATCCCTCCGCAACCGAGGCCTGGCCCCTTTCATAGGCCAGGAGCGAGCGTGCCCGCGAGCTCGACAAAACGATAAGGGGAGTGATGCCGAGGCCGGCACCGCAAAGCATGTAGACCATGCTGATGTCCTGCTTCAACAGATCCGTGGCCACGCCGCTCATCCCGGCGGCGATCGGCGTCGCGGCGAGGGTGATGGTGCCGAAAAGACCTAGCACCCGGCCCCGCATCTCGCTGCCGACGGCCAGTTGAATGGCGGTAAACATATGGATGTCGTTGAAACCGACGAAGGTTCCCGCCACCAGGATCAGAACGAGGGCGTGCCAGTTGGAATGGATGTTCCCGAGCAACAATCCGGCACCCGACGCCATCATGCCGCCGGCGACGATCATCCGGATCCGCCAACGGCCCCCGACTTTGAGGACACCCGCCGACAGGGCGCCGAGGGCGTTGCCAGCGGCAAAGGTCGCCACCAGGTAGCCATACCAATCCGGGGAAGCCTCGAGGTAGTCCTCGACGAAGAAGGGGAAAAGAATCGAGATCGCCACCAGGAAGACCATGTCGTTGACGATCGTCAGGAGGATCATCGTCAGCCCTCGTTCAGCCCAGATATAGCGCAATCCCTCCACCGTATCCCGCCGCACGTCGGCCAAGACGCTTTGAAAGCTCGGGCTCGACTCCGGAAATTTCTGGGGGATCTTGATGAAGAGCTCACTGATTCCCGAGAAGATGTAGCTCACCCCGTTGAAGATGAAGAGCAGAGCCGGGCCGAGCAACCGGAAAAGCACGCCGCCGAACACCTGGCCGATGAAGGTGGAGACGTTCATGGAGACACCCATCAGCGAATTGGCGCTGGTGACCTTGTCCGGCGGCACGAGATCGGGAATGGCGGCGTTGATCGCCGGCCGGAAAAAAGATCCCAGGGCCCCCATCAGAAAGGCGGTGGCCAAAAGACCGGAGAGCATCAGCCGCGGCTCGTCCGGGAAAGCGATCACCAACGCCGCGAGAGCGAGGGAGATCGTGCCGCGGGCAAAATCGGTCATCAGGATGATGCCCTTCCGCGAGTAGCGGTCGGCGATCGCGCCGCCGAGGGGGCCGAGCAGCGCCCCCGGCAAGGTCGTCGCCATCGTGACGAGTCCCACCCAGGCCGCGGAGCCGGTCTCGTGCTTCATCCAGAAGATCATGCTGATCATGAAAGCCTGGGTGCCGATGAAGCTGACGAACTGGCCCTGCCAGAGAAGCACGAAGTTCCAGTTCATGAGCTTGGTGGGTAACGCGTACGTGTCAGCTTTCGACGCCATCAACTTTCATCCTCCAGGATCTCGCGCAGCAACGCGGCCAGGGAATCTACGTTCTCCGGCG
>CBDUYN010000048.1:0-55037 GCA_965371445.1 uncultured bacterium | reverse complement strand
CGAGGGTGTGCAGCTCGCGGCCCGAGGCCGCGTCCCAGATCTTCACCGTCTGGTCATAGGACCCGGACGCCAGCCGCTCGCCGCTCCCCTCCCACGCCACCGACGAGACGGCGCCGCGGTGGCCGGCCAGGGTCCGGACCAGGCCGCCGTCGACCGCGTCCCAGATCTTGACGGTACCGTCGTCGGAGCCCGACGCGACCAGCGGCTCCGTCGGATGCCAGGCGACGCCCCCGACCCAGTCGCCGTGTCCGACCTGGACCACCGCCCGTGGCTCGCCCGCCGCCGGGAGGCCTTTGCCGCGGGCGCCGAGGAAGCCGGCTCCCGTCGTCCTCGCTCCGTCGAGCTCGGCCCTGCGGAGATCCGCGCGGACGAACCGCGAGAACCGCAAGTCGGCGTCGCTCAGGTCGGTGTCCGAGAAGTTGGCACCCCGGAAGCCCGCATGGTCGAGGACGCCCCGCGAGAGGACGGCCCCGGCGAAGCTCGCCTCGGACGCCTCGGCAAACCGTAGCGACGCCTCCGCCGCGTCCGCGCCGGCGAGCGACGCGCGGCGCAACACCGCGCGCTCGAAGCTGGCGCCGGCGAGCGACGCGTCGTTCAGGCTCACGCCGGCGAGGTCGGCGCCCGAGAAGTCGGCCCCGTCGAGCCGCAGCAACACCCCGCGACATGTCTCGCTGAAGGCGGCGCGGATCTCGTCGAGCCGGGCCTCGTCCTCGTGGACCTCCGCTCCCGGTCCGACCAGCGGACCGAGCCGCGCCCGCACGTGCAGGTGGAGCAGGACGACCGCGTTCTCGCTCACCCGCGGCTGATAGGCGTCGTCGAGGACGCCTTTCGCCATCTCCGGGATCTTCTCCGCCTCGGGCCAGAGCTCCAGGAAGAAAGCCACCTCCCGCGTCAGGCGTCGCAGGTCGAGGCAGCGTCGGTCGCCCTCGGCGAGACCGCGGCGCAGGGTCCGGGCGACGAAGAACTCGAGGAAGGAGCGGTGGATGAAGTTGTAGTAGCCCTTGGCGTCGCGGTGCAGGAAGAGGGCGGTGCGCACCTCGTAGTCGACGCGTTCCTTGTCGAAGGGCGTCAGCTCCTGGCCGCGGTA
The DNA here is from genome assembly GCA_965371445.1 of uncultured bacterium. GTDB lineage: Bacteria > Acidobacteriota > Thermoanaerobaculia > Multivoradales > J023 > DASWIG01. Next base: position 53,950 of record CBDUYN010000048.1, on the reverse strand, counting down.
AAACTCGGCCGACTTCTCGGCCAGGAGCTGGTAGTGCACCCGCTGGTCGGGCGTGTCCCACAGCAGCCGCGCCAGGTATTCGACCAGCGCCACCTTGTGCTCGCGGGTGAGCGTCAGCCGGAAGTCGGTCTTGGCGAACCAGCTCTCGCAGTAGGTCTCGTAGAGGTCGCCGACCGTGACCTCGCCTTCGTGTCCGCGCAGCTTCGGCAGGGTCTTGACGATCATCTCGAGGAGGAACGGCCGCTCGGCCAGGTCCTCGAGGTTGTAGGTGCGGCGGATCTCTTCGCGGAAGGCCTGCCAGTCGTCGGGGGGCGGCAGGGCGCGGCGCAGGTAGGTGTCGATCTGCTGCGGGGTGAATTCGCGCAGGTAGGCGATCTCGGCACCCTGACGCTCGCGGATCTCGTCGTAGAGCTGCGTCGCGCCCGGCGTCGTCAGGACGTCTTTCGCCTTGCCGAGCCGCTTGACCTCCTCGGGCTGGTCGCGGAAGTAATGGGTACGGCAGGTGAGGATCACCTTGGCGCGCCCGTCGGCGGCGCGCAGGATCTGGCGCAGGTTCTCGACGAAGCGTCCGGGCTCGGAGTAGCCGATGGTCTCGTCGAAGCCGTCGAAGAGGAGGACGAGATGTCCCTCGCGGTTGAGGTGCAGGAGGGCCTGCGGGTTGACGGCCCGCGACGAGAGCTGCTGGCAGCGGTGGACGAGGAGGTTCTCCAGGGTGACGGTGGTCGAGCCGCCCTCGCGCAGGTCGACGACGACGGGCCGCCGGGCCTCGGCGTCGTCGCGGGCCTGGCGGGCGAGCTCGGCGGCGAGGCGCAGGCAGAAGCTCGTCTTGCCGGAGCCGAAGTCGCCGAGGAGGGTGAGAAGCGTCCCGGAGGGTCTTGCGATCCAGGCGCGGACGGTCTCGGTGAGCGGCCTCGGGACGACCTCCTCGCCGGGCCGGATGTCGCTCTGGAGGACGGCGTCCTGCTCGACGTAGAGGCGTTCGAGGGCGGTGCCTTCGAACTTGCGCGAGGCGTCGTCGAGGTGGGGGTCCAGGTCGACGAGGGAGAGGAGGAGCTCCCGGAAGGTCCGCAGCTCGACCCGGAGCTTTTTGGCGACCGCGTGGGCGTTGTTGACGAAGCCCGAACGGGCGACGAAGACGGCCTGATAGTTGAGCTCGTCGGCGTCGCGGAGGTAGTCGACCTTGGAGGCGAACTCCCGCACGTCGCGTTGGCCGACGGGGCGCTCCCAGTCCTTGCACTCGACGAGGGCGTAGCTCGGCACGAGCCCGCCGGTCATCTCGCCGCGGACGTCGATCTGCATGTCGTCGACCTGGTAGTCGACGACGGTCTTGTAGCCGAGGAGCTGGAAGATCTCGGCCACCTTCTCCTCGAAGCGCTTGGCGCGGCGGAAGATCTCCTCTTTGTCGCTTCTTGGGTCGAGCCCGGGGCGTTCGGTTTTCTCGTGACGTTCGACGTCGGCTTCGCGGGTGAGCTCGCGGAGGCGTCGCTCGACGCGGTCGACGAGGGGCGTCCAGGCGCGGATCTGCTCCTTGTCGCCGGCGAGCGACGGAATCTCCTCGCTCAGCAAGAGCTCGGGACGCAGCCGGGTGACGAAGTGGGGGCTGAGCTTGGCGTCGGCCAGGGCCTTGAGCTTCTTCTCGCGCAGCTCTTCCGGGGCGTCGGGCACCATGTTGGCGAGAAAGAGGACCGGGACCGTCGCTGTCGAGCTCTGCCGGGAAGGCGTCTTGGTCACGGCCAGGTGGACGCGTTCGACGCCGGCCAGGTTCTGCGCGCCGAGGTTGTAGACGATGACGACGAGGTCGGGGAGGTAGACGGTACAGACGGCGGAGAGATCGGAGAAGCCGGTGCGCGAGTCGACGAGGACGTACTCATAGGCGTCCTCGCCTTTCTGGAGGCGTTGGGCCATCTCGTAGAAGAAGACGGCCCCGGGTCCGACGTCGGGAGCGAAGAGCTCGTCCCAGCGGCAGTCGGCGTAGCGCGTGGGATAGGTCTCGTCGAGCTTGCCGGGGAGCAGGAAGTCGAGGCGTCCGCCGCCCTCGGCCAGGTCGCCCTCCAGCTGGAAGGGGACGATCGCCTTTTTGAGGGAGGCCTCGGGGATCTCGTTGTAACCGTTCTTGCGAAACTCATGCACGAGCTCAAGCGTGCCGAGGCGGATCTTCTCGTCGACTCTGTTGAGAGCGGGGTTCTTCTGCAGGCCCGGAGCTTCGAGGTCGAGGTCCCAGACGAGCACGGAGGCACCGCGTCCGGCGAGTTGGACCGCGGTCTCCAGCAGGGCAAAGCTCCGTCCGACGCCGCCCTTGAAGGAGTAGAAGGTGATGAGCATCAGCGACCGCTGAGAAGAGACGCCGGCGAGCGTGAGCGTTGCCGGTCGGAGATTTCGAGGAAGAAGACGCTGAAGAGCTGTTCCGTCAAGGCGCCATGAGCGGTGACCTTCTCCGTGTAGGCGCCGATCTCCCCCAGGGCCGTGGCCAGCCGCTCCGCGGCGGTGCGTGAGGGAGCGCCGAGCTCGTGGAGCTCGGCGGCGAGCTGTGTCGGCTCGAGGCTCGTCTCCCTGGAGCCCGCGATGTCGCTCAGCCGGTCGACGAGGTGCTGGACCCAGCGCGGCAGGACCGAGCGTTCGACGACCTCGCGTCCGACATGGGCCAGATCGACGACGACCTCCTTGCCCTTCCCCGGACGATAACGGACGATGAGGTCTGCCTCCTCGAGCTCGCGCAGGACGTGCGAGAGGTGGGACTCCGACATCTCGAGCCGGCTACGCAGGAGCGAACGGGGCATGGCCTGTCCGTGGGCAGCCACGGCCTCGAGGACTTGCTGGCCGCGTCCCTTGTGGTTGCGCAGAATCGAATCGACGGCGGCACGGTCGATCCGTTGTGAAGCCGCGTCAAGAAGCCGCGCGACGGCGCTCAGGCCCCCGAACACCTCAGGGTCCCCTTGTTGAAGCCGTTCCCCCGAAGGGGAATCGAGGAACCGATAGAGGGCATAGGACTCGTCGTCGATCTCGGATCGGGAACCCGTCCGTAAAAGGATGAGGGCGCGGTTGAGGAGAACCGAACGGACACGCCGCGATGTTTTCAGTCGCGGGTTCTCCGCCAAGGCTTCAAGGAGAGGCAGAATCTTCTCCTCGAAGTCGGCATGACCGAGGCCGGTGAGGTCTGGGGGGATCAAGGTCTCAGGTTCCATTCAACCGTCTCTCAACACCCTCTCATCTTACTTGATTCTATGTTGAGTCGTCCAGCTCATGAGCGGCCGAGCTCGAAGAGGAGGTAGGGGAGAGGGCACTCGTCTTTGCCGAAGTGGGGTACGTGGGCGCCTCCTTTCCGGTGGACGCGGTAGAAGCTCGTACCCTCGGGGCTCTCGGAGGTCGGCTGGGTGTCGAAGCGTCGGTTGCAGACGAAGGTGGAAGCCCGGTTGCTTGCACCGAGGTTTTGCGCGTGGGACGCGTGAGCGGTGGTCGTCGAGCTGAGAGAGGGCACGAGGAGGAAGTTGCCGTGCGTCAGCTCCAACATTCGGCAGATTCCGACGTTCGCCGTCCCTCCCGTGGCTCCGCAAAACGTCGCGGATGTGCCGTTCGGCGGATTCCGGGACGGCCAGCTCCGGGAAGAGCAAGACGGTGACTTTCTTCGCCCGAGCTTGCGCGAGAGCCTCCTCGATTTCCTGGCTCAGCTCCGCTTCGTTGGCCACTTCGGCCAGCCGGACGAGCCGGATCTCGTCCTTGGAGTCCGGATCCTCGATGTTCCGGTAGTCGATTTCCACCCGGAAAGGCCAAAGCATCACTCGGAGCGCGGCGGGGTTGGCCGTGATCCATCTCCTCAGTCGCTTGTGCAGCGAGCGGTAGCCCCATTCGTACTCCGAGAGGCATTCGATCTGTCGCCGGCCCTCCACCGGCTCCGTGGGCACCAGCTTGTGGAATCGGACATAGGTGGCGAGCGACGGGCTCTGGTCCGCGTCCCAAGTCGCTTCCTTGTTGTAGTAGTCGGCGACCATGTCGTTGCGGCGACATAGCCGATACGGTCTCGCGTCGAAGCCCTGGAAGATCAGCTCGTCGCACGAGTCGTCGATCTCTTTTTCGACCATCGTCCGGTCAAGACCCTTGAGCCATTGCAGAGCCAGGAGCTCAAAGTCGACCTGTCCCTCTAGGCGGCCGAGGAGCTGGATCATGGTCTCCGACTCGGTGGCGAGCGGATGAGGCTCCAGACAGAGCGGGTGCCTACCTCGCGCCGTGATCTCGTCCTCCGCGCCGAGCCCTACGTCGACGAAGTACGAATACAGCAGGACGAGACAATTCGGTCTCGATGGAGAGACTTCCTCGAGGAGTCGGGTCAAGCGCTCGTGGTTGGACGGCATCCGGGGGTTCTCCGGCGGAGATCTTACCGGATCGGGTCAAGACTCCTCCGGTCCACAGCAGAGAGTCCAGAATGGCGACGACTTCTTCGAGGTCGCCAGCGATCCCGAACCCCCGCCGCTCACCAGCCCGGGTCCCAGATCCGCCCCAGCTTGAGGACGAAGCAAGGCAACTCGGGATCACCGCTCATCGCCCGTGGCTCGGTGAAGATTTCGACGTCCGCGTCCGGCCGGTAGACGTGGACGGCTTGGCGTCCAGAGCGAGCTTGAAACCGGCAGCAAGCTCGACGTCGTCAGATCCGGTAGGGCACAGTCACGAAGCCGTGCCGGTCTGGCCGGAAGTCTCGCGTGTTCCGGGTGACCAGACTGAGGCCGTGATACTGGGCCAAGGCGGCCTGCAACGCGGCCGGAAGCTTCCAGCCTACGTCGCGCCTCAACCGGGCGGCCAGGTCGGCAACCGGCTTGTCGATGGGCAGGTTCGGGAAGCGGTCGAGGAGGCCCGCCACCATCGCATCGGTCCCGGCGTCAAAGCCGGTCAGGAGCTCCGCCCGGGTGATCACCGACAACGCGATCTCCGGGTGATTCTCGGCGAGGAAGCGCGTCGCCGGATCGATTCCGTGGAAGTGGTCGCTCTGCCGGAGATCTCGAACCTTCAACAGTGCAGCCGTCGTAGAATGCCCCCATGACCCCCGAGCCCGACGAGCGCATCCTCTCCGCCGACCCGGACCTCGAGGACTTGAACGTCGAAGCGTCGCTTCGGCCGCGCCGCTTCGAGGAGTACGTCGGCCAGGAGCGCATCGTCAAGAACCTGCGGGTCGGCATCCGCGCCGCCCTGGAGCGCGGCGAGCCGCTCGACCACGTGCTGCTCTTCGGTCCGCCGGGGCTCGGCAAGACGACGCTCGCCCACATCGTCGCCCACGAGATGGACGCGACGCTGCGCACGACGGCGGGCCCCGTCCTGGAGAAAGCCGGGGACTTGGCGGCGATCCTCACCAACCTCGAGCCCGGCGACGTCCTCTTCGTCGACGAGATCCACCGCCTCGGGCCGACCGTGGAGGAGATCCTCTACCCCGCCCTCGAGGACTTCAAGCTCGACCTCGTGATCGGCCAGGGGCCGGCGGCGCGCACCATGGAGATCCCGCTGCCGCGCTTCACGCTCGTCGGGGCGACGACCCGCGCCGGGTTGATCACCAAACCGCTCCATGGGCGTTTCGGCATCGTCCACCGCCTCGACTTCTACAACGCCGCCGAGCTCATGACGATCATCCGGCGCTCGGCACGGGTCCTCGCGATCGAGGTCGACGACGACGGCGCCCGCGAGCTCGCCGGCCGCAGCCGCGGCACGCCCCGCATCGCCAACCGGCTGCTGCGCCGGGTGCGCGACTTCGCCCAGGTCGAGGGCGAGGGCACGATCGACTCCGACACGGCCCACCGCGCCCTGGCGCTCCTCGAGGTCGACGAGTACGGCTTTGACGAGGTCGACCGCAAGATCCTCCGGACCTTGATCGACCACTATTCGGGCGGCCCGGCCGGCATCCAGGCGCTGGCCGCAACGGTCGGCGAGGACCGCGGCACCCTGGAGGACCTCTACGAGCCGTTCCTCATCCAGGAGGGTTTCCTGCAACGCACCCCGCGCGGCCGAGTCGCCACCCGGCGCGCCTACGAGCACCTGGGGATCAAGGTGCCGCCGGGCACCTCGGGGCGCCTCTTCTGACGCCGCGCGAGGAGACGAGCTCTCTTGCACCAGGGAGTCCTGATCTACAACCCGGAGGCCGGCGGCGACGTCGGCCGGCTCCTGCCCCGGATCGCCGGCGAGCTCGCCGCGGGCGGCTTCGTCCTGGAGCCACGGCCCACGTCGGGCCCCGGCGACGCCACGGTGCTGGCCCGCCAGGCGGTCGCCCAGGGCGCCGAGGTCGCCTTCGCCCTGGGCGGCGACGGGACGCTGCGCGAAGTGGCGGCCGGGCTCCTGGGGAGCGACGTGGCGCTCGGCGCGCTGCCGGCCGGTACCGCCAACGTCCTTGCCCTCGCCCTCGGCCTTCCCCGCCGCGCCCTCGCCGCGGCGCGGGCGCTCCGCGGCGGCCGGCCGCGGCCGATCGACGTCGGCCTGGTTGGCGAGGAGCCCTTCCTGATGATGGCCTCCTGCGGCCTCGACTCGCAAGTCATGGCCCGCCAGTCGCCGCGGTGGAAGAAGCGCTTCGGACGCGCCGCTTTTGGCGTCACGGCGCTCAGGCAGTGGTGGAGCTACGGCTATCCGGAAGTTGAGGTACGCCACGCCGGAAGCAGCGTCCGGGGGACCCTGGTGGCGGTTTGCAACGTCCCCTACTACGGCGGCAAGCTTCGCATGGCTCCCGGCGCGGATTTCGCCGACGGCCTGCTCGACGTCGTCGTCTTCCGCGGCCGCGGACGGCTCATGACCCTGGGCTTCGCCCTCGAGCTGGCCCGCGGACGACACGTCGGGCGCCGGGACGTCGAGGTGATGCGGGTCAAGGAAGTCGAGATCGTGGCGCCGCCGGAGATGCGGCTCCAGATCGACGGCGACGTCCTTGAGGCGGCGGCGCCGTTTACCGTCCGGGTCTCGGATCAGCGGCTCTCGGTGCTCTTGCCTTCGGGATGAGCGTGGAATTGCTTCCGTCGCTTCACTCTACAGGACGAGCCGACGGGATCAGCGGACGAGAAGGGACCGAGGCGGCGCCCACCGCTGCACCCGAAGACCAACCCCGGCAAGCTGCGACGCCTTCTTCGGCGTCTCGTACTCCAGACGCACCTCGCCTCCCGGCACCGCCGCAAAGCGCTCGCTCAGGTAAAACGCCCGGTGACCGCGGCGTCCGGCCCAGGTGAGGGCGAAGGCTTCGCCGCCAAGCCCCAGGCGGCGCACCGCGAGCCGCCGCGGCACCTCGACCTGGAGGGAGACCGTCTCCCCCGCGACGAGATCCTCCGGAAGACGTCCCTGCGCCCGCGTGGGCTCGGCGACGATCCGCAGAGCCCTGGGCTGCCCCCGCGCCCGCCAGGGATGGAGGAGGATCACGAGCCCCGGGCCGTGGGACCGGAGCCACCGAGGCTCGACGAGCGCCAACGCCACGGCGTCGAAGCGGGCCAACCGTTCCTCGTAAAACGCCGCGGCGCCGCCCTCGAGACGCTCGGCGAAGAAGACCTCGGCGTCGGCACGGTCGAGCCGCTCGTTCGCCAGGTTGTCGAGCCGCTCGACGCCGTAGGTTGCAGCCAGGGTCGGACCACGCCGGACGAGAAGGCGCTCCATGGCTTCTTCATAGAAGACGAAGCGCCGGTCCAGCGCATTCAACCCCTCGACGAGCCGTGCCGCCACCACCTCGCGGGTCGCCGGCACCACCTCCTCGTAGGTGTAGACGCCGGCGTCAGCGGCGAGGATCGCCGCCAGAGCCGCCGCCGCCGCCACCGCCGACAGCCGCCGGCGCTCGGGAAACGCCCAACGCGTCAGCCCCTGCCAGCCCCAGACGAGGAGCGCGGCGGCGAATAGCGCCACGAAGGGCGTCAGCGGCAGCCAGTTGTGGGGGCTCGCGTTGGTCGTCGACGCGGCGTAGAGGACCGTGTAGCCCACCATGTAGACGAGCGCCATCGACCGGCCGAGCCGCTGTCGGCGTCCGGCCCCGCCTCCTGTCAGCACGGTGGGGAAGAGCACGCTGCCGAGAAGGCCCGCGAAGCCCACCAGCTTGCCGTGGAAGCTCGGCGAAAGGAGCGAGAGGAAGCCGTGCCAGACCACGTAAAGGTGGGAGCTCCCCTGCTCGACGCTCTTGCGCTCGTAGTCGCGCAGCGTCCGGCTGAAGTCCTTGCGGTAGATCTCGGGGTCGAGGACGACCCAGGGGTTGAGCGCCAAAAACACCAGGACCGAGGCGAGCCCCGCCGCGGCGAGCCAGCTCCACAGGCGGCGGTCGCGCCAGCCGGCTGTGAGGGCCGCATAGGCGAGCGGCAGCGCGATCGGACCGGCGTTGAGCTTCGCCGCCAGCGCGAGGCCGATCGCCACCCCGGCCACGAGGTAGCGGCGCAGGGTCGGCCGCTCGACCGCCTCGAGGCTCAGGTGAAAGACCCAGAGCGAGAGGAGGACGAGCAGGATGTCGGGCTTGTAGATCGCCGACTGGCGGATGTGCCAGTGGACGCTCGAAAGCAGGAACGCCGCCCAGAATCCCGCCGCGGGCGAGAAAAGCCGCCTTCCTACGAGGAAGAGGAGGTAGAGCGAGAGCGTCCCGAAGACCGCTTGCAGGAAGCGGCAGAGGCGGTACGCGGTGGCGCTCACCCACTTCCCCCGGACGACCCGAAACGCTTCGTGACCCGTCAGCCGGTAGAGGCCCTCGCTCGCCCCCAGGAGCGCCGCCTGCGGCAGGTAGGAGAGGCTCGGATGAAAACCGTTCGCCGGACGCACCTCGCCGTCGGCGAGAAGGGCGTGGACGTTTTCCAGGCCGTAGCGTTCGTCCCAGAAGCGGCTCGGGCGCGGCTCGGGCAGGCCGAAGCCGACGCGCAGGACGAAGCTCCAGAGGAGAAGCGCGGTGAGCGCCGGCCACACCCAGCGCGGCTGGGGCGTTTCAGGGGACATCCGTTCCGTCGACCTCTTTAGCGTACCAGCTCCCACTCCCGGAGCTCGTGGAGGATGTGCTCCGCCACGTAGCGGTTCCCGGCCCGAGTGTAGTGGATCCGGACCAGCTCCTTGACGCTCCGCTCGGGTGCGAGCTCGGCAAAAGCGTCCATCGCGTCGACGTGGCGCAGGCCCCGCGCTTCGAGCGCCTCGAGGAGCGGACGGTACTGCCGGGTGCCGTCCTTGCGGAAGCGCCCCAGGTCGCGGCGGTCGGGAAAGACGACGACGACAGGCGCGGCGCCGTCGTCCTCGACCTCGCGGTAGAAGGACTCAAAAAGCCGCACCGTGACCCGGAAGGCCTCGCTCTGCGGGTTGTAGAAGCGCTTCTCGACGATGCGCTCCGCCGGCGCCAGGTGCTGGCGCAGGAGCTTCGCGAGGCGCACCGAGGGAAGGACGTCGAAGGGACCCGGCCGCAGCCGCGAGCCGTAGAAGAAGTCGCGGCGTCCGAGCCGCTTGAGCGTCGCCTCCGGCTCCTCGAGGAGCGCACGGTAGCCCTCGAGCTCGCGCATCGGGTTCTCGACGAGGACGAGCTCGCCCTCCTCGAGGGCGAAGCGGGGCTTGGTGAGCGGCAGCCGCGTCTTGTGGAAGTAGAAGGGCCGGTAGACGTTGACGACGCGGCGGAGGTTCTCGCTCAGGAAGCCGATGAGGACGACTTGTGATCCAAGGCGCTTGCCCTCCTCGCGGTAGCGCAGACAGGCCTGTCCGAGGCCGTAGCCCGGGACGGCGAGGTTCACCACCTCGAGCCCCGGGTCAAGCCTCGTCAGCTGTTCCTGAAAGGTCGCCTCGTCCTCGACGTCGGCGCCGAAGGTGAAGGAGTCGCCGAACGTCGTGATGCGCAGCTTCCCCGCCTCGGGCTCGTCGGCGACCTCGTAGCGTGCGCGGATCCCCTGGGAGTTGATCGTGTAGCGTCCTCCCGACGCCGGCCGGGGCTTCCAACCGAGGGTGCGGTCGAAGACGAAGAGGCCCGTCTCGCCGGCGAGGAAGCGGCGAAGCGACTCTTCGTGCTTGGGCAGGAGGGCGGTCGCGACCGGGGCGTACTCCAGGCCGCGGAACCTGGCGAGAAGCCACAGGCCGATCCACGACGTGGCCTCGATTGCGGCGTAGAGGAGCCCCGCGAGCAGGAGGGTGAAGAGCCTCCTTTGACACCTGCTGAAGTCTCTGTTCGTCATGGGGGCGAAATCCGGATCGGCTGACTGAGTATACCTGGGGGCCGTGCCGGCAGAACAGGGTTGACAAGCGCCCAGGGCGGTCCTATCATCCATATAGGACCGATTCAGTCCGGTTTCCGGTCCTCCCCGAAGAAGCTCTCAGGAGAGACCCAGCGAGAAGGCCGGAAACACACCCGGCGCCAGGACCAAAACATGTTACGAATGACCAAACAGGCCGACTACGGCATCGTCTTGATGACGGCCATGGCCGACGAGCCCGGGCGGCTCTTCGCGGCCCAGGAGCTCGCCGCGGCGACGCGGATCCCGTCGCCCACGGTGTCGAAGATCCTGAAGCTGCTGGCCCGGGAACGGCTCCTGAGCTCGCAGCGTGGCGCCAAAGGCGGCTACCTCCTGGCCCTGCGGCCGGACGAGATCACGGTGGCGGCGATGGTCACCGCGCTCGACGGGCCGATCGCCTTCACCGAATGCGTCGAAGACGCTCCGGGCGTCTGCTCGCAGGAGGCGGTCTGCCGTCTGCGATCGAGCTGGCAACAGATCAACGTGGCCTTGAAAAACACCCTCGAGGGCATCTCCCTGGCGGAGCTCACCCGGCCGCTGCCGCCGCTTGTGCAGCTCACCGTCGCCGGCCAAGGCGCCGAGCACAGGCTCTGAGGGTTTCAGGAAGGACGAGAAGAGAATGACGACCACCGCAGAGCTCGAAAAGCTGGCCGACCGCGAATACAAGTTCGGCTTCGTCACCGACATTGAGCAGGAGAAGATCCCCAAGGGGTTGAACGAGGACGTCGTGCGGCTGATCTCGGCCAAGAAAGACGAGCCCGAATGGCTCCTCGAATGGCGCCTCAAGGCCTACCAAGGCTGGCTCGAGATGGAGGAGCCCACCTGGGCCAACGTCTCCTATCCGCCGATCGACTACCAGGACGCCCACTACTACGCGGCGCCCAAGTCGGACGCGGACCGGCCCAAGAGCCTCGACGAGGTGGACCCCGAGCTCCTGGAGACCTACGAGAAGCTCGGCATCCCGCTGCGCGAACGCGAGATCCTGGCCGGCGTCGCCGTCGACGCCGTCTTTGACTCGGTCTCGGTCGCGACCACCTTCAAGGAGAAGCTCTCGGAGCTCGGGATCATCTTCTGCCCCTTCTCGGAGGCGGTCAAAGACCACCCCGAGCTGGTCCGGATGTACCTGGGCACGGTCGTGCCGCGGCGCGACAACTTCTTCGCGGCGCTCAACTCGGCGGTTTTTTCCGACGGCTCCTTCGTCTACGTGCCAAAAGGCGTGCGCTGCCCGATGGAGCTCTCGACCTACTTCCGGATCAACGCGGCGAACACCGGCCAGTTCGAGCGCACGCTCATCATCGCCGACGAAGGGGCCTACGTCAGCTACCTCGAAGGCTGCACGGCGCCGATGCGCGACGAGAACCAGCTCCACGCCGCCATCGTCGAGCTCATCGCCCACGACGACGCCCAGATCAAGTACGCCACCGTCCAGAACTGGTATCCGGGCGACAAGAACGGCAAGGGCGGCATCTACAACTTCGTCACCAAGCGGGGCCTCGCCGCCGGCGCGCGCTCGAAGATCTCCTGGACCCAGGTCGAGACCGGCTCGGCCATCACCTGGAAGTACCCGGGGTGCATCTTGAAGGGCGACGACTCCGTCGGCGAGTTCTACTCGGTGGCGCTGACCAACAACTACCAGCAGGCCGACACCGGCACCAAGATGATCCACGTCGGCAAACGCACCAAGTCGACCGTGATCTCGAAGGGCATCTCGGCGGGACACGGGCAGAACACCTACCGCGGCCTCGTCAAGATCCTCAAGGGGGCCGAGGGGGCGCGCAACTTCTCCCAGTGCGACTCGATGCTGATCGGCGACAAGTGCGGCGCCCACACCTTCCCCTACATCGACGTCCAGAACCCCACGGCCCGCATGGAGCACGAAGCGACGACCTCAAAAATCGGCGAAGACCAGATCTTCTACTGCAACTCCCGCGGCATCGACACGGAAGACGCCGTGTCGATGATCGTCAACGGCTTCTGCAAGACCGTCTTCAAGGAGCTCCCGATGGAGTTCGCGGTGGAGGCCCAGAAGCTCCTCGAGGTGAGCCTCGAAGGCAGTGTTGGCTAGCAAGACGGTGTCGGATAAAGGATTGTGGGCAGCCTGCCCTGGACACAGATACAGAGAGAGATACAGACAACTCATGTTGACGATAAAGAACCTGCATGCATCGGTTGAAGGCAACGAGATCCTGAAAGGGATCGACCTGGAGGTGGGCCGCGGCGAGGTCCACGCCATCATGGGACCCAACGGCTCGGGTAAGTCGACCCTGGCCCAGATCCTCGCCGGACGCGACGAGTACGACGTCACCGAGGGCGAGGTCCGCTACGAGGGCCAGGACCTCCTGGAGCTCGACCCCGAAGAGCGCGCCCGCGAGGGACTCTTCCTCGCCTTCCAATACCCCGTCTCGATTCCCGGGGTCTCGAACACCTACTTCTTGAAGGCGGCCTTGAACGCGGTGCGCAAGCACCGCGGCGAGGAGGAGGTCGACGCCGTCGACTTCCTGAAGCTGGTGCGCGAGAAGATGAAGCTCGTCATGATGGACGAGTCGCTTCTGAGCCGGCCCGTCAACGACGGCTTCTCGGGCGGTGAAAAAAAGCGCAACGAGATCTTCCACATGGCGGTGCTCGACCCGAAGCTCGCGATCCTCGACGAGACCGACTCCGGGCTCGACATCGACGCGCTCCGCATCGTCGCCGACGGCGTCAACGCGCTACGCGGCGTCGAGCGTTCCTTCGTCATCATCACCCACTACCAGCGGATTCTGAGCTACATCGTCCCCGACCACGTGCACGTCTTGGTCGGTGGGCGGATCGTCCGTTCCGGCGGCAAGGAGCTTGCCCTCGAGCTGGAGAAGAAGGGCTACTCCTGGCTGGAAGAAGAGCTCGCCGCCGAAGCGGTGGCGGCCTAGGAGGCGGGCATGGAAGCCGTGGCCACATCCTCGCACTTGTCGTCCCCCTCCGGGGGAACACCGCACTCGTCCCCCTCCGGGGGAACCCTCTCCATCCTGGCTGACTACGAATCCTTCGCGCGTTCCCTCGCCGTGGCGCCCGAACGCGTCGTCGAGCTGCGCCGCCAAGGGCTCGCCCGTTTTGAGGAAGTCGGCTTTCCCTCCGTCAAGCAGGAGGCCTGGCGCTCGACCAACGTCGCGCCGATCGCCCGCGCGAGCTTCCGCCGCGCGGGCGCCGGGCACGCCCTGACGCGCGAGAAGCTCCAGCCCTTCCGCCTCCCGGAGTGCGACGAGCTCGTCTTCGTCAACGGCCGCTTCGCCGCGGAGCTCTCCGAGGCTCCCGAGCTCGGCGAAGGCGCTTTCGCCGGCAGCCTCGCCCAGGCCCTGGTGGAACGGCCCGAGCTGACGGGCGAGCTCGGACGGCACGCCGATCCGGATCACCCCTTCGTGGCGCTCAACAGCGCTCACATCGAAGACGGCGCCTTCATTTACGTACCCCGCGGCGTCCACGTCGCCCGCCCTCTCCATCTCCTTTTTCTCGCCACCCAGGACGACGGCGTGGCGACCGTGGCCTACCCGCGCAACCTGATCGTCGCCAAGGAGAGCGCCGAGGTCACGGTGGTGGAGACCTACGCCGGCTTCACCGGCGACACCTACTTCACCTGTCCGGTGACCGAGATCGTCGGCGAGGCGAATAGCGTCGTCGACCACTACAAGCTGGAGCAGGAGTCGCCCGACGCCTTCCATGTCGCCACCCAGAAGGTCTACCTCGGACGCGACGTCAACTTTTTTTCCCACTCGATCAGCCACGGCGGCGCCCTGGTGCGTAACGACATCCAGGCGATGCTCGACGGCGAGGGCATCCACTGTACCCTGAACGGCCTCTACCTCGCCCGCGGCACCCAGCACGTCGACAACCAGATGCTGGTCGACCACGCGAAGCCCAACTGCCACAGCTACGAGCTCTACAAGGGCATCCTGGAGGACAAGTCGCGGGCGGTCTTCAACGGCTTGATCCACGTCCACCCGGACGCCCAGAAGACCGACGCCAAGCAGTCGAACCGCAACCTCCTGCTCTCCGACGGCGCGCTCGTGCACTCCAACCCGCAGCTGCGGATCTTCGCCGACGACGTGCGCTGCACCCACGGCTCGACGACCGGCCACCTCGAGGACGAGGCGGTCTTCTACCTGCGTTCGCGGGGTATTGGCGAAGAGGCCGCCAAGAGCCTCCTGACCTACGCCTTCGCCCGCGAGGTTCTGGAGGAGATCCGTCTCGAGACCGTGAAGCACGACCTCGAGCAGTTCCTCTTCACCCGCCTCCCCAAGGGCGACGTCGTGAGGCAGGCGGTATGACGACGATCGTCGAGGATGCGCTCGCCACGTTCGACGTCGAGAAGGTGCGGCGTCAGTTCCCGGCCCTCGAGCAGCGGATCCACGGCAAGCCCCTGGTCTACCTCGACAGCGCGGCCTCGGCGCAGAAGCCGCGGGCCATGATCGAGGCGATGGCCGACGCCTACTCCTACGACTACTCGAACGTCCACCGGGGGGTCCACACCCTCTCGCAGCGCGCCACCGAAGCCTACGAGGGGGCGCGGGAGAAGCTGCGCAGCTTCATCGACGCCGACGACGCCAGCGAGCTCGTCTTCGTCCGCGGCACGACCGAGGGCATCAACCTCGTGGCCCGCAGCTTCGTGCGCCCGCGCCTTCTACCCGGCGACGAGGTGGTGATCTCGACCATGGAGCACCACTCGAACATCGTCCCGTGGCAGATCGTCTGCCAGGAGGCGGGCGCGAGCCTCAAGGTCGTGCCGATCAACGACGCCGGCGAGCTCGAGATGGACGCCTACCAGGCGCTCCTTTCCGAACGCACCCGGATCGTCGCCACGGTCCACGTCTCGAACGCCCTGGGGACGATCAACCCGGTCGAAGAGATCATCGAGCTGGCCCACGCGCGGGGCATCCCGGTGCTGCTCGACGGCGCCCAGGCGGCGCCTCACATGGCGCTCTCGATGAAAGAGCTGGGCGCCGACTTCTACACGCTTTCGGGCCACAAGCTCTTCGGGCCGACCGGCATCGGCGTCCTCTACGGCCGCCGCGAGCATCTCGAGGAAATGGATCCCTATCAGGGGGGCGGCGAGATGATCCGCACGGTCACCTTCGAGAAGACGGAATACAACGTGCCGCCGCACAAGTTCGAGGCCGGCACGCCGAACATCGTCGGGGCGATCGCTCTCGGCGCGGTGACCGACTACCTGAGCGGCGTTGGTATGGACAGGGTCGCCGCCTACGACCAGGAGCTCTTGGAGTATGCCACCGAGCGTCTCGAGGCGGTGCCGGGGGTCACGCTCTTCGGCACGGCGCGCCACAAGGCGGCGGTGCTGTCGTTCCTCGTCGACGGGGTGCACGCCCACGACGTGGGGACGATCCTCGACCGCGAGGGCATCGCGGTCCGCGTCGGGCACCACTGCGCGCAGCCGGTGATGGACCGCTTCGGCGTCGCCGCCACGGCCCGCGCCTCGCTGGCTTTTTACAACACACGGGAAGAGGTCGACCGCCTCGTGGAAGGGATCGGCCACGTCCAGGAGATCTTCGGCTGATGGATCTGCGAGACCTCTACCAGGAAGTCATCCTCGACCACTACAAGAAGCCCCGCAACTGTACGGAGCTCGCCGACGCCACCTGCCGTGCCGCCGGCCACAACCCGCTGTGTGGCGACCGCTTCGACGTCTCCCTGCGCATCGAGGACGGCGTCGTCCGGGACGTCGGCTTCAAGGGCACCGGCTGTGCCATCTCGACCGCCTCGGCGTCGATGATGACCGAGGCAATCAAGGGCAAGCCCCTCGCCGAGGTGGAGGAGCTCTTCAAGCGTTTCCACACCATGGTGACCAGCAAGGATGAGGTCGAGGACCCGGACCTCGGCAAGCTCGAGGCACTCTCGGGAGTGCGTGAGATCCCGATCCGCGTCAAGTGCGCCACCCTGGCCTGGCACACCCTCCAGGCGGCGCTCAAGCAAAACGGCGAGGTCGTCTCGACCGAGTAGGAGGGTTTGAACGTGAGCGATCCCAATCTGGAAGAGAGCATCGTCGAGGCTCTGCGCACCGTCTACGATCCGGAGATCCCCGTCAACATCTACGAGATGGGGCTGATCTACGACATCGACGTCCGCGAAGGCGGCGACGTCAAGGTGACGATGACGCTGACCTCGCCGGCCTGCCCGGTGGCCGGGATCCTGCCCGGCGAGGTGGAGGCGAAGGTCAGGGACGTCGAGGGCGTCAGCGGCGCCGAGGTCGACCTGGTCTGGGATCCGGCCTGGAACCCGAGCATGATGAGCGAGGCCGCGCGTCTCGAGCTGGGCATGTTCTAGTGGGCGCGGCACGAGCTCCGGCGGTCGGCGCGGCCCGCCCTGATTCGGCTTGACACGGCTCTTGTCAATTCGGCTCCGGGTCGGTTTACGGCGCCGGTGACCGAGTCCGGACCAGACTCGCTCCACGTTCCAGTTGCTGCCGGTCCAGAGTGACGAGGACGTCGTCCGTCTGCTCGGCGAGAGCCAGGTAGACCGCGTCGCAACCGCGGACCCGCTCGTCCGCCGCGATGACGGCGGCGCGCCCCGCGAGCGGAATCGAGACCGGAATCAGCTCCACGACGTTGGTGCTCATTAACTGCTGCACGATCCGGTGCGCCAAGTCGGGAGAGCTCATGCCGCGGCCGATGGCCGCGGCGACCTCGGCGGCCAGGATGCACGGGGCTCGGAGCGCCTCGCCTCGCGATTGCGTATCGAGAAGCCACGCCCAGCTGTCGGCATGTCCCGGCTCGTCCGCGTGGACCAGGGCGACCTAAACGCTCGCGTCGACGACGGCCATGCTACCGGCGTTGCTCGGTCAAGAGCTCGACGGCACCCTTGGGCGAGGTCCAGGACCGGGCGACGTCGGCGGCGAGACCCTTCATGGCCTTCAACGAGGCCTCCCGCTCGAGCTGCTGCTCCTTCTCAGCCTCCCGTTCGGTATAGGGGGAGAGGACGGCGACCGGCTGGCCCTGATGGGTGACGACATATTCCGTCCTCTCGCGACGGACTTCCCGGACGATCTTCGACGTCTGGTTCTTGAGCTCTCTGATCCCGATTCTGGTCATGGTGCCTCCAAGCGCAGATGCCTGCGGCCACCCTGTGGCTACATCATCTCATGGATGGCCTGCGGCCGACAAGATCTTGAGAGTCCGGCTCGCGAAGCGGCGCCATTCCGGCACCACCGAGTCGGTAGTGGGTCAGTTTGAACTTTCTCGCCTGTGATGCGCCACCTGCATATTTCAGCGCTCCGCGTAGACGACGTCGGCGGCGGCCTTCGCGGCCTCCAGAGCACGCGAGACGTCGTAAGCCTTGCCGTCTTGCTTGCCCTTGGCCGGGATCTCTTCCAGCGTGTCGAGAACAGTCAGGGGGTCGAGCTGCGCCTTGATCGCGGCGAGATCGGACCGCGAGGCTGCGGCGTGCAGGGGGAGACATTTCCTTGCAAGCCATCGCGCTGCGGGTTCGAGATGATGCCGAGCCTCCCGTAGGAGCTGACGCTTTTCCCAAGGCCGGAGATCGGAGTCCAGGTGTGCGATGAGCGCCAGCGTCTCGGCCAACGCCCAAGCGACCTTGGCCCGCTCTACCGTCAGGTACTTCGTCCCCTTGAAGTCCTCCGGCAGCCCCCGAAAGATGCGTTCGGCCTGCTGTACGTCTTCGAGCTTGTCGGAGTCCGTCAAGGCGACGGCCAGGTTCTTCCTCGTTCTGGGATGTTGGCGCGACGTCAGCGGGATAATGGCCAAGGCTTCCGTGAAAGCCTCCAAAGCTCCTGAGACGGCCCCGGCGTGATACCGGACGATTCCCAGGGTGTCGAGGGCTCGCCCTCTTGCCGTGCCCTCGCTCGCTTCGACGGCCCGAGTTGCGAGAGCGACGGCTTCGTCCATCCGGTCTTGAAGGTCACGAAGCCGCGAAAGGCGGCGGTCAAGGATCGGTTGGGAGCACGAGCACGCGGACTGCTTCGCCTCCTCGAAGACGCTTTCGGACTCGTCCAGTTGCCCGAGGAGCGCCAGAGCCCATCCCAAGTCGGCGAGGATTCGGGTCTCCAGGTAGGGAACGCCGACCTCGCGGCAGACTTCGAGGGCTTCCCGGAGCTTGGGAAGCGCGGCGGCCGGATCGTCTTCCGCGGCTCGTTCGGCCTTTTCTAGCAGGATTACGGCGTACGTAATGGACCGGTCTTTCTCTCTCATGGTCGGGGCGGTAACACGCGGGGCTTCGACGCTCGCCAGAATTACCCCGCTCGTGCTCGGTTAAAGTACCCCGGACCAAGAACAGCGCCGAAGGCGCCCGTTCATCACCGCCGAAGGCGGGCTCTTGCCCATCATCCCCGCCGAAGGCGGGCTTTTGCCCCCGGGCAGGCCCGGAATATGGCAAAACATCCTTGCCCTCGGGCAAAATCCCCCATCATCCCCGCCGAAGGCGGGTTCTTGCCCTCGGGCAAGTTCTTGCCCGAGGGCAAGATGGACACTTTCGACGAGCACCCGGCAACTGGTGGAGCAGTTTTCCTCAGCAGAGCCGGGGTAGTTCTGGCGAGCGTCGAAGCACGGGGAGCCACTTGGCGACTCCCCGCAGCCTAGACCGACTACCCAAGGGAGTCGGTCATAGGGCTCTTGCCGGCGCGTAAGTCCGTCTGGATCCGCATGGAGCGTCCTCCGAGCCCCCTCTCGGCTCAGGGCGGGATTGCCCTGGCGAAGGGTGCCAGGGATCACTCTACCGACTGGACGGTCGGACGCCTTCCACCCGTGGAACACGAAGGGGCGCGAAGGGGCGCCGGTTGACTCCGACGCCCCGCCGTGGCATGCTGGGAGCATGAGCGCTCAAGCAAGACCCAAGAGACCGCGAGACCCCAACGCCCTGGCCTTCGCCATCGTCGCGGAAGCCACGGGCGAGACGCCGAAGACCTCCGAGCCCATGAAGGACCCTGCCGCCGTCGCCCTGGGGCGCAAGGGCGGGCTCAAGGGCGGGAAGGCGCGAGCTGAGAAGCTCACTCCTGAGCGCCGCCGGGAGATTGCTCAGAAGGCGGCTCGGGCTCGCTGGGATCCGTCTCCTTAATCTCTAGCTGTACTGGCTGAAGATCGGGCAATGTGCGAACGTCGATTCGCAAACGCCTCCGTAATGCTGCCTTTTTAAACCATGGGTCGATGGTATAGATGATGTCGACCTTGGCCGCCTCGGCGGCCGCTAAAATGAATGCGTCAATGGTTACTTCTTGCCGTGTCGGCTTCACCTTTCTGCGAGCCCGCTTTCCTTCAGTGCGGACTTCAGGAGCCAGCTCGTTGGCCAAAGTGGCCGCCGCTGCGTTAAAGTTGATAATCTTCAGTTTGGAAATTATCGGTTCGTCTAAATGGCAACATTCGGCCAACGCTGGCGCCGTGATGGCAATCTGGTCGCCGGAATTTTCGTGGTGCTCAACAGTCTCAATTGCTCTCTGCTGAGCGTAAGGATGGCCCTGGGCTTTGCCGCCAGCGAGAATTACCACGATTGTGGAGTCCAAAGTGACTAGTCTCTTCAAACGCTCTCGCCTCGGGCTTCTTCGCGTTCTTTGATGAGTTCGGCTGCGTCATCGACCGTCAATTTGACCGGCAGCCGGCCCCCATTGTCGGCGATCAGTCGGGAAAAGGAAAAATCCTGCCATTCGCGGTCAATGTCTAGAATCGTGAAATCAAGCAACAGGTGCGCCTTCTTATCCCACCGTGCGACGCCATGCAGAAGCACGGTTTCGTAAAGATTCGCGCCAAGGAATTTGGCTAATTCGCGTGGCTTCGTGCCTCTGATCTGAAGAGTCATGGCGCCGTGCCCCATAAGCTCGACCTTGGCGGTAGGCGGATTGTCTCCGCCGACACGTACAATCCGCCCGTATATGGAATCGTCGCACATAACAGCGACGGGCGCAATCTCCTCAAGGATTCTCTCTCGATAGGCATAATCAAAGCGCAACGGCTCCCGGCCGCTGCCGTTCGCCGGCATAAGCTCGGCATACGTCCACGGAGCCATCGGGCCAAAGTTCTGCTCCACGAAGGCGCGGCCCTTGCCGGTCAGTTTGCCGTGTCTCGCGCCCTCTTCGAAGATAGCCACCGCTGGATGCAGGAACGGGGCGAATTCGCTCGCAACGGTCATGGTGGTCGACCCTTCTCTGATGGCTCCGAAGTGGACGTTAGCATTGGCCCACAGGTGGGGGTCACCCCCCAACTCAGACAGCGCGTCCAGAAGATCCTCGAGAAGGCGCCCCGCGCCGACTGGGAGCAATCCAGGTTGGACGCGGCCACCGCCGATGCGCAAGTCGAGCAACTTCTCCATTACAGTGCGGTCCCCTTCGACCCCGACTGTACCACGAAAGGCGGGGGATCCAATGCGGCTTTCTGCTGGCCTTCATCGTCCCCGAGTTCATCTCGTCCAGCGCTGGCGTTCACTCACCCTCCCCCGAGCAAACTTTTTTGCCTTAAACTGACTTTTCTGCTTGACGGACGTCTCAGTCAAGCATAATAGTCACATTGAAGGGAGACGGAGACCATGGCGAACATCCTCAAGATCGAAAAGCGAGTCCAGATCCTCTCGGCCCTGATCGAGGGCAACAGCATCCGCGCGACGTCCCGGATGGTCGGGTGCTCGAAGAATACCACCACCAAGCTGCTGGTGGACCTGGGGGAGGCTTGCTCGCAGTTCCAGGACGAGACCCTCCGGGATCTCCCCTGCCGCCGTCTTGAGGTGGACGAGATCTGGGCCTTCGTCGGCATGAAGCAGAAGACGGCCAACCGGAACGGCCGGGGGCACGAGTGGGGCGTCGGGGACGCCTGGACCTTCACCGCGCTCGACGCCGAGACGAAGCTGATCCCGTCATGGCTGGTCGGGACCCGGGACGGCGGGACTGCCACGGAGTTCTGCCAGGACCTGGCGAGCCGGCTCGCCTGCCCGCGGGTCCAACTCTCGACGGACGGGCACAAGATGTACCTCGACGCCGTGGAGGACGCCTTCGGCGCGGCCGTGGACTACGGCATGATCGTCAAGGTCTACGGCGAGGACCCGCAGCCGCAGAAGCGCTACAGCCCCGCGAAGGTGCTATCGAGCACGAAAGACGTCGTCCAGGGCAACCCGGACTCCGCCCTGATCTCGACGTCCTACGTGGAACGGCAGAACCTCACCATGCGCATGTCGATGCGCCGCTTCACCCGCCTAACCAACGCCTTCTCGAAGAAGGTGGAGAACCTGGCTCATGCCGTGGCGATCCACTTCATGGCCTACAACTTCGTGAAGCCCCACGGGACCTTGACGAAGGCGGCCGGCGGGACGTCGACGACTCCGGCGATGGCGGCCGGGGTTGTCGCCAAGCCATGGAAGCTCGAAGAGGTGATCGACCTTCTCGGTTCAAACTGACCCACTACCACCGAGTCGGAGGGCTTGACAGGGGGTGGTATCCTGTAAAGGACGCCATCCCTCCACAACTTGACCCCTGTCGAAGCCCGGGAAACCGCCGGAAAGGAGAACGCCATGCCAGAGAACTCGGTACTCAAGACGACGATGGTGCGCCTACGGCGCGGCCGAAAGGCGAAGAGCCTCATCGAGAAGCACGGGCCGCAGGCGATCCGGCTCCTGGACGGCCGCTGCGGGGCCGAGCTCCTCGTGGGCGCCCCCGGGGACATCGCCGACCTGCTGGATCGCCTGACGAGGATCGACCGACGGCACCGCGACGAGACGTCGAGCTACAAGAGCGCCCTCGCCGAGCGGGACGAGGCCCATGACAAGCTCCGCGACGCGGTGGTCGGCCTGCGGCGGATCGCGGTCAGCGCGTTCGGCGAAGGCAGCCATGTCGGCCTTGGCTTCGCCCGGCAGACGCCCGAGGCCCCGGCGCTTCTCGCTGAGTACGTCACGCACCTGCTGACGCGCCTCAACCGGCCCAAGGACGAGCTCCCCGAGCCCCTCTCCGCCTGGACTCCGTTCGCCAGAGAGGAGACGAGCCTGGAGCTCGCCTCCCGCCTCAAGCGACTGACGCGGGCCGAGGCCGAGCTGGAGTGGCGAGCTCGCGCCCGAGAGGCGACCAAGGTCGCCCGCGACCAGATGCTGAGCGAGTTCGACCACGAGCTCCGCTACATCGTCGCCGCGGCCCGCAGCCTCTTCTACCGGGTGGGGCTTGTGGGCTACGCACAACGCCTCTACCTCCGCCGCCGCAAGAAGGCCGCCCAAGGCGCAGGCAGCGCCGGCAAGAGTCGAAGCGCCGTCCCTCCCGGCGAGAGGAGCGGCGGCGGGAGCCGCGGAGGGCTTACTCGCGACGGCCGTGCTCGTGGCGAGAGCTAAGATGTCGGCCTCCCAGGCGAAGACGGCGGCGGCGAGAGCCGCAACGACACTCTCTGAGACCGTGGCACTCGCCAGACGCCCCGTGTCTCCCGTGCCACCGTTGTCCAGCGTCTGGCCGCGAGACGTTCTTCCCGCAACCACGTCGAGTCGAACCGCTCGGGGCGTCGTTTCTCCCGTGCACACGCCGAGCCGAGCCGGTCCGGAGGCCGTTTTTCCCGTGCACACGCCGCGCCGAGCCGGTCCGGAGGCCGTTTTTCCCGTGCATACGCCGCGCCGACCGAAAGCACGAGCTGCGAATCCGTCCATCTAGCCGCGAGAGCCGCCTGCGAACGGTGCCGTCCACCGGCCCCGTTCGATGAAAGTGACCTCGCCCTGCCGGCTCTTCGTCGCCACGACGCTCACCTCCGGCGAGCCGAACATGACGTCGGTGTGGACGGCGGACGCGTTGAAGCCCACCGCCTCCAGCTCCCGCCGCGACATCGACGCCGCGCCGCGAAGCGCCGACTTGTAGCTCTGCCCCAGGGCGACATGCGACCAGGCGTTCGCCTCGGCGGCGGCCTGCCTCCTCGACACACCTTGCCAGCTCCTCGTGGATCACCCCACCGTGGATGAATAGTTGCTGGCCCCGGCGCAAGCCGACGCCGACGTCGGCCTCGAGCTGGGGGAGCTCTATGCCGAGACAGGCCGCTGGAAGGATCTCGAGCGCCTGGCGGCGGAGAGCGTGGCGCTCGTCGCCCACCGCCCGCAACTCGTGCAGCTCTACGAGGCCCTGCGTCAATGGCGAACGACGGCCGTCGACGCTCGGGAGCGGATCGCGGAGGTCGTGGCGTCGTGCCGCGCTCTGCGCGCCGGGCAGCTGGAGCGTCCTGGGGCCGTCGAGATCGTCGACGGGGCGACGCTGCGTCGACGGCTCCTGGGGCTCCTGCAAGGGGTGCTCGCCGGTTGCCGGAGCCTCGAAGAGCTCGGCGAGCGGCTGCTTGCCGAGGTCGTCGCCGTCCACTGCCGGGCGGCGAGGGGGGGCGTCCGGCGGGGATCGCGTTCGAGCTTGAAGGACGGCGCTTCACCGGGCACCAGCTGGGGCACACTCTACCGGCTCTCCAGTCTCCGGCGTCGGCTGGGAGGATGAGCAAGCTATTGACACCCGGTGACTGGTCACCTAAACTGGTCTTATGCAAGCGATCAGCGCCACGAAGTTCAAGGCCCAGTGCCTGGCGATCCTCGACGAGGTTGCTACCACGGGGGAGACCGTCACCATCCTCAAGCGCGGCAAACCCGTCGCCCAATTGGTACCACCCGTCCCAACGGCTGCCCGATACCCCCAAGAAGAGCTGTTTGGAACCGTGGTCCTCCACGGAGACGTCGTCGAGCCGGTCTTGCCGGCAGACGCCTGGGATGCGGAGCGGGGAAAGCTGGATTGAAGCCTCTGCTCGACACCCATGTCCTCCTCTGGTGGTTGTGTCAGGATCCCCGTCTGCCGGAGTCCTATATCGAGGTTCTCGAGAAGGCCGACGCCGAGAATCCCTTGTGGTTGTCCGAAATCTCGCTTTGGGAGATCGCGACGCTCTACAGTCTGGGCCGAGTCGAGCTTCGGCTCCCCTTGCGCGAGTGGCTCGAGAAGGCCACCGCACCACCTCTGGTTCGCCGGGTCGGTATCTCGCCCACGATCGCGGCTGAAGTCGCGGCCTTACCCGACAGCTTCCATCGGGATCCGGCGGATCGCATCATCGTCGCCACGGCACGAGTCCAGGGAGCGACCCTTCTGACCCGGGATCGGGCGATTCTCGAAGCGAAGATCGTCCCGGTCCTTGAATAGCCTGCCCCTTACGCCGGAGGCAGGCCTCAGGGGTCCGCCAAGCCCAGAAGGAGGTCGCTCGCGGTGTCGAGGCAGGAAGTCGTTGCGGAACCGGTGTGTTATACTCGTGGTATGAAGACTGCCATCTCCATTCCTGATCCGATCTTCAACAAGGCGGAAGGGCTCGCGAATCAGCTCTCCAAGACCCGCAGCCAGCTCTACGCCGAGGCCGTGGACGAGTACGTGACGCGTCACAACCCGGATACGGTGACCGATCGTCTCAACGCGGTGGTCGACTCGATCACCGAGCCGGAGGACCGATTCGTCACCGATACGGCCAACGACGTCCTCTCGCAGGTCAAGTGGTGATTCGACAAGGGGAGGTCTGGTGGACGAACCTCCCCGAGCCGGCGGGCTCCGAGGCCGGTCGTCGTCGTCCAGGGAGATCGCTTCAACCGCAGCCGAATCTCGACCGTCGTCTGTGTCCCCCTGACGACCGAGACTCGCTGGGCAGAAGCTCCTGGCAACGTGCTCCTACCGACCTCCTCGACGGGTCTGCCGAGAGATTCGGCGGCCAACGTTTCCCTCGTCTTGGCTGTCAACAAGCACCAGCTCGTCGAATGCACGGGGCAGATCTCCGAGCGTGAGCTTGAGCAACTCTTCATCGGCGTCGACATGGTCTTCGGCCGGGCTTGACCGCATCGAGATCCAGCTCCTCAGGAGAAGGGACGTACCCGCGCGCCCACCAAGGCGAATCTGTGCCAAGATGGACCGGAGTCACTCATCAGCACGAACTTGTTTGAAATCCAGGAAGGAGAAGCCCTATGCAGAAGACGAGATGGTTCGTTTGGACGGCCCTGCCACTCGTGGCCTTGTTCCTCATGGCCTGTCCGGCGGCCGAAGAAGAAGCGGCGACGGAGCCGGCCCCGGCAGCCGAACCGGCCGCGACCGCGGCGCCGGCCGAAGAGGTCGTGGCCATAGCCGAGATCCAGTCGCGCGCCGACGTCTCGGTCAGCGGTACCGTCATCCTGACGGCGACCGCGGAAGGCGTCCACATCACCGCCGAGGTCGCGGGCGTCGCCCCGGGCCTGCACGGTTTCCACATCCACGAGGTCGGCGACTGCAGCGCCGAGGACTTCACGTCGGCCGGCGGTCACTTCAACCCGGCCGGGATCGACCACGCCGGACCCGATGCCGAGAGCAGCCACGCCGGCGACCTCGGCAACATCGAGGTCGGCGAGGACGGCACCGGACGCCTGGAGCTCACCTCGACCAGACTGACGCTCGACGACGGACCGACCTCGGCCCTCGGCCGTGGCGTCATCCTGCACGAAGGCGAGGACGACCTCACCTCGCAGCCCACCGGCGCGGCGGGCTCACGGCTCGGCTGCGGCGTCATCGCCCTCGTGGGCGGTGAGGACGCGGGCGCCGAGGAAGGCGGCGACGAAGAGGCCGGCGAATAGCCGCGAATCCTCACCGGGGCGCACGGCCGTGCGCCCCCTACATCTCTTCCGCGATCAGACGCTCGAAGCGCGGATGGCCGCGCAGCGAGTCCCACCGCGGGCTGATTCTGAGCAGCGCCCGCGAGACCCCTGAAGGAATCGAGAGGACGTAGTCGAGCTGGTCGACGGCGGCCTCGGCCTCGCCCGTGACGGCGTAGATCACCGACAGGTGCTCGACGTATTCCGGCCCCACGAAGGCGTCGCGGGTGACGGGGTAGAGCTCCACCGCCCGGCGTCCGAGGCGGATCGCCTCGTCCTTGCGGCCGAGCCCGGCGTAGGCGAGGCCCAGGGCGCTAAAGACGCGTGGGTTCTCGTCGCGTCCCTCCAGCCGCTGCTCCAGGCGACGGACGGCCTTTTCGTAGTGGTTGCGGGCCTGCTCGGCGTCGCCCATCTGACGGTAGCCGAAGGCGAGGAGGAGGTCTTTTGGAAAGAGCGCCGACTCGATGCCGATCAAGTCGCTCTTGGCCGAGCGGATCTGGGCCAGGGCGCCCGAGTGGTTGCGCGCCATGAGCTCCACCTGGAAGCGGGTAAAGAGCGTCGACGTCTCGGCCTGCTGGGGCATCTCCAGGAGGATGGTGCGCGCTTTTTCGGTGTCGCCGGTCCAGCGCAGGGCGTTCATGGCCTTGAGCTCGTAGGGGTGAGGCTGGTCGGGAGCGGCGGCGATGGAGTAGTCGTAGTAGCGTTCGGCGAGCTTGTAACGGCGCAGGTTGGTGTAGGTGTGGGCGAGCTCGGCGGCGAGCCAGGAGCTGCGCGGATTGAGCTCGAAAGCCTCCTGGAAACGTTCCAGGGCATCGTCGAAGAGCCCTTGCCGGCGCCGGATGTAGCCGATGCCTTCGAGCAGCGCGCTGTCGTTGGGCAACCGCTCGGCGGCGATCGCGAACTCCTGGAGCGCGAGGGTGTAGTCGCCGTGGCCCCAGTAGTAGTAATAGCCGAGGGCACGGTGTCCGTCGCCCCGTTCGGGATCGAGGTTGAGGGCCTTCTCGGCCGCCGCGAGGGCCGCCGCGAGGCGCGACTCGTTGGGGTTGACCGACTGCTTGTAGAGGAAGGAGTGGGCGCGCGAGAGCTCCGCGTAAGCGAGGGCGAAGCTCGGGTCGAGGCGGACCGCACGCTCGAACATCGACACCGCCAGGCGCCAGTTATCCGTCTTGGGATCGAGGCGGGTGGCGTAGTCCATGCCCCGCAGGTAGGCCTCGTAGGCGTCGAGGTTCTCGGTCGGGGGCGCGGCCGTCAGGATGTGGCGCTCGGGCTCGAGCAAGACAATGCCGAGCTGGCGGATCACCTCCTCGGCGATCTCCGACTGCACGGCGAAGATGTCGTCGATCACCCGCTCGTAACGTGCCGACCACAGGTGGGTGTCGTCGGCGACCTGGACGAGCTGGGGCGTGACGCGGACCCGGCTCTTGCCGTCCTCGCCGGGGCTCCAGCGCACCGTCCCCTCGAGCAGGTAGTCGACCCCGAGCTCGGCGCCGATCTCCTTGCCGGTCCGCTGGGCCCGGTCGTAGCGTCGCGCCGTGGTGCGTGAGATGACCTTCAAGGCGCTCGCCGAGGCCAGGCGGCTGGTGATCTCCTCGGTGATGCCCTCGGCGAAGTACTCGTCCTCCGGCGGGCCGAGGTTCTCGAACGGCAGGACCACGATCCGTTTCTCTTCGGCCTCCGTGCCGCCGGTCACGGCCACACCGTCTTCGCCGGGACCGAGGCTCCACCAGCCGACGAGCGCCGCCGCCAGGAAAAGGGCCGCGGCGCCCGCCGCCGCCTTCCAGGGCCGCGGTCGGCGGATCTCGGGACGCACGATCTGGGTCGAGGAATAGGATCCGGAGACGACCTCCAGCTGGAGATCGTTCAGGTTCTCCCGGAGCTCGACGGCGGTCTGGTAGCGGACCTCGGGATCCTTTTCCAGACAGCGCTGGATGATCTCCTCCAGCCGTTCCGGCAGGCGGGCCTCGAGCGGCGCCACCGCGGTCGGCCGCTCGGTGAGGTGGTCGGAGATCATCTCGGCCCAGTTAGAGCCCGCGAAGGGACGCACCCCGGTCAGCATCTCGTAGTAGACGACGCCGAGCGTGAAGATGTCGGCCCGGTGGTCGATCTCCAGGCCCGCCATCTGCTCCGGCGCCATGTAGGCCACCGTGCCCAGGAGGCGTCCGTCCTGGGTCTGGGGCTCCTTTCTCAGGGCCTCCTCGGAGAGGGCCGGCTCTTTGGTCTCTTCCGGCTCCGGCTCGGCTTTCGGATCCGTGGGCTCACGCTTGGCGAGGCCGAAATCGAGGACCTTGACCCGGCCGTCGGGGCGCACCATGACGTTGCCGGGCTTCATGTCGCGGTGGATGATGCCGCGCTCGTGGGCGGTGGCGAGCGCGTCGGCCAGCGGGACGGCGATCTCCAGGAAGCGGTCGAGGGGGAGCCCTCCGACCGGGATGGTTTCGCCCAGGGTCTTGCCCTCCACCAGCTCCATGGTGAAGAAGTGGATGTCCTCGTCTTTCTCGACCGAGTAGATGGTGACGATGTTGGGATGGTTGAGCGTCGCCAGCACCTGGGCCTCCCACTGGAAGCGCTCCAGGCGTTCGGGATCGGATCCCCATTCGGGCGGCAGGACCTTGAGCGCTACCTTGCGGTGGAGCTTGGTGTCCTCGGCCAGATAGACCTCTCCCATACCGCCGACGGAGAGCCGGCTGACGATGTTGTAGCTGCCAAGGGTCGGGCCGATCGACATGTCGCCGCCATCATAGCGCACGGCCGGCAAACGGCGAGCGCACGGCGTGGCACGGCGCCCGGGGGCCGCCGCGGCGGCGAAGCCCCTTCCAGGAATCGGCCAGATGCGCTAAAATCCAGTCTTCATCGACGTTTACCCCCATTACTGGCGGATCGCAGCGGACCATGAACGAACAGGAGAGCCCCAAAGACGCCCAAGAGAAGCGGGACGAAGAGCACTGGACGGTACGCCGCCAGCGGATGGTGAAGTGCAAGATCCACGGCCTGCACTATGACCCCAGGCTGACCTCCGGGTGCGCGGTGTGCCGCAAGGAGGGGCTTATCGCCGCGCCGCCGCCGGTGAAGCCCCAATTCCTCCCGTTGCTGCTGCTGATCCTGGCGATCGTCCTCGTCATCTATGGCGTCTTCCTCCCGGGGCTCAGGAATCAAGGCGGCGAGCAGGAGGCATTGGTCCCGGAGACCCAGACGGCTCACAAGCTCGACCCGGAAGGCTACCGCGAGGCGATCGAGACGGTGGAGACGGCCCTCTACGAGAACCCGGCCAGCGACCTCGCACTGATGACCGACGACGCGCGCCTCGCCCTTGCCGCTCTCGCCGAGGGCCTGCGCACAAGCCCGCACCAGATCAGCCGGCAGGCGGCGACGCAGATCGACTTGCTCATGGCCGGCCTTCCAGAAGAGACGGCGACGCTGGAAAGCTTCGAACAAGCACGCGCCGAGTGGCCAAGGCTCCGCTTACGGTATTTCTCCCCGGCCTCCTGGTTCAACCGGACGGCGAACGCCGCCGCGAGCGACGATCGCGTCACGCTCGCCACCTACCGCGACCTGGCCGGCGACCTGATGGCGCTGGTCGACGAAGGGTCGGGCCACATCGAGGAGCTCTCGCAACCGACAGCTCCGAACTATGTCGACCCGGAGGACGAGGCGCGCAAGATCCGCCAGTGGCAAAGTTACCGGAAGGAGTGGTTTGGGCGCCTCGAGGCTCTGCGTTCCCGTCTGCCCGAGCGGCCGGGCACGGACGCCAACGCCGAGATCCTGATGGCGACCCAGCACCTGGAGCAGGCTTTTTCCCGGGCGACGTCGCTCGCCGAGGCACGGCTCGATTCCGGGGCCGTCTCCCGCTTCGAGGCCGCTTTTTCGTTGACCGAGAAGGCCCATCGGTCCTTCGACGACATCCTGCTGCGCTAGGAGCCTGTAGGGCATAGCCTCCCCCCTTTAGGAAAGGGGGTTAGGGGGATTTCCCGGCGGACGAAGTCCGCCGGGAGGTCGGCTGGGCTATGCCCTACAGGCTCCTAGCTTGCCTCCTCAAAAGCGCGCCGGATCGACTCCGTAAACGGCGGCTCCAACACCCCCACCTCGGTGATGATGCCGTGGATCAGCTCGTGGGGCGTGACGTCGAACGCGAAGTTCATCGCCTCGGCGGAGCTGGGTGCCACGCGGGTACCGAAGACCTCGGTCACCTCGCCGTCGTCGCGGACCTCGATCGGGATGCCGTCACCGTCCGGAGTCGCCGGGTCGATCGTCGACAGAGGCGCCGCGACGTAGAACGGCACCCCGTGGCGCGCCGCCATCACCGCCACCGTGTAGGTGCCGATCTTGTTGGCCGTGTCGCCGTTCGCGGCGATGCGGTCGGCACCGACGACGACCCGGTCGACGAGCGAGCGCGACATGAGCGCTCCGACGCTTGAATCCGTCACCAGGTGGTAGGGGATCCCGAGGCGTTCGAGCTCCCAGGAGGTGAGGCGCGCCCCCTGGAGGAGAGGACGGGTCTCGTCGACCCAGACCTTGGCGAGCCGGCCCGCCCGGTGGGCGGAGGTGATCACCCCGACCGCCGTGCCGTAGCCCGCGGTGGCGAGCGCTCCGGCGTTGCAGTGGGTCAGCACCCGGTCGCCGTCCTGGAAGAGGCGGGCGCCGTTCTCGCCGATCCGCCGGTTCGCGTCGACGTCGCGGCGGTGGAGGTCGTGGGCCCACTCCAGCAGCGCCCGGCGGACGGCCTCGGGCCCCGCGTCGCGATGCTCGGCGAAGACCTTGCGGCCGAGCTCGAGGGCCCAGCGGAGGTTGACCGCCGTCGGCCGGGTGTCGCCGAGCGTCGTCGACACCTCGTCGAAGCGCTCCTGGAGCTCGTCGGCCGCCGCGCCTTCCAGGCCCACCACCAGGCCGTAGGCCGCCGCGACGCCGATCGCCGGCGCGCCACGCACCGCCAGGCGGCGGATCGCGTCGGCGACGTCGGCGACGGTGCGGCAGTCGAGCCATGCTTCCTCGCGCGGCAGGAGCGTCTGGTCGAGCAGCTGCAGGGTGTCGGATTCCCAACGGATGGGAGAGAAGAGGTCGAAGTCTCTCGGCAGGCTCATGACGGCGTATCTTAGCCACTGCTACGTGCAAGCTGGCCGTAAAATCCGAAAAAGGCATAGAATCCCGGCATGACGGAGATTCTTGCCCAGCTCCGGCGGCGTGCGCAGGGCCTCCGCGCCACAGTGGCGCTCGCCGAGGCTGAAGATCCGCGCGTCCTCGCGGCCGCCGCCGAGGCACGGAGCCTCGACCTTGTCCGGCCGCTGCTGGTCGGCGATCCCACTCGGGTGGCCCGGGCGGCCAAGGCCGCAGGGATCGACCTCGACGGCATCCCGGTGCTCGACCCGGCGGCCGATCCGGAGCGCGCACGCCTCGCCGAGGCGCTCGAGCGCTTCGTCAAGGAGCGCCGGATCCCGACCCGGGACCCTCGAAGCCTGGTGACGGACCCCCTCTACTACGCCGGCCTCCTGGTTCGGGAGGGCCGCGCCGACGGCGCCGTCATGGGAGCGGTGGCGACCACGGCCGCGACCCTCAAGGCGGCGCTCAGGACCGTCGGCGTCGAGCCCTGCTACCAATTCGTCACGTCGTGTTTCCTGATGAGCTTTGAGGCGGTCGGTCACGGTCATGCTCAGGCGCGCTTTAGGCGCAACCGCGGCAGAGACCTCGTCTACGCCGACTGCGGCGTGATCCCCGAGCCCACGCCGGAGCAGCTGGCCGAGATCGCCATGCAGGCCGCCGAGGCCTACCGGCTCTTCGTCGTCGGCGAGCCCAGGGTGGCGCTCCTCGCTTTTTCCACCAAGGGTAGCGCCCAGCATCCATGCCTGGACCGGGTGCGCCGCGCCGTCGAGATCCTCGCCGAGCGCCACGCCGATTTCGCCTTCGACGGCGAGCTCCAGGGCGACGCGGCCCTGGTGCCGGCGGTGGCCGCGAACAAAGCGCCCGGGAGCCCGGTGGCGGGAGAGGCCAACGTCCTGGTCTTTCCGGACCTGAATTCGGGTAATATTGCCTACAAGCTGAGCGAGCGCCTGGCAGGAGCCCGCGCCATCGGGCCGCTGCTACGCGGGCTGGATCGTCCGATCCACGACCTCTCCCGCGGCTGCTCGGCCCAGGACATCCTCGACACGATGGCGATCACAGCCCTGGACGCGTACAGGGAGCGGAGGAAGACATGAAGGTACTCCTCGTCGGATCCGGCGGACGCGAGCACGCCCTCGCCTGGAAGCTTCGCCAGAGCCCCCTGACCACGGATCTCTACTGCGCTCCCGGCAATCCCGGGATCGCGGAGCTCGCCGACCTGGTGCCAATCGGCGCCGACGAGGTGCAGAAGCTCGCCGACTTCGCTTCCGACCTCAAGGTCGACCTGACCGTGGTCGGTCCGGAGCTGCCGCTGGTGCTCGGCATCGTCGACGAGTTCTCTCAGCGGGGCCTGGCGATCTTCGGCCCCCGCCAGATGGCCGCCGAGCTCGAGGGCTCGAAGGTCTTCGCCAAGGAGTTCATGAAGCGCCACTCGATCCCCACCGGGGAGTTCACGGTGGCCCACAGTGGCGAGGAGGCGCGCGCCGACGCCCGGCGCTTCGGCCTGCCAGTCGTCCTGAAGGCCGACGGCCTGGCGGCCGGCAAAGGGGTCTTGATCCCCAAGACCGAGGAGGAGCTCGAAGAGGCGCTCGCCGTCTTTTTTAAGGAACGCCGCTTCGGGACCTCCGGCGAACGCGTCGTCGTCGAGGAGCACCTGGTGGGCGAGGAGGTCTCCTTCATGGCGCTTTGCGACGGCGAGCGGATCCTGCCCTTCGCCACCAGCAAGGACTACAAACGCCTCCGGGACTTCGGCGAAGGCCCCAACACCGGAGGCATGGGAGCCCACAGCCCTTCGGGGGTCCTCTCCGCGAGCGCCATCACCGAGGTCTTCGACCGCGTCGTGCGCCCGACGATCGCCGGCCTGGCCGAGGAGGACCGGCCCTACGTCGGCATCCTCTATGCCGGGATGATGATGACCGCGGACGGTCCCCGCGTCCTGGAGTTCAACGTGCGCCTGGGCGATCCCGAGGCGCAGCCGCTCCTGATGCGTCTCGAAAGCGACCTTTTGCCGGTTCTCCTGAGCGGCGCGGCGGGACGCTTCGACCTCCAGCGCCTCCAGTTCAAGAAGGAGGCCGCGGCCTGCGTCGTCCTGGCGAGCAACGGCTATCCCCACAAGCCGGCGCGTGGCGAGCCCATCACCGGCCTCGACGCGGCGCGGCGTGACGGCGTCGAGATCTTCCACGCCGGTACCGCCAGGAACAAGCAGGGGCAGCTGGTCAGCGCCGGTGGCCGGGTCCTGAACGTCTGCGCCACCGGGGCGCACCTGCGCGATGCCCTGAAGCTCGCCTACTTGGCCGCCGGCCAGGTCCAATGGCCGAGCAAGGTGATGCGCTGCGACATCGGACGCCGGGTGCTGGAGAAGAGCCCCGGTTGAGCTCTTGCCGGGGGCCGTTTGACAGCCGCGAGAGGCGGTTGCCATAATGGCACCAGATCACCCCTCAAGGGGTACTGTTGCGCTTCCCCGAGCTCGGTTCCGCCGTGCCTGGGATGGTACTGTCGCCGAGCTACGAACCCAAATGGCTTGAAGAGAGGTCCAGCGATGGCAGGTTGTGGAGGCTGCGCCTACAAGGGAATGTCGACCGCCGTCGAGGATACATTCGTCGGCGTTCGTTTCCGCGAAGAGACCAATCCGACCCTGTGTGCGACCGGGGGCAAGCTCCTGGCCAAGGGCGACCGGGTGGTGGTAGACCTGGAAGACGGCCCGGCCTTCGGGTTCGTCGAAGTCTCCCCGATGCCGGTCTTCAAGCCCTGCCAGAAGTCGAGCGCACGGCGCATCCTGCGCGGCGCTAGCCGCGAGGACCATGCGGCCAACGAGCGGCGGGTAAAAAACGAATTCCTCGCCAAGCGCTTCTGTCGCGACCGGGCCAAGAAGCTGAAGCTGGAGATGAAGATCTCGCGGGTCGACTTCTCGCTCAACTCCCGCCATGCGACTTTTTACTTCACCGCCAACGGCCGGGTGGACTTCCGCCAGCTGGTGCGGGAGCTGGCGCAGCGTTTCTCGACCCGGGTCCGGATGGCGCAGGTGGGCGCCCGCGACGAGGCGGGGCTATTAGGCGGAGTCGGGATCTGCGGCCGGACGCTCTGCTGCTCGACCTGGCTCAAGGACTTCAAGCCGATCTCCATCCAGATGGCCAAGCGGCAGAGCTTGAGCCTCAACCCGTCAAAAATCTCCGGCCAGTGCGGACGCCTCCTGTGCTGCCTGGCCTACGAGGATTCCCGCTACCAACAGAAGCGGCGAAAGGCAAAGGCAGGTGCCTCATGACCACTCGCAAGCTGATCCGACCCGACAGGACCGAGCCCCGTGCCAGCCGCGGGGTGCGGCGCAAGCAAGCGCCCCCCGAGCAGACCAGCGCCGAGGAGTACTACTACCTGAAGCAGATGGCCGCCAAGACGCCCATGGTGCTCGTCTTGACGAACGACGAGGAGCTTCAGGGGTGGATCGAGTGGTACGACAAAGGGGCGATCAAGCTCAACCGTAGCAAAGGCCCCAACCTGCTGATTCCCAAGCACAACATCCGCTACATGTTCAAGGAGGAGGAGCGCAAGCGCTTCCGCAGGCGCGAGCGCTCCTCAGGAAGCACCTGACCTGCCGGGCCACCGCGGCCGGAGGAGGAGATTGATGCGCCGAATCCGCCTTCTAGCCCCCTTCATCCTGCTCATCGCTCTCGCCGCAGCGGTCCTCGCCCAGGAGGGCGGCTCTACGGCTCGCGAGGCCGAGCCGGGATGGCTCTCGCTCGTGCCGCCGATCCTCGCGATCAGCCTGGCGCTCATCACCCGCGACGTCCTCGTGTCGCTTTTCCTCGGGGTCTTCGGCGGCGCTCTGATCGTCTACGACTGGAATCCGCTCGTCGCGTTTGCGCGCACGATCGACCACTTCATCGTCGAGCAGATCGCCGACTCGGACCACGCCGCGCTGCTGCTCTTCACGGTGCTCCTGGGGGGCATGATCGGGCTCATCACCAAGAGCGGCGGTACCCACGGCATCGTCGCTCGGCTTGCGCCTTTCGCCACCAGCGCCCGCCGCGGCCAGCTCGCCGCCTGGGTCATGGGCGTGGTGATCTTTTTCGACGACTACGCCAACACGCTGATCGTCGGCCCCACCATGCGGCCGATCACCGACAAGCTCAGGATCAGCCGCGAAAAACTCGCCTACGTCGTCGACTCGACGGCAGCGCCGGTCGTCTGCCTCTTCCCCATCTCCACCTGGGTGGGCTTCGAGATCGGGTTGATCAACGACGCGTTCGAGGCCCTGGGCCTGCCGTTCTCGGCCTACACCGCTTTTGTCGCGTCGATTCCGTACCGTTTCTACGCGTTTTTCGCCCTGGTGCTGGGCTTCACCATCGCCGCCTCGCGCTACGACTTCGGTCCGATGCGCGCCGCCGAGCGCCGCGCGCGGGAGACCGGGGCCGTGCTCGCCGAGGACGCGCGTCCCATCGCCGACTACGGCTCGCGCGAGGTCGAGCCGGACGCCGACGTGCCGAAGCGGGCTCGAAACGCCCTGATCCCGATCGCGACCGTCATCGTCTTCACCCTGGTCGGCCTCTACGTCACCGGCCGCGGCGCGGTCGACGAGGCGGACCTCGCCGGCCTCTCGACGCTCGGCCAGCTCCGCGAGATCTTCGGCAACGCGAACAGCTTCCAGGCGCTCATGTGGGCGAGCCTCCTCGCCGTGATCGTCGCCCTCGTCTTGCCGCTCACCCAGCGGATCGTCAAGGTCCACGAGGCGATGAGCGCGATGGTAGGCGGCTTCAAGGCGATGATCATGGCGTTCGCCGTCCTCATCCTGGCCTGGGCCCTGGGCGCGGTCTGCGGCGAGCTCAAGACGGCGGATTACCTCGTCTCGCTCACCGAGGGCGTCGTCCAGCCGGGGTGGCTGCCGGCGATCATCTTCGTTCTCTCGGCGGTGATCGCGTTCGCCACCGGTTCCTCCTGGGGGACGATGTCGATCCTCGAGCCGCTCGTGATCCCGATCTGCCACAACCTGGCGACCGGGGCCGGGCACGACATCGCTTCCGACACCTACTGGACCTACATGGTGTCGTCGATCGCGTCGGTCCTGGCCGGCAGCGTCTGGGGCGACCATTGCTCGCCGATCTCCGACACGACGATCCTCTCGTCGATGGCGACCGGGTGCGATCACATCGCCCACGTCCGCACGCAGCTTCCCTACGCCCTGGGCGCGGGGCTCGTGGGTCTCGTCCTGGGCAACTTCGCGACCGCCCAGGGGCTTTCGCCCTGGATCGCGCTGCTGCTGGGGACGGTCCTGATCGTCGGCTTCGTCGTCGGCTACGGGCGTTGGCGGGAGGG
Source organism: uncultured bacterium (assembly GCA_965371445.1). Lineage (GTDB taxonomy): Bacteria > Acidobacteriota > Thermoanaerobaculia > Multivoradales > J023 > DASWIG01. Next base: position 17,822 of record CBDUYN010000048.1, on the reverse strand, counting down.
TCGCGAGGCGAGCGCGGTAGGCTAGCTATAGCTAGTGATCTCCCCCCTCGTTCCCCCCAAGGGGATGGGCCTTCAGTTCCCGGTACCTCGCACGCTCCGCAGGCTCCGTTCGAGGAGGATGGGCATGTCGTAGTCCGGGAAAGCGGCCTGGACGCGTCGGCCGACGCCATCCCGGCCGGAACGCGAACGTAGCGCCTCGGCAAAAGTCTCCAGGTAGCGGACGTTGTCGTCCAGAAGTGTCGTCCCTCCCCCCTGGCCGCGTCCGGGAAAGACCCAGCCGACCTCACCGACGCGTTCGCGAAGCTTGCGCAGGCCGCGGAGCCAGACCTCGGGCGAAATCCCTGCCAGGTAGGGATGGACACCCCCGAAGACGAAGTCCGAGGCGAAAAGCGTCTCCTCAGCGGGAATGTGGAGCGCCGCCGACAGAACGCCGTCTCCCTCCTCGCCGACCTCGTGGATCTCGATGACGACACCGTCGAGCTCGAAGGAGACCTCCTTCAGGGCCTCGGGGACGACGACGCTCGACGCGACGTCGTCGAGGTAGATCGGCTGCCAGTGGTCGATCTCCTCCTGGCCCTTCTCGGCGATCGCCGCCGCCGTCGCCGGACGGGCGAGGATGCGCGCTTCAGGAAGCTCGGCCACCAGAAGCTCCAGGCCGAGGTAGTGCTCGGGAAGGGGGCTGGTGATGAAGACCACCCGCAGGAGCCGGCCCGACTCGCGGACCATCCGTATCACCTCGAAGGTCTCCGAACGGCTGAACTGCGCGTCGACGAGGATCGCCTCCTCGCCGCCAAGAATCAGGTGCGAGCTCGCCATGAAGCCGAGCTCCGAGGAGGTGTAGCTGCGCACCTCGAGGGCTGCGGCCGGGGTCGAGAGCAGGGCGAGCGTCCAGAGGGTGGGGAGGAGGGGTTTCATGCCGAGGTTCCTTGGCGTCGGTTAGTCTACGCAAAAGTCGACTGGTCGACGACGACGAAACCTTCTCGCTGCGCAGCGACGCTCAACCGATCGTCGAAACAGACGAATCCAAGGGTTGACGGCTGTCCTTCCGCACCCAAGAAAGCCGCCGCCAGTTGCATGGCGTCCGCTGCCCGGAGCGCATGAACCCGAAGGAACCGTTTGGCGCTCTGGCGGATCGACTCGACCGGCTCGATCCGGTGCCAGCTTCGGGCCAGGATGTCCAACCTCGCAAAGGCCAGGGTGCTCCCTCGAGCGGTGAGGTGTGTTTCGCGCTCCAGGCGGGCAATGGCAGAGGCGCACTCGACTTCGCTGCTCCACCACGTGAGGACCCCGTCTTCACGGAGATAGAATTCGCACAAACGAGAGGTGAGGTCTTCTTCAGCCAACAGAGGCACCAGAGCGGAGGTGTCCCAGAACTTCACCGGTTTTCCTCGCGCTCGGCGAGGAGTGCTTCCAGGATGCTCGCCGACCCTTCAGGCACAGGCGGTCTCTGTCGCAGAATCTCTTCCGGTGGTGGCGCGCTCGCCCGCCGGAGACAACCCTGGCGCTCCAGGCGGGCGAGCCGGCCTGCCGCGTCTTCGGCTGCCGTCACAGCCGTCTCGATCCGCGCCACCGGGCGCCCGCGGTCCAGGATCAGAATCGTCTCTCCGTGGCGCACTTGGTCGATGAGAGCACTCAGGTTGTTCTTGGTCTCGGTCAATGTGGCGGTCTTCATCTGGCTAAAATAGCCATTTCTCTGCCGTTTTGTCAACACAAAGACGACACAGAGCGTCGGCACGAGCTCAGTCGGACCGGCGGCCCTTCTTCATTCGGTGGAGCCAACGACGAAAAGGATGGTCCTCCTCCGGGACCGCAATCGCCTCCGGTTGCGGCAGGGCGCGTCCGAGGTGCTCGCCGCACAGCTCGCCGGGCGGGAAGCTGCGCAGGAATAGCTCCGCCCGGACCCGCGGGCAACGGGTCGTCGCGAGCCCTCCCGTCTCCGGGTCGATCCACGCGCGGACGATCCCCTCCGGCTCCACAAAGGGCGTAAAGCCCCCCCGCGGACGCACCTTGTGGGTGAAACGGGTCCAGATCGGCAACGCCGCCCGCGCTCCCGAGAGGCGCGTCTTCGAGTTGTCGTCGTAGCCGACCCAGACGAGCGTCGCACGATCCGGCGAGTAGCCGGCAAACCAGCTGTCGCGGCGGTCGTTCGTGGTGCCCGTCTTGCCCGCCAGAGGGTCCGTCAAGCCCTGGTCCCGGGCTCCCCGGCCCGTGCCGTTGTCGAGGACGCCCCGCAGGAGGTCGGTCACGAGATAGGCCACGTCTTCGGCGAGGACACGCCTGCTCTTCTTCAAAGGAGCGCCCCCGATCGGCTTGCCCGTACGGTCAAAAACCGCCTCCAGGCCATGGAGCGCCGGCCGCACGCCGCCGGCGGCGAACGTGGCGTAGACCGTGGCCATCTCGCGCGGCGTCACCTCCATCGAGCCCAGGGCGAGCGCCGGGAACGCACGGATACGTCCCTCGATCCCCATGGCGTGGGCAAGCTCGATGATCGGATCGAGACCTGTGACGAGCGCCAGCCGCGCCGTGGGGACGTTCAGGCTCTTCTCCAGCGCCGTACGGGCGCTCACCGGCCCCCTGTACTTGCCGTCGGAGTTCCGGGGGCTCCAGCTGCGGTTGTCGTAGGTGACGGTCAGGGGCTCGTCGTCGAAAATCGACGCCGACGTCGCGGCTCGCTCGGCGAGGGCGGCGGCGAAGACGATCGGCTTGAAGGAGCTCCCCGGCTGGCGGCGGGCGTTCGCGACCCGGTCGAACTGGCTCGCGCCGTAGTCCTCGCCGCCAACGTAGGCGAGGACCGCTCCGTCCGACGGATTGACCGAGACGAGCGCTGCTTGGAGATCCTTCCCGCGGCCCTTCTCCCAGCCCTTTTCGAGCGCGTCGACACCCCAGCCGACGGCCTCCTCGGCGGCCAGTTGGTCGTCGAGGCGTAGCGTCGAGACCAGGACGTAACCCGCGTCGCGCAGCTCGCCGAGCCGGAAACGGCGCCGCGCCTCCTCGGCCATGGCGTCGGCGAAAAACGGTGCCCGCCGGGCCACGAGGCGTCCCTGGCGTACCACGATCGGCTCCGAGCTCGCCGCCTCCAGACGCTCGATCTCCACCCAGTTGAGCTGCGCCAACCGCTCCAGCACCATGTTCCGGCGCTCTTTGGCACGCTCCGGCGAGGTGATCGGTGAATAGCGGCTGGGTGACCGGATCATGCCGGCGAGAAGCGCCGACTCGGCGAGCGTCAGCTGGGCCGGCTCCTTGCCGAAGTAGGCCCACGCCGCCGCTCCGACGCCCATCAGGTTGATGCTCCCGGAGCGGCCCCAGTAGATCTCGTTCAAGTAGGCGCGGAAGATCGCCCGCTTGTCGTAGCGCAGCTCCAGGAGGACGGCGAGGATCGCCTCCCGGATCTTGCGCATCCAGGTGCGCTCGTGGCTCAGGTAGATGTTTTTGACCAGCTGCTGGGTCAAAGTCGAACCGCCCTGACCCAGGCGCTGATCGCGCAGGTTCGACCAGGCGGCACGCAGGGTGCCGGTGAGCGAGATGCCGGGGTGGGAGAGGAAGTTGGCGTCCTCGATGGCGAGGACGGCGAGGATCAGGTCCTCGGGGAGCTCGGCGTCGATCGACACGAAGGGACGCCGCTCGCGCAGCTCCGAGCCGTAGTACGACGCCACCAGCGGTGGATCGAGAAAAGCGCTCGCGACGCGGCGGTCCTCGACCTCGAGCGACGCGATCCGTGAGCCGGAGAAGCGAGCTCGCAGCCGGTTGCCGCCGGCCGCGCCGCTTTTCGTCAGGAAACGGCGCCGGTAGACCTCGATCCTCTCGGCGTTCGCGCGGTAGCTCCCCGGCAGAAGCTCAGCCCCCGTGGCAGCGCTGTAGCCCGCTTCCTCAAGCCAGGCGAGAAAACTCTGCCGCGTCCACTCGCCGCCGGGCCGAAGCTCCGGCGCCGCGCCGTAGAGACGCGACGGCTGCTCGGTGGGATGGGCCGCGAACTGGCCCGAAAGCTGCCAGAACGGCCAGAGGAGCCAGGCGAGCGCTCCGCCGCAGACGAGGGCGGCGAGGAAGATAGAGCGTCCGAAACGCCGCTTGCGGCCCTTACGCCGCTTGCGCTTCGAGGGCCGGCGGCGGCGCTTGGCGCTGGTCGATGTGCTTCGCTTCGGCACGCCTTGGACTCTAACAGCCCGCTGGGATCGGCGGCGTTGCGGCGACAGGTGCCCGCCCCGGCGCTCAAGGTGGTAGGATCGGGACAGATCCGTGAGGGATCGACCCAATGCCGACCGGAGGCCGAGACATGCAGACGATTGAGACCGTCGCCAAGGCTGAAGAGGACGGAACTCTGACCGCGACGATTCCAGAATCGTTCCCGCGGGGACAACATCGGGTGGTGATCGTCCTCGAGGAGGAATCTGAGCCCACCCGGAGGAGCTCGCGCTGGCCCGACATGGCGGCTTTCCGGAAGCGGTTGGGGATGCCGATCCACCACGGAAATACCGTGTTGGAGATGCGGGAGGAAGAGCGATCCTGATCTACGCGGACACGTCTCTGCTTCTGCCGGCCTATGTCGCTGAAGCGCGAAGCGGGGACTCGGCCGGGATCCTGGCGGCGGCGAAGGCGATCTGGATCAGCGATCTCGTGGTCGCCGAGTTCCACGTCAGCCTGGCTCGGAAGCTCACCGGTGCATTCCACGCCACGGCCGAAAGGTGCAGACACACACCCGGCACACATCGCGACAGCGATGATCATGAGCCTATCCCAGTGGTTTACAGCCATGATCGCATTATCACCGACGTTGTTCCCGCGTCCCTATTCCTGCGTCCATTTCTTGATCCACGCAAACAGCGATCTGACCTCTGTCTTCGGCCGCGGAGCGCCAACACTTCTCAAGTTCGCTGTTCTCTGGCACACCGAACCAGCCGTAGGCGTAGGAGTTGACGACTTCATAGATCGCTTCCTCGTGACCGCTCAAAGCAGCCTTCCTGATCCACGCGAGGGCCTTCCGGTCGCGCTCGGTGTCGCTTAGCTGAACGATCTGCCCTTCATCTTCATGGAGGAAGATGCCTACCATAAACTGAGGCTCCGGGTAACCCTTCTTCGCGCAGGGCAGCATCATGCCGTAGGCTTTCTTGAAGTGTCCACGAAAGTATGCCTTGCCGGCTCTCTTGGCACGTTTCTCGTAACTGGCGCCGATGCACTTGAGGTCTTTGGCCGCCACCGCTGGGGTGAAGGCCATCAAGGCTACGAGAGGCGTAATCAGAAGGATGAGGCGGAAAATGGTGGCAGATACCATGCTTTTCCTTTCTGAGATCCCCAAAGTCGTCATTCAGCCGGCTTCCCTTCTTTCTCCAGGCATTGAGGAATCTGAGTCTTGTCGTCGATGGCACCACGCCAGCAGCGCTCCAACTCGCTGTTCTCGGGTAAACCAAGCCAGCCGTAAGCGTAGGCGTTGGCGATTTCGATGATCGCTTCTTCAAGACCGTTCGAAGCCGCCTTCCTGATCCACTTTAAGGCCTCCCGATCCCGCTCGTCTTCGCTCCATTGCTCGATGTGCCCCTCCTCGTCAGAATCGATGAGGAGCCCCACCGTCAGCTGTGAATCCGGATTGCCTGCCTCCGCGCAGGGCAGCATCAGGTCGTAGGCCTTCTTCAAAAGGCCGTGCCCGAGGGCCATGCCCGCCTTTTCGGCTCTTTTCTCGTAACTGCGACCGCTGCACTCGGGACCCTTGGCCGCCACCGCCGAAGTACCGACCTTCAAGACCACAAGAGCTGCGATCAGAAACCCAATGCGCAAAAACAATCTTAAAACCATGCTCTTCACTTCCCTGGTTCATGGTGTGAGCTGCGGACAGGCCGGCAGCCATGGAATGAGATCCTCATAGTCGCAGATCGGCGGCCGGTCCATCGGCACACCGTTTCTTAGCAAGAAGTAGTCCATAACGATGTCCGCCTGTTTCTCGACGCCGTATCTTCGGAATTTCTTCCCGGGCTTGAATGGCAAGTAAGTGTAGCGAGGGTTGAAGAACCTCCTTAATTTCAGGTTGACTCCGTGCTGGATCTGCCACACGTGTGTCATCTCATGAATGAACAACGCCTGCCTCGAAATCGTCTCCTTTGACAAGTCGCTCGAATATGCCGCGTCCCCAGTGGCCTCGGGGTGATAGTAGATGTTGCCGTTTGGCGCCATGATGTCGGTTTCTCTCTGCACCCCGAGGTACCGCTTGCGGAAAATCCGGACTTTCGTGGTGTCAACCTCGCCGAGGAAGACTGACTCGACCAGCCGTTTCTCTCCCGCGGTCACCGTTCGGAACTTGATCGGCAGTTGAGCCGGCGTCGCGCCCGGGATCGCGCCCGCGAGACTGCCGGAGACTGAAAAAGACGCCAGGGCACCCGCAATTCCCGTAGTGAACCGCCCGGAGGGATCGACGCGGTTGACGGGATCGAGGTGCGCATAGAGGTAGCGGTGTAGCGACTGGGGATCACGGAGGCGACCCGGAAACGGATCAGCAGAGGTGAACCGGCCGACGGACGTGTCAAGCCACCTGGCCCGGTTGTAGTAGAGGCCGGCTTCCGGATCGAAGGGCTCGCCAGCGAACCCATAGGGGTTGGGGTCTGTTCCTTGGTGCTCCAGCAGATCGCCGAATGCCTGGTAGCTGTAGCGGTCCGTGGCCGTGGCAGCGGAGTCGGAGAGCAGGCGTATCGAACCCAGGGCATCGGCATGGTAGTAGCGGTGATCGCCGGTCTGCGGTCTCTCGATGGCAAGCAGCCGGCGGCCGCGGACGTAGTGGGCCACGACCTGCCCGGAGGTATGGATCTCGGCCACCACCTGGCTCAGCGGAGCGTTCGTGTCGACCAGGTAGTGGACGATCTCGGACGTGAGTCCGGCCTCATGACCTCGGTTCGGACGCGGTTGCCGTCGGCGTCGTAGGCGGTACCGACCTCCGTGGCGTCATCCCTGGTGAGATGCACGAGGCGATCTGCCGCGTCCCAGGTGTAGCTTGCTCCGGGGTTTTCGCTCGTCAAGTTGCCGTTCACGTCCCAGGCTGAGGTCGACCCGGGCGTCGCGGAGAGCAGCCGATGACGCTCGTCGTATTTGTAGGCCACAGTCTCGGTCGCGTCGCCAGCGAAAGTGGCCTTCTGCTCGGTACGGTTGCCTACCGGGTCGTAGACGAAGTCGCGCTGGTAGACCAGGGCGCTCGACGCCGCGGTGACCCGATCCTGTATGAGTCTCGACACCGGATCGTAGGTGTAGTGGCGCGAGGTCCCGTCGTCCTCGTTGATCCGCTGCCGGCGGCCGAGAGCGTCAAGAACGTATTCATAGCTCTGCAGGACCGCGCCCGTGCTCGTTACGGTCGAGAGGCCCTCGACGCGGTTGAGAGCGTCGTAAGCCCAGGTGGTCCTGACACCGTTCGGGAAATCGAGCGCTGTCAAGTTGCTTGCGGCATCGTAGACGTAGGTGAAGACCGCCCCTTCCGGATCCGTCACGGTCCGGAGGCGGCTCAACGCGTCGTAGGTGAAGGTCGTCTCCAGGACAGTGCTGTCGACTGTAGCCGTCAGCCGGGTGCGGTTACCCTCAGGGTCGTAGCCGTAGGCCAGCTCCCAACCCGCGGGCTCTGTCTTTTTCACCAGCTGGTCCATGGCGTCGTACTTGTAGAGCGTGGTGCCGCGGGCGTCGGCTACCGTCGCCCGTTGACCTGTCGGTGTGTAGGTGAAACTCACCTCGGTGTCGGCACCGAAACGGCGCCTGGTGAGGCGAGCGTTCTGGTCGTAGGCAAAAGTCGTCACGGCACCGTTGAAACCAATGCGGCTTGCGAGCGTGCCGTCGGCATCGTAGGTCATCACCTCCCGCTGACCGTCAGCGAGGATACGGGCGATCAGCCGGCCCCGGCGGTCGTACTCGAAGCGGGTGCTCTTGGCATTGGCGTCGGTCTGGACGACGAGGTTGTCCACCTCGTCATAGGTGTAGGACGTCACCCGGTCGAGTGCGTCGGTCACAGTCACAAGGCGGCCGAGCGCGTCGTAGCCGAACGCCGTGGTGTTGCTTGCCGGGTCGGTGATCGAGCGTCGTCGGCCCAGGCCGTCGTAGGTCATCCGGATCGAGGTGCCGTTCGGGAAGGTCGTCTGGATACGGCGACCGGCCGCATCGTGGGCGAAGGTCGTCTTCCGGCCCAGCGGGTTGGTCGTCTCGATCGGCCGGTCAGCGTCGTCATAGGTGATCGACGTCTCCCCACCCAGGGCGTCGATCACCTTCACCCGGCGGCCGTCGGCGTCGTAAACGAAAGTGGTGGTGTGGTTGCGAGCGTCAGTGGTCGTGACCCGCTGGCCCGCGGCGTCGAAGCCCTGCTTCGCCTTCGTGCCGTCGGGGAAGGTGAGCTCGAGGAGCCGGCCCCGTCCATCATAGACGTAGCTCGTTATCCGGCCCGCCCGATCGGTCCCGCTCAGAAGCCGGCCCTCGGCGTCGAAGCTCCAAGTCTCCAAGGTAGCATCCGGGAAGGTGGTACTTACCCGGCGGCCCAGGAGGTCGTAGGCGTGAACCGTCACACGGCCGAGCTCGTCGGTGTGCGACGTCTCGCGACCCAGGAGGTCGCAGGTCCGGCTCGTCACCGAGCCGTCGGGTGCTTCGGTCTCGATAAGCCGTCCAAGCTTGTCGTAGGTGAAACGGGTGACGAGCGTCTCGGTCGTGCCGTCCGGCAAGGTCCGCGACCGCGTCTCGCTCAGTCGGCTGCCGTTTGAATCATAAGTGTAGCGCGTTTCGTTGCCGGAAGCGTCGGTCTCCGTCAGGACTTGGCCGAACGAATCGTAAGTTATGTTGCTCGTGTGGCCGTCGGCACCGGTCATCGTTCTCACCAGGCCGTTCGCGGTGTAGGTCAACGTCTGCGTCTGGCCCAAGGGATCGACAACGCTCAAGAGGTTGCCGCGCGCGTCGTAGTCGTTCCTCGTCATCTGGCCCAGGGGATCACTGACCGTCAGTATCCGGCCTGCCATGTCGGTCGTGAGCTCGGTCGCGTGGCTGAGCGGATCGACTTCTTTCTTCAGATCCCCGTCCAGCGTGTACTCGAAGCGCGTCGTACGGCCGATAGGGTCGGTCTCTGTCAATATGTTGTCGCGGGCGTCGAAGGTTCTGACCGTCACCGCCTGGTCCTCGTCGGTCTCGCGCACGACGTTCCCCCGGTCGTCGTACTCCATGCTTCGGATCAGACCCAGGCGGTCCGTCTGCACTTCCTTGCGGCTCGTCAGGTCATGGTCGAACTGTGCGACCTTGCCCACCGCATCGATCGTGCGGATCATGCGGCCGTCCTTGTCGTACTCGGTGCGTACCGCGCGGACTCCCAGGGCGTTCTCGATCTCGGCGAGGAGATGGTCGCGCTCGTAGATAAAGTGCGTCGTCGCTCCAGCCCGATCAGTCGTCGCTACGAGGTCGCCAGCGTCGTCGTAGGCGTAGACGTTCTCGTTCCCCAGCAGGTCGGTGATCCTTTCGATCCGGCCCTCGGCGTCGCGCAGGAACTCCAGTCCGCGACCGCTCGAGTGGGTGATTCCCTCAGGAGTGATCTCCAGGGCGTTGCCGTTCGGATCCTCGAGATGGGTGACACCGTCTTTCAGGTTCAGGTGGAAAATGCGGCCGTCGCGGGTGGTGAATTTGACGTCCTCGGGCTCGTAGACCTTGAAGGTCTCGATGTCGACGACCCGATCGCTCGCTTTCTCGTAGAAGACGTCGACATTTCCCAGGACCTCGAGCGTCGCGCCGACCTGCGGCCCATGGTCGTACTCGAACTCGGCCCGCGCAAAGCAGCCGCCGAGCGTCGGCGCCGGATCGACCAAGCGCAGGCTGAAGCTGTAGATTTCCTGGTCGGAGAGTCGGACGACGGTCTGGTGCGACCTGGTCTCCTGGGCGACCTCGCAGGGAAGGAAACCATCGACGATGTTCCACCCTTCCCCCGGAGGTCGATTGTTCCGGTAAGAGCCCTGCCGGACATCGAGCGTCCAGCCGACGCCGAAGCCGCGTTTCTGCTTGTCCCGGCTGTCGTAGGTACGGACCACCTCGATGTCCAATCCCGAGAGTGGAATCGCCAGATCCACGAACGACAACGTGAAGTTGCCGATTTTCATGTTCCCTTCCACCGACACAGCGATCGGCTCGCCTTCGACCGTCCGCCCCTGGTGGTCCGACGCCTTCAACTGAATCTCATAGAGCCCGTTTTAGAAGCGTCGGGTCGAAGACCCCGAGCTTCCCCGACACGACCGGCACCACCCCCGACGCAAAATCCACCCAGTCCCCGGTCCCGATCGGCCGGTAGGAGAGCGTCCACTCCTTCAGGAGCGCGCTCTCGACGGTCCCCAGGACGTCGGTCGGCGCGGTGACGACGGCCAGGTCCTCCGGCACGGTGAGCGACACCTCCGGCGGCGGACCCTCGTTGGCGATCGTCAGGTCGACGGCCTCGTTCGCCAGAATCCAGTAGCCACGGCCCGGACGTAGCACGTCCAGGTCGTTCGCCCAGCTTGGAACATCGACGTCGTAGATCTTCCACGGATCGTCCGCGTCGTAGGACTCGTAGGACATCAGGCGCTGGTACTTGCCGTCGATCGACTGGAGAGCGTTCACCACCGGGCGCGCCTGGCCCGCCGGGAAGCCGACCAGGTTCCAGCCCTCACAGAGGTGGAAGGTCACCGACGGTGGGAGCGTCCCTTTGGGCTGCAGATCTACCGGCAGCGTCGCCTTGATCCAGAAGCCTCTCGTTTCGTCGAGCACGGCGAGGTCGCTCGCCTCCGCGTCGCCGGGGTCGTAGACCGTCCAGGGGTCCGCCACGGCGCAGGCGTCGAAGGCGGTCACGTGGGTATAGCCGCCCCCGATATCGGCGAAGATCGCGCCCGGGTCCGTGGACGGCGGCGTCTTCGGGAGCGAGAGCAGGTTCCAGCCCGGCACCAGCAGGATCTCGTCGAGCATCGACGATTTCGCCAGCAGATCCGGGTCGACCTCATAGGGCACCGGCTCCGGGCTCTCGACCCGGCTCCTGTACTCCGGCTTCTCGGGGACCGACTGTTGCGTCCGCTTCTTCTTGTCGTCCGCCTTCTCGTCGCCCGTCTGCTCCAAGGCCCAGAGCGGGTAGCCCTGGCCGAGCAAAAGGACGGTGAGAAGCCGAACGGTGGCTCGACGGGTTTTCCCACGATGCGACACTGATCTCAAGGGAACCTCCTGACCGTCAGAGATCCAGGTTATCACCGGAGTGAAGCCGCAAACTGACCCGACAGCTGCCAGAACGGCCAGAGGAGCCAAGCCAGGCAAGCGCACCCCCGCCGCCGACGGCACCAAGGAGAATCCAGCGTCCGAAACGCCGCTTACGGCCCCTCCGCTTGCGCTTCGAGGGCCGGCGGCGTCGCGTCGCGCTGGTCGATGTGCTTCGCCTCGGCACTAGGTCCGCAGCGTCTTGACGAGGCGCTCGACCTGGTCCGTGAAGGTCGAGCCGTCGTCGTCCCAGCCGGTGAAGTCGGCGGCGAGGCGGGCGCGGAGGAGCTCCTCGCCGGCCCCCTTGAAGCGGCCGGAAGTGACATAGCCGTCGAGGCCGATGGGGATGAGGAGGCGCACGTCTTCGCCCTGCTTGCGGCTCAGCTCCTCTTCCTGGGCGACGGCGCGCTCGATCTCGTGGTCGATCCACCAACTGGTCAGCGAGGCTTCCGAGCCGCAGAGCAGCAGCCGGTCGAGGGGTCCGAAGTCCAGGTCCTCGTGGACGTCGTCGCCGGGCAGCATCGGGTGCTCGTGCAGCCAGCAGCGGACACCGCGCTCCTGGAGCTCGTCGTAGAGCTTGTGGGCGAAGGCCTTGTCGGCGCGGCTGTAGCGGATGAAGCTCGACGAGTAGTCTTCTAGGTCCGTCGCCAGGCTGCGAAAGACCTCGAGGTAGCTTTCGAGCACCCCGGCGTGGCGCAGGAACGTCTCGATTTTTTCTCGTTGGTCGGCCTCGCAGACGAGGCCCGCGGCGGTCAGCTCCAGGGTGTCGACCCCGATGCTGGAGGGCTCTTCGTGGACCACGGTGTCGAGCCCCCGGGCACGGCTCAGGTTGAGGTTGTTCAAGGCTGTAAACGCCATGTGCGCGTCCCGGAAGCTCGCCCCGGCGAGCCGGCAACCCCAGAGCTGGGCGCCGTCGAGCACCGCCCCGCGCAGGTTGGCGCGGCGTAGATCGCAACGGTTCAGAAAGGCGCCGGAGAGGTTCGCGCCGCGCAGGTCGGCGTCGCGCAGGTCGGCGGAGGAGAGGTCGGCGTCGCGCAGGTCGGCGTCGCGCAGGTCGGCTTCCCGCAGGTCCGCCTCTTCCAGGCGAACGTTCCAGAGTTGAGCCTCGCCGAGGTCGGCCCCCCGGAGGGTGGCACGGCCCAGGTCGGCACCAAAGAGGTGCGCGGCCCGCGGTCGGGCTCCCGTGAGCTCGGCCGCCTCGAGATAGGCGCGTCCGAGGTTCGCTCCCTCGAGGTTGGCTCCGGTCAGGTTGGCGCTGTTCAGGTTGGCGTAGCGCAGGCTCGCCTCGCGCAGGTCGGCGTGGCTCAAGTCGGGCTGCACGCTCCGATGCTGGCTGCGCCATCGGTTCCAGACCGTGACCCCCTTCTTGAAGACTTTGACATGCTCTGTCTCTGCCATCAGCCCTCCGTTCGCAAGCGTTGCGCTCCACGAAAAGTCCGCGGAGCCCACGTCTTTCGACAGCCCTGCCGACCATTCTAGCACTCGTGCCGGCTCATGGGGTCGCGATGTGGTCCTCGAAGTCTATGGAACGGCTCACAACCCGCCTATGACGCGACTCACAGCGACCGTGGCCGGGGGATCCTATAGTGAAGCGCTCGGAGGGGCCATGGTGACGCTCGGCAACATTCAACAGCAAGGTATCCGGAGGTTCGGCCTGCTCCTCGCGGGGACCGCCGCGATCGTGCTGCTCCATTGGACGTGGCCCCTCCAAGCCTGGTTTCTGCCTGGCAACGCTCTCCTCACCCTGCACGTCGCCGAAGTGGGGCTCCTGGCTCTCCTGGCGCTCGACCTGGGGGTGCGCTTCTACCACGGCCGCCGGCCGCACCTCGTGCTGCGGACTCTCCAGGGTCAGACGGTGGGTGTGGGAAAGTCGCTCGTCCTGGGCTCACGGCCCGGGGCCGGCGGCGTCACCCTGCCGGGTCCCCAGGTGTCGCGACGGCACCTCGAGATCCGCCGGACGAGCGAGGGACGGCTCGCGGCCATCGACCTGGGCTCGACCAACGGCTCCTTTCTCCGCGGCGAGGACCTGAGAGAACGGGGCGTGACGGTGCTCGCGGCCGGCGACCGGCTGCAGTTGGGACGAGGCGGTCCGGAGCTCACCTGCGAGGCCGCGCCGGCGCCGGGCCTCTTGGGCGGCAAAGCCCAGGTCATCGCCTGGTTGGGCCTTCTTTGGTGCGGCCTCTACCTGGGCTGGCGGGCCAACGGCCAGCGGCTCACGGCCGACCTCGCCGCCGGCTCCACCGTGGTCGACTTTTCCGTCTTCCTCGATCCCTGGCCGGTCCTCTTCGTCGGCGCCGCCGCCTCGGCCACTGGCCTGGCCTATTTCCTCGGTCGCCGCCGGCATGGCGCGGCGGCCGAGGCCGGGACGGCGTTCCTGGTCTTGCTGGCCCTGGGGCTCGTGGTGCTCTACCCACTGCTTCCAGCCGTGGCCCGACATTACGGCGCCGCCGCCCAGCGGGCCGTCGAGCGGGTCGAGGCGAAGGCCGGAGAAGGCTCCTGGAGAAAACTCGAGGCCTGGGAACGTGCCGGGGGCCGGCCCCGCCACGCCATCGAGGCCCTACGCCGCGACGAGCCGACCTCCGGTCTACCGGGGGCCGGCCTCCCGGAGCTCGGCCTCGACCGCGAAGAGCAAATCGGCGTCCTGCAGCGCTACGAGTCGGGCCGCCGCGACCTACGCCTGGCCACCAACCTGGCAGCGGCCCAGGGCGAAACGTTCTATGCCGTGACCTATTTCCGCCAGGCGATGATCGTCCTCGCCGCCGTCGTCGTGGGCCTCGTCGGTCCGCTGTGGATCGGCGGTGCCCGCCGCGGCGCCCGCCGCGTCGTCGAAGGTCTCGTTCGGCCGATCTCACGACGCCTCGTCCGCGCCGCGGACCACGGCTCCGAGCTCGCCCGGCTGCTGCGTCCGGTCGCCTATTGGGACATCGTCTGCGGGGTCGCCGCCGCCGCCGTCGTGGCCCTCACTTTGACCGTGGGAACCGACCTCGGCCGCGGGCGGACGCTCTACCTCGACCTGCCGGGCTTACCGCCGGTCCAAAGCGTCGAGCTGGTGAAGGCACTTTTCGTGCTCTTCATGGCCGGGTACTTCGCCCGCCAGGGACCGCATCTCGCCCGCTCGCCGCGGCGCCGCTACTTCGTCCCGTTCCTCGTCGCCGTCCTCGGGGCGCTGGCGTTGACGGGTCTCCAGGGCGACATGGGCGGGCTCATCATGCTCGGCCTGCTCGTCGGCCTGGTCTTCGTCGCCGCCACCGGCCACCTGCGGGTGATCCTCTACGTGCCACTCCTGGTGCTGCCCGGCTGGGTGCTGGCGGCGGGGGCGGGCCTGACCGGGACCGTCACGAGGCGCCTCGACATCTGGTCCACTCCGCGGCTCCACGGCGAAGGCGAGCAGATCGTGCAGGCCAGGCAGCTCCTCCTCTCCAGCGGCTGGAGCGGACATCCGCCTCACCGGCTGCTGGCCGGCGCGTTGCCCGACGTCCAGGGAGACCTCGTTTTCGCGGCCCTCGCCGAACGCTTCGGCATGCTGGGTCTTGCCGCCGTCGTCCTCTGCTGGCTGGTGTTGGTGGCGAGCCTGCTACGCGTCGCCCGTCAACGGCGAGGCAGCGCCTCCATCTTGCTCGCAGGGACCGCGGCGCTCTTCCTGGTCCAGTCCCTGACCCAGGCCGGCGGCGCCATGGGTCTCCTGCCGCTGACCGGGGTCCCCCTGCCGTGGCTGAGCCACGGGCTGACGGCTTCGCTGATCTTCACCGCTTTCTTTGCCCTCGCCATGGCGGTCGCGGGAGGCGACGAGGCGCCGGGGCGCGACGACGGCGAGCACCGCAGCGAGCATCTGCGCTACCTCCAGTGGGCGAACGCCCTCGCCGCGCTCGCTCTCGTCGGCCTCTCTCTCTACTGGACTCTTCTCCTGCCGTCCTCCGGGCGCTTCGGCCCGCTGGGACGAGACTACCGCTGGCAGGACGTCGCCCGCCGCGACCTCTACGAAAGTTGGATCGAGGCCGGGCTCTTCCAGCCGGTCGCGAGGCGTGGCCGTTTGGAGCTCTCGGAGGCGGCGCGCAGCTCGGGGGTCCCTCGCGCGGAGCTCGCCATCGTGGCCGAGGGCCTTCGCCACCACAGGGAAACGGAGACGACAGAGCTTCTCCCCTACCTTTACTCGAACCCGAATCGCTTCGCCCGCCGCCTGGTCCCCAGGGGCTCGGTCCTCTCCTGGGACGGTGTGGCGCTCGCCGAAAACCTCGACGGACGGCGCGTCCACCCGCTGGGGGAGAGCGCCTTCCATCCGCTGGGGTACGGCGGGGGTCTGGCGCAACCCCTGGGGGTCGAGGGAGGCGCCCGCGACCTGCTCGGGGTCGCCGACCTGGGAGACTTGGAGCTCGAGGGCCTGCGCCGCACGGCCTGGCGCCACGACGTCCACCACGGCTTCGACCTCAAGCTGACGCTCCATTCCGAGCTCCAGAAAAAGGCTTACGAAGAGCTCGCCGGCCGCCGCGGTGCCGTCGTGGTCCTGGACCTGCGAGTCGACGAGCTGCGGGTCCTCGTCTCCTCGCCCGCGGTCGATCCCGATGCCGCGGGGGCCGAGGATTGGCGCGGCTATGTCCTTCGCGAGGACGCGCCGCTTCGCAACCGGGCCGTCGCGTCGACCGAATCCTACAGCCCGCCGGGCTCGGTCTTCAAAATCGTCGTCGCCGCGGCGCTTCTCGAGGGGGGGGCCGCCCCGAGGTCCTTCCTCTGCCGGGGCCGCGACCGCGAGCTTCGTATCTCGTGCTCTCACGGAGCGCACGGCCGCGTCGATTTGAAAAAGGCCCTCGTGGTCTCCTGCAACCTCTATTTCGCCCATGCGGCGGTGGAGCTGGGTGCCGAGCGGATCCGGGAGGTGGCCGCGAGGTTTGGGTTCAACCCCAAGACGCCGTCGAACCTGCTGGGCACCGTGCCCGGCGGCGCGCAACTCCTGGTCGAGCCCTCCCGCGTCGATGCCGCCAGCGACCTGAACGACCGTGACCTGGCCCGCGTCGGCTACGGCCAGGGACCGGTCAACGCCACGCCGCTCCAGGTCGCCCGCCTCGGCGCCGTCGTCGCCACCGGCGGCGAGCTCGTCGAGCCCAGCCTCGCCCATGCGCTGGAGCTGAGCCGCCGCGGCGAGGACGAGGATCCGGTATGGTCCTGGAAGTCGATTCCGGCGCCGCGCCGGCGGGCGATCCGCCGAAGCACCGCCGACGCCTTGAACGAGGCGCTCCGAGGGGTGTTCAAGGCCGGCGGCACGGGAGGACGCCTCGCCCGGCTGTGGTGGGGCGAGCAGCGGTGGCGCCTGGCCGAGAAACCGGGCGACGAACCGGCATGGCGACGTCAGGGGTACGCTCGCGTCGCCGTCGCCGGCAAGACCGGCTCCGCCTGGAAGACCCGCCGGGACCGCGTCGACGACGCCTGGATGGTGGTCTGGGCTCCCGCCGACGTGCCCAGCGTCCTGGTCGCCGTCCTGGTGGAGGACGCGGGCGAAGGGGGCAAGGTGGCCGGACCCGTCGCGATGCGCCTGCTGCGCGATACACTGGAGGTGAGCGGATATGAACCCTAGGGTAGAACGTTGGCTGAAAAAGGCGCTGCGCTTCGGCGGGATCCAGACCCGGACCCTCCAGATCCCTGAGATCCTCGAGGCGGCCGAGGAGCACCTGCGGGCGGTGGCGCTGGTCGGTCCTTCAAGCCGCTTCCTGCCGGTGCGCCTCTCGGTGGCGGTGGCGAGCGCGGACCTGAAGGGCATCGCGCCCTTCGAGTCGGAGCTGCGCTGCGAGATGCAGGACGTCGTGGCCAGGCTCGCCGCGCGGCCGTGCTTCAAGGTCCTGGCGCCTCACCTGGAGCTCGACCTGACCGAGGCCGAAGAGCTCCCGCCGGGCAGCGCGCCGCGGCTCCATGCCACCTTCCCCAAGGGGAGCCGCACGGCGTCGTGGCGCCCGGCGAAGCGGATCAAGGCCGGGACCCAGGTCGAGGAGGCCGTCCGGCCGACGCTTTTCGAAGCCGTCCTGACCATGGTCTCGGGGGAGGCGACGGCGCTCCAGAGCCCCTTCGTCCTCTGCCTCGAGCCGCGCCTGCCGGCGAGATGTGTCGCCCCCGACGCGGCGGACGTCTCCCTCGTCGTCAGCGCCGACGGCACCATCCAGGAGTTGGAGACCGGCAAACCCTGGACGGGAGTCGCGGCCAAGGTAAGCGAGATCGACTCCGCCCTGCCCGTCGAGCTCGACTCGAGTATCGACCTGCCGCCTGAGGCCCGCTCCTCGGTGCTCTACCGCTTCTACACGCCGGGCCGGCCCGAAGTGTTGTGGGCACCGCAGGGTTTCCTCGTGGTCGGCCGGCGCGGCGACCTCGCCCATTGGGTCCCGGGCAATGCCCCCCAGAACCTCTCGGGACGCCATTTCGCCCTCGTTCGTTCGCAGGGTCAGGCGCTCCGCCTCGTCGACCTCGGCTCGACCAACGGCACCTACCTCGGCGGCCGCCGCCTCCATGCCTTCGAGCGTGTCGCCGTGGGGGTGCCCGAGGTCGTCGAGGTGGGTACGGAAGGGGCGCTGAGCCTCGACCTGCGGCTCCTGGAGTAGGTGAACTTGTCTTAGTCTGTCCACCACTAGGCGGGGGGTTATTCCTGACGC